>NZ_BNET01000003.1:0-369734 GCF_024341885.1 Nocardioides sp. OK12 | reverse complement strand
TGTAGCCCACGGCGCCCCCGCCGTAGAAGGTGGCGGCGTCGGGCTCGTTGATGGCCCCTCGCACGTGGTAGTGGGGGTGGGGGGGGCTACTTGCCCATGTAGTCCTTCACGCACTTGTCGAAGGGGTCGTTGCTGCTCAGGATGTTGTCGACGTAGCCGTCGAGGGTGCACTGCAGCACCGCCTGGGCGTAGCCGAGCACCTCGTCGACGACCGAGACGCTGGTCGAGGGCAGGGCCGGCAGCGTCGGGGTGGGCGCGCCGGGGATGCCCAGGCCGCCGCCGGAGCCGCCGTTGCCGCCGCCGACCGGGCCGCTGGGCTCGGCGGGGGAGGTGGGCTCGGGCTCGGGAGCCGGCTCGGAGGAGCCGCCGCCGGGAGGTGTGGCCGGCTGCTGCTGGCCGCCCTGCTGCGGGCTCTTGGTGGGCTTGGGCGGCTTGGGCGGGGTGTACGACGGGTCGGGCGCGAAGGTGGCGGCGGCCAGGGTGTTGGTGGGCACCGAGGTGTAGTCGCCGGACATGTAGGCGTCCATGATCGAGAGGACCAGGTCGACGTACTCGGTGGAGTTGTTGTAGCGGAAGACCGCCTTCTCCTGGCCCGCCGTGGTCGACAGGTCGTCCTCGCCGGAGCAGAGGTAGACGGCCGAGCCGAGCGCGGCGTCGTCGATGTCCTGGGGGTTGCGCTGGCCGTCGCCGTCGGCGTCGACGCCCACGACCGACCAGGTCGAGGGGATGAACTGCATCGGGCCGATGGCCCGGTCGAAGGTGGTGTCCTTGTCGAACTGGCCGGCGTCGGTGTCGCGGATCAGCGCGGTGCCGCGCTTGCCGTTGAGGGCGATGCCGTAGATGCCGGGGCGGGCGACGCCCTCGTCGTCGAGCACGTTGCCGCCGTAGCGGCCGTGGTCGGACTCGACGCGACCGATCGCCGCGACCAGCTGCCAGGTGATGTTGCAGGACTTGTCGGCCTCGTTGATGACCGTCTCGGCGCGCTGGTAGGCGGCCAGGGCGGCGGAGGGGATGTCGGCGTTGGAGGCGGTGGCCACGACGCGCTGGGCGTTCTTGCCGCGCAGGCCGGCGGCGACGACGTCGCCGGTCGACACGCTCGCGGGGGCCTCGATCGCCTCGGTCGGCACGCTGCTGCCGTCGGGCAGCGCGGAGACCTCGGGGGCCTCGACCTCCTCGGAGGCGTTGACCGTCGCGGGGGAGACCCCGACCAGGCTGGCGGTCACTGCCGCCGACAGCAGACCGAGCGGCACCAGGGCCGTCGCCTTCTGCAGGCGTCCCAAACGCTGTGCGGACATCGAGTCTTCTCCCCTTGGTTCTGCCGGTGGATCTGCTGATGGGCCGTGCTCCCTCAAGCACTCTGTGACCGACCTAACGATCCTCCCATACCGACGTTACGGGCACTGCCGTTCGCCGGAGGTGGGCCGGGAGGCCCGCGGCCCCCCGGTCCTCCACCATGCCCCCAGGTCAGCGGGCACAAACCAGCGTCCCGGACCGGCGCACGGCGTCGGGGGCCGCGCGTGGGCCGCAGTGGGCTGGACCACCCCCGCCCCGGCGCGGGCGGGCACCGGCGTGACGGGCTTGTGGGGCATGAGGACAATGGCCGGGTGAGCCAAGGTCTGCAGCCCGTGACGACCGACGCCTCGGCGGAGATGTTCCGCCGGGCCCACCGCGTGACCCCCGGTGGGGTGAACTCGCCGGTGCGCGCGTTCAACGCCGTCGGCGGCACCCCCCGCTTCATCCGCTCCGCGCAGGGCGCGTGGCTGCACGACGTCGACGGCAACGCCTACGTCGACCTGATCTGCTCGTGGGGCCCGATGCTGATGGGCCACGCCCACCCCGAGGTGCTCGAGGCGGTGCAGGCGGCGGTCGCGCGCGGCACGTCGTACGGCACCCCGACCGAGCCGGAGGTGGAGCTGGCCGAGGAGATCGTCGAGCGCACCTCGGTCGAGAAGGTCCGCTTCGTCTCCTCCGGCACCGAGGCCACCATGTCGGCGATCCGCCTGGCGCGCGGCTTCACCGGCCGTGACGTCGTGGTGAAGTTCGCCGGCTGCTACCACGGCCACGTCGACGCGCTGCTGGCCTCGGCCGGCTCGGGGCTGGCCACCTTCGCGGTGCCCGGCACCCCCGGCGTGCCGGCGTCCTCGACGGAGCTGACGCTGGTGCTGCCCTACAACGACCGGGCCGCGGTCGAGGCGGTCTTCGCCGAGCACGGCGACCGGATCGCCTGCCTGGTCACCGAGGCCGCCCCCGGCAACATGGGCGTGGTGCCGCCGGAGCCGGGCTTCAACGAGTTCCTGGCCGCGACCTGCGCGCGCCACGGCGCGCTGTTCGTCAGCGACGAGGTGATGACCGGCTTCCGGGCCTCGCGGCAGGGCCAGTGGGGCCTCGACGGGGCGGTCGAGGGCTGGCGCCCCGACCTGGTGACCTTCGGCAAGGTGATGGGCGGCGGCTTCCCGGCCGCGGCCTTCGGCGGTCGCGCCGACGTGATGGGCCACCTCTCGCCGGAGGGGCCGGTCTACCAGGCCGGCACGCTGTCGGGGAACCCCGTCGCCACCACCGCCGGCCTGGCCACGCTGCGGCTGGCCACCCCCGAGGTCTACGACCACCTGAACCGCACCGGCGAGACCATCAAGACCGCCGCCGCCGAGGCCCTCACGGCCGCCGGCGTCGCGCACACGATCCAGTCGACCGGCACCATGTTCTCCGTCTTCCTCGCCGAGGGCCCGGTGCGCGACTTCGACGACGCCTCGCGCACCGACACCGCGGCGTACGGCGCCTTCTTCCACGCCATGCTCGAGCGCGGTGTCTACCTGCCGCCCTCGGCGTACGAGGCCTGGTTCCTCTCCGCCGCCCACGACGACCGCGCCGTGCAGACCGTGCTCGACGCGCTGCCCGAGGCCGCCCGCGCGGCCGCCGCGACCGAGAGGCCCCAGCGATGACCGGCACCCCCGACACGATCGTCCACCTGCTGCGCCACGGCGAGGTGCACAACCCCGAGGGCGTGCTCTACGGCCGCCGCGACGGCTTCCACCTCTCCGACCTGGGCCGGCGGATGGCCGACCGCGTCGCCGAGCAGATCGGGCACCGCGACATCGTGCACGTGCGCTCCTCGCCGCTGGAGCGCGCCCAGGAGACCGGCCGCCCGCTCGCCGCGGCGCTCGGGCTCGACATCGTCACCGACGAGCGGGTCATCGAGTCGGCCAACGTCTTCGAGGGCGAGCAGTTCGGCCCCGGCAAGAACGCGCTGAAGAAGCCGTCGACCTGGCGGCACCTGTGGAACCCGTTCAAGCCGTCGTGGGGCGAGCCCTACAAGGAGATCGTCGAGCGGATGATGGCCGCGGTGCACGAGGCCCGCGAGGCGGCCACCGGCCACGAGGCCGTGCTGGTCTCCCACCAGCTGCCGATCTGGACGACCCGCCTGGCCGCCGAGGGCCGCTCCTTCCTGCACGACCCCCGCAAGCGCCAGTGCACGCTGTGCTCGCTGACCTCCTTCCACTTCGTCGGCGAGCGGCTCGCGCAGGTCTCGTACTCCGAGCCCGCGGGCGACCTGATCCCCACCGGGGACCGCTCCGCGCCGTTTTCGGCAGGCGGGGCCCCGGAGGAGAAGCGGCCTTGACCCCTCGCCCCCGCCGGGCCGCCCTCGCGGCGGCCCTGCTGCTGCCGCTCGCCGGCTGCTCGTCGCTGGCCGGCACCAACGACGCCGGCTACGTGCCCGGCGACGGCCAGGTCGTCGAGTACGAGGTCGGCGACCGCGAGGGCCCCATCGAGCTCTCCGGCGAGACCGTCGACGGCGGCCGCTACGACCTCGCCGAGCAGCGCGGCAAGGCGGTCGTGGTCAACGTGTGGTGGAGCGGCTGCGGGCCGTGCATCAAGGAGATGCCGATGCTCACCGAGGCCGCCGACGAGCTCGGCAACGACGTCGCCTTCGTCGGGATCAACATCCGCGACAACTCCGCGGCCGACGCGCAGGTCTTCGAGGACCGGCTCGGCGTCGACTACCCCTCGATCTACGCCCCCGACGGGCAGGCCCTGCTGGCCTTCCCCGGGCGCACCTCGCCCAAGGCGACCCCCTCGACGCTCGTGCTGGACCCCGAGGGCCGGGTGGCGTCGGTGATCAGCGGGGAGATCCCGTCGAAGACGACGCTGCTGACCCTGGTCGAGTCGGCCCAGGAGACGGCCCAGGAGTCGGGCCAGGAGTCGGGCCAGTGACCGACTGGCTCCAGCAGACCGCCTCGTCGGGCTCGCTGGCCCTCGCGGTGCCCGTGGCCGTGCTGGCCGGGCTGGTCTCGTTCTTCAGCCCCTGCGTGCTGCCGCTGCTGCCGGGCTACTTCTCCTACGCCACCGGCCTCTCGGGCGCCGACATCGCCGAGGGCCGCGGCAGCCGCGGCCGGATGGTCGCCGGCTCCGTGCTGTTCGTGGCCGGCTTCGGCGCGGTCTTCGTGACGCTCGGGGCGCTGGCGGGCTCGGTGAGCACCTGGCTACGCGTCAACCAGTCGACGCTGAGCTTCTGGCTGGGGCTGTTCACGATCGTGCTGGGCCTGACCTTCGTCGGGCTCGTCCCGTGGCTGCAGCGCGACCTGCGGGTGCACAAGGTGCCCGCGGTGGGCCTGGGCGCCGCCCCGGTGCTCGGCTTCCTCTTCGGCCTGGGCTGGACCCCCTGCATCGGCCCGACGCTGGGCGTGATCCTCGGGCTCGGCTACAGCGAGGGCACCGCCGGGCGCTCCGCGCTGCTGCTGGCCTTCTACACCCTGGGCCTCGGCGTGCCCTTCGTGCTCGCCGGGCTGCTGTGGCGCCGCGCCCTGGGCGCCTTCGCCTGGGTGCGCCGCCACCAGGCGTGGGTGACCCGCGCCGGCGGAGTGATGATGGTGGCGGTCGGGGTGCTGCTGGTCACCGGCTGGTGGGACTACGCGGTGACCTGGTTGCAGGGCGAGCTGGTCTCCGACTTCGAGGTGGCGATATGACCGACGCTCCTCCCGAGGTGCGCCCCGAGGGCCGCCGTACCGCCGGCGAGCTGACCCCGCGCGAGCTGGGCCGCTGGGCCTGGCGCCAGCTGACCTCGATGCGCACCGCGCTGATCCTGCTGCTGCTCCTGGCCCTGGCCGCCGTGCCGGGCTCGATCGTGCCGCAGCAGGGCGTCGACGCCCTCGCCGCGTCGCGCTGGCGCGAGGACCACCCGCGCCTGACCCCGGTCTACGAGTGGCTCGACCTCTTCGACGTCTACGGCTCGGTCTGGTTCGCGGCCATCTACGTGCTGCTGATGGTCAGCCTGGTGGGCTGCATCATCCCGCGCACCCTCGTCTACGCCCGCAACATCCGGGCGGTCCCGCCCGCGGCGCCGCGCAACCTGACCCGGCTGCCCGACCACGCGTCGTACGACAGCGACGAGGGGGTCGAGGAGGTCCTCGAGCAGGCGCGCGCCGAGCTGCGCCGCCGCCGCTACCGGTTGCGCCCCGCGGACCCCGACGGCCCCGGGGCCGGCGCCGTCTCCGCGGAGCGCGGCTACCTGCGCGAGGTCGGCAACCTGGTCTTCCACCTCTCGATCATCGTGGTGCTGGTGGGCTTCGCGATGGGCAGCCTGCTCGGGTACAAGGGCGGCGTGATCGTGCTGGTCGGCAACGGCTTCTCCAACAACCTGACCCAGTACGACGACTTCGTGCCCGGCTCCGCGTTCTCCGCCGACGAGATGGAGCCGTTCTCCTTCGACGTCGAGGACTTCGAGGTCGAGTGGCTCACCGAGGGCCGCGCCCAGGGCCAGGCCCGCAACTTCGTGGCCCAGCTGCGCTACCGCGAGGAGCCCGGCGCCGAGGAGCGGGACTACGCCCTGCGGGTCAACCACCCGCTGCAGATCGGCGACTCCGAGGTCTTCCTCGTCGGCCACGGCTACGCACCGGTGATCACGGTGCGCGACGCCGAGGGGAAGGTGGTGGCCAGCGGGCCGCGGATCTTCCTGCCCCAGGACCAGAGCTTCCTGTCCTTCGGCGTCATCAAGGCGCCCGCCGCCGAGCCCGACGGCCTCGGCCTCGAGGGGCTGTTCTACCCGACGTTCGTCAACATCGGCGGCGACCCGGTCAACGTCATGGGCGACACCCTCAACCCGGCGATCTCGATGCTGGTCTACCGCGGCGACCTGGGTCTCGACGACGGCACCTCGCAGTCGGTCTACATCCTCGAGAAGGACGGCACCGAGCAGGTGACGAAGGCCGACGGCAGCCCGCTGCGCGTCGACCTGCAGGTCGGGGCCACCCAGGAGCTGCCCGACGGGCTCGGCAGCGTCACGTTCGAGGGCGTCCAGCCGTGGGTGCGGGTGCAGGTCAGCCAGAGCCCCGGCAAGGTCGTGGCGCTCGTCGGCGTCGTGGCCGCCCTGCTCGGGCTGCTCGGGAGCCTGTTCATCCGGCCCCGCCGGGTCTGGGTGCGGGCGCGTCGCGAGGACGGGCGCACCGTGGTCGAGCTGGCCGCCCTGGACCGCTCCGGCGGCGGGGACGTGGCGTTGGTGCTCGCCGATATCGTGGAGGCGCTGCGACCCGCGGCGCAGAAGGAGCTGAGATGACCGACCCGTCCTGGGAGGCGTTGAGCCAGCAGGCCGTCGCCGCCGCCGGTGCCGTCTACTTCCTGGCGATGCTGTCGCACCTGGTGGAGTGGAGCCTGCTGCGCAAGGTGCCTGCCTCGGCCGAGGTCGCCCGCGTCTCGGCCGGTGCGGGTGGCGCCGTGGCCGCCGACGAGGCGGCGCCCACCGCCGGCCCCACCTCCGGCGACGTCGACGACGCCCACGAGCGCCGGGTGCTGATGGCCGGCCGCCTCGGGCTGCTGCTGACCTGGCTGGGCGCCGGCGTCCACCTGGTCGCCCTCGTGGGGCGCGGCATGGCCGCCGACCCCAACCGGGTGCCGTGGGGCAACATGTACGAGTTCACGCTCTCGGGCACGTTCGTGGTCGCCGCGCTCTACCTGGCCACCCGCCGCCGCTTCGGCCTCGGCTGGATGGCCCCCATCGTCGTCTCCACCGTGCTGGTGCTGATGATGGTCGCCGAGATCTGGCTCTACGCCCCGGTCTCGCCGCTCACCGAGGCGCTGAACTCGCCCTGGCTGGTCATCCACGTCGTCTCCGCCGTGATCGCCACCGGCGCCTTCACCCTCGGCGGGATCACCTCGGTGCTCTACCTGCTCAAGGAGCGCGCCCAGGCCAAGCACCCCGAGCGCACCACCGGCTACCTCGCCCGGGTGCCCGCACCCGCCGTGCTCGACCGGGTCTCCTACCGCATGCACGCCTTCGGCTTCCCGGTGTGGACCTTCGCGGTGCTCATCACCGGCCCGATCTGGGCGCACGAGGCGTGGGCGTCGTACTGGAACTGGGACCCCAAGGAGGTCTGGGCCTTCATCACCTGGGTCGTGTACGCCGCCTACCTGCACGCCCGCTCGACGGCCGGCTTCAAGGGCCGCAACGCCGCGATCATCGCCCTCGTCGGCCTGGCCACCCTGTGGTTCAACTTCATCGGGATCAACTTCTTCTCCAGCAGCTCCCAGCACTCCTACGCCGACGCCTCCAGCGCCGTCGTCTCCCCGCTCGAGCGCTGAGGCCGGCCGAGCAGTCACTTTCGAACCACCCACCGGTCACTTTCGAACCACCCACCGGTCACTTCTGCACCACCCAGCGGTCGCCGGGCGAGCGGGCGTGGTCCGCGACTGACTGGTCGATGGTGCAGAAGTGACCGCTCGGCCGGGCTGTCAGGTGGTGGGGGTGTCGGGGTCCTCGGGGTGGCGGCGCTTGCGCTCGAGGTCGCGCAGGAAGTCCTCGTCGTCGTCGGGGGCGACCATCCGCGGCTTCGGCTTGGGGCCGGGCAGCGGGCGGCGTACGCCCTGGGAGCCGCCGCCGGGCAGCCGACGCTGCATCAGGCGGATGGCCAGGTAGGTGACGACCGCGACGAACGCCACGACCAGCAGGAACTTCAGCACCCCTCCAATGTAGGCGCTCCCCGGTGACGACCTACCCTGGAGGGGTGAAGGAGTTCGCCGTCTACACCGCCCTGCGCATCCTGCTCTTCCTCGCCTCGCTGGGCGTGGTGAGCGGTCTCTGGCTGCTCGTGGCCGGTGAGGCCAACCTGCTCGGGGTCTTCGTGATCGCCTTCGTGCTCAGCGGGATCGGGTCCTACTTCCTGCTCAACGGCCCCCGCGAGGCGCTGGCGCGGCGCGTCGACGCCCGGGCCCGCGCGGCCGGGCAGCGCTTCGAGGAGCGCAAGGCGCGCGAGGACGTCGACTGAGGCTCAGCGCTTCCGGCGGTTCAGGTGCCGGTCGACCCGGCTCGAGGACTGGCCCAGCACCTTGCCCAGCAGCACGCTGCGCATGCGCCAGGCGGCGACGACGGCCACGATCACGAGGATGAGCAGCAGGAACTTCATGCCCCGAGCCTAGCCCGGTCGCCGTGGCGCGGGTGCCGGTCATCGACCGCTCGGTGGTTCAAGAGTGACCGGTCGCTGGTTCGAAAGTGACTGCTCGGCTGGCATCAGCGGACGAGCAGCGGCGCGGCGACCAGCACCGACCAGACCAGCTCGGCCGAGCCGGTGGCCTGCAGCACCGGGACGAGCCCCGGGCCGGTGGCGCCGCCGCCGACCACGCGCAGGCCCGGCAGGGCCGCGACCAGGAAGCCGAGGCCCAGCAGCGCCCACCAGGTCGTCAGCGCGGCCACGCCGAGCACGGCCAGCGCGGCGACCGCGACCAGGGCGGCGTACAGGGTGCGGGTGCGGGGGTCGCCGAGCAGCACCGCGAGGGTGCGCTTGCCGGCGAGGGTGTCGGTGGGGATGTCGCGCAGGTTGTTGACCACGAGGATCGCGCAGGCCAGGGCGCCGATGCCGACCGAGGCGGCCAGGGCGGCGGGCTCGAAGGTCTCGGTCTGCACGTAGGTGGTGCCGACGACCGCGACGAGGCCGAAGAAGACGAAGACCATCACCTCGCCCAGGCCCAGGTAGCCGTAGGGCCTGTCACCGCCGGTGTAGAACCAGGCGGCCAGCACGCTCACGGCGCCGACGGCGACCAGCCACCACGCGGTGGTGGCGGCGAGCACCAGGCCGGCCGCGGCCGCCACCGCGAAGGCAGCGAAGGCGGCGCGCTTGACCGCGGGCGCCGTGGCGGCGCCGGAGCCGACCAGGCGCATCGGGCCGACCCGGTCGTCGTCGGTGCCGCGCACGCCGTCGGAGTAGTCGTTGGCGTAGTTGACGCCGACCTGCAGCGCGAGGCTGACCACCAGGGCCAGCAGCGCCTTCCACCACACCGGCTGGTCGACGTACGCCGCGACGCCGGTGCCGGCGAGCACGGGGGCGACGGCGGCGGGCAGGGTGCGGGGGCGCGCACCGGCGAGCCACTGAGCGGGAGCGGTCACCGGACGATTCAACACCGCCCGCGCGGCCCTCAGCGGGCCGGGTCGAGCTCGTGGCGCTCGAGGAAGCGCTGCGCCATCCGCGCCGAGGGGTGGATGGCCACGGCGGCGACCAGGATGATCGCGGCGATCACCAGCCAGCCCTCGGTGCCCCAGCTCAGCGCCAGCCACGTGTAGGCGGCCGGGGCCCAGACGAACCCGAGGGTGCCGCCGAGGTTGCCGGCGCCCTGGTACTCGCCGCGGCGGTCGGGGTCGGACAGCTCGGACTCGAAGGCCCAGCTCGCCGCGGAGAGGAACAGCTCGGCGAAGGTGACCACGATGTGCCCGGCCCACATCAGCATGATCGTCTGCCAGCCGAGGGTGTCGCGGGTGACCATGGTGATGACGCACGCCATGACGAAGAACGCGCTGCTGATCCTGGCCGCCCGCAGCGCGGTCGGCAGGCCGCGCACCGTGCGGGCCACGGCCATCGGCAGCACGATGCACATCAGCGTGTTGGTGGCGAAGAGCGCCGCCAGCAGCACCCTGGGCGCGTCGGTCTCCGACATCAACCACAGCGGGATGACCGTGTGCAGCAGCACCTGGTTGGTCATCAGGACGCCGCTGAAGAACGAGGTGAGCAGGTAGCCGGGGTTGCGCAGGGCGCTCGGGACGGCCCGCGGGGCGTCCGCCTCGTCGACGGCGGCGGCGATCGCGGTCTCCAGCGGCGAGGGGCGCTCCTTGTGCGGGGCCTTCGGCAGCCGGGCGATCCAGTAGCCGTTGACCAGGCTCAGGGCCGCGGTCAGCAGCGGCAGCGCGGTGAGCAGGGTGTTGTGCTCGACGGCGAGCGCCATGAAGCCCACGCCCGCCCCGACGGTGAAGCCGAGATTGGTGGCGGCGTACATGTAGGCCTGCGAGCCGATCCGCTCGGCGCGCGGCAGCACGTCGAGCACGTAGGCGCCCCGGGCGGCGCCGCCGGTCGAGTTGACCACCTCGAGCACCACGCTGACGACCAGGAACGCCACGAAGCCGTCGATCCAGGGCCAGGTGGCGTACGCCGCCGCGGTGCCGACCGCGCCGATCGCCCACAGCCGCTGCGGGCCGATCCGGTCCGCCAGCTTGCCCGCCGGCACCGCGACCAGGAACGAGGCGACGCCCGCGACGGTGATGCCGACGCCGACCTGGGTCGGTGACAGGCCGACGACCCCCAGGAAGAAGGCGGCGCTGGCGGTGATGAACGCCCCGTCGCCGACCGCGAAGAGCACCGACTGGACCGACAGCTTGCCGGCCAGCGGGGTCGGCGGGACGAACTGGTCGAGGACGGCGGGGCGGGTCGGCACCGGAGGATGAGACCACGCCGGGCTAGCGTTCGTCGCATGGATATCGACCCCGGTGGCCCACGTCACGCGGTGGCGTCGCTGCGGGCCTGGTTGGGCTCCGTGGAGGAGCCCGCGCCGTGGGTCGTCGAGACGTCCGGCTCGACCGGGCGGCCCAAGCGGGTGCTGCTGCCCCGGGCCGCGGTGCTGGCCTCGGTGGAGGCCTCGGCGCGCCGCCTCGGGGCCACGGGCGCGTGGGTGCTTGCGCTCCCGGCGTCGTACGTCGCGGGGGTGCAGGTGGTCGCCCGGTCGCTGGTGGCCGGCCACGACCCGGTGCTGCTCGAGGAGCACGGCTCGCTCGCGGCCGCCGTCGCCGCGCTGCCCGCCGGGGTCGACGGCTTCGTCTCGCTGGTGCCGACCCAGCTGCACCGCGCGCTCGGCGACCGCGGCGACTCCGGCGACGCCGCGGCCCTGGCCTCGCTGCACACGGTGCTGCTGGGCGGCGGCCCCATCGACGCGTCGCTGCGCGAGCGCGCGGCGCGGGCGGGGGTGCGCGTGGTGGCGACGTACGGCTCGGCCGAGACAGCGGGCGGCTGCGTCTACGACGGCGTGCCGCTCGACGGAGTCGGGCTCGCGCTCGGCCCCGACGGGCGCATCCGGCTCGCCGGGCCGACCCTCTTCGCGGGGTACGACGGCGACCCGGCGCTGACCGCCGAGGTGCTGGTCGACGGGTGGTTCCTCACCTCCGACGCCGGTCGTCTCGACGACGACGGCAGGCTCCAGGTGCTCGGCCGGCTCGACGACGTCGTGGTCACCGGCGGCGTCAACGTGCCCGCCCCCGCGGTCGCCGCCCGGCTGCGCGAGCACCCGCGTGTCGAGGCCGCCGAGGTGCTGGGCGTGCCCGACGAGGAGTGGGGCCGGCGCCTGGTCGCGCTCGTGGTCGGCACCGACGGCCCGGTGCCGCTCGACGAGCTGCGCGCCTGGGTCGCCGACGCGCACCCGCGCTCCTGGGCGCCGCGCCACGTGGTCGACCTCCACGCCCTGCCGCTGCTCGCCAACGGCAAGCCCGACCGGGTCGCCCTGCAGGCCCTGGCCGAGGGAGCCTGATGGCCGGGCTGCAGGTCTTCTCGATCCCGATGCGCACCCGCTTCCGCGGCATCACCGTGCGCGAGGGCGTGCTGCTGCACGGCCCCGGCGGGTGGGGCGAGTGGTCGCCCTTCCTGGAGTACGACGACGCCGTCGCCGAGCCCTGGCTGCGCTGCGCCGAGGAGGCCGCCGCCGGTGACTGGCCGGCACCGCTGCGCGACCTGGTCCCGGTGAACGTGACCGTGCCGGCCGTCGACGCCGCGAGCGCCCACGAGATCGTGCGCCGCGGTGGCTGCCGCACCGCGAAGGTCAAGGTCGCCGAGCCGGGGCAGGGCGAGGCCGACGACCTGGCGCGGCTCGAGGCGGTGCGCGCCGCGCTCGACGCCGGCGGGCCTGGCGGCCGGGTGCGCATCGACGTCAACGGGCTCTGGGACGTCGACACCGCCGTGGCGTCGATCCCGCGCTACGACCGCGCCGCCGGCGGGCTCGAGTACGTCGAGCAGCCCTGCGCCGCGGTCGAGGACCTGGCGCTCGTACGCCGCCGCATCGACGTGCCGGTCGCCGCCGACGAGTCGATCCGCCGCGCCGCGGACCCCTACCGGGTGCGCGACCTCGAGGCCGCCGACATCGCCGTGCTCAAGGTGCAGCCGCTGGGCGGGGTGCGCGCCTGCCTGCGCATCGCCGAGGACATCGGCCTGCCCGTGGTGGTCTCCTCCGCGCTGGAGAGCTCGGTCGGGATCGCGGCCGGGGTCGCGCTGGCGGCCGCGCTGCCCGAGCTGCCGCACGCGTGCGGGCTGGCCACCGTGCAGCTGCTCACCGACGACGTGGCCACCCAGCCGCTGCTGCCCGTCGACGGGGCGCTGCGGGTCGCTCGCCCCGCGGTCGCACCGGCCGCCCTGGGGCGGCTGGCCGCCGACCCCGGGCGGGTCGCGCACTGGGAGGCGCGGCTGGCCCGGGTGCGCGGGGTGCGGGAGGATCGGCGCCGTGGCTGAGCCCGACGAGAACGACGCGACCCGCACCGCCCGCGCGGTGGTCGTGGCGCTGCTCGGCGCCGGGGTGCGCGAGGTGGTCGTCGCGCCCGGCTCGCGCAACGCGCCGCTGTCCTTCGCGGTCTGGGACGCCGCCGCCGCGGGGCTGCTGCGCCTGCACACCCGCATCGACGAGCGCTCCGCCGCGTTCCTGGCGCTCGGCCTCTCCCGCACCGGCGCGCCGGCCGCGGTCGTGAGCACCTCCGGCACCGCCGTGGCCAACCTGCACCCCGCGGTGCTCGAGGCCGCGCACGCCGGGGTGCCGCTGGTCGTGGTCACCGCCGACCGCCCCGCCCGGCTCTCGGGCACCGGCGCCAACCAGACCACCGAGCAGGTCGGGGTCTTCGGCCCGCTGGTCGAGACCCGCGACGTCGGCGCCGACCGGCCACCCGGCTGGCTCGCGCTGTGGCTCGAGGACGGGCCGGTGCACCTCAACGTGCGCCTCGACGAGCCGCTGCTGCCCGCCGGCCCCTGGGTGCTCGACGCCGACGAGCGGGCGGCCGTGACCGGCTCCGACCCCCAGGAGCGCTCCGGACCCCGCTGGCCCACCACCGACGCCCCCATCGACCCGGGCCCGCGCACCGTGGTGGTCGCCGGCGACGACGCCGGGCCGCCGCCCCGGCTGCTGGCGCAGGCGGCCGGGTGGCCGCTGCTGGCCGAGCCGTCCAGCGGCTCGCGCACCGGCTCCCACGCCCTGCGCGCCTACCGCCTGCTGCTCGAGACCGACCTGGGCCGCAGCATCGAGCGGGTCGTCGTGGCCGGGCACCCCACGCTCAGCCGGCCCGTGACCCGGCTGCTGGGCCGCGACGGCGTCGAGGTGCTGGCGGCCCCGGCCCGGGGCGTGTGGGCGGCCCGTCCCTTCGCCGTCGACGTCGAGCTCCCCGGCGCCGCGCCGCACCCCGACCAGCAGGCCACCGACCCCGGCTGGCTCGCGGCCTGGGTCGAGGCCGACCGCGCGGTCTCCCGCCGGCTCGACGCGCTGCTGGGCGCCGAGCCCGGCCTCACGCCGTACGACGTCGCGGGCGCGGTGGCGCGCGCCCTGCCGCCCGAGGGGCTGCTGCACGTGGGCGCCTCGAGCCCGATCCGCGACCTCGACCTGATGGTGCACGGCTGGCAGGTCGGCGCGCGCCGCAAGGTCGTGGCCAACCGGGGGTTGTCGGGCATCGACGGGGTCGTCTCGACCGCGATCGGCGCCGCCCTCGGACGTCCGTCGAGCAGCCGGGCCTTCGCGCTGGTCGGTGACGTGACGTTCCTGCACGACGCCAACGGGCTGGTGCTGGGCCCCGACGAGCCCGAGCCGGACCTGACGATCGTGGTGGTCAACGACGACGGCGGCTCGATCTTCTCGATGCTCGAGCAGGGCGCGCCCGCCCACGCCGACCGCTTCGAGCGGCTCTTCGCCACCCCGCACCGCGTCGACCTGGCCAGCCTGTGCGCGGCCACCCGCACCCCCCACTGGCGCGTCGAGAGCCTGCCCGAGCTCGAGCAGGCGCTGGCCTCGCCCAACGGCGGCATCGAGGTGGTCGAGGCCCGGGTGCGCCGCGACGACCGCCGGGCCCTCGACGAGCGGATCCGCGCGCTGCGCCCCTGAACCGAGCGTGGCCACCGCCCACCTGGGAGGATCTCCGGGTGGAGATCGCCCTGCTGCTCATCGCCCTGGCGCTCACCGTGCTCGTGGTCACCGCGGTGGCCGACCGGATCGAGGTGCCCGCGCCGCTGGTGCTGATCGTGGTGGGAGTGGCCGGGTCCTACCTCCCGGGCGTCCCCGAGATCACCCTCTCGCCCGAGGTGGTGCTGGTCGGGCTGCTGCCGCCGCTGCTCTACGCCGCGGCCATCCAGACGTCGCTGGTCGACTTCAACGCCAACCGGCGCTCGATCCTGCTGCTCTCGGTGGGGCTGGTCGTCTTCACCACCGTCGGGGTCGGGGTGCTGGTGCACGCCCTGCTGCCCGACATCGGCTGGCCCGCCGCGCTGGCGATCGGCGCCGTCGTCGCACCTCCCGACGCGGTCGCGGCGACCGCGGTGGGTCGGCGCATCGGCCTGCCGCGCCGCATCGTGACCATCCTCGAGGGCGAGTCGCTCTTCAACGACGCGACCGCCCTGGTCTCGCTGCGCACCGCCATCGCCGCCGGCGGCGCCGGCATCACCGCGGTGGGCGTGGGGCTCGACTTCGCGCTCGCCGCGGGCGGTGGCGTGGCCGTGGGGGCGCTGCTCTACCTGGTCATCGGCTGGGTACGCCGCCGCGTCGAGGACCCGCTCACCGACACCGCGATCTCGCTGGTCACCCCGTTCACGGCGTACGTCCTGGCCGAGGAGATCCAGGCCTCGGGCGTCATCGCGGTGGTCGTGGCCGGGCTGCTGCTGGGCCACCGGTCCCCGGTCCTGCAGACCGCCTCGTCGCGGATCGCGGAGCGGATGAACTGGCGCACCATCGCCTTCGTCCTCGAGAACGTCGTCTTCCTGCTCATCGGCCTGCAGGCCGCCCGCCTGGTCGAGGACGTCGGCCGCGGCGGGGTCGGCTGGGGCCGGGTGCTGCTGGTCTGCGGCGCCACCCTGGTCGCGGTGATCGTGCTGCGCGTCGTGTGGGTCTTCGGGGCCCGCTACGTGCTGCTGCGCCCCAGCGACGACGGGGCGACCCGGGTCAAGCCGTCGTGGCAGAACACGCTGCTGGTCGGCTGGGCCGGGATGCGCGGGGTCGTCACCCTGGCCGCCGCCTTCGTCATCCCCTCCGACGTCGAGCACCGCGAGGTGCTGCTGATGGTCGCGTTCACCGTCGTGGCCGGCACCCTGCTGCTCCAGGGGCTGACGCTGCCGTGGCTGGCCCGCCGGCTGCGGGTGCGGGCGCCGGACCCGATGGACGACGCCCTGGCGCGCGCGACCCTGCTGCAGCAGGCCTCCAAGGCCGGCTTCGCGGCGCTGGAGGAGCAGGAGTACGACGACCCCCACGGCGTCGTCGAGCTGATCCGCCAGCGCGTCGACCAGCGCAACTTCGCCGCCTGGGAGCGGCTGGGCACCACCCCGGGCCTGGAGACCCCCAGCGAGCTCTACGCCCGCGTGCGGCTGGCGATGATCGACGCCGAGCGCGAGCGGGTGCTCGAGATCCGTAGCTCGGGGCGCGTCGACTCCGTGGTGGTCGCCGAGGTGCTGGCGATGCTCGACGTCGAGGAGTCGCTGATCGACCGGGTGCTGCCCCAGCACGAGCAGGACGAGCCCGTGGGGCTGCGCGCCGCGACCCGAGACGAGTGCGAGCACCTGACCGCGACGTCGGTCGTGGAGACCAGCGACGCGGGCGTGTGCGTCGACTGCCTCGAGGCCGGCACCTCCTGGGTGGCGCTGCGCCAGTGCCTGGCGTGCGGCCACCTGGCCTGCTGCGACTCCTCACCGGCCCAGCACGCCTCCGCGCACTTCCGCGACACCGGCCACCCGGTCATGCAGTCGGCCGAGCCCGGCGAGCACTGGCGCTGGTGCTTCGTGCACCACCTCGCCACCTGAGGCCGACCTCCGGGGGGATCAGGTGGGCGTGAAGCGCAGCGGGAACGAGACCGCGCCGGTGTTGCCCGACGCGGGCAGCCACTCGCCGGGGCCGTCGCACTCCGCGTCGGGCATCCGGGCGGCCAGCAGCGGCAGCGCCACGGCCATGTCGACGCGGGCGACGTAGTGGCCCAGGCAGTGGTGGATGCCGGCACCGAAGCCGGTGTGCGGCGGCCGCTCGCCGCGGGCCGCGGCCTCGAGGTCGAGCCCCGTCGTCGTCATCGCGGCCGGGTCGGTGCCGGCCGCGTGGGAGAGCACCTGCACGACCCCGCCGGCGGGCACCACCAGCCCGTCACCGAGGTCGACGTCCTCGAGCGCCTCGCGGGTCACCCAGGTGACGGTGGGGTCGACCCGCATCACCTCCTCGACGCAGGCCGCGCCGAGGTCGGGCCGGGCGGCCAGCAGCCGCCACTGGTCGGGGTGGCGCAGCAGGGTGCGCACCGCGAGCCCGATCTGGTTGCGGGTGGTCTCCATGCCGGCGAAGACCAGGAAGACCAGGGCCACCGACAGCTCGTGGTCGCTCAGCCCGACCGTGCCCTCGGGCGGGGCGTCGGCGGCCTGCACCAGGGTGGTGAGGAAGTCGTCGCGCGGCGCCGTCCGGCGCTCGGCGACCACGTCGGCGAGGTAGCCGCTGAGCCCGTCGAGCGCGGCCTCGATGCGCGGCACCTGCGCGGCCACGTCGGTCGAGAACGATGCGCCCAGATCGTCGGCCCAGTGCGCGACCTGCGGCCAGTGGTCCTCGTCGAGGCCGAGCAGGCGGCAGATGATGCGGGCGGCGTACGGCTCGGCGAACTCCCCGACCAGCTCGACCCGGCCGCGGGCGGCGAAGCCGTCGACCAGCTCGTCGGCCAGCGCCGTGAAGGAGGGACGCATCGCCTCGATCGAGCGCTTGCGGAAGGCGGGCAGCAGCAGCCGCCGCACCCGGTCGTGGTCGTCGCCCTCGAGGCTGAGCAGGGTCTCGGCCCACCAGTCGTGGAAGAGCCCGGAGCGGATGCCGTTCTGCTCGGGCCAGCGCGCGTTGCCCTGCACGAAGCGCCGGTCGCGCAGCAGCGCCGCCCCCTCGCGGTGGCGCAGCACTGCGGCGCCGTACGGCGTGCGCGCCCACCAGGAGCGCTCGCGCGCGGCGTGCACCGCCTCGCCGTTGGTGTCGAACGCCGGGTCGGCCAGGTCGAGCCAGGGCACCTCGGCGGCGCCGTGGGCGCTCACCGGCGCACCATCCGCAGGTGCCGGCCGTGGTCGTCGGAGTCGTCGACCGCCCCGTCGAGCACGAAGCCGTGCCGCTCGTAGAAGCCGGTGGCGCGCTCGTTCCCGGCCAGCACCCACAGGTACGCCGCCCGGTCGCCGACCGCCGCCTCCAGCAGCCGGTGCCCCAGCCCGGTGCCCCAGCAGCGGGCCCGCACGTAGAGCGCGGTGAGCTCGAGCCCGGGCAGGGCCGGGTCGTCGTCGCGGGCCGGCAGGGCCGAGGCGAAGCCGACCAGCCCGCTCGCGTCCTCGGCCAGCCACACCACGGGGGCATCCGGCGCCTGCGCGCGGGCCGTCAGGATCTCGCGCCACATCTCGACCCGCTCGGGCAGCGCGGCGCGGCGCTCCTCGAGCAGCCGCTGGGGCATTAGCCCGGTGTAGGCGTCGTCCCAGGCGTCGACGTGCAGGCCGCCCAGCGCCTCGGCGTCGGCGACGGTCGCGGCGCGCAAGGAGGTCACCGCAGCATCGTAGGCAGCGTCGCCGGTGTCGCCGTCGCCGACGGCGGCGCGGCTACGGTGGACGGCATGCGGATCACCAAGTTCGGCCACTCCTGTGTGCGCGTCGAGCACGGCGGCACCGCGCTGGTGCTCGACCCCGGCGCCTTCACCCCCGACGCGGCCCAGGCCGTCGACGGCGCGGCCGGGGTGCTGGTCACCCACGAGCACGCCGACCACTGGACCGCCGACGCGCTGCGGGCCGCCGACGCCCCGATCTGGACCATCGCGGCGGTCGCCGAGCAGATCCGCGAGCAGGCCCCGGACCTGGCCGAGCGGGTCACCGTGGTCGCGCCGGGCCAGTCCCTCGAGGTCGCCGGCCTCCCGGTGCAGGTGGTGGGGGAGAAGCACGCGGTGATCCACCCCGAGCTGCCGCACTTCGACAACTCCGGCTACGTGCTGACCTGCGGCGACCAGCGGGTCTACCACCCCGGCGACGCCCTCACCGGCCCCGGCGAGCCGGTCGACGTGCTGCTGGCCCCCGTCTGCGCCCCCTGGATGGCGGTCGCCGACGGCATCGAGTTCGCCCGCTCCGTGGCCGCCCCGCGGGTGCTCGCCATCCACGACAAGGTCTACTCCGACCTGGCCCTGGGCATCGTCGACCAGCACTTCGGCCGCTTCCTGGGCCAGGACGGCCTGGAGTTCGTCCGCCGCCCCGACGGCGCCGACCTCTAGCCGACCCGGCCCAAATCTCACGCCGACCCGGCCCAAATCTCGCGCTGACCCGGCTCGAATCTCGCGCTGACCCGGCCCGGACCAGCCTGAGCAGGTTCGGGCCGGCTCGACGCGAAGTTCGCGCCGGGTCGGGGTGAGATGTGCGCCGGGTCAGCCGGAGAGGGAGTCGCGCACCGGCACGAACTTGGCCTGCGCCTCGGCGAGCTCGGCCTCCGGGTCGGAGTCGGCGACGATGCCGCAGCCGGCGAAGAGCCGCACGCTGCGGCCCTCGACCGAGCCGGAGCGCAGGGCGATGCCCCACTCGCCGTCGCCGCTGGCGTCCATCCACCCGACGGGACCGGCGTAGCGACCCCGGTCCATCCGCTCGATCTCGGTGATCAGGTCGGTGGCCGCGGCGGTGGGGGTGCCGCCGACGGCCGCCGAGGGGTGCAGCGCCTCGGCGAGGTCGAGGGAGGAGACGGTCTGCGCGTCGTGCACCACCCCGGCCACGTCGGTGGCCAGGTGCATGACGTTGGGCAGGTGCAGCACGAACGGGGCCTCGGGCACGTTCATCGAGGAGCAGTGCGGCTCGAGGGAGTCGGCGACCGAGCGCACGGCGTACTCGTGCTCCTCGAGGTCCTTCGACGAGCGGGCCAGGGTGGCGGCCAGCGCCAGGTCGCGCTCGTCGTCGCCGGTGCGGCGGATGGTGCCGGCCAGCACCCGCGAGGTCACCAGCCCGCGCTCGCGGCGCACCAGCATCTCGGGGGTCGCGCCGAACATGCCGTCGACATGGAAGGTCCAGCACATCGGGTACGCCGCCGCGAGACGCTGCAGCGGCCACCGGACGTCGACGTCCTCGTCGGCCGTGGCCACCAGGTCGCGCGCCAGCACGACCTTCTCGAGGTCGCCGCCACCGATGCGAGCCACCGCGTCGGCGACCGCCGACATCCACTCCTCGGAGTTCAGCGAGCCGTCGGCGAAGGTGATGCCGGCCGGGGCGTCGGGGGCCGCGGCGGGGGAGAGGTGCGAGTCGAGCGGCTCGATGCTGCCGCGGCCCACGACCGTCACCCAGGCGCGGTCGCCGCGGCGGCCCACCGCGACCGAGGGCACCTGGAGCACCGAATGGCCGGGCTCGTCGGCGAAGGCGAACGTGCCGAAGCAGACCAGGCCGGTGCCGGGCTCCTCGACCTCGTCGCGCACCACCGCGCGGGCGGTGGTCTCCTCCCACCACTTCGCGGCGTCGCTGAAGCGGGCCGGGCCCTGGGTGCGCACGACGGCGGCGCACCCCCAGCCGACCAGGCCCTCGCCGCGGCGCAGCCAGCTGACCGGGTGATCGGACGGCAGGAGGTCGAGCAGCGAGCCCAGGGCGTCGAGGCGGGCGACGTCGACGGCCACGGTGCGCGCCACCAGGGGTGCCTCCACGGCCGAGGGGGCGCCCTGGCTCCCGGGGCTCGCGCTGGTCGTCACGGGGTCGAGGGTACTCAGCGCCCGGCGCCGACCCGAGCCCGCGTGGGCGACCTCACGCGGGCCGAGTCCGTGCGCCACGGGTCGTGGGGCGGCCTCAGCTGCGGTGCACCACGACCCGGTCGCCGACGCTCACCTGGTCGTAGATGGCGGCGAGGGCGTCGTAGTCGCGGATGTTGACGCAGCCGTGCGAGGCGCCGGCGTAGCCGAGGGCGGCGAAGTCGGAGGAGTAGTGCACGGCCTGGCCGCCGGAGAAGAACATCGAGAACGGCATCGCGGATCCGTAGAGGTTCGAGACGTGGTCGCGGTCCATGCGCAGCACCGAGAAGAGGCCCTCGCGGGTGGGGGTGGCGGCGCCGCCGAAGCGCGCGTCGAGGGTGGCGCGCACCTGGCCGTCGACGACGAGGGACAGCGTGGCGGTGGTCTTGTCGATGCACAGCGCGGTGCCGACCAGGCACCGCGGGTCCAGCGCCGCTGCGGACGCCGCGACCACGCGCTCGGGGTGCAGCTCGTCGGTGGTCGGCTGGCGGGTCATCGCCAGCAGCCGATCGAGGGTGCGTCGGTCGACCTCGCCGGTCACCGGGATCTCGCGCTTGGCCTGGAAGCCGCGCACCGAGGCGACCGTGACGTCGCCGTAGAAGCCGGTCACCCCGGCCGAGAACCAGCCGATCTGGGCGAGCCGGGCCTGCAGGTCGCGCACGTCCTCGCCCTGCCCGCCGGGGCCCATCAGCGCCGGGCCGGGCACCATCGCCGGCTCGATCGGCGCGGGGGCGGGTGCCACCGGCTGCCGGACGGGCCGGGCCGGCCGCGCCGGGCGGGCCGGGGCCCGGACCGGTGCGGGGTCGGCCGCCACCGCGGGCGCCCGGCCCACGGCGTCGTCGCCGAGCCAGCGCTCCTGGGCCAGCCCGGCGCCGTACGCCGTCGCGGGCAGCAGGAGCGCGAGCACGAGCAGGAGCGCGAAGCGGGTCAGGTGCGTCATCAGGAGGTCCTCGTCGGGTGCAGCGGGACGGCCGGGGCCGTCGGGTCTCACCAGGGAGACGCACGGGCGCGGCGGTTGGTTGCGTGCCGCCGGTGAGCGGCTTCGGCACCGGCCTCTACGCTGCGCCTGTGGCCCGTGCAGACCTGGACAAGCAGCCGACCGACGTACGACGCATGTTCGACGCCGTCGCCAAGCGCTACGACGTGACCAACGACGTGCTCTCCCTGGGCCAGGACCGGCGCTGGCGCACCGAGGTCCTCGAGGCCGTGGCCCCGGTGCCGGGCGAGCGGATCCTCGACCTGGCGGCCGGCACCGGCACCTCCAGCGCGCCCTTCCACGACCGCGGCGCCACCGTGGTGCCCTGCGACTTCTCGCTGGGCATGCTGCGCGTGGGCAAGCAGGCGCGCCCGCACCTGCCCTTCACCGCCGGCGACGGCACCCGCCTGCCCTTCGCCGACGACACCTTCGACGCGGTCACGATCTCCTTCGGGCTGCGCAACATCGTCGACCCGGCGGCCGGCCTGGCCGAGATGCGCCGCGTGACCCGGCCCGGCGGGCGCCTGGTGGTCTGCGAGTTCAGCCACCCGACCTGGTCGCCGTTCCGCACCCTGTACGTCGAGTACCTGATGAAGGCGCTGCCGCCGGTGGCCCGCGCGGTCTCGTCGTCGCCCGACGCCTACGTCTACCTCGCCGAGTCGATCCGCGCCTGGCCCGACCAGGCCGGGCTGGCCGACCTCGTCGCCGGGGCCGGCTGGAGCGGCGTGGAGTGGAAGAACCTCTCGGGTGGCATCGTCGCCCTGCACCGCGCGACCGCCTGAGCGCGCGCCGGAGTCCCCCTCGAATTAAGTAACACTGACGTGCGTTAAATGCGCAGGTCAGGGCCCGATCCCGGCCCGCGGCACGCACCCACCCCCCGGGTCGCCACCCGTGCGGGGGAGTGGCAGACTGTGCGCCACGCCACTAGTGATTCGGTTCACAAGGTCACAACCCGGGCTGCGTGGCGCACGTAGGAGGAAGGGATCGCGATGGAGCTCTACACCCCGGTGCTGGTGCTGGCCGCGCTGGCCGCCGGCTTCGCCGTCTTCTCGGTGGGCGTCAGCACGCTCACCGGACCCAAGCGCTACAACCGCGCCAAGCTCGACTCCTACGAGTGCGGCATCGACCCCACCCCGCAGCCGGTCGGCGGCGGGCGGGTGCCGGTGAAGTTCTACACGGTCGCGATGACCTTCATCATCTTCGACGTCGAGATCATGTTCCTGGTGCCGTGGGCCGTCCACTTCGACGCCCTGGGTGGCTTCGGCCTGCTCGCCGTCGTCCTGTTCCTGGTCAACATCACCGTCGCCTACGCCTACGAGTGGCGTCGCGGCGGGCTCGACTGGGACTGACCGGACCACATCTGCGAAAGGACCCAGCCATGGGTATCGAGGAGAAGCTCCCCAGCGGCGTCCTGCTGACGACCGTCGAGGGCGTGGCCGGCTACATGCGCAAGGCCTCGTTCTGGCCCGCGACGTTCGGCCTGGCCTGCTGCGCCATCGAGATGATGACCAGCGGCGGCCCGAAGTACGACATGGCCCGCTTCGGCATGGAGGTCTTCCGCGCGAGCCCGCGCCAGGCCGACCTGATGATCGTCGCCGGGCGCGTGAGCCAGAAGATGGCCCCGGTCCTGCGCCAGATCTACGACCAGATGGCCGAGCCCAAGTGGGTCCTGGCGATGGGCGTGTGCGCCAGCTCCGGCGGCATGTTCAACAACTACGCGATCGTGCAGGGCGTCGACCACGTCGTGCCCGTCGACATGTACCTGCCCGGCTGCCCGCCGCGGCCCGAGATGCTCATCGACGCGATCCTCAAGCTGCACGACCAGGTCCAGTCGACCAAGCTCGGGGCCAACCGCCTCGCGCAGATCGAGGAGCTCGAGAACGAGCGCCTCACCGCGCTGCCGACCTCCGAGATGAAGGGCCTGCTGCGGTGAGCGACGACAAGGACGTCACGACGGCGACCCCCGACGGGCCCGAGCAGACCCCCGGCAAGCCGGCGGTGGAGCAGTCGCCCGAGAACCTGCCCTCCGCCCCCGGCCAGGTCCACCAGGTCGGCCAGCGCCACGGGATGTTCGGCGTGCGCGGCACCGGTGACACCAGCGGCTACGGCGGCCTCGTCTCGGCCGTCACCTACCCCGCGCCGAGCAGCCGTCCCTTCGGCGGCTGGTTCGACGAGGTCGCCGACGCCCTCGAGGCCGCGACCCGCTCGGCCGGGCTCGAGCAGGCCGTCGGCAGCGTCGTGGTGCACCGCGGCGAGATCACCTTCCACGTGCGCCGCGAGGACCTCCTCGACGTCGCGCGGCTGCTGCGCGACGACGAGGCGCTGCGCTTCGAGCTGTGCTCGAGCGTCTCCGGCGTGCACTACCCCGACGACACCGGGCGGGAGCTGCACGTGGTGATGCACCTGCTCTCGATGACCCACAACCGCCGGATCCGCGTCGAGGCCACCGCCCCCGACGCCGACCCGCACGTGCCCTCGGTGGTCGCGGTCTACCCGACCGCCGACTGGCACGAGCGCGAGACCTACGACATGTTCGGGATCGTCTTCGACGGCCACCCCGGGCTCACGCGCATCCTCATGCCCGACGACTGGCCGGGCCACCCCCAGCGCAAGGACTACCCGCTGGGTGGCATCCCCGTGGAGTACAAGGGCGGCACCGTGCCGCCTCCCGACCAGCGGAGGTCGTACAACTGATGGCTGCCAACACCGGAACCAACACCAGCACGGGCGCCGGCGAGCAGGACCTCTACGCCGGCACCCAGGAGACCTCCGAGGGGCGCGTCTTCACCGTCTCCGGCCAGGACTGGGACTCCATCACCGAGGGGCTCGAGGAGGGCGCCGAGGAGCGCGTCGTCGTCAACATGGGCCCCCAGCACCCCTCGACCCACGGCGTGCTGCGCCTGATCCTCGAGCTCGAGGGCGAGACGGTCACCGAGGCCCGCTGCGGCATCGGCTACCTGCACACCGGCATCGAGAAGAACATGGAGTTCCGCTCCTGGACGCAGGGCGTCACGTTCTGCACCCGGATGGACTACCTCTCCCCGTTCTACAACGAGATGACCTACGTGCTCGGCGTCGAGCGGCTTCTCGACATCGAGGCCGACGTGCCCGAGAAGGCGCAGGTCATGCGGGTGCTCCTGATGGAGCTCAACCGTCTCTCCTCCCACCTGGTCGCGATCGCCACCGGCGGCATGGAGCTCGGCGCGCTGACCGTGATGACGATCGGCTTCCGCGAGCGCGAGCTGGTGCTCGACCTCTTCGAGCTGATCACCGGCCTGCGGATGAACCACGCCTTCATCCGCCCCGGCGGCGTCGCCCAGGACCTGCCTCCCGGCGCCCTCGACGAGATCCGCGGCTTCATCGACCTGATGCGCAAGCGCCTGCCCGAGTACGCCGCGCTGTGCAACGCCAACCCGATCTTCAGGGGCCGCCTCGAGGGCGTGGGCCACCTCGACCTCGAGGGCTGCCTGGCGCTGGGCCTGACCGGTCCGCCGCTGCGCGCCACCGGCTACCCCTGGGACCTGCGCAAGTCCGAGCCGTACTGCGGCTACGAGACCTACGACTTCGACGTGCAGACCTGGGACACCGCCGACGCCTACGGCCGCTTCCGGGTGCGCCTGGCCGAGATGTGGGAGTCGCTGAAGATCGTCGAGCAGGCCGCCGAGCGCCTCGCCGGCCTCGAGGGCGCTCCCGTCATGGTCGCCGACAAGAAGGTCGCCTGGCCCAGCCAGCTCTCGATCGGCTCCGACGGCATGGGCAACAGCCTCGACCACATCCGCCACATCATGGGCGAGTCGATGGAGGGCCTGATCCACCACTTCAAGCTGGTCACCGAGGGCTTCCGGGTCCCGACCGGCCAGGCCTACGTGCCCGTGGAGTCGCCGCGCGGCGAGCTCGGCGCACACGTCGTCTCCGACGGCGGCACCCGACCCTTCCGGGCGCACTTCCGCGACCCGTCGTTCACCAACCTGCAGGCGACGTCCGTGATGAGCGAGGGCGGCATGGTCGCCGACGTCATCGTGGCGATCGCCTCGATCGACCCCGTGATGGGAGGCGTCGACCGATGACGCTGTCGCAGACGACCCTCGACGAGCTGCGCGAGATCGCCGGCCGCTACCCCGAGGCCCGCTCCGGCCTCCTGCCGATGCTGCACCTGGTGCAGTCCACCGAGGGCCGGGTGACCCCCGAGGGCATCGAGGCGTGCGCCGAGATCCTCGACATCTCCGCGGCCGAGGTCAGCGGTGTCGCGACCTTCTACACGATGTACAAGCGCCGCCCCGTCGGCGACTACCACGTCGGGGTCTGCACCAACACGCTGTGCGCGGTGATGGGCGGCGACCAGATCTTCGAGCGGCTCAAGGACCACCTCGACGTCGGCAACGACGAGACCACCGCCGACGTGCCGGGCCAGAAGAACATCACCCTCGAGCACGTCGAGTGCAACGCAGCCTGCGACTACGCGCCGGTGATGATGGTCAACTGGGAGTTCATGGACAACATGACCCCCGACTCGGCGGTCGCCCTGGTCGACGACCTGCGCGCCGGCAAGGAGGTCACCTCGACCCGTGGCCCGCGCGTGTGCACCTGGCGCGAGGCCGAGCGCGTGCTCGCCGGCTTCCCCGACGGGCGCGCCGACGAGGGCCCCGCCGCGGGCCCCGCCTCGCTGGTGGGTCTCGAGATCGCCCACGAGCGCGGCTGGAGCGCCCCCTCGGCGCAGGCCTCGGGCGCCACCGGCACCGAGCCCACCGCCGACGGCGAGGGCGCCGAGGCCGCGCGTCGTACCGACGCCTCCGAGGAGGCCGAGTCGGCCGCCGTCGAGGCGGAGAGCGGCAGCGACCAGACCGCCGCGGAGAAGAAGGAGGCGAACTGACGTGGTCGACACCCTGACCCCGGTCCTCACCGCCAACTGGGGCGCCGAGCGCTCCTGGACCCTGGCGTCCTACGAGGAGCACGGCGGCTACGCCGGGCTGCGCACCGCCCTGGGCATGGCCCCCGACGACGTGATCGCCGCCGTCAAGGACTCCGGTCTGCGCGGGCGCGGCGGCGCGGGCTTCCCCACCGGCATGAAGTGGGGCTTCATCCCGCAGGACAACCCCAAGCCCAAGTACCTCGTGGTCAACGCCGACGAGTCCGAGCCGGGCACCTGCAAGGACATCCCGCTGATGATGGCCAGCCCCCACACGCTGGTCGAGGGCGTCATCATCAGCTCCTTCGCCATCCGCGCCAACAAGGCCTTCATCTACATCCGCGGCGAGGTGCTCCACGTCATCCGCCGGGTCCAGGCGGCCGTGGCCGAGGCGTACGCCGCCGGCCACCTCGGCACCGACATCCACGGCAGCGGCTACGACCTCGACATCGTGGTCCACGCCGGCGCCGGCGCCTACATCTGTGGCGAGGAGACCGCGCTGCTCGAGGGCCTCGAGGGCCGTCGCGGCCAGCCCCGCCTGCGCCCGCCGTTCCCCGCCGTGGCCGGGCTCTACGCCAGCCCCACGGTCATCAACAACGTCGAGTCGATCGCCTCGGTGCCCTCGATCATCGCCCACGGCGCCGACTGGTTCGCCTCCATGGGCACCGAGAAGTCCAAGGGCTTCGGCATCTTCTCGCTCTCGGGCCACGTCGCCCGGCCCGGTCAGTACGAGGCCCCGCTGGGCATCACGCTGCGCGAGCTGATCGACCTGGCCGGCGGCATGCGCGCCGGCCACGAGCTGAAGTTCTGGACCCCCGGCGGCTCCTCGACCCCGATGCTGACCGCCGAGCACCTCGACCTGCCGCTCGACTTCGAGGGGATGGCCGAGGCCGGCAGCATGCTCGGCACCCGCGCCCTGCAGCTCTTCGACGAGACCACCTGCGTGGTGCGCGCGGTGCTGCGCTGGACCGAGTTCTACAAGCACGAGTCCTGCGGCAAGTGCACCCCGTGCCGCGAGGGCACCTGGTGGCTGGTGCAGACCCTGGCCCGACTGGAGAAGGGGGAGGGCCGCGAGGAGGACCTCGACCTGCTCCTCGACCAGTGCGACAACATCCTGGGCCGCTCGTTCTGCGCGCTCGGCGACGGTGCCACCAGCCCGATCTCGAGCTCGATCAAGTTCTTCCGCGACGAGTACCTCGCCCACCTCGAGCACGGGGGCTGCCCCTTCGACCCCGCGGCCTCGACCGTCTTCGCCACCGCTGGAGCCCAGGCATGACAACCACCCCCGAGAGGACCTCGGCCGAGGTCGAGCTGGTCCAGGTGACCATCGACGGCATCGAGGTCAGCGTCCCCAAGGACACCCTGGTGATCCGGGCCGCCGAGCAGGTCGGCGTGCAGATCCCGCGCTTCTGCGACCACCCGCTGCTCGAGCCGGTCGGCGCCTGCCGCCAGTGCCTGGTCGACGTCCCCGACGCCGGCAACGGCCGCGGCTTCCCCAAGCCGCAGGCCTCCTGCACCCTGCCGGTCGCGCCGGGCATGGTCGTCAACACCCAGGCCACCAGCGAGGTCGCCGACAAGGCCCAGCAGGGCGTCATGGAGTTCCTGCTGGTCAACCACCCGCTCGACTGCCCGGTCTGCGACAAGGGCGGCGAGTGCCCCCTGCAGAACCAGGCGATGTCCAACGGGCGCGGCGAGTCGCGCTTCACCGCCTCCGGCGGCGTCAAGCGCACCTTCCCCAAGCCGATCAACCTCTCCCCGCAGGTGCTGCTCGACCGCGAGCGCTGCATCGTGTGCCAGCGCTGCACCCGCTTCGCCGAGGAGATCGCCGGCGACCCGTTCATCGCGCTGGTCGAGCGCGGCGCCCAGCAGCAGATCGGCATCGCCGAGTCGGCGCCGTTCCTGTCCTACTTCTCCGGCAACACCATCCAGATCTGCCCGGTGGGGGCGCTGACCTCGGAGTCCTACCGGTTCCGCTCGCGCCCCTTCGACCTGGTCTCCACCCCCAGCGTCGCCGAGCACGACGCCTGCGGCTCCGCGATCCGCGTCGACCACCGTCGCGGCAAGGTGATGCGTCGCCTGGCCGGCAACGACCCCGAGGTCAACGAGGAGTGGATCACCGACAAGGACCGCTTCGCCTTCACCTACGCCCACCTCGAGGACCGGCTGGGCTACCCGCAGGTGCGCGACCGCGTCGAGGACGGCGGCGACGGCTCGCTGCGCCCGGCCTCGTGGCCCGAGGCCTTCGCCGTGGCCGCGCGCGGGCTGGCCGCCGCCGGCTCGTCGGCGGTGCTGACCGGTGGCCGGATGAGCACCGAGGACGCCTACGCCTACGCCAAGCTGGCGCGGGTCACGCTCGGCACCAACGACATCGACTTCCGCGCCCGCCCGCACTCGGCGGAGGAGGAGCAGTTCCTCGCCGCCCACGTCGCCCTCGGCGCCCCCGAGGGCGGCGGGGTCACCTACGCCGACCTGGAGTCGGCGGCCACGGTGGTGCTGGCCGGGCTCGAACCCGAGGACGAGGCCGGCGCGGTCTTCCTGCGCCTGCGCCGCGCGGCCAAGCACGGCACCCGCGTGCTCGCGGTTGCGCCGTACCTGACCCGCGGGCTCGCCAAGCTCTCCGCCCACCTGGTGCCCACCGCCCCCGGCGCCGAGGCCGGCGCGCTCGCCGCGATGGTCGAGCACGCCGAGCACGGCGTCGACGCCACCACCGTGGTGCTGGTCGGCGAGCGCCTGGCGACCTCGCCCGGCGCGCTCACCGCGGCCGCCGACCTGGCCGCCCGCACCGGCGCCCGACTGGCCTGGGTGCCGCGTCGCGCCGGTGACCGCGGTGCGGTCGAGGCCGGCTGCCTGCCCGGCCTGCTGCCCGGCGCCCGGCCGGTGGCCGACGCGGCCGCCCGCGTCGACGCCGCCGCCTCGTGGGGCGTCGCCTCGCTGCCCGAGACGCCCGGACGTGACGCCGACGCGATCGTCGCCGCCGTGGTCGCCGGCGAGGTCGGTGGCCTGGTCGTCGGCGGGGTCGACCCCGCCGACACCACCGACCCGGCCGCGACCCGCGCCGCCCTCGAGGCCGCCTCCTTCGTGGTCGCCCTCGAGCTGCGCGAGACCGAGGTGACCCGGGTCGCCGACGTGGTGTTCCCCGTCGCCGCCGCCGTCGAGAAGGCCGGCACGTTCGTCAACTGGGAGGGGCGGGTGCGTCCCTTCGAGGCCGTGCTGCCCAGCCCCTCGTCGCTGCCGGACCTGCGGGTGCTCGCCGGCATCTCCGAGGAGCTCGCGGCCGCCGGCCACGGTGCCGCCCTCGGCTTCCGCACCGTCGACGAGGTCCGCGCCGAGATGGCCGACCTCGGCGCCTGGGACGGCGACCGGGCCGCGATGCACTCCGACCCGCTCTCGGACCCCACCGGGGCCGCCCCGGGCGAGGGCGTCGCCCTCTCGACCTGGAAGCAGCTCATCGACGACGGCGCCATGCAGGCCGGCGACAAGCACCTCGCCGCCACCGCCCGGCCGGCCGTGGCCCGCCTCAGCCCCGCGACGTACGCCGCCGCCTCCCTGTCGGGCGGCTCGGTCACGGTCGTGGGCGACCGCGGTGAGCTGACGCTGCCCGTGGAGCAGGTGCCCGGCATGGTCGACGACGTCGTGTGGGTGCCGTCCGCGTCCTTCGGGACCTCCGTGCTCGAACGCCTGGCCTCGCCGGGCAGCCGCGTGAGCCTGAAGGGAGCCTCGCTGTGAACGAACTGCCCCTCTTCGGCCAGGACGTCTGGTGGCTGGTGCTGGTCAAGGCCGTGCTCATCTTCGTCGTGCTGGTGCTGCTGACGCTGTTCAACATCTGGTGGGAGCGGCGCGTCGTGGCGCGCATGCAGCACCGCATCGGCCCCAATGTGCACGGCCCCTTCGGCCTGCTGCAGTCGTTGGCCGACGGTGTGAAGTTGGCGCTGAAGGAGGACATCATCCCCAAGGCGGCCGACAAGGTCGTCTTCGTCCTCGCCCCGGTGCTGGTGGTCATCCCGGCCTTCGTCACCTTCTCGGTGATCCCCTTCGGCCCCGAGGTCACGATGTTCGGCGAGCGCACCCCGCTCCAGCTGACCGACATGCCCGTCGCGGTCCTCTTCGTGATGGCCATCGCCTCGATCGGCATCTACGGCATCGTGCTCGGCGGCTGGTCCAGCGGGTCGACGTACTCGTTGCTGGGCGGCCTGCGCTCGAGCGCGCAGATGATCTCCTACGAGGTCGCGATGGGTCTCGCGCTCGTCGCGGTGTTCCTCTACGCCGGCTCGCTGTCGACCTCCGAGATCGTCGCGGCCCAGGAGGACTGGTGGTTCGGCGCGATCCTGTTCCCCTCCTTCGTGATCTACGTGATCTCGATGATCGGTGAGACCAACCGCGCGCCCTTCGACCTCCCCGAGGCCGAGGGCGAGCTGGTCGGCGGCTTCCACACCGAGTACTCCTCGCTGAAGTTCGCGCTGTTCTTCCTCGGCGAGTACATCAACATGGCGACCGTCTCGGCGCTGGCCACGACGCTGTTCCTCGGCGGCTGGCGCGCCCCGTTCTGGATCGACGAAATCTGGGCCGGCGCCAACGAGGGCTACGTGCCGCTGATCTGGTTCTTCGGCAAGATGCTGCTCTTCATCTTCTTCTTCATCTGGCTGCGCGGGACCCTGCCGCGGATGCGCTACGACCAGTTCATGGACCTGGGCTGGAAGGTGCTGATCCCGGCCGCGCTGGTCTGGGTGGTCCTGGTCGCGACCATGCGCTACGTCTCGACCGCCTACGAGCTGGGCACCCAGGAGATCCTCATCGGCGGTGGCGTCCTGCTGGCGCTGATCCTCGTGTGGGGCTTCTTCGGCCCCGACGAGTCGGCCGACGAGCAGGTCGTGGACGACCACACCGCGCCCACCGGCGCCTACCCCGTCCCGCCGATGCCGAGCGGGGGTGCCGTGCGCGGCGCCGCCGCCCCGCTCACGTTCCCGACGTCCCGCACGCAGGCCACCGTGTCCCACGGTGCCCCCGAGGAGAGCTGACATGGCAGAGTCCCCCGGCGCCAAGAGCATGAAGGAGCAGTTCTGGGACCCCATCGCGGGTTTCGGGGTCACGTTCCGCACCATGTTCCGCAAGGTCGTCACCGAGCAGTACCCCTTCGAGAAGCTGCCCACCGCGCCGCGCTTCCACGGCCGTCACCAGCTCAACCGCTGGCCCGACGGGCTGGAGAAGTGCGTCGGGTGCGAGCTGTGCGCCTGGGCGTGCCCCGCCGACGCGATCTACGTCGAGGGCGCCTCGAACAGCGACGAGCCGGGTGCCGAAGAGGGCTCGGGCCGGTTCAGCCCCGGTGAGCGGTACGGCCGCGTCTACCAGATCAACTACCTGCGCTGCATCCTGTGCGGGCTGTGCATCGAGGCGTGCCCGACCCGGGCGCTGACGATGACCAACGAGTACGAGCTGGCCGACTCCACCCGCGAGTCGCTGATCTACGAGAAGTCCGACCTGCTCGCGCCGCTGCTGCCGGGCATGGAGCAGCCGCCGCACGCGATGCTGCTGGGTGACGACGAGACCGACTACTACCGCGGCCAGTACGCCGCGCCGGCGCCGGGCACCACCGGGGAGGGCGCCCAGTGATCGCCTTCTGGGTGCTCTCGCCCCTCATCGTCCTCGCCGCGCTCGGCGTGGTGCTGGTGCGCCGTGCGGTGCACTCGGCGCTGCTGCTGGCCGTGGTGATGATCAGCCTCGCGGTGCTCTACCTGACCCTCGACGCGCCGTTCCTCTTCGCGGTGCAGATCATCGTCTACACCGGCGCGATCCTGATGCTGTTCCTCTTCGTGCTGATGCTGGTCGGCGTCGACGCGGCCGACTCGGTCGTCGAGACGATCCGCGGCCAGCGGGTGCTCTCGATCCTCGGCGGGCTGGTCATGGGCCTGCTGCTGGTCGTGGTGGTCGCCCAGATCTCGCTCGGCACCGTGGTCGGGATGGGCGTGGCCAACTCCGGCGGCAACATCGAGGGCCTGGCCGACCTGCTGTTCTCGCGCTACGTGCTGGCCTTCGAGGCCACCGCCGCACTGCTGATCACCGCCGCCCTCGGCGCGATGCTGCTCGCCCACCGCGAGCGCCTCGAGCCCAAGGAGGGCCAGCGCGCGATGGCGACGCGCCGCATGCAGGAGTACGCCGCCACCGGTCGCCACCTCGGGCCGCTGCCCTCGCCGGGCGTCTACGCCCGCCACAACGCGGTCGACACCCCGGCGCTGCTGCCCGACGGCACCCCGGCCGAGGACTCGGTCTCGCGGGTGCTCAGCGCCCGCGGCACGGTGCGCTCGGCGCCGGCGCTGGCCGACGACATCGAGGAGGTGCAGCGCACCCTCGACGGCGTCCGCGGCATCTCCGGCGGCTCCGGCAGCGCGGCCGACACCTCCGCCGGTGCCGGTCACAACACCGAGAACCCCGAGACCCGCCCGCAGGGCGCCGACCGCCCCGAGGGAGACGAGTGATGGACGACGTCACCCCCTACATCGTGCTCAGCACGATCCTGTTCACGATCGGCTCGGTCGGCGTGCTCACGCGCCGCAACGCCATCGTGGTGTTCATGTGCGTCGAGCTGATGCTGAACGCCTGCAACCTCGCGCTGGTGGCCTTCGCCAAGCAGCACGGCAACCTCGACGGGCAGGTCGCGGCCTTCTTCGTGATGGTCGTCGCCGCCGCCGAGGTCGTGGTCGGGCTCGCCATCATCATGACCATCTTCCGGACCCGTCGCTCGGCCTCGGTCGACGACGCGAGCCTGCTGAAGTACTAGGAGCCCGCCGCAGATGTTTCTCTTGTCCGAGGGTGGCGCGTCCATCCCCGTGGTCGACCCCGTGGGCGCCGACGGCGTCTTCTCGCTGCTGTGGCTGGTGATCGCGCTGCCGCTGGCCGGCGCCGCGATCCTGCTCCTGGGCGGGCGCCGCACCGATGCGTGGGGCCACTGGCTCGGCACGCTGACCGCGGTCGGCTCCTTCGTGCTCAGCCTGGTCCTCTTCGTCTCGCTGACCGGCCGCGAGGAGGGTGAGCGCCAGGTCGTCCAGCACCTCTACGACTGGATGCGCGTGGGCGACCTGACGGTCTCCCTCGACCTGCTGCTCGACCCGCTGTCGGTGCTGTTCCTGCTGCTGATCACCGGCGTCGGCTCGCTGATCCACGTCTACTCGATCGGCTACATGGAGCACGACCCGCGCCGTCGCCGCTTCTTCGCCTACCTCAACCTGTTCGTCGCGGCCATGCTGATGCTGGTGCTGAGCGAGAACTACCTCGGCCTGTTCCTGGGCTGGGAGGGCGTGGGCCTGGCCTCCTACCTGCTCATCGGCTTCTGGCAGCACAAGCCCTCGGCGGCCGCCGCGGCCAAGAAGGCCTTCGTGGTCAACCGCGTCGGCGACATCGGCCTGAGCCTGGGCATCGCGCTGTTCTTCGTCACCTTCGGCTCCACCAGCTTCACCGTCATCAGCGCGAACGCCTCCGGCGCCAGCGACGGGGTCCTGACCGTGCTGGGCCTGCTGCTGCTGCTCGCCGCCTGCGGCAAGTCGGCGCAGGTGCCGCTGCAGTCGTGGCTGCTCGACGCGATGGAGGGCCCGACCCCGGTCTCCGCCCTCATCCACGCCGCCACCATGGTCACCGCCGGCGTCTACCTGGTGGTGCGCTCCAACTTCGTCTTCGAGCTGGCGCCGCACGCGCAGACCGCCGTGGTCGTGGTCGCCACCGTGACGCTGCTGTGGGGTGCGGTCATCGGTTGCGCCAAGGACGACATCAAGAAGGCGCTCGCCGGCTCCACGATGAGCCAGATCGGCTACATGATGCTGGCCGCCGGCCTGGGGGTCTACGGCTACGCGTTCGCGATCTTCCACCTCATCACCCACGGCTTCTTCAAGGCCAACATGTTCCTGGGTGCGGGCTCGGTCATGCACGGCATGAACGACGACGTCGACATGCGTCGCTACGGCGCGCTGCGCAAGGCCATGCCGGTCACCTTCCTGACCTTCGCCATGGGCTACCTGGCGATCATCGGCTTCCCGCTGTTCTCCGGCTTCTGGTCCAAGGACAAGATCATCGAGACCGCGCTCATCGAGAGCCCGGTCGCGGGCGTCGGCGCGCTCATCGGCGCCGGTGTCACCGGCTTCTACATGACCCGGCTGATGCTGATGACGTTCTTCGGCGAGAAGCGCTGGAAGGACGACGTGCACCCGCACGAGTCGCCCTCGGTGATGACCGTGCCGCTCATCGTGCTCGCCGCGCTGTCGGTGCTCGGCGGCGTGCTCTACCTCGGCCACTGGATCGTCGACTGGCTCTCGCCGGTCGTGGGCACCGCCCCCGAGCACGAGCCGCCGGTCCCGGCGATCGTGATCACGCTGCTGGTCCTGGCCGTCGTGGCCGTCGGTGTCGCCACCGCCTGGTTCCTCGTCGGCAAGCGCCCGGTGCCGGTCACCGCGCCGCAGGACGTGTCGTTCGCGACCCGTGCGGCCCGCGCCGACCTCTACGGCGACACGATCAACGAGACCCTGGTGATCAACCCCGGCCGGCACGCCACCGCGGGGCTCACCCGCGGTGACCGCAGCCTGGTCGACGGGCTGTTCACCGGCTCGGCAGGGGTCACCGCCGCGCTCGGTGGCCAGCTGCGCAAGCTCCAGAACGGTTTCGTGCGCTCCTACGCCCTCTCCGTCGTCGGCGGGGTCGTCCTCGTCCTCGGCGCGCTCCTGGTGGTGAACCTGTGATGTCCGACGTCCCCTGGCTCAGCCTCCTCGTCCTGGTGCCCCTCGTGGGCGCGGTCGCGGTGCCCTTCCTGCGCGGCTCGGCCGCGCTGACCAAGCAGGTCGGCCTCGGCGTCTCGCTGGCCACCCTCGCGCTCGCCGTGGCGGTCGCGCTGCAGTACGACGTCGACGGCGGCATGCAGCTGAGCGAGACCCACGACTGGATCAGCGCCTTCGGCGTGCACTACGCGCTGGGCGTCGACGGCCTCGGCCTGCTGCTGGTCCTGCTGACCGCGGTGCTGGTCCCCGTCGTGCTGCTGGCCTCCTGGCGTGACGACGAGGGCTACCTCGACGGCGGTGCCCAGGGCTCCCCGGCCGGGTTCGTGGCCTGGACCCTCGCGCTCGAGGCGCTGTCGCTGGCGGTCTTCCTGGCCACCGACGTCTTCCTCTTCTACGTGGTCTTCGAGGCCACGCTGATCCCGGCCTACTTCCTGATCGGCGGCTTCGGCCGGGTCGGGCGCAGCGCGGCCGCGGTGAAGTTCCTGATGTTCCAGCTCGCCGGCGGTCTGGTGCTGCTCGGTGGCGTCATCGGCCTCTACGTCGTCTCCGCCCAGCAGGGCACGCCGTCGTACCTGCTCTCGGACCTCACCGAGCTCGACATGTCGACCTCGGCCGGGCGCTGGCTCTTCGCCGCCTTCTTCATCGCCTTCGCGATCAAGGCGCCGCTGTTCCCGGTGCACACCTGGCTGGCCGACACCACCGAGAAGGCCACCCCCGGCACCGCGGTGCTGCTGGTCTGCGTGCTCGACAAGATCGGCACCTTCGGCATGCTGCGCTTCTGCCTGGGGCTCTTCCCCGAGGCCTCGCAGTGGGCCACCCCGCTGGTCGTGGTGCTCGCGCTGGTCTCGATCGTCTACGGCGCGCTGGTGGCCATCGGCCAGGACGACCTGATGCGCCTGATCGGCCTGACCTCGCTGAGCCACTTCGGCTTCATCACCCTGGGCATCTTCGTCTTCTCCAGCCAGGGCGGCACCGGCTCGATCCTCTACATGGTCAACCACGGCCTGGGCACCGCTGCGCTCTTCCTGGTCGCCGGCTACGTGGTGGCCCGCCGCGGCACCGCCTCGATCCGCGAGATGGGTGGGGCCGAGAAGGTCACGCCGGTCCTCGCCGGGCTGTTCCTCGTCGCCGGCCTGGCGGCGCTCGGCCTGCCGGGCCTGAGCACCTTCGTCTCCGAGATGCTCGTCATCATCGCCGCCTTCGACTACGCCTGGTACGTCGGTGCGGTCGCGGTGACCGGCATCGTGCTGGCCGCGATCTACGCGCTGTGGATGTACCAGCGCACGATGACCGGCCCGACCGTCGAGCCGGTGCCCGGCACCGTGCGCGAGAGCCGCGACCTCACCACCCGCGAGCTGGTCGCCGTCGCCCCGCTCTTCGTGGGCCTGGTGCTCTTCGGCTTCTACCCGATGCCGCTGATGGAGGCGGCCGACCCCTACGTCGGCGACCTGCTCAGCCAGGTGGGCGTCACTGACGACCCGCCGGAGGTCGGCGCGGACGCGCACAGCGACGCCGGCTCCGACTCCGACACCGCCGAGGAGGGCGAGAACTGATGGGCGAGTTCACCAAGCCGGTGATGGAGTACGGCAGCATCTGGCCGCTCTTCGTCGTCTTCGGCGTGGCCTGCCTGGGCGTCCTCGCCGAGGCGTTCCTGCCCCGGGGGCGCCGCCACACCACCCAGCTGGTGCTGGCCGTCGCCGGCCTGGTGGCCGCGCTGGCGGGCACCGTGTGGATCGGCACGGACCTCGAGGTCACCGAGGGCGGGGCCGCCCGCGGCCTCTTCGGCGCCGCCGGCGCCGTCGCCGTCGACGGTCCGACGGTCTTCCTGTGGGGCATGCTGCTGGTCTTCGCGCTGACGGGGGTCGCGCTCTTCGCCGAGCGCCGCCTCGAGAGCGGGGTCTCGGCCTTCGCCGGCCAGGCCGCCGCGCTGCCGGGCACCGAGGCCGAGCGCCGCACCCAGGCGCTCGACCACAGCGAGGTCTACCCGCTGCTGATGTTCGCGGTCACCGGCATGATGCTCTTCCCGGCCGCCGCCGACCTGCTGACGCTGTTCGTGGCCCTCGAGGTCCTCTCGCTGCCCCTCTACCTGCTCGCCGGACTGGCCCGACGCCGCCGGCTGCTGAGCCAGGAGGCCGCGCTGAAGTACTTCCTGCTCGGCGCCTTCTCCTCGGGCTTCTTCCTCTACGGCGTCGCGCTGGTCTACGGCTTCGCCGGCTCGATGGACTTCGCGGCGATCGACGAGGCGGTGCGCAACGACACCGCCAACCGCGGCCTGCTGCTGGTCGGCATCGGGATGCTGATGGTCGGCCTGCTCTTCAAGGTCGGCGCGGTGCCCTTCCAGGCCTGGACCCCCGACGTCTACCAGGGCGCGCCCACCGCGGTGACCGCCTTCATGGCCGCCGGCACCAAGATCGCCGCCTTCGGCGCGATCCTGCGCCTGCTCTACGTCGCCTTCGGGGCCGAGCGCTGGTCGTGGCAGCCGATGATGTGGGTCATCGCGATCCTGACCATGCTGGTCGGCGCCGTGCTCGCGATCGTGCAGACCGACGTCAAGCGGATGCTGGCCTACTCGGCGATCGCGCACACCGGCTTCCTGCTCACCGGCGTCCTGGGCGTCCAGGGCGCGGGCGAGCTGGCCGAGGGCCAGGTCACCTCGCTGCAGTCGGTGATGTTCTACCTGCTCACCTACAGCTTCGCGACCGTCGGCGCGTTCGCCGTCGTCACGCTGGTGCGCGACTCCTCGGGCGAGGCCACCGCCATGGCCCGCTGGGCCGGCCTGGGGGCGCGCTCCCCGCTCGTCGCGGGTGCGTTCGCCTTCTTCCTGCTCTCGATGGCCGGCATCCCGCTGACCGCCGGGTTCACCGGCAAGTGGGCCGTGTTCACCGTGGCCCTGTCGGCGGGTGCCTGGCCGGTCGTGCTGGTCGCGATCGCCGCCAGCGTGCTGTCGGTGTTCTTCTACGTCCGGCTGATCCGCGTCATGTACTTCGCGGTGCCCGAGGGGGAGGTCGCCTCGGTGACCACCCCGTCGGCGCTGACGACCGCGGTCATCGTCGTCGGTGTCGTCGGCACCCTGGCGCTCGGCGTGCTGCCGGGCCCGGTGCTCGACCTCGCCGCCGATGCCGGACAATTCATCAGGTGAGCTCGACCCCGCCCCTGGCCAACCTCGCCCTGCCCGTCACCGACGAGGCCCTGGCTGCGCGCCTGCAGCAGCGCCTCGACACCATCGAGGAGCTGCTCGCGGGCCACGTCCAGGGCCGCACGAAGTACGTCTCGGAGGCCGCCGCGCACCTCATGTCGGCCGGCGGCAAGCGGTTCCGGCCGCTGCTGGTGCTGCTGGCCGCCGAGACGGGGCCCGAGCCGGGCTGCGACGACGTGCTGACCGCGGCCTGCGTCGTGGAGATCACCCACGTCGGCTCGCTCTACCACGACGACGTGATGGACGAGGCCGACCTGCGCCGCGGCGCGGACTCGGCCAATGCCCGCTGGGACAACCTCGTGGCCATCCTCACCGGCGACTTCCTCTTCGCCCGCTCCTCCGAGCTGACCGCCCGCCTGGGCGCCGACGCCGTGCGCATCCAGGCCGAGACGTTCACCCGGCTGGTCGAGGGCCAGATCCTCGAGACCGTGACGCCCGGGCCCGACGAGGACCCGCTGCAGCACTACCTCGACGTGGTGGCCGGCAAGACCGGCTCGCTGATCGCCACCTCCGCGCGCTACGGCGCCCGCTTCAGCGGCGCCCCGCGCGAGGTCGAGGAGGCCCTGGCGGCGTACGGCGAGATCGTCGGGGCGGCCTTCCAGCTCTCCGACGACATCCTCGACATCGCCTCCGAGACCGACGAGTCCGGCAAGACCCCCGGCACCGACCTGCGCGAGGGCGTGCCGACGCTGCCGGTGCTGATGGCCCGCGCCGCCGGCGCCGGGTCGAGCGACCCCGCCGACGTACGCCTGCTCGAGCTGCTCGACGCCGACCTCACCGACGACGCGCTGCTGGCCGAGACCCTCGGCCTGCTGCGCGCCCACCCGGCGATGGAGCAGGCCCGGGCCTACGTCGTGGAGCAGGCCCAGGCGGCCAAGGCCCACCTCGACGTGGTGCCCGCCGGGCCCGTGCGCGAGGCCCTGGAGGCCTTCGCCGACCTCGTGGCCGTCCGCACCGGCTGAGCCCCGCCGCGGCCCCGGCAGCGCGTCGACAGCGCGTCAGCCGACGCTGGCGGCGACGGTCAGCCGCAGCTGGCGGCGCCGGTGACGCAGCGCCTCGAAGGTGAAGACCGCCAGGGCGACCCACACCAGCACGAAGCCGACCCACCGCGCGGTCGGCATGTCCTCGCGGAAGTAGAGGACGCCGAGCAGGAACTGCAGCGTCGGCGTGAGGTACTGCAGCAGCCCGATGGTGGTCAGCGGGATGCGGGTCGCGGCGGCGCCGAAGCACAGCAGCGGCACCGCGGTGACGACGCCGGTGGTGGTCAGCAGCAGGGCGTGGCCCACCCCGTTGCTGCCGAACTCGGCGGCCCCGCTGGAGCCCAGGACGGCCAGGTAGGCCAGGGCGACGGGGGTGACGAAGAGGGTCTCGAGCGTCAGGCTGGGCACCGCGCCGGCGTTGGCGGTCTTCTTCAGCAGCCCGTAGGTGCCGAAGGACAGTGCGAGGGCCAGCGCCACCCAGGGCGGTCGCCCGTAGCCGATCGTCAGGACCACCACGGCGGCCGCGGCCACGGCCAGGGCGACCACCTGCAGGCGCCGCATCCGCTCGCCGAGCAGCAGCACGCCCATCAGCACCGTGACGAGCGGGTTGATGTAGTAGCCCAGCGCGGTCTCCACGACCCGGTCGTGGGTCACGCCGTAGATGTAGACGCCCCAGTTGGTGGTGATCGTGGCCGCCGCGGCGACCAGCAGCAGGGTGCGGCGGCGGTCGGCAAGCAGCGCCCGCAGCGCCGCCAGCTGGCTCAGCGCGACCACCACGACGGCCATCGTGACCGCCGACCAGACCACCCGGTGCCCCAGCATCTCCAGCGAGCCGGCCGGCTCGAGCAGCGGGAAGTAGAGCGGGAAGGCTCCCCACATCAGGTAGGCCGCTGCCCCCAGGAGGACACCGCGGCGGGACTCGGCCAAGGACTAGACGACCGTCCAGGTGTCGGCGCCGGTGATGAGGGCGCTGAGGCGCTCGGCCGGGTCGGCGTCGCTGGTCGCGCCGGCGGTGGCCAGCTGGGCGCGGGCCTGGTCGTCGTACGTCGCCCGCTCGACCTGGCGGAAGATCCCGATCGGGCTGGTGTTCAGGTAGCCGGCGTCGGTCAGGCGGCTGATCGCGAACGCCACCGAGGGGTCGGGGTTGTGGGCGTCGTGGACCAGCAGGTCGGCCTCGGCGACCTGGTCGGGGCCGTCGCCGACCTCGACGACGCGCACGCCGCCGGTGGCCGGGTCGTGGGCCACGCCCTTGGTGGCCCGCCCGTCCTCGGTCGGGACGCCGAAGGTGATCGGCTCGCCGTGCACCAGCGGGATGATCGCGTCGGCCTTGGTGTCGCGGTCCTTGATGGCGTCGAAGGCGCCGTCGTTGAAGATCGGGCAGTTCTGGTAGATCTCGACCAGGGACGTGCCGCGGTGCGCGGCGGCCGCGGCCAGCACCTCGGTGAGGTGCTTGCGGTCGGAGTCGATGGTGCGGGCCACGAAGCTCGCCTCGGCCCCGAGCGCCAGCGACACCGGGTTGAAGGGGTGGTCGACCGAGCCCATCGGGGTCGACTTGGTGACCTTGCCGGCCTCGGAGGTGGGGGAGTACTGGCCCTTGGTCAGGCCGTAGATCCGGTTGTTGAACAGCAGGATCGTCATGTTGACGTTGCGGCGCAGCGCGTGGATCAGGTGGTTGCCGCCGATGGAGAGCGCGTCGCCGTCACCGGTGACGACCCACACCGACAGGTCCTCGCGGGCCGTGGCGATGCCGGTGGCGATCGACGGCGCCCGGCCGTGGATCGAGTGCATGCCGTAGGTGTCGAGGTAGTAGGGGAACCGGCTGGAGCAGCCGATGCCCGAGACGAAGACGATGTTCTCGCGGCGCAGGCCCAGGTCGGGCAGGAACGACTGCACGGCCTTGAGCACGGCGTAGTCGCCGCAGCCGGGGCACCAGCGCACCTCCTGGTCGGAGGTGAAGTCCTTGCCGGTCTGCGGGGCGGCGCCCTCGTAGGCGGGCACCGAGTCGGTGCCCGAGCGCAGGCCCGGGGTGGGCAGGTCGGTGCGGTTCGGGGTGAGCGTCACTGGTGGACCTCCTGGCTGGTCGCGACGGAGAGGTCGAGCTGGTCGGCGGGGATGCCCTCGGCCTGGGCGACGAGCTCGCCGATGACCTGGGCGAGCTCGGCGGCCTTGAGCGGCATGCCGTTGACCTGGTGGTGGCCGATGGCGTCGACGAGGTACTTCGCGCGCAGCAGCATCGAGAGCTGGCCGAGGTTCATCTCGGGCACGAGGACCTTGTCGTAGCCGGCGAGGATCTCGCCGAGGTCCTTCGGGAACGGGTTGAGGTGGCGCAGGTGCACCTGCGCGACGTCGTAGCCGGCGCGGCGCACGCGACGTACGCCGGCGCCGATCGGGCCATAGGTCGAGCCCCAGCCCAGCACCAGCACCTTCGCGCGGCCGGAGGGGTCGTCGACCTGCAGCGGCGGCAGCGACTCGGCGATCCGGTCGACCTTGGCCTGGCGGGTGCGCACCATCCGCTCGTGGTTGGCGGGGTCGTAGGAGATGTTGCCGTGGCCCTCGCCCTTCTCGAGCCCGCCGATGCGGTGCTCGAGACCGGGGGTGCCGGGCACGGCCCAGGGCCGCGCCAGGGTCTCCTCGTCGCGCAGGTAGGGCCAGAACTCCTCGGTCTCGGTGACCGTGCCGTCCTTGGCCGTGCTGGTCGAGGTGTGGTTGGTCGCGGTCGCGAAGGCGGGGTCGATGCTCGGCAGGTCGGCGACCTCGGGGATCCGCCACGGCTCCGAGCCGTTGGCCAGGTAGCCGTCGGAGAGCAGCATCACGGGGGTGCGGTAGGTGATGGCGATGCGCGCCGCCTCGATCGCGGCGTCGAAGCAGTCGCCGGGCGACTGCGGGGCCACGATCGGCACCGGCGCCTCGCCGTTGCGCCCGAACATCGCCTGGAGCAGGTCGGCCTGCTCGGTCTTGGTGGGCAGGCCGGTCGAGGGGCCGCCGCGCTGCACGTCGACGACCAGCAGCGGCAGCTCGGTCATCACGGCCAGGCCGATGGCCTCGGACTTCAGGGCCACGCCGGGCCCCGAGGTGGTGGTCACGCCCAGCGCGCCCGAGAAGGAGGCGCCGATGGCGGCGCCGACGCCGGCGATCTCGTCCTCGGCCTGGAAGGTGGTGACGCCGAAGCCCTTGTGCTTGCTGAGCTCGTGGAGGATGTCGCTGGCCGGGGTGATCGGGTAGGAGCCCAGGAACAGCGGCAGCCCCGACTGCACGCCCGCGGCCACCAGGCCGTAGGACAGCGCCAGGTTGCCGGTGATGTTGCGGTAGGTGCCGGCCGACATCGGGGCCGGCTTGACCTCGTAGCGCACCACGAACGTCTCGGTGGTCTCGCCGAAGTTCCAGCCGGCCCGGAAGGCCGTCAGGTTGGCGTCGCGCACGGCGGCGTTCTTGGCGAATTTGCGGGCCAGGAAGGTCTCGGTGCCCTCGGTGGGGCGCCCGTACATCCACGACAGCAGGCCGAGGGCGAACATGTTCTTGGCCCGGGCGGCGTCCTTGCGCGAGAGGCCGAACTCCTTGACCGCGCCGACGGTCATGCCGGTCAGGTCGACGGGGTGCACGTTGAAGCCGTCGAGCTCGGAGCCCGGGGTGTCCAGCGCCTCGAGCGGGTTGGCGTCGTAGCCGGCCTTGGTCAGGTTGCGCGCCGAGAAGTCGTGGGTGTCGACGATGATCGTGGCGCCCTTGGGCAGGTCGCCCAGGTTCGCCTTGAGCGCGGCCGGGTTCATCGCCACCAGCACGTCGGGGGCGTCACCGGGCGTGAGGATGTCGTGGTCGGCGAAGTGCACCTGGAAGGAGCTGACGCCCGGCAGCGTGCCCTGGGGGGCGCGGATCTCGGCCGGGAAGTTGGGCAGCGTCACCAGGTCGTTGCCGAAGGAGGCCGACTCGGCGGTGAAGCGGTCGCCGGTCAGCTGCATCCCGTCGCCGGAGTCGCCCGCGAAGCGGATGATGACGCGGTCGAGCTGCTTGACCTGCTTGGTGTTCTCGGACACGAGGTGCCACTCCTGTGGTTGCTGCGCGGACAGACCGGCCGAGCATACTGCGGGTATGTCGGAATGAGAACTCGTTCTAGTTCTCGTGACTCCGGGCTCGCCGGACGCCCTCCACTGTACGGCGGGGGCGTAGCAGGACCGCGCCCCAGCCGAGGAGTGAACGGTGTCCGCGGCGACCGCCCGGACGTGCTCTCAGCGGTAGTTGGTGAACTGCACCGCGAAGTCGTAGTCCTGCGCCTTGACCAGCGCGATGACCTGCTGCAGGTCGTCGCGCTTCTTGGAGGAGACGCGCAGCTCGTCGCCCTGGATCTGCGCCTTGACGCCCTTGGGGCCCTCGTCGCGGATCAGCTTGGAGACCTTCTTGGCGTCCTCGGAGGAGATGCCCTCCTTGAGCGCGATCGAGATCTTCGACTGCTGGCCCGAGGGGCGCGGCTCGGAGGCGTCGAGCACCTTGAGCGAGACGTCGCGCTTGACGAGCTTGCCCTTGAAGACGTCGAGGACGGCGCTGGCGCGGTCGTCGGCCGAGGCGCTGATCTCGATGGCGTGCTCGCCGGACCACTCGATGCTCGCCCCGGTGCCCTTGAAGTCGAAGCGGGTCGCGATCTCGCGGGCGGTCTGCCCGAGCGCGTTGTCGACCTCCTGGCGGTCGATCTTGGAGACGATGTCGAAGGACGAGTCGGCCATGGGGTCCACCTGGTTCTCGGTCGTAGCGGTCTGGTCGGGGCGCGCGGGGTGCCTGCGCGGGGTGCCGCGGCAGTTTGCGGTCGCGCCCGGGGGCTGCGCTATTGTTTCGTCTCGTTGTCGCGTGGCCAAACGCCCGCACGGCAGCACCCTGGCAGATTGCCCGAGCGGCCAATGGGAGCGGACTGTAAATCCGTCGGCTTTTGCCTTCGAAGGTTCGAATCCTTCATCTGCCACAGCACCACCGAGGAGCCCCCGAGCAGCGCCTGGCGCCGCTCGGGGGCTCTTCTGCTGTCCGCCGCGTAACCGCAGCCGTCCCCTCCCGTTGTCCGGGCATGACCCGACGCGCCGGCTCCGCCCTGCTCGCCCTGACCCTGGCCGCCCTGGCCCCCGTGCTCGCCGCCCCCTCGGCGCTGGCGCACCAGGGTGGTGACCTGCCCACCAACACCCGGGCCGCCGAGGTCGCCACCGAGGGCGAGGGCGTGGCGATGGAGTACGTCGCCAACCTGCAGTACGACGACAGCGGCGAGGCGCAGAACGGCTCCGACATCGAGTTCATGCGCCTGGGCAAGCGGGAGTACGCGCTGGCCGGCACCCTGCGCGGTGGCCTGCAGATCATCGACATCACCCGGCCCCGCAGGCCCAAGCCGGTCGCGGTCTACGACTGCGACATCTCCCAGGGCGACATCCAGGTCTGGAAGCGCCGCGGCCGGGTCCTGGCCAGCTACACCGCCGACGGCACCGTGGGCGCCGCCGGCGCCGCGTCGCGCTGCGGCACCGAGCTCGGCCTCGAGGCCGGCGACGCCGGCACCGTGATCGTCGACGTCACCGATCCCAAGCGCCCCGGGACCGTGAGCTGGCTGCCGGTGCCCGCGGGCTCGCACAACATGACGATCCACCCCAGCGGCAAGTGGCTCTACAACTCCAACTCCGACCTGCTCACCGCCGGGCCCGAGCCGATCATCACCATCTACGACATCCGCCGCCCGACCCGACCGGTGAAGGTGCAGGACTTCGCGATCCCCTTCGTGCCGACCTCGCTGGGCTCGGAGTCGCACGACATCACCTTCAGCGCCGACGGCACCCGCGCCTACTCCGCGGCGCTCTCGCAGACGCTGGTGCTCGACACCACCGACCCCGCGGACCCCGCGATCATCGGCCAGATCGTCGACCCGGCCGTCAACGTCTCCCACCAGGCCGACCCGGTGACCCTCAAGGACTCCGACGGCGTCAAGCGCACGATCCTCATCGTCACCGACGAGCGTGCCGGCGCCGCGGCCTCGGTCGAGTGCCCCGGCGGCGGCCTGCACCTCTACGACATCACCGGCGACCTCGAGACCGCGCCCGCCAAGATCGGCACCTGGTTCGCGCCGGCCTACTCGGTCCAGGACGGCGCCACCTGCACGTCCCACGTGCTGCGCATCTACCCGCGCCAGAAGCTGCTGACCATCGCCTGGTACGCCAAGGGCGTGCGGGTGCTCGACATCTCCGGGCTCGCCGACGCCGCCAGCGACCCGCTGGCCGGCCCGGCCGCGATCGCCTTCGGCGACGGGGTGGGCATGAAGGAGGTCGGCCACTTCGCGATGCCCGACTCCGACGCCTGGTCCTTCAAGACCAACAAGATCAAGCGCAACGGCTCGTTCTTCGGCTACGCCAACGACCTGGTCCGCGGCTTCGACGTCTTCCGGTACGACGGCTCGACCATCGGCGACGTCAAGCCCCTCAAGCCCCGCGACCTCAAGCCGCGCCGCCAGCGCAGCGTGGGCGCCGACCGGGTCGACGCCTCCACCGCCGCCGGTCTCGCGCTGGTCGTGCCGGCGACGCTCGGGGCGCTGCTCCTGCACCGCCGGGCCGCGCGCCGCCGCCGCGACTGAGAGGTCACTCGGAGGGCAGCAGGCCGGCGTTGAAGGGGGAGTCCTTGCGCGAGATCAGCTCGCGGCGCTCCTCGGCGCTCAACGCCTCCAGCTGGGCCACCACGTCGGCCGGGAAGCCGCTGACCTCGGGTGCCGCGGCCAGCGGGACGACCGTGTGCACCACGCGGTCGGCGTACACGTGGACGGTGTTGAGGCCCTGGTGGCCGTCGACGCCGGAGACGAAGCGCTCCAGCGGCGCCGGGTCGGTGGTGTAGCACGACGCGGAGGCGACGCTGACCGGGATGCCGGCCAGCGTCGAGTGGCTGGAGTAGTGGTAGTGACCGCCCAGGATGGCGCGCACGTCGGAGCCCGCGAGCACCTCGGCCAGCAGGTGCTGGTCGGCCAGCTCGATGGTCTCCGCGGCCCGCAGCATCGGCAGCGGGATCGGTGGGTGGTGCATCGCCAGCACCGTGCCGTGCGGCGCCGGCACGGCCAGCTCCTCGGCCAGCCAGACCAGCTGGGCCGGGGTGATCTCGCCGTGGTGGTAGCCGGGCACCGTCGTGTCCAGGGCGATCACCCGCAGCCCGTCGACGTCGTGCACCCGGTCCTGGGGGGCGTGGGGGTCGGCGTCGTCGCCGAAGAGCCCGCGCGCGTAGGGCTCCCGCTCGTCGTGGTTGCCCATCACCCACACCACCTGCGCACCCATCTGGGCCGCAGCGGGCTCGACCAGCTCGCGCAGCCGGGCGTACGCCGCCGGCTCGGCCTTGTCGGCCAGGTCGCCGGTGAGCACCAGCGCCTGCGGGGCGGGGTGCACCCGCCGCAGCCGCTCGAGGGCCAGCCGCAGACCCGCCTCGGGGTCCACGACGCCGTACTGCAGGGCGCCGCCGGCGAGCAGGTGCGGGTCGCTGAGGTGGGCCAGGACGTGGCCGGCGGGCGGGTGCTGGCCCAGCTGCACGGGGGAGGTCACCCCGTCGAGCCTAGGCGACCGGCTGGGGGTGGGCGGCGGCCTTGTAGAAGCCGGAGAAGGTGATCCGCGAGGCGGGCAGCCCGAGCCGGCGCAGGTGCCGGCGCCCACCGGTGGCCAGCGACGACTCGCCGACCACGAAGGCGTAGTCGCGGGGGTCGACCGGTCCGGTGCGGCTCTCCAGCACCTCGAGGGCCCCGGCGCCCGGTCGCCCGTGGTGCCCGCCGCGCCTGACCCAGGTGACCTCGACGCCGGCGGGGTGCACCAGCCGGTGGTCGACGTCGTCGTCGGTCGGCACCTCGAGCACGGCGGTCCCCACCGCGGTGGGGGCCAGGCTGCGCAGGATGCCGCGGACGCCCGGGAGCCCGGACTCGTCGGCCGCGAGGTGCACCCGCCGGGTGCCGGCCGGCGGGTCGAACATCGGCCCCTGGTCGAGCAGCGCCACCGGGCTGCCGGGGGTCGCGCCGACCGCCCAGCGCGCCACTCTGCCCGCGAGGTCGCCCGCGCCGTCGACGTGCAGCACCACGTCGAGGTCGATCTCGGTGCCCGTGCCGGTGCGCCGCAGGTCGGCGACGGTGTAGTTGCTGCAGTGCGGGCGCTGCTCCTCCGCGATCGCCAGGTAGGCCTGCCACCACGAGCGGCCCTCGACCTCGGGCAGCACCAGGGCGGCGCCCGGGGTGGCCGGCACGAAGAGCCGGAACCAGTGGTCGTGGCCCTGCCAGTCGAACCCGTCGAGGGCGGGCCCGCCGACGGTGACGCGCTGGAAGGACGGGGAGGTGCGGGTGGTGCGCAGCACCGTGGCGCGCGACATCCGGGGGTCCGAGGGCATCAGCCGGGGCAGCTCGCTCATGGCGGCACCCTACTTAGGCAAGCCTTGCTTTACTAGACGTCCCCGGGAGTTCGGGTGTCACTGGGCTCCAGCCCGGGCAGGATGGGTGCGTGTTCACCCCCCCACCTCACCGACCGGTACACCGGTCACACCCCTCGCCACGACGTCGCCGGCCTCCCCCTGGTGGTGGTGCTGCTCCTGGTGCTGCTGGCCGTCGCCCTGCCCGCGCTCGGGCTGCTCGCGGGGGCGGGGCTGATCGTGTCGGGTCGGACCCGGCAGGGGGCGCTGGTCCTCGCCGTGTCCGTCGTCTCCTTCGGCGGCTGGCTCCTCTGGCTCGTCTAGCGCGCCGGGAGCACCCGCCCGCTGACCTCGCCGAGGGTGATCCGCCCGCCGCCGGTGCCGGGAGCGCTGTAGCGCAGCACCACCTCGTCGCCGTCGTCGAGGAACCGCTCACCGCGCCAGAGCTCGATGAGCGAGCCGACCTCGTCGTCGCCCGGGCCGCTGATCGTGCCGCTGGCGTAGAGGTCGCCGGTGCGCAGGCTGGCGCCGTTGACGGTCAGGTGCGCCAGCATCTGCCCGGGTGACCAGTACGTCGTGCGGTAGCGCGGGCGGCTGACCACCTCGCCGTTGAGCACCACCTCGACGTCGACGTCGAGGCCCCGGGTGTGGCCCGGGTCGAGGTAGTCCAACGGCTCCGGGTCCTGGCCGGGCAGGTCGCACCACGCGGCCTCGAGCGCGGCCAGCGGGGTCACCCAGTGGCTCACCGAGGTCGCGAACGACTTGCCGAGGAACGGCCCGAGCGGGACGTACTCCCAGGCCTGGATGTCGCGCGCCGACCAGTCGTTGACGCCGACGACGCCGAAGACGTGGTCGGCCAGCCCGGCGGCCGGCACCGGGTCCCCCAGCGAGGAGGGGGTGCCGACGACGAAGCCGAGCTCGGCCTCGATGTCGAGGCGCTGGGAGGGGCCGAAGACCGGGGCCTCGCCCGCACCGGGCGCCGGGCGCCGCTGGCCGCGGGGCCGCACCACCGGCGTGCCACTGGGCACGACCGTGCCGGCCCGGCCGTGGTAGGCCACCGGCAGGTGCTTCCAGTTGGGCAGCAGCGGCTCGCTGTCGGGCCGGAACATCCGGCCCAGGTTGGTGGCGTGGTGCTCGGAGGCGTAGAAGTCGACGTAGTCGGCGACCTCGAACGGCTGGTGCAGCTCGACATCGGCGAGCGGGATGCCCTCGGTGGTGGCGGCCAGCGAGGCCGCCTGCTCGCGGGTCTGGCGCCACACCTCGGGACCCAGCGCCATGAAGGCGTTGAGCGAGGGCGCCGCCATCTCGGGGCGGCCGGTCGCCTCGTGCAGGTCGAGCACCGTGTCGCCGAGGCGGACCCCCACCCGGCGCGGGCCGCCGTCGCGCGAGAAGACGGCGTACGGCAGGTGGTCGGGGCCGAAGCCGCCCCTGTCCTCGTGCGTGAGGTCGGTCATGCGAGCACCCCCAGGGTGTCGAGGTCGGCGAGCGGTTCGGAGACCGAGCAGGAGCCGAAGGAGCGGAACCAGCGGCGGGCGCCGGCGAGGTCCTCGGCGGCCACCGCGGCGGCCAGGGCGGCGCCGTCGCGCTCCTCGAGGGTGGCGACCACGTCGTCGCGACCGGCGCCGTCGAAGGCGCGCCGGGTCGCGAGGAGCACGTTGAGGAAGCCGTGCCGCTCGGCGCCGTCGTCGGCGGTGTGGCGCACCGCGCGGTGCAGCCCCGCGGTGCACTTGAAGGCGGTCTCGCGGTCGAGGGCGGCGTCGATCCAGGCCGCCAGCGTCGTCGAGGTCGGGTGCGCGTCGGGGTCCAGCCCGCCGGTGCGGAACTTGAGCAGCAGCTCGGCCGAGGCGACCTCGTCGGCCGCGGCCAGCCAGCCGTACGTCGGCGGGCCGGGCAGGGCGGGCAGCTCGACGTGCACCGCGACCTCGTCGTCGAGGTCGCCCGCGGCGCGGGCCGCGTCGACCGCGGCGACGACGCGCCGGGCGTTGCCGGCCAGGTCGTCGAGGTCGCGCAGCGCGACCTCGAGCCGGGCCAGGGTGTGCCCGTGGCGGGTGGCCAGGGCGGTGGGGCCCCCGACCTGGCCGGCGCCGCCGGTCAGCACGACCGCGAGCGGTGGCCCGGGCTCGACCTGGGGCAGGTCGGTGTCGCGCAGCACGAAGGCGCCGACCAGCGGCTCCTCGCGCTCGCGGTAGGCAGCCAGGGCGGCGTCGAGCGGGGCGTCGCCGGGCGGGAAGACCGCAGCGTCGTCGACGAGGCCGCGCCAGAGAGGTTCCGTGGTGGCAGGCACGCCGCTACTCTTACCACGACGCGGATAGCGGACACATCTGTCCGACTTTCGAACAGTGAGGAGACGGCCGGTGGCCTACTACCGACGGCTCGGCGAGGTGCCGGGCAAGCGCCACACCCAGCTGCGCGACTCCGAGGGGGCGCTCTACCGCGAGGAGCTGATGGGGGAGGAGGGCTTCTCCTCCGACTCCTCCCTGCTCTACCACCGCGGCGTGCCCTCGGCGCTCGTGGCGACCGAGGTCTGGGAGCTGCCCGACCAGACCCGCACCCCCAACCACCCGCTCGCACCGCGCCACCTGCGCCTGCACGCGCTCGAGACCGGTCCCGACGCGGTCACCGGGCGCCGCCTGGTGCTCGGCAACAACGACGTGCGCATCGCCTACGTCGTCACCGGCACCGACGCCTCCCCGCTCTACCGCAACGCCATCGGCGACGAGTGCGTCTTCGTCGAGGCCGGCAGCGGGGTCGTCGAGACCGTCTTCGGGGCGGTGGCCTACCGCGCCGGCGACTACGTGGTGGTGCCGCGGGCGACCACGCACCGGTGGCTGCCCGCCGAGCCGAGCCGGCTCTACGCCATCGAGGCCAACAGCCACGTCGCCCCGCCGAGGCGCTACCTCTCGCGCTACGGGCAGCTGCTCGAGCACGCGCCGTACTGCGAGCGCGACCTGCACGGCCCCGCCGAGCCGCTGCTGGCCGAGGGGCGCGACGTCGAGGTGCTCGTCAAGCACCGCACGTCGGCCGGCGTGGTCGGCACCCGGATGGTCTACGACACCCATCCCTTCGACGTGGTCGCCTGGGACGGCTGCCTCTACCCCTACACCTTCAACATCGACGACTACATGCCGATCACCGGCAAGGTCCACCAGCCGCCGCCGGTGCACCAGGTCTTCGAGGGCCACAACTTCGTGGTCTGCAACTTCCTGCCCCGCAAGGTCGACTACCACCCGCTGGCGATCCCGGTGCCCTACTACCACTCCAACGTCGACTCCGACGAGGTGATGTTCTACGTCGCCGGCGACTACGAGGCCCGCAAGGGCTCGGGCATCGGGCTGGGCTCGGTCTCGCTGCACCCCGGCGGCCACGCCCACGGCCCCCAGCCCGCCGCCATCGAGGCCTCGCTGGGCGCGGAGGCCTTCGAGGAGTCGGCCGTCATGGTCGACACCTTCGCCCCCCTCGAGCTCGGCGAGGCCGCCCTGGCGGTCGAGGACCCCGACTACCCCTTCAGCTGGGCCGGGCGCCGCCTCTGACGGCCGAGCGGTCACTTTCGCACCACCGACCGGTCACTTTCGCACCGACCGGAGGTGCGGAACTGACTGCTGGGTGGTGCGGAAGTGACCGCTCGTGCGTCAGCGGCGGGTGCGCAGGTGGGCGTCGACGGCCGCGGGGGACAGGGCCGCGTCGATGGCCAGGGCGGCGCAGCCGAGCAGGCCCGCGGCCTCGCCGTGGGCGGCGGGCAGGAAGCGCAGGTCGCGCACCGCGCCGGGGTGGGCGCGGGAGTAGAGGCTCTCGCGCACGCCCGCGGTGTAGAGGTCGAAGGCCGCGCCCATGTCGCCGCCGACGACGACGGCCTCGGGGTGCAGCAGGTTGACCGCGACGGTGAGCACCTCGCCGAGCTGGCGCCCTGCCTCGCGCAGCAGGTTGCGCGCGAGCGGGTCGCCGTCGAGGGCGAGGGCGACCAGGTCGCGCACGTGGCGGGCCTCGATGCCGGCCTCCTGCAGCTTCCCCACCAGCGCCCACCCGCCCGCGACGGTCTCGAGGCAGCCGGTCGCGCCGCAGCGGCACAGCAGGTCGCCGGCCACGTCGACCCGCGTGTGGCCCAGCTCGCCGGTGGTGCCGCGGCGCTCGCCCACGATCCGCCCGTCCGCGACCAGGCCCATCCCCAGGCCGGTCGAGGCCTTGACCACCAGCATGGTCGCCGCGGCCGGCACCCGGCCGAAGAGCTCCGAGCGGGTCAGGGCGGCGGTGTCGTTGTCGAGGTGCAGCGGCGCGTCGGTCAGCGTGGCGACGTACGACGCCAGGTCGACGCCGTCCCAGCCCTTCAGCACGGGCGCGTCGACGCTGGTGCCGCGGGCCGGGTCGACGCTGCCGGGCAGGCTCATCCCCACCCCGACGACGGGGGGAGTGGTCCCCTCGAGCAACCGGCCCAGGCGGGCCACCACGTCGGGCATCAGCTCGGAGGCGGCGATGCCGGGCTCGTGGTCGCGGGTGTCGCTGCTGATCTCGCGCCCGGCGAGGTCGAAGACGCCGACCTGGCTGCGGGAGCGGCCGACCGCGATGGCGAGGACGACCGCGGCGTCGGGGTCGAGCGCCAGCGCGCCCGCGGGCCGGCCGCCGGTCGAGGTGCGCTCGCCGCCCTCGACCAGCAGCCCGGCGGCGAGCAGGGCGCCCAGGCGCGCGGTGACCGCGCCGCGCGAGAGCCCGCTCAGGCGCACCAGGTCCGCGCGGGTGCCGGCCTGGCCGGTGCGCACCAGGGTGAGGAGGTCGCCGGCGGTGGAGCCGGGGCTGCGCTCAGTCATCTGGCGATTACAGCACCGACTTTTGCCCGAAACAATCGGAAGAGGGCTTGTAACGATCCAAAGTCTTTGTCACTGTTGACCCATGACCTCTTCCGACGTCGCGGCGACGCTCCCCCAGGCGTGCGACTTCACCGTCTTCGGCGGCACCGGTGACCTGGCGATGCGCAAGATCCTGCCTGCGCTCTACCACCGCGACCTCGAGGGCCACCTGCCCCCCGACACGCGCATCATCGGCGTCTCGCGCTCCGAGATCGACGACGACGGCTACCGCGCCGAGGTGCGCGCCGGCCTCGAGACGTACCTGGCGCCCGAGCACCTCGACCCCGCGGCGGTCGAGCGGCTGCTCGAGCGCTGCCACCACCTGTGCCTCGACGCCGGCTCCAGCGAGGGCTGGCACCTGCTGCACGACCTGCTCAAGGACCGTGAGCACGCCGACGAGACGGTCCGGGTGTTCTACCTCGCCGTCGCCCCGCGGCTCTTCGGGCCCACCTGCGAGCGCCTCGCCGAGATCGACGTCGTCGACGAGCGCGCCCGGGTGGTGATGGAGAAGCCGATCGGTCACGACCTGGCCTCCGCGCGCGAGGTCAACGACGCGGTCGGGCAGGTCTTCGAGGAGCGCCAGATCTTCCGCATCGACCACTACCTGGGCAAGGAGAGCGTCCAGAACCTGCTGGTCACCCGCTTCGCCAACACCTTCCTCGAGCCGCTGTGGAGCTCGCGCTGGGTCGACCACGTGCAGATCACCGTCGCCGAGACCGTCGGTGTCGGCGGCCGCGGCGGCTACTACGACCACGCCGGCGCGCTGCGCGACATGGTGCAGAACCACCTGCTCCAGCTGCTGTGCCTGGTGGCCATGGAGCCCCCGACGTACGTCGGCCGCGAGAACGTGCGCGACGAGAAGCTCAAGGTGCTCCAGGCGCTCAAGCCGATGGCCCCCGAGGACGTCGACCGCGACACCGTGCGCGGCCAGTACGCCGCCGGGCTGACCGCCGAGGGCCCGGTGCCGTCGTACGCCGACGACCTGGCCGGCCCCGACCCGCAGGACGCGCCCGACTCGTGGACCGAGACCTTCGTGGCGCTCAAGGCCGAGGTGCGCAACTGGCGCTGGGCCGGGGTGCCGTTCTACCTGCGCACCGGCAAGCGGATGGACCGCCGCGTCTCCGAGATCGTCGTGGTTTTCAAGGAGCCGCCGCACGCGATGTTCCCGGGCTCGGAGGGCGCGACCACCCCCAACCGCCTGCACATCTGCGTGCAGCCCGACGAGGGCATGCGCCTGCACCTGACGGCCAAGGAGCCCGGCCCCGGCGGCATCCGCCTGCGCCCGGTCTCACTCGACCTCTCCTACGCCGACGCCTTCGACCAGCGCTCGCCCGAGGCCTACGAGCGGCTGCTGATGGACGTCATCCGCGGCAACCCGACCCTCTTCATGCGCCGCGACGAGGTCGAGGCCGCGTGGTCGTGGGTCGAGCCCGTCCTGGCCCGCTGGGCCGACTCGTCCGAGCGGCCGCGCCGCTACCCCGCCGGGACCCCCGGCCCGTACGCCGCCGCGGCGCTCCTGGAGCGTGACGGCCGAGCCTGGCAGGAGACCGACCAGTGAGCACCCCCATCGAGATCCACCCCGTCGTCGCGGCCGTCACCGAGCGCGTCGTGGCCCGCAGCGCCGCCACTCGCGCGGTGTACGTCGAGCGCAACCGCGCCGCGGCCCAGGCCGGCCCGGCCCGCACCCGTCTGGCCTGCGCCAACCTGGCGCACGGCTTCGCCGCCGCCGAGCCGGCCGACAAGGAGGCGCTGCGCGGCACGGTCAAGCCCAACCTGGCCATCGTCACCAGCTACAACGACATGCTCTCGGCGCACCAGCCGTTCGAGACCTACCCGCGCCAGCTCAAGAAGGCCGTGATCCGCGCCGGCGGCATCGCCCAGGTCGCCGGCGGCGTGCCCGCCATGTGCGACGGCATCACCCAGGGCCGCGCCGGCATGCAGCTCTCGCTGCACAGCCGCGACGTGATCGCGATGTCGACGGCGATCGGGCTCTCCCACGACATGTTCGACGCCGCGATGATGCTCGGCGTCTGCGACAAGATCGTGCCGGGCCTGCTGATCGGGGCGCTGTCCTTCGGGCACCTGCCGACCGTGTTCGTGCCGGCCGGGCCGATGGCCTCGGGGCTGGGCAACAAGGAGAAGGCCGCGGTGCGCCAGCGCTACGCCGAGGGCCTGGCCACCCGCGAGGAGCTCCTCGAGGCCGAGGCGGCGTCGTACCACTCGGCGGGCACCTGCACCTTCTACGGCACCGCCAACTCCAACCAGCTGCTGATGGAGGTCCTGGGCCTGCACCTGCCCGGCGCCTCCTTCCCCAACCCCGGCACCCCGCTGCGCTCGGCGCTCACCGACGCGGCGGCGGCCCGGGTGACCGCGATCGCCCGCGGCGCGGCCGAGCCGGCCGCGATCGGCGACGTCGTCGACGAGCGCTCGCTGGTCAACGCCTGCGTCGCGCTGCTGGCCAGCGGCGGCTCGACCAACCACACGCTGCACCTGGTCGCCATCGCGCGCGCCGCCGGGGTGGACCTGACCTGGGACGACCTGTCGGAGCTGTCGGCCGTGGTGCCGTCGCTGTGCCGGATCTACCCCAACGGCTCCGCCGACGTGAACCACTTCCAGGCCGCCGGCGGGATGCCGTTCCTGGTGCGCACCCTGCTCGACGCGGGGCTGCTGCACGAGGACGTGCAGACCGTCGCCGGGCCGGGGCTGCGCCGCTACACCGAGGAGCCGCGGCTGCTCGAGGACGGCACGGTGACCTGGGTCGAGGGCCCCACCGAGTCGCTCGACCACGACGTGCTGCGCCCCGCCACCGACCCCTTCGCCCCCGACGGCGGGCTCCGGGTGCTCGACGGCCCGCTGGGTCGCGCGGTCATCAAGACCAGCGCCGTGGCCGGTGAGCACCGGGTCGTCACCGCCCCGGCCGTGGTCTTCGAGGACCAGGCCGACCTGCTGGCCGCCTTCGAGCGCCACGAGCTCGACGGGCGCGACCTCGTCGCCGTCGTACGCCACCAGGGCCCGGCCGCCAACGGGATGCCCGAGCTGCACAAGCTCACCCCGGCGCTCGGCGTCCTGCAGGACCGCGGCCAGAAGGTCGCGATCGTCACGGACGGCCGCATGTCGGGGGCCTCCGGCAAGGTGCCCGCCGCCATCCACGTCACGCCCGAGGCGGCGCTCGGCGGGCCGCTGGCCCGCATCGTCGACGGCGACGTCGTCACCGTCGACGCCGTGGCCGGCACCCTCACGGTCGCCGACCCCGACACGGTGCTGGCGCGCCCCGCGGCCCAGCGCCCGGAGGCGGCCTCCGACCTGGCCGGCACCGGTCGCGAGCTGTTCGCCATGTTCCGTGGCACCGTGGGCCCGGCCGACGCCGGCGCCAGCGTCTTCCCCTTCCCCGCGGCCCAGGAGGCCCCCGTTGCCCAGCACGTCTGAGTCCCTGCTCGACCTCGCGCCCGTCATCCCGGTCGTCGCCGTCGAGACCGTCGCCGAGGCGGTCCCGCTGGCCCGCGCGCTGGTCGCAGGCGGGCTGCCGGTCATCGAGCTGACCCTGCGCACCCCCGTGGCCCTCGACGCGGTGCGCGCCGTCGCGGCCGAGGTGCCCGAGATCGCCCTGGGCGTCGGCACCGTCACCACGCCGGCCCAGGCCGAGCAGGCCGCCGAGGCCGGGGCGTCGTTCCTGGTCTCGCCCGGTGCCACGCCCGGGCTGCTCGCGGCGATGCTCGGCACCGGCCTGCCGTTCCTGCCCGGCACCGCCACGGTCTCCGAGGTGCTCGCCGCGCTCGAGGCCGGTGTCAGCGAGATGAAGCTCTTCCCCGCCGAGGCGTCCGGGGGAGTGGCGCTGCTGCGCGCGATCTCGGCCCCGGTGCCCGCCGCCCGCTTCTGCCCCACCGGCGGCATCACCGTCGCCTCCGCCCCCGACTACCTGGCCCTGCCCAACGTCGGCTGCGTCGGCGGCACCTGGATCACCCCCCGCGACGCCGTCGAGTCCGGCGACTGGGGCCGCATCGAGAAGCTCGCCGCCGAGGCCGCCGCCCTGCGCTGACCAGCCCCACCCCCGACCCGTCGCAAATCTCGCGCTGACCCGGCCCAAATCTCGCGCTGACCCGGCGCAAATGTCGCGTCGACCCGGCCCGGTCCCGCGGCATGATGGGCGGGTGAGCGAGGCGTGGGAGTTCGAGGCCGAGGTCTGGCTGGCCGAGGGTGGCTCGTGGGCGTTCGTGACCCTGCCCGGCGAGGTGGACGACGACGTACGCCTGCTGGCCGGGCCGCGCTCCGGCTTCGGCTCGGTGCGGGTCGAGGTCGTGCTGGGCGCGACCACGTGGCGCACCTCGGTCTTCCCCGACAAAGCGCGCGGTTTCGTGCTGCCCCTCAAGAGCCAGGTACGCCGGGCCGAGGGCGTCGACGTCGGCGACCGGGTGCGGCTCCGGCTGGTCCTGGTGTAGATCTGCGCCGGCTCGACGCGAAGTTCGGGACGGGTCGGCGCGAGATCTGGGCCGGGTCGGCTCAGGCCGCGACCTCCTGGCGGGTGAAGCGCTTGTAGGTGAAGGCCGTGCCGAGCAGGACGACCGGCACGCTGACCAGCGCGCCGACGCCGCAGAGGAGGAAGCCGGCGCCCGCGACCAGGGCTCCGACGACGTACCAGACGAGCGCGTTGGCGAGGTTGTCGATGACCAGCCGCACGCTGGACCCGATCGCCTCGACCGCGCCCATGTCGCGGTCGATGACGAAGTACATCGTGTACGACGTCGCGAAGCCGACCACCAGCCCGGGCAGGTAGCACAGCAGGGTGCCGATGAAGGTCAGCGCCGAGACGATGAGCGCGGCGAGGACGACCGGGCCGAGCTTGTCGGTGCGGACCACGTCGCTGAAGAGGAACGGCCGACCCTCGGTGACCGCCAGGCTGGCGCGCACGAGACCGGCGCCGATCACGAGCGCGACGAGCAGCATCAGCGCGCTGACCAGGGCGCTGACCACCAGCGAGGCCACGAAGCCGGTGCCGTCGGTGCAGACGAACTCGCCGGAGGCGTCGACCCCGCACTCCGCGTCGCTGGTCAGTGCGGCGCTCAGCCCGACCCCGATGCCCCCGACCACCCCGAGGGCCACGACGAGGACCAGCGCGGAGAGCAGGATCTGCGCGACGTTGGCCTGGAACTTCGCCCACCCGTAGGCGAGGGCCTCGCCGACCGACCAGGCCGGTGGTCCTCCCGGCTGCCCTCCGGGCGGTCCCGGCGGCGGAGCGCCGTACCCCTCTCCGGGCGGCGGCGGCGGTGGCGGCGGCTGGTTGACCGACATGGCGGACTCCTTGGCAGGGGAGGGCTGGCGTGCGTCCGGTCCGCGTCAACCTAGCCCCGGCCCGGTCCGCTCGCGAGGTGGTCCAGAGCGCTGCCGGTGCAGGTCCGGGCCGGGTCGACGCGAGATTCGGGCCGGGTCAGCGCGAGATATGGGCCGGGTCGGCGGCTAGTCTCGGGAGGGTGAGCAACCCCGACCCGGACCCCGACGAGGTCACCTGCACGCCGGGCCCCCCGGCGGCCGGGGTCGAGGTGCTGCCGCCCCGGGAGGTGCCGCTCGGCGGCCCCCGCGGCATGCTCGTACGACGCACGCTCCCGCAGCGCTCCCGGTCCCTGGTCGGCGCGTGGTGCTTCATCGACCACTACGGCCCCGACGACGTCGGCGCCACCGGCGGGATGCGGGTCACGCCGCACCCGCACACCGGGCTGCAGACGGTCAGCTGGCTGTTCACCGGGGAGGTCGAGCACCGCGACAGCGCCGGCCACCACGCGGTCGTGCGGCCCGGCGAGCTCAACCTGATGACGGCCGGGCGCGGCATCAGCCACTCGGAGATCTCGACCACGACCACCGGCACCCTGCACGGCGTCCAGCTGTGGGTCGCGCTCCCCGACGCAACCCGCCACGTCGACCCCGGCTTCGAGCACTACGCGCCCGAGCCCGTCGAGGGCGTCGGCTGGCGGGCCCGCGTCTTCCTCGGCGACCTGCTGGGGCAGCGCTCCCCGGTGCGCACCCACACGCCGCTCGTGGGGGCAGAGGTGCTGCTAGACCCCTTCGCGACGCTGCACCTCGACGTCGACCCCGACCACGAGCACGGCGTGCTGGTGGACCTCGGCGCCGTGCAGGTCGACGGGGTCGCGGTGGCGGCCCACGAGCTCGCGCACGTGCCGCTGGGCCGGGGCAGCACGACGCTGGTAGCCGGCGACGAGCCGGTGCGGCTGCTGCTGCTCGGCGGCACCCCGCTGGGGGAGTCGATCGTGATGTGGTGGAACTTCGTGGGCCGCAGCCACGAGGAGGTCGTGGGCTTCCGCGAGGAGTGGCAGGCGCAGGTCGAGCGCGACGGCGAGGTCGTCGCCGACGCCCAGCAGGTCGCGCCGGGCCGCTTCGGGGTCGTCACCGGCGACCACACGCGCCCGATCCCGGCGCCGGCGCTGCCCCACGTGCGTCTCAAGGAGCGCGGGTGAGCGCAGGCGTCGGGCCCGTGGTGGGCGCCGACGACGGCGTGCCGCGCTGCCCGTGGGCGGGCGCCGCGCCGAGCACCATGCGCGACTACCACGACGCCGAGTGGGGCCGGCCCGTGCACGGCGAGAGGGCCCACCTCGAGCGGTTGACGCTCGAGGCGTTCCAGTCGGGCCTGTCGTGGGCGACGATCCTGGCCAAGCGGCCCGCCTTCCGCGAGGTGTTCGCCGGCTTCGACGCCGAGCGGGTCGCGTCGTACGACGACCGCGATGTCGAGCGGCTGATGGCCGACGCGCGCATCGTGCGCAACCGGCGCAAGATCGAGGCGGCGCTGGTCAACGCCGCGGCCACCGTGGCGCTGCGCGCCGACGGGGGTCTGGAGGCCCTGGTGCGGTCGCACGCCCCCGCGGCCCCGCCGGCCCCGGCCACGACCGCCGAGCAGCAGACCACCTCGGCCGAGTCGCTCGCGCTGAGCAAGGAGCTCAAGCGCCGCGGCTTCGTCTTCGTCGGCCCGACCACGATGTTCGCGCTGATGGAGGCGATCGGGGTCTTCGACCCCCACCTGGTCGGCTGCCACCGCCGGGGCCGGTGAGGGGCCGGTGCTGACCGGACTGCTCTGGCTCCTGGGCTGCCAGCTCGTCGGCCAGCTGGTCGTCGACGCGACCGGCGTGCCGGTGCCCGGTCCGGTGGTCGGCATGGTGCTGCTGCTCGTGGTGCTGGTCGTGCGCGACCCGCCCGACGACAGCCCCGTGCACCGCACGGCCGACGCGGTGCTGCCGCACCTGCAGCTGCTGCTCGTGCCCGCGGGCGTCGGCATCGTGGCGTACGCCGGTGTGCTGCGCGACGACCTCGTGGCCGTGCTGGTGGCGCTGGTCGGGTCGTGGTTCCTGGGCCTGGCGGTGGTCGGGCTGCTCGCCGACCGCCTGGGCCGGCGCACCCGCGTCGTCGACGCCCCCGACCCGGGCCGCGCCCCGTGAGCGCCCTGCTCGACCAGCCCCTGCTGTGGCTGGTCGTCACCCTCGCCGCCTACCGGCTCGGCCTGTGGCTGCGCGACCGCACGGGGGCCCACCCCCTGGCCCAGCCCGTGCTGGTGGCGATCGTGCTGGTCGCGACCCTGGTCGTGCTCACCGACGTCGACTACGCGTCGTACGCCGACGACACGGCGCTGATCACCTTCGTCCTCGGCCCCGCCACCGTGGCGCTCGCCGTGCCGCTGCACCGCCAGCTGGCCCGGCTGCGCGGGTTCGTGCTGCCGCTGCTGACGGCGGTGACGGCCGGTGCCGTGGTCTCGGTGACGTCCGTGGTCGGGCTGGTGCGCCTGCTGGGCGGCGACGAGCTGCTCGCGCGCAGCATGGCGCCCAAGGCCACCACGACCCCGGTCGCCATCGCCGTGTCCGACACCCTCGGCGGCCTGCCGCCGCTGACCGCCGCGGTGACGATCACGGCCGGCATCCTCGGCGCGGTCGCCGGTCCGTCCGTGCTGAGCCTGCTGCGGGTCCGCGACCACCGCGCCCGCGGCCTCGCGGTCGGCTCGGCCTCGCACGGCATCGGCACCGGCCGGATGATCGTCGACCACCCGGTCGAGGGCGCCTTCTCGGGCCTGGCGATGGGGCTGACCGCGCTGGCCACGAGCCTGGTGGCGCCGCTCCTCGTCGCGCTGATGCTCTGACGCGGGGCGGTCGCGCCGCTAGGTTCGGCCCCATGCCGGCTCCCGAGACCCCTTCGCGCGTGCACGCCGTCACCGACGACGCCCTGGGCCACCTCGACGCGGTGGGCGTCGTGGAGGCGATCGCGTCCGGCGCGGTCGGTGCGACCGAGGTGGTGGAGGCCGCCATCGCCCGGACCGAGGCCGTCGACCCCGTGCTGGGGGCCGTGGCCTGGCGGGTCTGGGAGCGGGCCCGGGCCGAGGCGGCGGCGCCGCGGGGCGGCTTCTTCTCCGGGGTGCCGACCTTCGTCAAGGACAACGTCGACGTGGCGGGGATGCCGACCCTGCACGGCACGGACGCGTTCGTGGGCCGCCCGGCCGCCCGCGACGGTGACCTGACGCGCATGTACCTGGCCACCGGCCTCGTCGCCCTCGGCAAGACCCGCCTCTCCGAGCTGGGCATGAACGCGGCCGCCGAGCACCCGCGCCTGGGCCCGGTGCGCAACCCGTGGGGGACCGGGCACACCGCCGGGGCGTCGTCGGCGGGCTCGGCCGCGCTGGTGGCGGCCGGGGCCGTGCCGATCGCGCACGCCAACGACGGGGGCGGCTCGATCCGCATCCCGGCCTCGGTCACCGGGCTGGTCGGCCTCAAGCCCACCCGCGGCCGCCTGGCCCAGGACGCGCTGCTGCGCCGGATGCCGGTGCGCATCGTCAGCGACGGCGCGCTGACCCGCTCGGTGCGCGACACCGCGGCGTTCCTGCGCGAGGCCGAGAAGGTCTACCGCGACCTGTCGCTGCCGCCGGTGGGCGACATCACCCGCCCCGGCCGCCAGCGGCTGCGCATCGGGTTCACCACGTCGGGGGCCGGGCGCAGCGCCAGCCCCGAGGTGGCCGAGCAGACGCTGCGCACGGCGGCCCTGCTCGAGGAGCTGGGCCACCACGTCGAGGAGGTCGCCGCCCCGGCGCCGGCGTCGTTCCCCGACGACTTCCTGCTCTACTGGGGCTCGCTGGCCGCCGCCTCGGTCGTCGGCGGGCGCAGCCAGCACGGGCGCACCTTCGACCGCACCCGCCTCGACGAGCTCACCCACGGCCTCGCCGACCACGTACGCCGCCACCTCCCGCGGCTGCCCGGCGCAGTGGCCCGGCTGCGGCGCACGGCCGGGGTCTCGGCGCGTTTCCACGAGCGCCACGACGTGCTGCTGAGCCCGACCCTGGCCACCGCGACGCCCCCGGTGGGCCACCTGGCCCCCGGCCTGGGCTACGGCTGCGTCATCGAGCGGCTCCAGGAGTGGGTGGCCTTCACGCCGTGGCAGAACGCGACCGGCGACCCGGCGGTCTCGCTGCCCCTGGCGCGCACCGCGGACGACCTCCCGCTGGGCATGATGCTCAGCGCCGGGCACGGGCGCGAGGCGCTCCTGCTCGAGCTGTCGCTCGAGCTGGAGCAGGCCCGCCCGTTCACGCATCTGGGCAGGTCAGAGCCGGTGTGACCGAGAGCGCGCACCCTCGATTTCCACTCCCCGGGGGGTGTGTGTAATCTTCTTCCGCGTTGCCCCTTTAGCTCAGTCGGCAGAGCGTCTCCATGGTAAGGAGAAGGTCTACGGTTCGATTCCGTAAAGGGGCTCTGGGAGAGGGTTGCCCGCCGGACTATCCTGGCGGGCGGACCCGGCCCCGTGGCGGGGTAGCTCAGGTGGTTAGAGCACACGACTCATAATCGTGGTGTCGCGGGTTCGAGTCCCGCTCCCGCTACTGCACCTGACGAGCGACACCCCAGCACTTTCGAACCGACGCAAGGACTTCCCCGTGGCCTCCAAGAGCTCCGACGTTCGCCCCAAGATCACTCTCGCCTGCACGGAGTGCAAGGAGCGCAACTACATCACCAAGAAGAACCGCCGCAACGACCCCGACCGTCTGGACCTGGCGAAGTTCTGCCCCCGGTGCCGTCAGCACACCACGCACCGCGAGACCCGCTGAGGCCAGCGGCTCCACTGCTCGTCGCGAGCGGCCCGTCCGGGACACCGGGCGGGCCGTTCGTCGTTCCCGGACGCTAGGTTGGAGACATGGCGCTGGACCCCTCGATCGTCGGCCGCACGTTCCCACCCACCCGGCCGTACGCCGTGACCGAGGAGCGGCTGCGCACCTTCGCGGCCGCCACCGGAGCGACCTGGGAGTCCGGCCCCGCGCCGGCGACCTTCCCCATCGTGCTGGCCTTCGAGGCGATGAACACCTTCCTCGAGGCCGAGCAGGTCGAGCTGCGCCGCATCGTGCACGGTGAGCAGCGCTTCGCCTACGAGCGCCCGGTCGTGGCCGGCGACGTGCTGACCGCGAGCCTGACCGTGGCCTCGCTGCGCCAGATCGGCGGCAACGACATCATCGGCACCCGCAGCGAGGTCCACGACGAGAGCGGCGCGCTGGTCTGCACCGCCGGCGCCACCCTGGTGCACCGAGCGGAGGAGCAGGCATGAGCAGCCTCGAGCCCGGCGCCGCCCTGGCGCCGCAGGAGTACGTCGTCACCCGCGCCGACCTGGTCCGCTACGCCGGCGCGAGCGGCGACTTCAACCCGATCCACTGGTCGGAGCGGGTGGCCACCCAGGTCGGCCTGCCCGGCGTCATCGCCCACGGCATGTACACGATGGCGCTCGCCGCGCGGGCCGTCGCCGAGTGGACCGGGGGCGCCCCGGTGCTCGAGATCGGCTGCAAGTTCACCAGCCCGGTCGTCGTGCCCGACGACGACACCGGCGTCGTCGTCGTGGTCGGCGCGACCGTCAAGTCGGTCGAGGAGGGCCGCGCCACGCTCGCGCTGGAGGTCACCTGCGCGGGCCAGAAGGTGCTCGGCATGCCCCGCGCCGTGGTGGGCGTCGATGGCTGACCCGGACGGCCAGGCCGGCCCCCGGCTGGCCGAGCGCACCACGCTGCGCCTGGGCGGCCCCGCGCGCCGGTGGGTGCGCGCCGAGACCGAGCAGGACCTGGTGGCCGCCGTGGCCGACGCCGACGCGGCCGGCGAGCCGGTCCTGCTCCTGGGCGGCGGCAGCAACCTCGTCGTCGCCGACGAGGGCTTCGCCGGCACCGTGGTGGAGGTGGCCACCCGCGGGGTGGCCCCCGACATTCAGGCCGGCGGCGAGGAGGCCGCCTGCGGCGGCGTCCTGGTCGAGGTGGCGGCGGGGGAGGACTGGGACGCGCTCGTGGCCACCGCCGTCGAGCGCGGCTGGGTCGGGATCGAGGCCCTGTCGGGCATCCCCGGCAGCGTCGGCGCCACCCCGGTGCAGAACGTCGGCGCCTACGGCCAGGAGGTGTCCCAGACGATCGCGTCGGTGCGCACCTACGACCGCCGGGACCGGCAGGTCCGCACCCTGGCCAACGCCGACTGCGACTTCTCCTACCGGCACTCCCGCTTCAAGGCCGAGCCCGGGCGCCACGTGGTGCTCTCGGTGACCTTCCAGCTCGCGACCGGCACCCTCGGCGCCCCGGTGCGCTACGGCGAGCTGTCGCGCGTGCTCGGGGTCGAGCCCGGCGCCCGCGCGCCGCTCGCCGCGGTGCGCGAGGCGGTGCTGGGCCTGCGGGCCGGCAAGGGGATGGTGCTCGACGCCGACGACCACGACACCTGGAGCGCGGGCTCGTTCTTCACCAACCCCGTCGTCGACGCCGCCCTCCTGCCCGAGGGTGCCCCCGCCTGGGAGCAGCCCGACGGGCGCGTCAAGACCAGCGCGGCCTGGCTGATCGAGCACGCCGGCTTCGCCCGCGGCTACGGCGCCGACGTCGGCACCGGCCGGGCGCGGCTCTCCTCCAAGCACACCCTGGCGCTGACCAACCGCGGCGCGGCCTCGACCGACGACCTGCTGGTGCTGGCACGCCACGTCCGCGACGGCGTGCAGCAGCGCTTCGGCATCCGGCTGGTCAACGAGCCGGTGCTGCTGGGCTGCGACCTCGACGGGGCCTGAGCGCCCGCCGCGCCGGGGTCTACGGCGCGGAGGCGCCCACGATGAGCAGCGCGACGAACAGCACGGCCCCCAGCAGCGCCAGGCCCAGCAGCACGGTCGAGACGATGCCCAGCACCATGCCCGCCCCGGCCTCGCTGGCCCCGGAGTACTGGTGCGGTGCTGCCTCGATCTCACGCTTGGCCCTGCGCCCGGTCCACCAGGCGAAGGGGCCCACCACCAGGGGGAGCCCGCAGAGCATCAGGCCGCCGGCCAGCGACACGATGCCGAGCACCAGCGCGGTGTTGGCCGAGGGGTGCATCGTCGGGCCGGGCGCCGGGTAGCCGGGCTGCGGGTAGCCGGGCTGGGCGTAGCCGTAGGGCTGCTGCGGCGGGGGGTAGCCCTGCTGCGGGTAGCCCTGCTGCGACCAGGGGTCCTGCCCGTACACCGGCGGCTGCTGCCCGTACGGCGGCGGCGGGGGCTCCTGCCCGGAGGGCTGGTGGGTGGAGGGGGTCGTCTCGTCCGGGTCCCGATCAGTCACCCAGGCATCCTCTCACCGCGCCCGGCCGGTCACCGGTCGCGGTCGGGGGCCGCCAGCCAGGCGTCGATGTCGGCCAGGGCCCGCTCCCGCACGTCGGAGGGCGCGCGCGAGCCGCGCAGCGACATCCGCGCGAGCTCGGCCAGGGTCGCGTCGTCGAGGTCGTGCGCGGCGCGCATGGTGGCGTACTGCCCGGCCAGGCGCGAGCCGAAGAGCAGCGGGTCGTCAGCGCCGAGCGCGACCTGCGCGCCACCCTCGAGCAGGGTCGGCAGCGGCACCGACGTCAGGTCGGAGTAGACCCCGAGCGCGACGTTGGAGACCGGGCAGACCTCCAGGGTCACCCCGTCGGCGGCGACCCGCTCGAGCAGCGCGGGGTCCTCGGCGATGCGCACCCCGTGCCCGAGCCGGTCGGCGTGCAGCTCGTCGAGGCAGGTGCGGGCGTGCTCGGGCCCGCGCAGCTCGCCGCCGTGCGGCGCCAGCAGCAGGTCGGCGCGGCCCGCGATGCGGAAGGCGGCCGCGAAGTCGGCGGTGGTGCCGCGCCGCTCGTCGTTGGACAGCCCGAAGCCGACCACCCCGCGCCCGGCGTACTGCGCGGCGAGCCGGGCCAGGGTGCGGGCGTCGAGGGGGTGCCGGGTGCGGTTGGCCGCGACCAGCACCCCGATGCCCAGCCCGGTCTCCCGCGAGGCCTGGGCCGCCGCGTCGAGCACCAGGTCGGTGAAGGCGGTCGCCCCGCCGAAGCGGGCGGCGTACCCGCTGGGGTCGACCTGGATCTCCAGCCAGCGCCCGCCGTCGGCCACGTCGTCCTCGGCGGCCTCGCGCACCAGGCGTCGTACGTCGTCCTCGGTGCGCAGCACCGACCGCGCCACGTCGTAGAGGCGCTGGAAGCGGAACCACCCCTTCTCGTCGGCGGCGCTCAGGCGCGGCGGCCAGTCCTCGACGAGGGAGTCGGGCAGGACCACCTGGTCGCGCTCGGCCAGCTCGAGCAGCGTCTCGTGGCGCATCGAGCCGGTGAAGTGCAGGTGCAGGTGGGCCTTGGGCAGCTGGTGCAGGTCACGCAACGTCGGGTCCCCACGACTGGCTCATGACGTCCACCCTAGAGCCCACCCCGGAGCCCGACGTCGAGCCCGGGGGCGCGCCGGGGGCCGGGGCCGGTTTGGACGCGGCCGGGACCTTCCCCGTAGACTCCTCGTTTGGTGGAGCCCCACATGCTTCGGCGTGCCCGGGTGCCACCGGAGGGCACTAGCTCAACTGGCAGAGCATCGGTCTCCAAAACCGAAGGTTGGGGGTTCAAGTCCCTCGTGCCCTGCAGGACATCTGGTCGGTGAGGCCGGACGGACGAGCGAAGGAATGGTGACGGCGTGTCGGACAGCAAGCCGGTCCGCGACGGCGAGAAGGCCGAGCGCACGAACCCGGTGACGTTCTACCGACAGGTGGTCGCCGAGCTCCGCAAGGTCGTCTGGCCCACCCAGGAGCAGCTGGTCACGTACTTCATCGTGGTCATGGTCTTCGTCCTGATGATGATGGCGATCATCTCGGCCCTCGACCTCGGTCTGGGTCGCTTGGCGTTCTTCGTCTTCACCGGCCAGTCCGACCAGTGACCGCAGCCGCGACGGGTGACCGCCGCGGCCACGGCCCCCCGCGACCGGCGCACGCCGGCGCAGGCAATTGAGCACAGCAACGTGATGGAGCAGCGCGTGACGGAGCAGTACGACTCGGTCGAGACCGAGGAGACGGAGACGTCGGAGAACCCCGAGGTCGACCCGGTGGAGCCGGTGTCGCACCCGGAGGCCGACGAGGCCGTCGACGGTGCCGTCGACGACAGCGCCGCCCAGGCGGTCGCCGACGCCGAGGCCGACGAGGCGGAGGTCGCCGACGAGGTCGAGGCCGAGGCCGAGGGTGAGCCCGAGGAGGACGCCGACGACCCGCTCGAGGCCTTCCGCCGCGAGCTGTGGGCCAAGCCGGGCGACTGGTTCGTCGTGCACACCTACTCCGGCATGGAGAACCGGGTGAAGTCGAACCTGGAGAACCGCATCATCTCCCTCAACATGGAGGACTACATCCACGAGATCGTGGTCCCCACCGAGGAGGTCGCGGAGATCAAGAACGGCCAGCGCAAGATGGTCAAGCGCACCGTCCTGCCCGGCTACGTGCTCGTGCGCATGGACCTGACCGACGAGTCCTGGTCCGCGGTGCGCCACACGCCCTCGGTCACCGGCTTCGTCGGCAACTCCCACCAGCCGGTCCCGCTCACCATGCGTGAGGTCGAGGACATGCTGGCCCCCGCCGTCGTGGCCCGCGCCGAGGCCGAGGCCGTCGCCGCCGGCACCGCCTCGCCGGGCTCGCCGACCACCGCCAAGAAGCCCGTCGAGGTCGCCGACTTCGAGGTCTCCGACTCGGTCATGGTCGTCGACGGTCCGTTCGCGACGCTGCACGCCACGATCACCGAGATCAACGCCGAGGCCCAGCGGGTCAAGGCGCTCGTCGAGATCTTCGGCCGCGAGACGCCGGTCGAGCTCAGCTTCAGCCAGATCCAGCGGGTCTGAGGCACCTTCCGCCCGGTCCGATTGGGCCGGCGGGGTCCGCGCGCCGCACAATGGTGGGCGCGACACGCAACACGCAGGTGGCAGAGGGCCTCAACCCGCCCTCGTCATGACCACGAGAGAGAAAGAGAACCAGCTTCATGCCTCCCAAGAAGAAGATCGCCGCACTGGTCAAGGTGCAGCTGCAGGCCGGCGCCGCGACGCCCGCCCCGCCGGTCGGTACCGCGCTCGGTCCCCACGGCGTCAACATCATGGACTTCTGCAAGGCCTACAACGCGCAGACCGAGTCCATGCGCGGCAACGTGATCCCGGTCGAGATCACCATCTACGAGGACCGGTCCTTCACCTTCATCACGAAGACCCCGCCGGCCGCGGAGCTGATCAAGAAGGCCGCCGGCCTCCAGAAGGGCTCCGGCGTCCCGCACAAGGAGAAGGTCGGCAAGCTGACCAAGGACCAGGTGCGCGAGATCGCCCAGACCAAGCTCCCCGACCTCAACGCGAACGACATCGACGCCGCGATGAAGATCGTCGAGGGCACCGCCCGCTCCATGGGCATCACCACCGACTGATCACGCGACCGACCCAGTCGTCGCACGTCGTCGCACCCCGCGCGGGTCGGCGTACCGCACCTGTGGCAGGGCCGCGCTGGCCCACCTGACCACACCTGGACCAAGAAGAGAGAGACCAGACATGCAGCGCAGCAAGACCTACCGCGCGGCCGCGGAGCAGTTCGACCAGGACGAGCTCCACGCCCCGCTGGCCGCGATCAAGATCGCCAAGACCACCAGCAAGAAGAAGTTCGACGAGACCGTCGACGTCGTCATGCGCCTCGGGGTCGACCCCCGCAAGGCCGACCAGATGGTGCGCGGCACCGTCAACCTGCCCCACGGCACCGGCAAGACCGCTCGCGTCCTGGTGTTCGCGAACGGCGACAAGGCCGAGGCCGCCCGTGAGGCCGGCGCCGACGAGGTCGGTGGCGACGAGCTGATCGAGAAGGTCAACGGCGGCTACCTCAACTTCGACGCCGTCGTGGCCACCCCCGACATGATGGGCAAGGTCGGTCGCCTCGGCCGCGTCCTGGGCCCCCGCGGCCTGATGCCGAACCCGAAGACCGGCACCGTGACGCCGGACGTGGCCAAGGCCGTGTCCGACATCAAGGGCGGCAAGATCGAGTTCCGCGTCGACCGCCACGCCAACCTGCACTTCATCATCGGCAAGGCGTCCTTCAGCGAGATGCAGCTGGCCGAGAACTACGCCGCCGCCCTCGAGGAGGTGCTGCGCCTCAAGCCGGCCAGCTCCAAGGGCCGCTACATCAAGCGCGTCACCGTCTCCACCACGATGGGCCCGGGTGTGCAGGTCGACCCGAACCGCATCAAGAACGTCGCGTCCGAGGACGAGGCCCAGGCCTGACCTGCTCAGCCGCCTGAGCCCTCCGGGGACGACGAAGGCCCGGCCCCTCCGCGGAGGGGCCGGGCCTTCGTGCGTCTGCGGCCGGGGCCGGCGGGGGTCAGGCGGTGAGGGCCTCCGCGGCGGCCAGGGCCACGCAGGTGGCCACGCCGGCCATGGCGGTCTCGACCTGGTCGAGCGGCGGGAAGGTCGGGGCCAGGCGGATGTTGCGGTCGCGCGGGTCCTGGCCGTGCGGGTACGACGCCCCGGCGGGGGTCAGCGCGATGCCGGCCTCCTTGGCCAGCTGCACGACCCGGGTCGCGGTGCCGTCGAGCACGTCGAGGTTCACGAAGTAGCCGCCGGTCGGGCGGGTCCACTCGGCGATCTCGAGGCCCTCCAGGCCCTCGGTCAGGGCCGCGTCGACGGCGGCGAACTTGGGGGCGATCAGGGCCCGGTGGCGGCGCATGTGCTCGCGCACGCCGTCGGCGTCGCCGAAGAGCTCGACGTGGCGCAGGTGGTTGACCTTGTCGGGGCCGATCGAGGCCATCGACAGGTGCTGGAGGAACCAGGCCTTGTTGGCCTCCGAGGTCGCCATGACCGCGACGCCGGCGCCGGCCCAGGTGATCTTGGAGGTCGAGGCGAACATGACGGGGCGGTCGGGGTTGCCGGCGGCCGCGGCCAGGCCCAGCGCGTCGGCGCTGTGCGCCTCGTCGTCGGTGAGGTGGTGCAGCGCGTAGGCGTTGTCCCAGAAGACCCGGAAGTCGGGCGCGGCGGTCGGCATCGACATCAGCGCCCGCGCGACCTCGGGGGAGACCACCGAGCCGGTCGGGTTGGCGTACGTCGGCACCACCCACATGCCCTTGACGGCCGGGTCGTCGGCGACCAGGGCGGCGACGGCGTCGACGTCGGGCCCGTCGGCGTTCATCGGCACGCTGAGCATCTCGATGCCGAAGTCGGCGAGCATGGAGAAGTGGCGGTCGTAGCCGGGGACCGGGCAGACGAACTTCACGACCGGCTCGTCCTTCCAGGCCCGCTCCGAGCCCGGGCCGCCCCACAGCAGCAGGTAGGTCAGCGCCTGGTGCATCATCGTCAGGCTCGAGTTGCCGCCGCAGATCAGCTGGGCGGTCTCGACCTCGAGCAGCTCGGCGAAGATCTCGCGCAGCTCGGTGAGCCCCTCGAGGCCGCCGTAGTTGCGCACGTCGGCGCCGTTGCGGTCGGTCGTGCCGGTGGGCAGGTCCAGGAGCCGGTCGGACAGGTCGAGCTGGTCGCTGGCGGGCTTGCCCCGGGTCAGGTCGAGCGTGAGCCCGCGCGCGCGGAGCGCGGCGTAGGCCTCCTGCTGCGCGGCGCGGAAGGACGCGAGCTCGTCGGGGGACAGGGAGCGGAGCGGCGTGCGCGAGGTCATGGTGCCGATCCTGCCAGGCAGCAGGCGACGAGCCGATTTGGCCGTGCCCCCGTGGACGCCGTAATCTCCTGCTCGTAACCAGAGACCGCCGGTCGTCGCGCCACGCACGTGGGGTGACCGAAGGCTCCGAGTGATCGGGCGACCAGCGCAGGAGTACAGAGCCACCCGTCACGGACGGGAACCCGCCCTGAGCCTGCGCTCGGGGCGTTCGTCGTCTCAGGGCCAGGCCCACCGGACCACGGTCTCACCGTCCGGAAGGAGACCCATGGCGCGGCCAGACAAGCAGGCAGCCGTCGCAGAGATCGTTGAGCAGTTCAACACCTCTGCTGGCGCTGTGCTGACCGACTACCGCGGTCTCACCGTGAAGGAGCTGCAGGACCTGCGCCGCTCCCTCGGCGAGAACGCCAACTACGCCGTGGTCAAGAACACGCTCGCCAAGATCGCCGCCAACCAGGTGGGCATCTCCGGCTTCGACGACATCCTCGTCGGCCCCACCGCCATCGCCTTCATCGAGGGTGACGTGGTCGAGGCCGCCAAGGGTCTGCGTGACTTTGCCAAGGCCAACCCCGCTCTGATCATCAAGGGCGGCATCCTGGACGGCAGCCCCCTCTCCGCGCAGGAGGTGGCCAAGCTGGCCGACCTCGAGTCGCGCGAGGTCCTCATGGGCAAGCTGGCCGGCGCGATGCTCGCGTCGCTCCAGAACGCCGTCTCCCTGTTCCAGGCCCCGATCGCCCAGGTCGCCCGTCTCGCGGGTGCGCTGGAGTCGAAGGCCGAGCAGGACCCCTCGATCCTCGCAGGTGGTGCCGGGACCCCGGCCGCCGCCGAGGAGGCCCCGGCTGCGGCCGAGGCCCCCGCCGACGAGGCCCCCGCTGCGGCGGAGACCTCCGACGAGGGCGACACCGCCGAGGCCTGAGTCGTCCCGACTCAGCACGGCAGCACACCACCTGAAACCCGGCCGAACCGCACCTGACCCGGTGCCGGCCACCTAACGGAAGGAACCGCCACCATGGCGAAGCTCAGCACCGACGAGCTCCTCGACGCGTTCAAGGAGATGACCCTCATCGAGCTCTCCGAGTTCGTGAAGCAGTTCGAGGAGACCTTCGACGTCACCGCGGCCGCCCCGGTCGCCGTGGCCGCCGCCCCCGCCGCCGGCGGTGCCGCCGGTGGCGACGAGGCCGCTGCGCAGGACGAGTTCGACGTCGTCCTCGAGGCCGCTGGTGACAAGAAGATCAACGTCATCAAGGAGGTGCGCGCCCTCACCTCGCTCGGCCTGAAGGAGGCCAAGGAGCTGGTCGAGGCCGCCCCCAAGGCGATCCTGGAGAAGGTCGACAAGGCTGCGGCCGAGAAGGCCAAGGAGTCCCTCGAGGGCGCCGGCGCCACCGTCACCCTCAAGTGACGACCTGTCACTGACACCGACGACCCCCGTCGACCTGATGGTCGACGGGGGTCGTTGCATTTGGGTCCGCGTCCGGGGTCGCGTTTTCGCAGGTGGGGCGCGGTGAGCGACCCGAACGGGTGAGTGGTGACGGGTTGGTCTCGAAACCCGGCGCCGGAGTGACGGACGTGACAATAATGCGTAACCTCACGGCGCAGGCAGCGTTGTTACTGATGAGTGTGAGCCGGTCCGGGCTCCAGCACGGGACGACGAGCGCAGACCGCGAAGGGGAGCACGGCATGGGCGTGGAGATCGAGGTCAACGACCTGACCAAGTCGTTCGGCAAGCAGCTGATCTGGGGTGACGTGTCGCTGACGATCCCCGCCGGCGAGATCTGCGTGATGCTCGGGCCCTCGGGCACCGGCAAGTCGGTCTTCCTCAAGACGCTGATCGGGCTGCTCAAGCCCGACCGGGGCTCGATCATCATCGAGGGCACCGACATCGCCTCCTGCTCCGAGCGCGAGCTCTACGAGATCCGCAAGCTCTTCGGGGTGCTGTTCCAGGACGGCGCGATGTTCGGCTCGATGAACCTCTACGACAACATCGCCTTCCCGCTGCGCGAGCACACCAAGAAGAGCGAGTCCGAGATCCGCGCCATCGTCATGGAGAAGCTCGACCTGACCGGCCTGATCGGCACCGAGCAGAAGCTGCCCGGCGAGATCTCCGGCGGCATGCGCAAGCGCGCGGGCCTGGCGCGCGCGCTGGTGCTCGACCCCGAGATCGTGCTCTTCGACGAGCCCGACTCGGGCCTCGACCCGGTGCGCACCTCGTTCCTCAACCAGCTCATCGTCGACCTCAACGCCCAGATCGACGCCACGTTCCTGATCGTGACCCACGACATCAACACCGCCCGCACGGTGCCCGACAACATCGGCCTGCTCTACCACAAGCACCTGGCCATGTTCGGTCCCCGCGAGATGCTCCTGAGCTCGGAGGAGCCGGTCGTGCGCCAGTTCCTCAACGCCCAGAAGATCGGCCCGATCGGCATGTCGGAGGAGAAGGACGCCGACGAGCTGGCGGCCGAGTCCGACCAGGAGCTCCCGCCCCTGCCCCCGATCCCGATGCAGCTCGAGCCCTCCAACGGCATCCCCCGCCGCTCGCAGCGCGAGCCCGGTGCCTGGTGCCGCGAGCAGGGCGTGACCCCGCCGCCGGGGTCCTTCGAGGACAACATCTCCATGGCTCCCGGGGCCTGAGGGGGACCGGAGACACGTGGCAACCACAACGGCGACCCGGGTGCTCGCCCCCTTCGGGGCAGCGGGCAACCTCTTCGCCTTCGCCCTCGACGTGGGGCGTGGGCTCTTCCGTCGTCCCTTCCAGCTGCGCGAGTTCATCCAGCAGGCCTGGTTCATCGCGTCCGTCACCATCATCCCGACCGCGCTGGTCGCCATCCCCTTCGGCGCGGTCATCGCGCTGCAGGTCGGTGGCCTGATCAAGCAGTTCGGCGCCCAGTCCTTCACCGGCTCGGCCTCGGTGCTGGCGGTGGTCCAGCAGGCCGCGCCGATCGGCACGGCCCTGCTGATCGCGGGCGCGGGCGGCTCGGCGATCGCCGCCGACCTCGGCGCGCGCAAGATCCGCGAGGAGCTCGACGCCATGATGGTGCTGGGCATCGACCCGATCCAGCGGCTCGTGGTGCCCCGGGTGCTCGCGGCGATGCTCGTCGCGGTCTTCCTCAACGGCCTGGTCAGCGTCGTCGGTGTGGCCGGCGGCTACGTCTTCAACGTGGGGCTCCAGGGCGGTACGCCCGGTGCCTACATCGCCAGCTTCACCGCGCTGGCGCAGCTGCCCGACCTGTGGGTGGGCCTGCTCAAGGCGCTGATCTTCGGCATGATCGCCGCCATCGTGGCGGCCTACAAGGGCATGAACGCCAACGGCGGCCCCAAGGGCGTGGGTGACGCGGTCAACGAGTCCGTTGTCATCACCTTCGTCCTCCTGTTCATCGTCAACTTCGTCCTGAGTGCGATCTACCTCCAGGTCGTCCCCCCGAAGACGGGCTGAGGCAGATGGCAAGCATCAAGTCGGTCTACACCAAGCCCGCCGGAGCGCTCGACCGCCTCGGCGAGGAGCTGGCGTTCTACATCCGCGCCCTGATCGCCTCGCCGCGCTCGATCAAGCGCTACCCGCGCGAGATCCTGCGCATCCTGGCCGAGGTCACGCTCGGCTCGGGCGCGCTGGCGGTCATCGGCGGCACGGTGGGCGTCATCCTGGCGATGACGTTCTTCACCGGCGCCCAGGTCGGGCTGTCGGGCTACGCCGCGCTCGACCAGCTCGGCACCGCGCCGTTCGCCGGGTTCGTCTCGGCCTACTTCAACACCCGCGAGATCGCCCCGCTGGTGGCCGGCATCGCGCTGGCGGCCACCGTCGGCTGCGGCTTCACCGCCCAGCTCGGGGCGATGCGGATCTCCGAGGAGGTCGACGCCCTCGAGGTGATGGCGATCCCCTCGATGCCGTTCCTGGTCACCACCCGCATCGTCGGCGGCCTGATCGCGATCATCCCGCTCTACGTCGTGGGCCTGCTCTCCTCCTACTTCGCCACCCGCCTGACCGTCACCCAGTTCTTCGGCCAGAGCGCGGGCACCTACGACCACTACTTCAACCAGTTCCTGCCACCGGGCGACGTGCTGTGGTCCTTCGGCAAGGTGCTGGTCTTCGCGGTCGCGGTGATCCTGATCCACTGCTACCACGGCTACAACGCCGGCGGCGGCCCCGCCGGCGTGGGCGTCGCGGTGGGTCGCGCGGTGCGCACCAGCATCGTGGCGGTCAACGTGATCGACCTGTTCCTGTCCATGGCCATCTGGGGCTCCAGCACCACCGTGCGGTTGGCGGGTTGAGACGATGATCCTTCGACAGTTCAAGCTCCTGGGCATCGTCTTCCTGGCGATGCTGGTGGGCGGCGCGTGGCTGACCTACGCCATCTTCACCAAGAAGTTCGTCGACTACGACGAGGTCACCCTGCAGAGCTCGCGCATCGGCCTGCAGCTGCCCGAGCGTGCCGACGTCAAGATCCGTGGCGTCATCGTCGGCGAGGTGCTCGACTACGTGCCCACCGAGGCCGGTGCCGACATCACGCTGGGGCTCTACCCCGACGACATCGACACGATCCCGGCCGACGTCACCGGCTCGATCGTGCCCAAGACCCTCTTCGGCGAGAAGTACGTCGCGCTGGTGGTCGAGGGCGACGACGTCGGTGGGCCGAGCATCGAGGCCGGGGCGGTCATCGACCGCACCGAGGTCGCCACCGAGGTCGAGAAGGTGCTCTCCGACCTCAACCCGCTGCTGCGCACGGTCCAGCCCGCCGAGCTGAACATGACCCTCAACGCCCTGGCCACCGCCCTCGAGGGCCGCGGTGACCAGCTCGGCGAGAACCTCGAGACGCTCGACTCCTACCTCAAGCGGTTCAACCCCCAGCTGCCGGGCGCGATCGAGGACCTGCGGCTGACGGCCGAGGTCTCCGACATCTACGCCGACGTGCTGCCCGAGGTGGGCCAGATCCTGCGCGACCAGGTCACCACCCTCGGCACGCTCGAGGAGCAGTCCGACACGCTGAACGCGCTGTTCCGCGACGTCAGCGCCTTCTCCGGCAGCGCCCGCACCTTCCTGGCCGAGAACGAGCAGAACCTGATCCGGCTCGGGGAGGTCTCCGAGCCCCAGGTGCGCCTGCTGGCCAAGTACTCCCCGCAGTTCACCTGCCTCACGCGCGGCATCGTCAACGCCGGCAAGCTCCAGGCCGAGGCGTTCCGCAACTTCACCCTGCACATCGTGCTGGAGACGCTGCCCAACCAGCCGCGCGGCTACAACGCCAACGACCAGCCCCGCTACGGCGAGGACCGTGGGCCCAACTGCCTCAACCTGCCCAGCCCGCCCGGAAGCCAGGAGAACCCGAACCAGGTGCAGCCCGACATGGACGACGGCGTCGACGAGCCGACCGGCAAGGGCACCAGCCGGGTCACCCCGGGCCCGTCCTTCGACGCAGGGCAGGGCTACGCCGGCAGCCTGGCCGAGAGCGAGCTGCTCAAGTCGCTGCTCGCGCCCGGCATGGGCGTCAGCGCCAGCGACGTCCCCGACCTCGGTGCCCTCCTGCTGGGCCCGATGGCGCGCGGCGCGGAGGTGAGCCTGCGATGAGCAAGGTCCTCGATGCCCAGACCGCCGGCGCGCTGGTCAAGCTCCTGATCTTCGTGGTCGTCACGCTGCTGGCCACGGGCGTGCTGATCATCACGATCGGCAACATCTCCTTCGCCGACTCCAAGGAGTACAAGGCGGAGTTCGTCGACGCCACCGGCGTCGTGTCCGGCGACGACGTGCGGGTGGCCGGCGTCAAGGTCGGCACCGTCACCGATGTCGAGGTCGTCGACCGCACCCGTGCGCTCGTCAGCTTCGACCTCGAGGAGGAGGTCACGCTCACCGAGGCCAGCCGGGCGTCGATCCGCTACCGCAACCTGGTGGGCCAGCGCTACATCTCGCTGACCCAGCAGGTGGGGGAGACCACCGCCCTCGAGGAGGGCGACACGATCGACGTCTCCAACACCTCGCCGGCACTCGACCTCACGGTGCTCTTCAACGGCTTCAAGCCGCTGTTCCAGGCGCTCTCCCCGGCCGACGTCAACAAGCTGTCCTACGAGGTCGTGCAGGTCTTCCAGGGCGAGGGCGGCACGCTCGAGAGCCTGCTGGCCAGCACCGCCTCGGTCACCAGCACGCTCGCCGACCGCGACGAGCTGATCAGCGACCTGATCACCAACCTCGACCAGGTGCTCGACAACATCGCCGACCGCGACGACCAGCTCAGCGACCTCATCGTGAACTTCCGGACCCTGGTCAAGGGGCTCAAGCAGGACCGCGGCGCGATCCTCGGCTCGCTCGAGCAGATCTCGCTGCTCTCCGAGCAGACCTCTGACCTCGTCGGGGGCATCCGCCAGCCCTTCACCAACGACGTCAAGCAGCTGCGGCGCCTGGCCGGCAACATCAACCGCAACAAGGGCGAGCTCGACCGGGCCCTGCAGGTGCTGCCGATCAAGCTGACCAAGGTGGGGCGCACCGCGATCTACGGCTCCTACTTCAACTTCTTCCTCTGCGGCTTCGAGGGACGGGTCCGGCTGCCCGGGGGCAGCCCGGTCCCGGTGAACTTCAACACCGGTGCGGAGAGGTGTGATCTCGGATGACCCCCTTCCGTGAGCGGAACCCCGTGATCGTGGGACTGGTCAGCCTCAGCGTGCTGGCGGTGCTGCTGGTCGCGGCCTTCCGCGCCCAGGACCTGCCCCTCATCGGCGGCGGCGACACCTACTACGCCGAGTTCTCCGAGGCCGGCGGGCTCCAGCCCGACGACGAGGTGCGCATCGCCGGCGTCCGCGTGGGCCAGGTCAAGAGCATCGAGCTCTCCGACGGCGTCGTGCGGGTGGCCTTCCAGGTCAAGACCGACTCCGGGTTCGGCCCCGACAGCCGCGCCGACATCAAGGTCAAGACGCTGCTGGGCTCGATGTACCTCTCCGTCGACCCGGCCGGGTCCGGCCAGCTCGAGGAGGGCGCCACCATCCCGGTGGCCCGCACCACCTCGCCCTTCGACGTCGTCGAGGCCTTCGAGGGCCTCGCCGACACCGCGGGCGACATCGACACCGACCAGCTGGCCCGGTCGCTGACCACCCTGGCCGACCTGACCCGCAACACCCCCGAGGAGTTCCGTGCCGCGCTCGACGGCGTCTCGCGGCTCTCGACCAACATCGCCGACAAGAACGAGGAGATCGGCAGCCTGCTGACCAACCTCGAACGGGTCTCGACGGTGCTGGACGACCGCGACGAGGACCTCGTCGACCTGATGAAGGACGCCGACGTGCTGTTCCAGGCGCTGGTGGCCCGGCGCGACCAGATCCACCGGCTGCTGGTCTCCACCACCGAGCTCTCCACCGAGCTGACCCGTCTGGTCCGCGACACCCGCAGCGACCTGACGCCTGCCCTCGAGGAGCTCGAGGAGGTGCTCGCGGTGCTGAACAAGAACGAGGACAACATCGACGACAGCATCCGGCTGATGGCGCCGTTCTACCGCGTCTTCGCCAACACCCTGGGCAACGGTCCCTGGTTCGACACCTACATCCAGAACTTCCCGCCGATCCCCGAGGTCCTGAACGGAGGTGGCATCTCGTGAGCGCCGTCCGCCGCTTCGCCGTCCCGCTGGTCGTCCTCGCCCTCCTGGTCGCCGCCGCGCTGACCTTCCTGGGCGGCGAGGACCGCAAGATGCTCACCGCCCAGTTCCCGCGCACGGTGTCGGTCTACGAAGGCTCCGACGTGCGTGTCCTCGGCGTGCCGGTGGGCCAGGTCGAGACCGTGGTGCCCTCGGGCACCGAGGTCGTGGTGACCATGTCCTACGACGCCGACGTGCAGGTGCCGGCCGACGCCAGCGCCGTCATCATCGCCCCCTCCATCGTGGGTGACCGCTACATCCAGCTGACCCCGGTCTACGAGGACGGCGACGAGATCGCCGAGGGCACGATCCTCGGCGTCGACCGCACCTCGGTGCCGCTGGAGCTCGACGACATCTACGCCAGCCTCGATAGGCTCAACGTCGCCCTGGGCCCGGAGGGCGCGAACAAGAACGGTGCGCTCAACGACCTGCTGCAGGTGACGGCCGAGAACTTCGGGGGACAGGGCGCCGCGTTCAACCAGACCATCGGTGACTTCAGCCGGCTCTCCGAGACGCTCGACGACAACAAGGACGAGCTCTTCTCCTCCCTCAGCGAGGTCCAGGCCTTCGTCAGCACCCTGGCCGAGAACGACACCACGGTGCGCCAGTTCAACCAGTCGTTGGCCGACGTCTCCGAGCTGCTCGCGGGGGAGCGCCATGAGCTGGCCGCCTCGCTGGGCAACCTGTCCACCGCGCTGGGCGAGGTCAACGACTTCGTGAAGACCAACCGCGACGTCCTCGGACGCGACATCAAGGGGCTCAACCGGGTGGCCAAGGTGCTGGTCAAGCAGCGCAACAACCTCGACGAGGTGCTCTCCGTGGCGCCGCTGGCGCTGAACAACCTGTACCTGACCTACAACCCCCAGGCCGGCACGCTCGACACCAACGCCAACATCGGCAACCTTGAGAACCAGCTCGTGAACGACCCCTCGCTGCTGCTGTGCACCGTCGTGAACTCCGTCGACCCGACCGGGGGCCTGTGCGACCTGGTGCAGGACACCCTGCCGCGGCCCGGAGCGCTCGACGCCCTGCGGGGCGGCGGCACCACCGCCGCGGACCCCGACCCGTTCGACCCGTCCCTGGGTGGTCTCGTGGAGGTGACCCGCTGATGCGCAGGACCCGACTGGCCCTCGCCATGGTGGCGGCGTCGCTGACGCTGAGCGCCTGCGACTTCGACGTCTACCAGCTGCCCCTGCCCGGCGGCACCGACACCGGTGACGACCCGATCACCGTGACCGTGCAGTTCGCCGACGTGCTCGACCTGGTGCCCAAGTCGACCGTCAAGCTCAACGAGGTCGACGTGGGGAAGGTGACCGACATCGAGCTCGACGGCACCGTCGCCGAGGTCACCCTCGAGCTGCGCAACGACACCGACCTGCCCGACGCCCCGCTGGCCGAGATCCGCCAGACCAGCCTGCTCGGCGAGAAGTTCGTCTCGCTCTCGGCCCCGGCCGACGGCGGCAGTGGCGAGCTCGGTGACGGCGACGTCATCCCGCTCGACCGCACGGGCCGCAACCCCGAGGTCGAGGAGGTGCTCGGTGCGCTGAGCCTGGTCCTCAACGGCGGCGGCGTGGCCCAGCTCAAGACGATCACCCAGGAGCTCAACCTCGCCCTCGAGGGCCGCGAGGACTCCGCCAAGTCGGTGCTGACCCAGGTCGACACGCTGGTGGGCACCCTCGACGACAACAAGGCCGACATCGTCGACGCCATCGCGAGGCTCAACGACCTGGCGCTCGCGGTGCGCGAGCAGCAGGACGACATCAACCTGGCCCTCGACGAGCTGCCGACCGCCCTGGTCTCGCTGGACCGCCAGCGCGAGGACCTGGTCGGCATGCTCCAGGCGCTCGACCGCCTGGGTGACGTGGGCGTGCGCGTGATCAGGGCGACCAAGCAGGACACCATCGCGACGCTGACCCAGCTGCAGCCGGTGCTGACCGAGCTCGCCGACTCCGGCGACGCCTTCGTCAAGGCGTTCAACGTCTTCCTGACCTACCCCTTCGTCGACGAGGTCGTCGGCCGCGACCCGCAGGTCGCCCGCAACCTGCACATGGGCGACTACACCAACCTCGACATCCAGCTCGAGATCGACCTGTCCGGCGGCATCACCGGCGTCCCCAGCGAGCTGCCCACGCTGCTGCCCACCGACCTCGACCCGACCAAGCTGCTCGGCGACGTCGCCGCGTGCCTGCAGAGCGGGAGCCTGACCTCCAAGGCCTGCCAGAAGGTGCTCTCGACGCCCGAGAAGCTGCTGAAGCTGCAGGAGGTGTGCCTGAAGAAGAAGAACAAGGACACCGTGGTCTGCAAGCTGCTGGCCAACGTGCCCGGCCTGCCCAACCTGGGCGGCGGCGGTGGCGGTGGGGGCCTCCCCGGCCTCCCCGAGCTGCCGATCGTCGGGGGCCTCCTGCGCCCCGGCTTCGACACGGAGCGCGGCCCGACGATGGCCGAGCTCGCCGCGATCTACGACGAGGACCTCGTGACCCTGCTCGTGCCCGGGATGGTGTCCCGATGATCACTCGCCGCACCAAGGTCCAGCTGCTGGTCTTCGTGATCATCACGCTGCTCGGCGTCTCCTACGTCGGCGCGCGCTACGCCCAGCTCGACCGGCTGTTCTACGACAGCTCCTACACCGTGGTGGCCCACCTCGAGCGCTCCGGCGGCATCTTCGCCGGCGGCGAGGTCACCTACCGAGGTGTGGGCGTGGGCCGGGTCGACAAGCTCGAGCTGACCGACGAGGGCGTCGACGCCTACCTGTCGATCGAGAACGACTACGACACGATCCCCGCCGACACCCTCGCGGTGGTCGGCAACCGCTCCGCGGTGGGTGAGCAGTACGTCGAGCTGCAGCCGAAGGTCGAGACCGAGCCCTACCTCGAGCAGGGCTCCGAGATCGCGCTGGAGGACACCCGCACCCCGATCGCCGTCGAGGTGCTCCTCGAGAACCTCTCGACCACCGTCGGCTCGGTCGACCGGCAGGCGCTGCGCACCACGGTCGGCGAGCTGGGTGAGGCCTTCGCGGGCACCGGCGAGGACCTGCAGCGCATCATCGACACCGGCAACTCCTTCATCGAGACCGCCAACGACAACTTCGACGTCACCACGGCGCTGATCCGCGACTCCAACGTGGTGCTCAACGGCCAGATCGCCTCCGAGAGCGCCATCCGGACCTTCGCCGACCAGCTGGCCCTGTTCTCGGGCACCCTGGCCGACGCCGATCCCGACCTGCGCCGCCTGATCGCCAACGGCTCGCCCGCCGCGGTGCAGCTGCGCGGCCTCATCGAGGACAACCGCGTCGAGCTGGGCAGCCTGGTCAACAACCTGGTCACCACCGGCGAGGTGGTCGTGCGCCACCTCGACGGCATCGAGCAGCTGCTGGTCATCTACCCGTACGTGGTCGAGGGCGGCTTCACGGTCGTCTCCAAGTCCCCCGACACCGGCCTCTACGACGCCCACTTCGGCCTGATCATCACCGACAACCCCATCTGCCACGACGGCTACCAGAGCACCGACACCCGGCCTCCGCAGAACGGCGAGAACCGCCCGATGAACGAGGACGCGCGCTGCGAGGAGCCCCCCACGGTCAGCAACGCCCGTGGTGCGCAGAACGTCAACCCCCGCCCGGCGGCGCAGTACGACCCGTCGTCGGTGGTGGCCTCCTTCGACCCCGACACCGGCGAGCTGACCTGGGGCGACCGGCCCCCGGCGGCGTTGTCGGCACCGGGTAGCGTGGCCCCGCCCACGCTCGGTAAGGAGTCCTGGAAGTGGCTGTTCCTCCAGCCGCTCGTCGCCGACCGGTGACGAGCGACGAGACCGACCCGCACGACCCGGCAGCAGGCACCACCTCGCGCGTCGCAGCGCCCGGCTTCCGCCTGGCGCTGGCCGCCGTGCTGGTCGTGCTCCTCGTCGCAGGTGTCGTCGTCGTGGGCTACGTGGTCGCCACCCGCAGCTCCAGCGCCGACGGCAACCTCGCCGAACGGGTCTCCAACGTGGCCCAGGGCCGCAACGAGATCCAGGAGGAGCGCGAGCAGGTCATGGAGGTGGCCAGCCAGTTCATGCTGCGGGTCAACACCTACGGCCCCGACCTCCTCGACGAGGACGGCCGGATGCCGGAGTACCGCGAGCTGGTCTCCGAGCTGATCACCGCCAAGTTCCGCACCGAGTTCGAGGAGTCGGTCGGCACCGCCGAGCAGACCGTGGCCCAGGCCGGCCTGGGTCGCACCAGCGAGGTCTACGCGGTGGGCGTCTCGACGCTCGACGCCGACTCCGCGACCGCGCTGGTCGCGGGGCAGTTCACCAACTCCTTCGCCCAGGGCGACGACGCGGAGCGGGCCGAGGGCACGCCCTCGCAGTACCGCGTGCGCGTCGAGCTGGTGCGGGTCGAGGGGGAGTGGCAGGTCGACGACTTCGCCCCGGTGACCGGCCAGGGCGTGCTGCCCGCCGAGCCCACCGAGCCCGGCGACGGCAGCGGCAGCGGCGACGGCAGCGACGGCAGCGACGGGGGAGAGCAGTGAGCGCCACCGGGGCCAGCTGGTACGACGTGCTGGGCGTCGAGCCCGACGCGAGCACCGAGGAGGTGCGCAGCGCGTGGCGCTCGGCGATCGCCGACCTCGACCCCAGCGAGCGCCGCTTCCGCCTGCTCAACCAGGCCGCGGAGGTGCTCCTGGACCCCGCGCGCCGGGCCGAGCACGACGCCGCCCTCGAGGCGGGGCGCAGCGACGAGCCCGAGCCCGAGGAACCGGTCGCGACCCCGACGACCTCCCCGGCGACCCCGACGACCCCGGCGGCTGCCGTGCCGCCGACCGGGTCCCGGCTCCCGCTGGTGCCCGGCTGGGCGCTGGTGGTCCTGGCCGTGCTGGCGGTGCTGTCGGTGAGCGCGGCCGTGGTGGTGTGGGTGCAGCCCAACGAGCGCGTGGTCTCGGCCGCCGAGGGCGGCAACGAGATCGAGGAGTCGGCCGAGCAGGCGCGCGCCACGGCCGAGCGTGCCGTGGGCCCGGTCCTGTCCTACGACTACCGCTCCTTCGAGGAGTCCACGGCGGCGGCGCGCTCCTACATGACCGTCGACTACCAGGAGGACTACGACCAGCTCGTGGCCGCGCTCGAGCCGAACCTCGAGGAGGTCCAGCCGGTCGTGGAGGTCGAGGTGGTCGACTCCGCGGTGGTGCGCACCAGCGGTGACCGGGTCGACGTGCTGCTCTTCGTCAACCGGCCCACCCTGAACAAGGGGATGGACGAGCCCGTGGTCTACAAGGACCAGGTCACGATGCGCATGGTGCGCGAGGACGGCACCTGGCTGGTGGACGACCTGTCCACCACCCCGCTGCAGGAGTGAGCCGGCGCGGGCGCCCCGGCACGGCCGGGGTGCTTGACCCCGTCGCGCCCAAGGCTCATCATCATCGGGACATCCATCGTCTCCGGTGCGTGCATATCTTGTCGCGCCCGTGATCTTGGGGTAACGTAGCGCTTTGCGCCTGCCCTCAAATGCCCTCAAGCCTGCCCGGTGGCTGTGTGGTGGTGGACTGGCGCCATCGATGAGCAGACCCGTCGAAGGACTCACTCTTGGCCGCGCGCTCCGCATCCGCCGTTTCTCGTGCAACCCGCCGCATCTCGTTCGCGAAGATCGCCGAACCTCTCGAGGTTCCCCAGCTCCTCTCCCTCCAGACCGACAGCTTCGACTGGCTGGTCGGCAACGACAAGTGGACCGCCGAGGTCGAGCGTCGCCGTGCCAACGGCGACGACGTCTCGGAGAAGTCCGGTCTGACCGAGATCTTCGAGGAGATCTCGCCGATCGAGGACTTCAGCGAGACCATGTCGCTCTCGTTCGAGAACCCGGTCTTCTACGACCCCAAGTACACCGTGGACGAGTGCAAGGAGAAGGACTTCACCTACTCCGCCCCTCTCTACGTCTCGGCGGAGTTCACCAACAACGACACCGGTGAGATCAAGGGCCAGACGGTCTTCATGGGCGACTTCCCGCTCATGACCCCCAAGGGCACGTTCGTCATCAACGGCACCGAGCGCGTCGTGGTCTCCCAGCTGGTCCGCAGCCCGGGCGTCTACTTCGAGCGCTCCGCGGACAAGACGTCCGACAAGGACATCTACACCGCCAAGCTCATCCCCAGCCGCGGCGCGTGGCTGGAGTTCGAGATCGACAAGCGCGACCTCGTCGGTGTGCGCCTCGACCGCAAGCGCAAGCAGAACGTCACGGTGCTGCTCAAGGCCCTCGGCTGGACCAACGAGCAGATCCGCGAGGAGTTCGGCCAGTACGAGTCGATGATGCTCACGCTGGAGAAGGACCACACCGAGACGCAGAAGGACGCGCTGCTCGACATCTACCGCAAGCTGCGTCCGGGCGAGCCCCCCACGGAGGAGGCCGCCCAGACCCTGCTGAACAACTACTACTTCAACCCCAAGCGCTACGACCTGGCCAAGGTCGGTCGCTACAAGATCAACAAGAAGCTCGGCCTGACCGAGGCCTTCGACCAGCAGACGCTGACCGTCGACGACGTCGTCGCCGCGATCCGCTACATCGTGGCCCTGCACGACGGTCGCGAGGAGGTCGAGGCGCCCGCGGGTCCGCTCGACATCGCCGCCGACGACATCGACCACTTCGGCAACCGTCGCATGCGCACGGTGGGCGAGCTGATCCAGAACCAGCTGCGCACCGGGCTGGCGCGCATGGAGCGCGTGGTCCGCGAGCGGATGACCACCCAGGACGTCGAGGCGATCACGCCGCAGTCGCTGATCAACATCCGCCCGGTCGTCGCGGCGCTGAAGGAGTTCTTCGGCACCTCGCAGCTGAGCCAGTTCATGGACCAGACCAACCCGATCGCGGGCCTGACGCACAAGCGTCGTCTCTCCGCGCTGGGTCCCGGCGGTCTGTCCCGCGACCGCGCCGGCATGGAGGTCCGCGACGTCCACCCGTCGCACTACGGCCGCATGTGCCCCATCGAGACCCCTGAGGGCCCGAACATCGGCCTGATCGGTTCGCTGGCCTCCTACGGGCGGATCAACCCGTTCGGCTTCGTGGAGACCCCCTACCGCAAGGTCGTCGAGGGTCAGGTCACCGACCAGATCGACTACCTGACGGCCGACGACGAGGACCGCTACGTCATCGCGCAGGCCAACGCCCAGCTCGACGACGACCTGCGCTTCGTCAACGAGCGCGTGCTGGTGCGCCAGCGCGACGGCGAGGTCTCCGAGATCCTGGCCGGCGAGATCGACTACATGGACGTCTCGCCGCGCCAGATGGTCTCGGTCGCCACCGCGCTGATCCCGTTCCTCGAGCACGACGACGCCAACCGCGCGCTCATGGGCGCCAACATGCAGCGCCAGGCCGTCCCGCTCATCAAGAGCGACAGCCCGCTGGTCGGCACCGGCATCGAGTACCGCGCCGCGGTCGACGCCGGCGACGTGGTCGTGGCCGAGAAGGCCGGTGTCGTCAAGGACGTCTCGGCCGACCTGGTCGAGACCATGAACGACGACGGCAGCTACTCCTCCTACAAGCTGGCGAAGTTCCGCCGGTCCAACCAGGGCACCTGCATCAACCAGCGCCCCCTGGTCTCGGAGGGTGACCGCCTCGAGGTCGGCAGCCCGATCGCCGACGGCCCCTGCACCGACGAGGCCGAGATGGCGCTGGGCACCAACCTGCTCGTCGCCTTCATGCCCTGGCAGGGCCACAACTACGAGGACGCGATCATCCTCTCCCAGCGCCTGGTGCAGGAGGACGTCCTCACCTCGATCCACATCGAGGAGCACGAGGTCGACGCCCGCGACACCAAGCTGGGCCCCGAGGAGATCACCCGGGACATCCCGAACATCTCCGAGGAGGGTCTGGCCGACCTCGACGAGCGCGGCATCATCCGCATCGGTGCCGAGGTCGTGACCGGCGACATCCTCGTCGGCAAGGTCACGCCCAAGGGCGAGACCGAGCTGACCCCCGAGGAGCGCCTGCTGCGCGCGATCTTCGGCGAGAAGGCGCGCGAGGTGCGCGACACCTCGATGAAGGTCCCCCACGGCGAGTCGGGCACCGTCATCGGCGTGCGCGTCTTCGACCGCGAGGACGGCGACGAGCTGCCCCCGGGCGTCAACCAGCTGGTCCGCGTCTACGTGGCGCAGAAGCGCAAGATCTCGGTGGGCGACAAGCTCGCCGGTCGCCACGGCAACAAGGGCGTCATCGCCAAGATCCTGCCGATCGAGGACATGCCGTTCATGGAGGACGGCACCCCGGTCGACGTGGTGCTCAACCCGCTGGGTGTGCCGCGACGGATGAACATCGGCCAGATCCTCGAGCTCCACCTGGGCTGGCTGGCCAAGCAGGGCTGGGACCTGGACCTCGCCGACGACACCTCGGACGCGGACTGGAAGCAGCGTCTGATGAAGATCCACGTCGACAAGGCCGAGCCCAACACCAAGGTGGCCACCCCGGTCTTCGACGGTGCGCGCGAGGACGAGATCACCGGGCTGCTCGGCTCGACGATCCCCAACCGCGACGGCGTGCGGATGATCGACGGCACCGGCAAGGCCGACCTGTTCGACGGCCGCTCGGGCGAGCCCTTCCCGGACCCGGTCTCGGTCGGCTACATGTACATCCTCAAGCTGCACCACCTCGTGGACGACAAGATCCACGCGCGCAGCACCGGCCCCTACTCGATGATCACCCAGCAGCCGCTCGGCGGTAAGGCCCAGTTCGGTGGCCAGCGCTTCGGTGAGATGGAGGTCTGGGCGATGGAGGCGTACGGCGCCGCCTACGCCCTGCAGGAGCTGCTGACGATCAAGTCCGACGACGTGCCGGGTCGCGTCAAGGTCTACGAGGCGATCGTCAAGGGCGAGAACATCCCCGACTCGGGCATCCCCGAGTCGTTCAAGGTGCTCGTCAAGGAGATGCAGTCGCTGTGCCTGAACGTGGAGGTCCTCTCCCAGGACGGCACCAGCATCGAGCTGCGAGACGCGGAGGAGGACGTCTTCCGCGCCGCCGAGGAGCTCGGCATCGACCTGTCGCGTCGCGAGCCGAGCTCGGTCGAAGAGGTGTGAGCACGGTGGCCGGCGCGCACGTCGCGCCGGCCACCGCTCCCGCCCCCCACGTCTGACTTTTTTCAAGAACCAATGAAGGGTTGCAGCCAAGGTGCTCGACGTTAACTTCTTCGACCAGCTTCAGATCGGTCTGGCCACCGCGGACGAGATCCGCACGTGGAGCCACGGCGAGGTCAAGAAGCCGGAAACCATCAACTACCGCACGCTCAAGCCGGAGCGTGACGGCCTCTTCTGCGAGAAGATCTTCGGTCCCACCCGGGACTGGGAGTGCTACTGCGGCAAGTACAAGCGCGTGCGCTTCAAGGGCATCATCTGCGAGCGCTGCGGCGTCGAGGTGACCCGTTCCAAGGTGCGTCGCGAGCGGATGGGCCACATCGAGCTCGCCGCCCCGGTCACCCACATCTGGTACTTCAAGGGCGTCCCCAGCCGTCTGGGCTACCTGCTCGACCTCGCCCCGAAGGACCTCGAGAAGGTCATCTACTTCGCGGCCTACATGATCACCTCGGTCGACGAGGACGCCCGCCACCGCGACCTGTCCTCGCTCGAGGGCAAGGTCGGCCTCGAGCGCGAGCGCCTCGAGAAGCGTCGCGACCAGTCGCTGGAGGACCGCACCCGCAAGCTGGAGGAGGACCTCGCGGCCCTCGAGGCCGAGGGCGCCAAGGCCGACGCCCGCCGCAAGGTGCGCGACGGTGCCGAGCGGGAGATGAAGCAGCTGCGCGACCGTGCGCAGCGCGAGATCGACCGCCTCGACGAGGTGTGGAACACCTTCAAGTCCCTCAAGGTCCAGGACCTGATGGGCGACGAGATGCTCTACCGCGAGATGAAGGCCTGGTTCGGCAAGTACTTCGAGGGCCACATGGGCGCCGCGGCGATCCAGAAGCGCCTCGAGGACTTCGACATCCCCGCCGAGGTGGAGTCGCTGCGCGACACCATCGCCAACGGCAAGGGCCAGAAGAAGGTCCGCGCCCTCAAGCGCCTCAAGGTCGTCGACGCCTTCCGCAAGACCGGCAACGAGCCGCGGGGCATGGTCCTCGACGCCGTCCCGGTCATCCCGCCGGACCTGCGTCCGATGGTGCAGCTCGACGGTGGTCGCTTCGCGACCTCCGACCTCAACGACCTGTACCGCCGCGTGATCAACCGCAACAACCGGCTCAAGCGGCTGCTCGACCTCGGCGCGCCCGAGATCATCGTCAACAACGAGAAGCGGATGCTCCAGGAGGCCGTCGACTCGCTGTTCGACAACGGCCGTCGTGGTCGCCCCGTCACCGGGCCGGGCAACCGCCCGCTGAAGTCGCTCTCCGACATGCTCAAGGGCAAGCAGGGTCGCTTCCGCCAGAACCTGCTCGGCAAGCGCGTGGACTACTCGGGCCGTTCGGTCATCGTGTCGGGTCCGCAGCTGAAGCTGCACCAGTGCGGTCTGCCCAAGCAGATGGCGCTCGAGCTCTTCAAGCCGTTCGTCATGAAGCGCCTCGTCGACCTCTCGCACGCCCAGAACATCAAGTCCGCCAAGCGGATGGTGGAGCGTGCGCGTCCGGTCGTGTGGGACGTGCTCGAGGAGGTCATCACCGAGCACCCGGTGCTGCTGAACCGTGCACCCACCCTGCACCGCCTGGGCATCCAGGCCTTCGAGCCGCAGCTGATCGAGGGCAAGGCCATCCAGATCCACCCGCTCGTGTGCGGCGCGTTCAACGCCGACTTCGACGGTGACCAGATGGCGGTGCACCTGCCGCTGTCGGCCGAGGCCCAGGCCGAGGCACGGATCCTGATGCTGTCGACCAACAACATCCTCAAGCCCTCGGACGGCCGTCCGGTGACCATGCCCTCGCAGGACATGATCATCGGCTTGTTCTGGCTGACCACGGACCGTGAGGGCGAGCCCGGCGAGGGCCGTGCGTTCTCCAGCGTCTCCGAGGCGATCATGGCCTTCGACCGCCAGGAGATCACCCTGCAGTCGAAGGTGAAGATCCGCCTCGACGACGTGGTGCCGATGGTGGACCCCGACCTGCCCGTGCAGCCCGTCCCGGCCGCCACGACGACCACGGTCGAGACCACCCTGGGTCGCGCGCTCTTCAACGAGACGCTCCCGGCCGACTACCCGTTCGTGAACTACGAGGTCGGCAAGAAGCAGCTCGGCGCGATCGTCAACGACCTGGCCGAGCGCTACACCAAGGTCGAGGTCGCCGCCTCGCTCGACGCGCTCAAGGACGCCGGCTTCCGCTGGGCGACCTTCTCGGGCGTCACCGTCTCGATCGACGACGTCACGACCCCGGCCGACAAGCTGGAGATCCTGGCGCCGTACGAGAAGCAGGCCGCGAAGGTCCAGAAGGACTTCGAGCGGGGCCTGATGACCGACGACGAGCGCCGTCAGGAGCTCGTCGAGATCTGGACCGACGCCAGCCGCAAGGTCGGCGACGCGATGGAGGAGGCGTTCGACCACGCCAACCCCATCCACATGATGGTCGCCTCGGGTGCGTCCGGAAACATGAACCAGATCCGTCAGGTCGGCGCCATGCGAGGCCTGGTGGCCAACCCGAAGGGCGAGATCATCCCGCGCCCGATCAAGGCGAACTTCCGTGAGGGCCTCTCGGTCCTGGAGTACTTCATCTCCACCCACGGTGCTCGCAAGGGTCTGGCCGACACCGCGCTGCGTACCGCCGACTCGGGCTACCTGACCCGTCGCCTGGTGGACGTCTCGCAGGACGTCATCATCCGTGAGGACGACTGCGGCACCGAGCGCGGCCTGCCCAAGCGGATCGGTGAGCGTCGTGAGGACGGCACCGTGGTCAAGGCGGAGAACGCCGAGACCGCGGCGTACGCCCGTGCGGCCGCCACCGAGGTCACCCACCCGGAGAGCGGCGAGACCCTCGCCGTGGCCGGCGAGGACCTCGGCGACGTCAAGATCGACGAGCTCGTGGCCGCCGGCATCGAGGAGGTCAAGGTCCGCTCCGTGCTGACCTGCGACGCCAAGACCGGCACCTGCGCCAAGTGCTACGGCCGCTCGCTGGCCACCGGCAAGCTGGTCGACATCGGCGAGGCCGTCGGCATCATCGCGGCCCAGTCGATCGGTGAGCCCGGCACGCAGCTGACCATGCGTACCTTCCACACCGGTGGTGTGGCCTCGGCCGACGACATCACGCAGGGTCTGCCCCGCGTGGTCGAGCTCTTCGAGGCCCGCTCGCCCAAGGGCCGCACGCCGATCGTCGAGGCGGCCGGTCGGATCGAGATCGAGGACACCGACAAGGCCCGCAAGGTCCTGGTCACCCCCGACGACGGTTCCGAGGTCCAGGAGTACCCGGTCTCGAAGCGCTCGCGCCTCAACGTCGAGGACGGCCAGCACGTCGAGGTCGGCCACCACCTGACCTCGGGCACGCCCGACCCGCAGGACGTCCTGCGGATCCTCGGTGTGCGCCGTGCCCAGGAGCACCTCGTCGACGAGGTCCAGCAGGTCTACCGCTCGCAGGGCGTGTCGATCCACGACAAGCACATCGAGATCATCGTGCGCCAGATGCTGCGTCGCATCACCGTGATCGAGTCGGGCGACACCAACCTGCTGCCCTCCGACCTCGTGGACCGCGTGATCTTCGAGTCCGAGAACCGTCGCGTGGTCTCCGAGGGCGGCAAGCCGGCCTCGGGCCGCCCGGTGCTCATGGGCATCACCAAGGCCTCGCTGGCGACCGAGTCGTGGCTCTCGGCGGCCTCCTTCCAGGAGACCACCCGGGTGCTCACCGACGCGGCGATCCACGGGCGCAGCGACTCGCTGCGCGGCCTGAAGGAGAACGTGATCATCGGAAAGCTGATCCCGGCGGGCACCGGCCTCGAGCGGTACCGCAGCATCCGGGTGGAGCCGACCGAGGAGGCCCGCGCCGCGGCGTACTCCGTGACCGGTTACGACTCCTACGACTACGAGTTCGGCGGCAACGCCGGCGGCCAGGCCGTCGCCCTGGACGACTTCGACTTCGGGTCGTACCAGAGCTGATCTCCACCTGAGCACAGCTCGACACCCAGCCCGCCCGGTCCCACCGGGCGGGCTGTGGTCATTTCGGGGACGCCCGGTCGGGGCGTTGCGCGGGCCGGCGCGGCGTGGTGCGCTGGGTGCTCACCTATCGGGAGGCGACGACGTGGACGAGCAGCCGGGCCAGGACGAGGTCGAGCAGGTCGAGCGTGAGCGGGCGGAGCGGCTGGCGGCCGAGAACCGGCCCGAGGGGGCCGAGGTCGACAACACCGAGCGCGACTTCGACCCCGAGAAGGGCATGTTCACCGACCGCGACGAGTACGACGCGACCGGGCAGGTCTACCCGCCGGTGGAGGAGCAGGACACCTAGCCCGGGACGGGTGGACTTGGGGCGCGCCCGACCACCTGGGAGAATCACGGCGTGAGCCTCCCGACCCAGACCGACGTCCTCGTCGTCGGTGCCGGACCGGCCGGGTCGGCGGCCGCCGCCTGGGCCGCACGCGCCGGCCTCGACGTCCTGCTGACCGACGCTGCGGTCTTCCCGCGCGACAAGACCTGCGGCGACGGGCTGACCCCGCGCGCGGTGCACGAGCTGTCGCTGCTCGGGCTGGAGGACTGGCTGCGCGCCCACACCGTCAACCAGGGGCTGCGCGCCCACGGGTTCGGCCAGACCCTGCTGCTGCCCTGGCCCGGCGGGAACCTGCCCTCGTGGGGCAGCGCCGTGCCGCGCACCGAGCTCGACGACCACCTGCGCACCGCGGCCATCAAGGCCGGGGCCCAGGCGCTCGACGGCGTCCGGGCCGTCGACGTCGTGCGCGAGGGCGACCGGGTGCGCGCGGTCGTGGTGGAGCGTCGCGGACCCGGCGGACGCGACGACGTGGAGCGGTTCGAGATCGGCTGCCGGCGCCTGGTGGTCGCCGACGGCGTGCGCTCGCCGCTGGGCAAGGTGCTGGGCCGCGAGTGGCACCGCGACACCGTCTACGGCGTCGCGGGTCGCTCCTACGTCGCCTCCACCGAGTCCGACGACCCGTGGATCAGCTCGCACCTGGAGCTGCGCGGCGAGGACGGCGCGATCCTGTCGGGCTACGGCTGGATCTTCCCGCTCGGCAACGGCGAGGTGAACCTCGGCGTCGGCACGCTGGCCACCGCGAAGCGCCCGGCGAACATCGCCGTCAAGCCGCTCATGCAGTTCTACGCCGACGAGCGTCGTGAGGGCTTCGGCCTCAGCGGCGAGCTGCGGGCGCCGACGTCGGCGCTGCTGCCCATGGGCGGTGCCGTCTCCGGCGTCGCCGGGCCCAACTGGGCGCTGGTCGGCGACGCCGCCGGCTGCGTGAACCCGCTCAACGGCGAGGGCATCGACTACGGGCTCGAGACCGGTCGACTGGTCGCCGAGCTGATGGCCGACCTCAACCCCGACCGCGACCGGCTCGCCACCGACTGGCCGGCCCTGCTCTCGGCGCACTACGGGGAGTCGTTCTCCGTCGCGCGGCGGCTCGCGGGCCTGGTCACGGTGCCGCGGCTGCTGCCGACGCTGGGGCCGGCCGGGATGCGCTCGGACCGGCTGATGACGCTGGCACTGCGGTGGATGGGCAACCTGGTCACCGACGAGGACCGTGACAGGTCCGCGCGGGTGTGGCGCTGGGCCGGGCGCCGTTCGCTGGCCCTCGACGCCCGACCCCCCTTCTCCTGAGCGGCGAGGCGGCGTACGGCGCGACCGTCCGGCTGGGCCGGGTGGCGCTCCGGGCGCTGCAGGTCACCAGCCGCTGGTCGGGCGAGGAGTACCTGCCCGAGCACGGTCCGGTGCTGCTGGCGAGCAACCACGTGGCCTTCGCGGACTTCCTCTTCGTGGGCCAGGCCGCCCTCGCGCGCGGGCGCCACGTGCGCTTCCTGGCCCGGCACGACGTGTGGCACGCACCGCTGGTCGGGCGCGCGATGACCGCGATGCGCCACGTCCCGGTCGACCGGCGGGCGCCGGCGGCGGCCTACCTGCGCGCCCGCGCGCTGCTGCGGGAGGGCGAGGCGGTGGGTGCCTTCCCCGAGGCCGGGGTCTCGCACTCCTACACGGTGCGCGCGCTGATGCCCGGCGTGGCGGCGCTGGCGCGCGAGCTGGACGTGCCGGTGGTGCCGGTGGCGGTGTGGGGCACCCAGCGGCTCTGGCCGCTGCGCCGCGAGGCGCACGAGCCCTCGCCGCGCCCGGACCTGGCCCGTGGCCGCACGGTCGACGTACGGTTCGGCGCGCCGCTGCGCGTGGCCCCGACCGCCGAGCTGGTCACGACCACGGCTGAGCTGGGCGAGCGGCTCACGGGCCTGCTCGAGGACCTGCAGCGGCTGCCCGAGCACCGACCGCGACCGGGGGAGCAGGCACGGTGGTACCCCCGTCACCTGGGCGGGACGGCGCCCTCGCGCCGCGACGCCCGGGCGCTGGAGGAGTCGCCGAGGTCGGCGGTGCGGCCCACCTGGGGGCCGCCCGACTAGCGCCGCCGGGCGTCGGAGGTCTGTGAGCGGGGGTCGAGGCGACCTCCGGGGCCCTCGTGGAAGAGCCACCCGAGCGGGCGGCGCCCCTCGGAGCACGCGCCCTCGTCGCGGGACCGGGTGGTCGCGTCGTCGCGCACCACGGCCAGCTGGACCGTCGAGGTGCGTCGCCCCGCGTGTGCGCCGGTGTCCGGTCGCTTCGACATCGTCGTGCCCCCTCGCTCCGAGACGCCGGTCGCGACCCCCCGTCGCGACGTCCAGGACAACGCTAGAGAGGCAGCGTCAAACGGACGGCAACACGGGCCACCCACGGGGTCCACAGCTCAGGAACCCCGAGAACCCCGTCCGTCTTCGAGGGGCGCGGGAGAGTGTGGAGCCTGCGATGAACCAGGTTGATCCGGGACTCCACACTTTCTGCCCCGGCCCAGGTGCCCAGCGAGGCACGCGCTCACGCCGGTCGAGGTACACCACCCCGCTGCCCCCTTGCCGCCGCTGGGGCTCGATGGAACCGAATGGCGCTGCTGGGGCATCTTTACTTGTGTGACGCCTGACGAGACCGCCGACTTCGAGGCGTTCATGGCCGCCCGCTGGGCGGGCCTGGTGCGTGCAGCGGTGCTGATGGGCGCGGACCTCCATGCTGCTGAGGACCTCGCCCAGGCGGCGCTGGTCGACTGCCACCGTCGTTGGGGTCGCGTGCAGCTCGCCCAGGACTCCGCGGCGTACGTGCACCGCATCCTGATCAACAGGATGCGGGCGAGCCGCCGCCGTCGGTGGCGCAGCGAAGTGCCGACCGACCCAGCGACCCAGCGCGATCTCCAAGCGACGCTGTCCGCGGGCGGTGACGTCGCAGAGTCCGTGTCTGTCGCGCACGGGGTCCGCGAAGCGCTGGCTGGGTTGCCGCTCGCTCAGCGGCAGGTGGTGGTGCTGCGCCACTTCTGTGACCTCTCGGAGCAGCAGACGGCCGACGTCCTCGACGTCGCCCCGGGCACGGTCAAGAGCCGGCTCTCGAGGGCCATGACAGCACTGGCCGCCGACCCCCGCCTGGTCCCGCTGCGAACGGAGGCAGAGCGATGAGCAACGACCTGACCGAGCTGGTCGCCCGCGCGGGAGACGACATCCCCGTCGCCGCCCCACCGGTCGGCCTCGTCCTCGCCGCGTCCCGTCGACGCCGGCGCCGGACACGCATCTGCCTAGGAGCCGCTGTCGCCGGTCTCGGTGTGGCCACGGTCGCGTCGGCGTACCTCGTCGGGGCCAGCCTCGACGACACGGCACTGGACCCCGCTGAGGGCCCCCGGCAGCACCAGGAGGCCACCACCCCGGTGGCGCCCGAAGCCAGCCAGAAGCTGGACCCGAGCCTCGGCGCGGAGCCGGAGGGCGACGGTGGATGGATGAGTGAGGGGTGGGACGGGGAGACGTCGCCGGCCGGCACCTTCCCCGCCGTCGCCGACAACGGCGCGCAGGGGTACGTGTCCGTCGCGGACATGAGCGACAGCGACTACCACTGCTCGAGCCGGCCTGCATGTGACCGCCTGGTCGACGACCTCACCGCGGCCGGCTACCTGTCCTCGACCGGTGCCTTGACCGTTCCCGTCCGCGACGCGGACGGCACCCGCGTCGGGGTCCTGACCCGAGGTGTCGTCCACCGACCCGGCGAACCGCTCGGCAAGCGCAAGAACCCGGCCGAGGGGTACCCCCGCAACGACGCCGGTCAGACCTACGGCGCCGACACCGGCACCCGCGAGCCCGACCTGGTGGCCACGAGCGGCGACCATGGCCTGCGGGGCTACACCCTCACCGCCGAGCAGTCTCCGGCTACTCCCGCGCAGGCCCTCGAGTGGCAGGAACGCTGGGCGGCACTGGCCCACGGACCGATACTCAACGTCTACGCCGAGGACGGCAGCACGCTCCTCGACACCTTCACCCTGCAGCTGGGAGACAGCGCCGCACACTGATCCGGGACTGCTGCGGGCCGCCGCAGGGGGTGGACGCAGTCGGCTCAGAACTCGGCCGCCGCGACCTCGCAGAGGTTGAGGTGCGGGTGCTCGGCGTCGTTGACGACGTAGTAGGAGGAGAGCACGAAGCGGCGGGTGCGGCCGTGGGCGGTCCACCACAGCCGCAGCATGCCGTTCTCGGGCAGCGTCACCGGCGGCACCGCGCCCAGCACGGGGTCGTGCTCGAGGGTGTCGGTCTCGACGTGGTCGTCCACGGCGCCCTCGCCCTCGATGCGCTCGTAGTAGAGCGTCGCCTCCCGGTCGTCGGTGCGCAGCAGCACGTCCTGGCGCCCGCCGTCGCCGCCGTCGGGGGAGCAGGTCAGCTCGAGGTCACCGAGCCCGTCGAGCGGTGTGACCTGGCGGCTGGGGCCGGCGAGGCCGTCGGCGTCGCCGTGCCAGTCGACGCCGATGGAGGTGTCGGTGACGGTCTGGAGGGTGGCGGCGATCCGGCACGACCGGTACTGGCGCGGGTGGTGGAAGCCGTTCCAGTACCAGTTGATCTCGAGCGAGGTCGACGGCGTGCGTGCCGCGCCCGCGGCCGGCTGGTGGCGACCGGGGCGCTGGCTGACGACGCCGTGCATGAAGCCCGAGGAGTAGTTCTCGACGGGGGTGGCCTGGTTGAGGCCCTCGTGGGCGCTGCGACCGGTGCCGCCGCGGCCGTCGTCGTCGGCGTCGGCCCAGCGGTAGACGCGCACGTTCTTGACCGCGACCGCGGGGCCCGCCTTGTCCTCGTGCTTGGCCAGCCACATCTGCGTCTCGGCCGAGCGGTCGTACGGGGTCAGCTTGACCATCGTGTTGCGCGGCTTGCAGACCAGCTTGAGGGTGCCGATGCCCGGGACCGGGGTGGAGCGCACCTGGCGGCCGCCGGGACCGTTCCAGTCCAGGACGATCTTGCGGCGGGTGGCGTCCTCGACGCGGCGGGTCGCCACCCGCTCGGCGGGCGTCGCGGACGCCCCGCCCGCGCCGGGACGCTCCGCGCCGGTCGCCGTGGTCGGGGGCAGCAGCGAGCCCACGAGCGCCACCAGCACCCAGGCCGCGACCCCGCGGGCGGGGCTCACCGGGCCGGCTCCGCCGGCTGGGTGGCCGGTGCGGCCTGCTCGGTCTGCGGTGCCTCCTCCAGCGTGACGAGGTCGGGCTCCTCGCGGCCGGTGACCCAGTCGAGCTGGCGGTCGATCTCGGCCTGGGAGAGCGCGACCAGCTGGGCGTCGACGGCCGCGTCACCCGCGCGGTCGAGGAAGTGCTCGAGGAACTCGGCGACCTCCGGGCGGTCCAGGGAGCGGGTGGTGGTGGTCAGCAGCATCCGGCGCGACAGCGGGTACTCGCCGCTGGTGATGGTGCGCTGGGAGGGGAAGATGCAGTTGCGCTCTCCGTCGGGGTCGGTGACCTCGAAGGGGCGCAGCTGGTCCTCGAAGAGCTCGTAGTAGCTGAACAGGAAGTAGCCCACGTGCCCGCGGGTGCGCTGCACCCGGGCGCGCGCCGCGGCGGCGGCGTCGTAGCGCGCCACCACCGCGTTCTTCTCGTCGGTCAGCACGAACATCTCGCTGCGGGCCGCGGCGAGCGCCTCCTCGGCGCGCACCACGCGCTGGCGGTCGGCGGCCTGCTGGTCCGCGGGACGCTGGTCGCGCACCCCCTTCTCGACCTCGGCGTGGGCCACCTCGACCTCGGCCTTGGCGTCGTTGACGACCTGCCACTGCTCCGTGAGCCGGCTCTTGGCCAGGTCGCGCTCGCGGGAGCGGTCGCGCAGCTGCAGCGCGAGGTCCTCGTCGCGCTCGCGCCCCACGACGAACAGCCGCGAGCCCTGGTCGGTGTCGAAGGTGCGGTAGTCGGAGCGCAGGTTGATCAGGGAGGGGTCGGGGGCGTCGAGCACGGTGCGGCCGAAGAACTGGAAGGCGTTGTTCTCTCGGTTGGGGCCGGCCACCTCGAGCGGTACGTCGTCGTAGCCGTCGCCCAGCTGCGACCACGTCGCGACGGGGGAGCCGGCCCGGTAGACCTCGCGGACCTGCTGGGTGCTCAGGCAGTCGCCGCCCACGTCGGTCTCGTTCTTGATGGCGACCACGACCGCGTCGGAGGCGACCTGGAGCTGCACGACGTCGAGGCCCACGGAGCGGCAGGCCTCGAGCTCCTCGGGCGCGACGGCGCGGGTGGAGTCGACCACGTCGACCTCCCCGTCGCACAGCGACGCGAAGGCGGCGTCCTCGCCGCGCCGGGAGACCTCGACGTCGACCGACGAACCGCTGCGCTGGAAGGCGGTCACCTCCTCGCTGGTCAGGGTGCCGTCGACGCCGTCGATGGTGACGACGCCGGAGGTGGGCGAGGGCAGCGCACGGTTGGCCTGGCGCACGCGCTGCGCCTCGACCTGGCCGTCGCGGTAGTCGCGGGCCTGCGCGTCGGCCACGACGTCGGTCGCGCCCTGGGTCGGCTCCTCGGAGCAGGCGGTGAGCGCCAGCGCGGCCAGCGCCAGCACGGCACCGGCTGCTCGGGTGCGCCGGACGGGGCGGCTGCTCATGGCTGCTCCTCGGTGGTGCCGGTCGCGGCGCGCGAGGGACGCGCCGTCACCAGTCCCGAGTCGTCGGAGCCGGCGGCCGGCGGGTAGCGGTAGCGCTCACCCAGCTCGACGACCTCGAAGTCGGTGAGGTCCAGGCTCTGCAGCTCGTTGCCCTCCAGTAGGCCGGAGGTCACGTCGCGCTGGGCGTAGAGGGTCGGCACCTCGGCGCGGTCCACGACGATGGCGCCGTAGGTGCGCAGCGCCAGCACGATCGCGTCGGCCATCCGGCGCTGCTGGTCGGTGAGCCTGATCAGCTTGCCCGTCGCCGGGTCGCGCGGCCGCTCGGGGACCACGTCGGCACGCAGACGGATCCGGGCGCCCTCGGGCAGCGAGTCGGCCAGACCGTTGCCGTCGGTGGAGGAGGCCGGCTGCACGAACACGTTCTGCGCCGGGCCGGGCAGGCTGATCGCCAGCGCGTGCTCGATGAGCCCGGCCTCGAGCTCGCCGGGCCGGATCAGGCCGGCGAAGAGCGGCAGCCCCGAGCCCCGGGCGCTGACCTGCTGCGGGGCGCTGAAGCCGGGGCCGTCGAGGTCCCAGCGCTTCATGTAGTGGTAGCTGATGGAGCCGTCGTCCTCGCGCCGGGCCCGCCACAGGTCGTAGGCGACCGACTCGGTGGTGTCGAAGACGGTGAACCACCCGTCGTAGCGGGGGTCGGGGTCGATGTCGGCCGGGATGTCGAGGGTGATCTCGTCGTCACCGTCGCCGCACTGGGACTGGCGGCACACCACCGGGGTCGGCTCGCCGCCGGCCACCACCGGCACCGTCCAGGCCTCGGTGTTGATGTAGATCGGGTCGGTGATCGTCTCGGTCTGCACCCGCACGGAGCCGCCGTCCTCGACGACGCCCTCGCGCACCTGGACCTGGCGCATCAACCGGTCGGAGGCAGGGTCCACGGGGGACCCGTCGACCCGCTCGTTCCACGGCGAGTCGGCGCTGAAGTGGCGCCGCTCGGCGACCACCACGCCTCCGTCGGCACCCACGACCGTGGCCGGGCCCGAGGTGGCACCGGCGGTGACCACGACGTCACCGTCGGGCGAGCGACCCGCCCCGGTGCCGTCGGGGCTGTCGGGGCCGCCGCAGGCAGCCAGCGTGGCGAGCAGTCCCGCGGCCAGCAGGGCGGCCGGCAACCGGGTGCGCGTCGGGCTCATCGGTCTCCTCCGGGAGGGGTGGGGCCGTCGAGCTCGAGGTCGGAGCCGAGCCGGGCGACCACGTCGGCGATGGCGGCCAGGCGGGCGCCCTCGTCACCGGGGGGCGTCCCATCGGTGCGCGCCCGGGCCGCGGCCACGATGGCGTGCGCCTCGCGGCGGGCCTGGAGCCGGATCAGCTCGGCGTCGAGCTCGGCCTGCGCCGTGATGAGCTCGCACCGGCGCGCGACCTCCTCCTCGACCGCTACCAGGTGGGTCAGGGTGGCGTCCCGGGTCACCCGGATGCGCTCGGCGGCGATCCGGGCGACCTCGGCGACGTCGACCTCGGTGGCCGAGCCGGTCGGGGCCTCCGGCGCCCGCGCGAGGCGGGGCAGGTGGGCCAGCACGCTCTCGAGCGTGTCGGTGGGGACCACCAGGGGGCCCTCGGGCGGCGGGGGCGAGACGTGCAGCTGGCCCGTCGGCTCCGGGTCGGGCTCCGGGTCGGGCTCGGGCTCGGGCTCCGGCTCAACCACGGGCTCGGGCTCGGGGTCCGGCTCAGTCACGGCCTCGGGCTCGGGTGCCGGCTCGGGTGCGGGTTCTGGCTCGGGCGGGGGCTCGTGCACGAGCCGGTGGGTGAAGTCGACGCGACCGATCCGCGCGCTGCCGGCGGCAGCGAGGATGTCGTCGAGGGACGGGGGCGGGGTCACCGGGGCGCTGGACTCCATCAGGGTGCCTGGCTCTCGGTGGTGTCGATGGTCTCGATGGTCTCGGCGGTCTCGGTGGCCTCGGGGCGGAAGCCCGGCGGCACCGCGACCAGCGTGTAGCGCTCGGTGCGGTAGACGCTGGTCAGCTGGACGTCCTCGCCCTGGGCGGCCTCGGGGTAGCGCTCGGTGAGCAGGTCGGCGTCGCCGGTGGAGAGCAGCAGGTAGTCGACGTGCGCGACCGGGTCGGCCGCCGCCTCCTGCCACGGCCCGTCGGAGGCGTCGACGCGGTCGAAGAACAGGTCGGGCCGCCCGGTGAAGAGCATCACCGCGTAGGTCTGGGCGTTGTCGGTGAGGATCGAGCCGGTGCGCTGGACGTTGTCGCGGATGAAGGCCGCCATCGCCTGCTCGTCGACCACGCCCACGACCTGGTCGCCCAGGGTCCGGGCGCCCTCCTGGCTGGCGCGGGTCGAGATCGCGGCGGCGAAGACCGACTCGAGGTTCTGGTACTTGTAGGTCTTCATCGCCTGGAACGTCCACGGGATGCTCAGCACGAGGCCGACGACGAGCAGGGCGCTGACGAGCGTGGCGCCGCTGCCGGCCGAGCGGGCCAGCCAGATCGCCCCCACGCACGCCAGCAGCAGGACGGGCAGCGCGTTGCGCATCGCCATCGGCGAGTCGGAGAGACCCAGGACCACAGCGAAGCCGGGGGAGAGGACCGCCACCGCCAGCAGCACCCCGAGCCACAGCGCGAAGGTGTTGGCGCGTGCCAGCCCGGCGAAGACCAGGGCGGGCAGCACCACGATCGCGATGGGGGCGCCGAAGAGCACCAGCTCGCCGGTGTAGCGGGCCAGCTCGACGAAGGTGAAGCTCTCGGTGAGCGCGGTGGAGGCGTCGCTGGCGGAGGTGATCCAGGCGACCGGGTTGCCCAGGAGCAGCAGGTTGAAGACGGTCCACAGCGCGATGACGTAGACCGTGGGTGCCGCGAAGCCGATGGTGGTGCCCTCGACCTCGGTGCCGTCGGCGCCCATCCGGGCCAGGACGGCGCCGATGAGCACCGCGCTGACCAGGAACCACAGCAGGCTGCTGTAGCCGGCGAGGGCGGCCACCGAGTAGGCCAGGCCGGCGATCATCACGAAGCGGATGTCGGCGGTGACGTACCAGGCGAACAGCGCGCCCAGGGCCGTGACCACGAAGCACATCCAGATGATGTGGCGCGCCCCGCCGGCGGCGTACAGCGCCAGCAGCGGGTTGGCGCCGAGGCTGACCAGCACCGCGACCCGCAGGGGCGCGGCCACCGTCGCGCGGCGCAGCATGGTGTTGACGACGACCATCATGAAGGCGGCGAAGAACGCGGAGGTCAGCGGCACGATCACCAGGGAGCGGGCCAGCGCCGGCACCAGCGTGAGCGGGGAGACCAGGAGGGTGGCCAGCGGCGGGTAGTCGAAGCCGAGCGCGGAGAGCTTGGCCGGGTCGTTGTGCCAGATCATCAGCGCCCGGTTGAGCCGGTCGAGGCTCTCGAAGCCGACCACGTGCTGCTGGACCACCAGCCAGTAGCCGAACCAGGCGTAGGCCAGCGAGAACAGCGCGAAGACCAGCAGGCTCTCCCACGGGCGGCGCGGCACGTCGACCGGGCGACGGCCCACCGACTGCACGATGCCCGACAGGCGCTCGCGGTGGGTCACCACCGCGGCGCCGGGGGAGGCCGGCTCGACGGTGAGGCTCATCAGTGCCCTCCCGCCGGCGGCTCGTTGAGGCCGTGCTCGGTCTTCTCCCAGTAGAACGGGTTGGTGAAGAGCTGGATGAAGCCCTTCCAGGCCGCCCAGCTCATCAGGCCCCAGTAGAGCGGCGAGAGCAGCGCGGTGCGGGTGATGCCGAACTCGCCGCGCTGGAGGCTGCCGGCGACGTTGAGGTAGACGAAGACGAAGTTGCCGATGAAGAGCATCGCGCTGGCGGCGTAGAAGACCAGGCCCGGGAAGAGCTGCTGGATGAAGCCGGCCTGGGTCAGGACGTAGAGCGTGGTCAGGCCCCAGAAGACCGGGTTCATCAGGAGCACGAAGGCGCTGCCCATGGTGAGGTTGAAGGACAGGAAGCCGCGCAGGCCGGTCTGGCTCAGCAGCGCCACCGGGTTGCGCATGTGCACCAGCCAGGTCTGCATGTAGCCCTTGATCCACCGGCTGCGCTGGCGGATCCAGTTGGGCACCTGCGAGTTGGCCTCCTCCAGCGTCGTGGAGTCGATCATCGCGGTGCGGTATCCCTCGCGGTGCAGGCGGATGCCGAGGTCGGCGTCCTCGGTGACGTTGAAGGGGTCCCAGGCGCCGAGGTCGCGCAGCACGTCGGTTCGGAAGTGGTTGGAGGTGCCGCCCAGCGGGATGGGGGACTCCGAGGCGCCCATCGCCGGCAGCACCAGCTCGAAGTGCATCGAGTACTCGTTGGCGAACCAGGCGGTGAGCATGTTCTGGTCCTGGTTGAAGTAGTTGAGCTTGGCCTGGACGCACACCACGTTGCCGGGCACCCGCTCGAAGGCCGTGACGGCCTTCTTGAGCTGGTCGGGGTCGGGGCGGTCCTCGGCGTCGAAGATGACGCAGACGGTGCCGGTGGCCAGCTGGAGGCCGTAGTTGCAGGCCTTCGGCTTGGTCTTGGGCTGGGCGTCGGGGACCACGACCAGGTGGAAGTGCGGGGGCAGGCGCATCCCGCGGATCGTCTCGATGGTCTCGAGGTCGTCCTCCTCGCACAGCAGCTTCACGTCGAGGCGGGTGCGGGGGTAGTCGAGGGCGTTGATGTCGCGCACCAGCCGACCGACGATCGCGGCCTCCTTGTAGAGGGGCACGAGGATCGTGTAGACGGGCAGCTGCCGCTCGTCGATGGCGGCGATCTCCTCGTCGGTGATGTCGGTCTCGAGGTGGGTGCCCAGCGCCCGCAGCGTCAGCCGGAACTTGTAGACGGAGACCAGCAGGTAGACCAGGCTGGCGGCCCCGACCAGCGCGATGAGCGTGCCCATCGGCCACAGCAGCCCGCACAGCACCGTGACCACCAGGGCGATGACCAGCACCGCCTTCTGGGTCGAGGAGATGACGACGTGCGCGGAGGACTCGGGCGCGTTCTCCATCAGGTGCAGCGTCGAGACGTCGGCGTAGTGCTCGGAGTGGATGCGCTGCAGGAGCTGGTCGAGGTCGGTGCGGTTGGCCAGCAGCTGGCGCACCGGCCGGCCCAGCGCCGTCTCCACCTCGCGCAGCGCGGGGGCGGGCAGCGGGCGGGCGACCGCGAGCAGCACGACGCCCTCGGACTCCGCGACCGGGACCACCTGGAGGGTCCGGGCCAGCGGCTCGGGCAGGCGACGGGCGAGGTCGGGGTCGGGCTCGAAGTCGCTGAGGCCGACCCGCTGCATCTGGTGGATCTCGGCGAGCGCGGCGACCAGGACGTCCTCGTCGATGGCCTCGTGGGAGACCAGGATGTCGCCCAGCGGGTCGCCGGTGCGTGAGTACTCGACCATCGCGCGCTGCAGCTGCTCGCCGGTGACCAGGCCGCTGCGCGTCAGCATCTGCGCCATCTGCACCCGGGCCCGTCGCGACTCGGCGCTCTCGACCCTCTCGGCATCGCCGTCGACCAGCGGGTGGGCGGCGTCGATCGCCGCCATGATCTCGTTGGCGGTGTGGCGCACCAGGAGCACCGGTGCGTCGACCCGCTCGGCGACGACGTGCTCGGTGACCTGGTCCTCGGGGTCGGTCGCGGCGACCAGGACCTGGCCGTCGACCACGGCGTAGGCCAGCACCCGGAAGGTGCGGCAGATCCCCTCGGGCAGCAACCGGGCCAGCTCGGCGTCGACGCCGTCGCTGAGCCGCGCGGCGCGGGTCGCCTGGGTGGTCATCGGGTGCCCGTCCCGAAGCCGTGCGCCGCGGCCTCGTCGTCGGTGTGCGCGGCGGAGCCGGTGGAGCCGGGGCCGCTGCCGCGCTCGCCGCGCGCCCGGGCCGCCGACCAGCCGAGGAAGGCCAGCAGGAGCACCAGCAGCGGTGCGATGAGGAAGCCGATGAAGACCGCGACGAAGACCAGCAGGGTCACCACGATCCCGATCGTGGCGGCGCCCACGGACTTGCCGCCCGGACCGCCGTTCGACACCTGGATCGCCATCGGACCCCTCCCTCCTCGGGGCCCGGCCTCCCGCCGGTCCCACGCTCCCGACCGGGACCGCAGCTCGACAGTAGGGCGGCTCCTGCTGCGCCTCAGGAACAGGAGGTCCACGCCCGGGTAACAGGTAGGGACCCGCTCTGACCAGGGCGGCAACGCGCTCGCGACCTGCTAGGAGACCCGTGCCCCCGCCTGCATCCAGGACCGCGCCAGGCGCCCCCACGCGGTCGGCCGGCCGCTCAGGCCGCGACCCAGGGACATGGGGTCGCCGGCGTGGTCGGCCCACACCCAGAACAGCGCCCCGACGCCGTGCTGGTCGGCCCAGTCGAGGTAGCCGGCCACCCAGCCGTCGAGCGGGTCGGTGGCGCCGAGCTCGCCGGTCAGCACCGGCACCCGTCGGGCGAGCGGCGCCAGCACCTCGTCCCAGCACTCGCTGGTGGCGCACGCCTTGAAGTCGTAGGCGTGGAAGGCCGCGACCAGCTGGTCGTCGTCGGGCCGGTGCTCCCACCAGCCGGACAGGTCGTTGGCGTAGTCGAGGCCACCCAGGAGGACCGGCTGCTCGGCGCCGGCGTCGCGGAGGGCGTCGACGACGGCCTGCATGCCCTGCGCCGTGTACGTCGTGCGGCCGGTCGTGGCGGTGCGGTCGTCCTCGGCGGGGGCGGCGCAGCCGCCGTCGCGCCAGCACTCCCAGGTCAGGTCGAAGACCAGGCGGTCGGCGGCGTCGTAGCGGGAGTAGGGCTCGTTGAAGGCGTCGAACATGACCGAGGCGTTGTCGGCGTAGGCCTCGCCCACCGAGCGCCAGAAGGCCAGCGACTCCGAGTCGGGCATGGCGAGGTTGCCGAACTCGGGGGTGCCGATGCGCTTGCGGCTGTGGAGGTCGAGCACGACCACCAGGCCCTGGGCGTTGAGCGCCTCGACGAAGGCGCCGACGTGGGCGCGGTAGCCCGCGGGGGTGCGCTCGGTGTACTCGTCGCTGACCGGCGCCGCCCGGGTGCCCAGCCAGCAGTCCTGGTTGAGCGGCAGCCGGACCGTGTCGGCGCCCCAGCCGGCGATGGCCAGCGCCTGGGTGGTCATCGGGTCGGTGCCGCCGGCCTCGAGCGAGGAGTAGCCCCAGCCCTGCGCGCAGGCGTACTCGAGGCTGCTCCAGTTGACCCCGCGGGGCACCCACGCCTCGCCGGTGCGCCCGTCGACGAGCCGGTTGCCCTCCACCACCGGTCGCGGCGCCGAGCCCGTGGACGGCTCGTCGGCCTCGAGGGAGCCGGTGAGCACCACGGCCGAGGCGACGGCGGCCAGCACCAGCACCAGGGCAGCGGCCAGCACCAGCAGCGCGCGCGCATGCGGTCGACGCACGACGTCCCCCCTCCTGTGCCGTCGGCTCGCCAGATCCTACGACCGATCCCGGCCTAGGGTGTGGCCATGAGCGAGACCGTCTTCACCTACGCCGCCCCCGCGCTGAAGTTCGGCACCGGCGCCTCCGCCGAGATCGGCCACGACCTGCTGGGCCACGGCGCCCGGCGGGTGCTGCTGGTCACCGACCCGGGTGTCGCGGCCACCGGGGCGCCCGCCCGCATCGCCGAGCAGGTCACCGCCCGCGGCCTCGAGGTGACGACGTACGACGGCGTGCACGTCGAGCCCACCGACGAGTCGATGGCCCACGCGATCGCCTTCGCGCGCGACGCCGGTCCCTTCGACGCGATCCTGGCCGTCGGCGGCGGGTCGGCCATCGACACCGCGAAGGCGGTCAACCTGCTCACCACCAACCCCGGCGAGCTGATGGACTACATCAACGCGCCGGTCGGCCGGGCGCAGGCGCCGGTCAACCGGCTGCTGCCGCTGGTGGCGGTGCCGACCACGACCGGCACCGGCTCGGAGAGCACCACCATCTGCGTGCTCGACGTGCTCTCGCTGCACGTCAAGACGGGCATCAGCCACCCGGCGCTGCGCCCGACGATGGCCGTGGTCGACCCGGCCCTGACGATGGGCCAGCCGACGATGGTCACCGCGGCGGCGGGCATGGACATCCTGTGCCACGCACTCGAGAGCTGGACCGCGAAGTGGTTCGGCGACTTCGAGGCCAAGACCCCCGAGCAGCGGGTGCCCTACTGCGGGGCCAACCCGATCGCCGACCTGTGGTCGGAGAAGGCGATGTCGCTGCTCGCGACGTCCTTCCGCGCCGCGGTCGCCGACGGCAGCGACGTGGTCGCGCGCGAGCAGATGGCGCTGGCCGCCACCTTCGCGGGCCTGGGCTTCGGCAACGCCGGCGTGCACATCCCGCACGCCAACGCCTACCCGATCGCCGGGCGGGTGCGCGACTACCGGCCCGAGGGCTACCCGCAGGACGAGGCGATGGTGCCGCACGGCATGGCGGTGACGCTGACCGCGCCCGAGGCGTTCCGCTTCACCTACGAGGCCTCCCCCGAGCGGCACCTGGCCGCGGCGCGGCTGCTCGACCCGTCGGTCCCCGACTCGGCCACCGGCCCCGACGTGCTGCCCGACGTGCTGGCCACGCTGATGCGCGACATCGGCATCCCCAACGGCCTGGCCGAGGTCGGCTACGGCGAGGCGGACGTCGACGACCTGGTCGAGGGCGCGCTCAAGCAGCAGCGGCTGCTGGCCACCGCACCCCGCGAGGTGCACGCCGAGGACCTGGCGGGGATCTTCCGCAGCTCCATGCAGCACTGGTGAGACCGGGCGCGGCGGGTCACCGCCCCTCCGCGACAATGGGCGGGTGAGCCAGACGCTGAGCAGCACCGACATCGCCGCCGAGCTGCGCCGGCGGGGCGTGGGCGACGTCGACGACTCGACGCTGGCGCGGGCGCTCTACTCCACCGACGCCTCGCTCTACCGCGTGCCGCCCCGCGTCGTCGTACGACCGCGGCACCGCGACGAGCTGCTCGCGGTGCTCGACGCGTCGCGGGCGACCGGGGTGCCGGTGACGATGCGCGGCGCCGGCACCTCGATCGCCGGCAACGCGGTCGGGCCCGGCATCGTGGTCGACACCGCGCGCCACCTCGACAAGGTCCTCTCGATCGACGCGGAGGCCGGCACGGCCGTCGTCGAGCCGGGCACCGTGCACGCCACCCTCCAGCGCGCGGCGCTGGCCCAGGGGCTGCGCTTCGGGCCCGACCCCTCGACCCACCCGCGCTGCACGATCGGCGGGATGATCGGCAACAACGCCTGCGGCTCGCGGGCGCTGGGCTACGGCCGCACCGCCGACAACGTGGTCGGCCTCGACGTCGCGTTCGGCACCGGCGAGGTCTGGAGCGGCGGCGGGCCCTCGGCGGCCGGCGACGCGCTGGCCGCGATCACCGACGCCTCGCTGGCCCACGTGCGCACCGAGTTCGGGCGCTTCACCCGCCAGGTCAGCGGCTACTCCTTCGAGCACCTGCTGCCCGAGAACGGCCGGCGCCTCGAGCGCTTCCTGGCCGGCTCCGAGGGCACCCTGGGCGTCGTGCTCGGCGCGACGGTCCGGCTGGTGCCCGACGAGCCGGTGCGCCAGATGCTGGTGCTGGGCTACCCCTCGATGGTCGAGGCGGCCGACGCGGTGCCGGCCATCCTGGCCGCGGCCCGCACCCCCGGCGGCCCCGACGCCCACGGCAGCCCGAGCGGGTCGCCGCTGGTGGCCTGCGAGGGCCTCGACGCCCGCATCGTCGACCTGGTGCGCGGGCGCGGCAGCGCCGTGCCCGACCTGCCGCGCGGCGGCGGCTGGCTCTTCGTCGAGCTCACCGACCCCGGCCTGGTCACCCCGGTGCTGGCGGCCGCCGAGCCGCTGGAGCACCGCCTGGTCACCGACGCCCGCGAGTCGGCCGCGCTGTGGCGCATCCGCGAGGACGGCGCCGGCCTCGCCGCCCGCAGCCTCGAGCGGCAGGCGCTCTCGGGCTGGGAGGACGCCGCGGTGCCGCCGGAGCGGCTCGGCGCCTGGCTGCGCGACTTCGACGAGCTGCTCGAGGGCCACGAGCTGCAGGGGGTGCCCTACGGCCACTTCGGCGACGGCTGCGTGCACGTGCGCATCGACTTCGACTTCTCCGACCGCGACACCGACCCCGAGGCCGGGCGCCGCCGCTTCCGCGAGTTCCTCACCGCCTGCGCGCACAAGCTGCGCGAGCACGGCGGCTCGCTCTCGGGCGAGCACGGCGACGGCCGGGCCCGCTCCGAGCTGCTGTCGGTGATGTACGACGAGGAGTCGCTGCGGCTCTTCGGCGCCGCCAAGGCGGTCTGCGACCCCGACGACCTGCTCAACCCGGGCGTGCTCGTCGACCCGGACCCGTTCGACGCGCACCTGCGCCCGGCCCGCCCGCGCCACGAGCCGCGCACCGTGCTGCGCCTGCTGCACGACGACGGCTCGCTGGGCGCGGCCGTGCACCGCTGCACCGGCGTCGGCAAGTGCGTCGCCCCGCACACCGGCGCCACGACCGGGGTGATGTGCCCCTCGTGGCAGGCGACCCGCGACGAGAAGGACTCCACCCGCGGTCGCGCCCGGGTGCTGCAGGAGGCCCTCGACGGCGAGCTGGTGCAGGGCCTGGGCGACCCGGCCGTGGCCGAGGCGCTCGACCTGTGCCTGGCCTGCAAGGGCTGCGCCTCCGACTGCCCCACCGGCGTCGACATGGCCACCTACAAGGCCGAGGCGCTGCACCAGCGCCACGACGGCGAGGGTGCCACCGAGCGCCGCCCCCGCAGCCACCTGACCCTGGGCCGGCTCCCGATGTGGGCGCGGCTGGCCGCGCCCCTCGCCCCGGTCGTCAACCGCAGCCTGCGGCTGCGTCCGCTCGCCCGCCTGGCCAAGGCCACCGCCGGCATCGACCAGCGCCGCTCCATCCCCGACTTCGCGCCCCGCACCCTGCGCAAGGCAGCGGCGACCGGCCGCCTGGGCGACACCGACGCCCCCGACGTGTGGGTCTGGGCCGACTCCTTCACCGACCACTTCCTGCCCGGTTCGGGCCACGCCGCGATCGAGGTGCTCGAGGCCGCCGGCCTGCGGGTGCGCGTCATCGACGAGGACGCCTGCTGCGGGCTGACCTGGATCACCACCGGCCAGCTCACCAGGGCCCGCGCCATCGCCGCGCGCACCGCGGCGACCCTGGCGTCGTACGTCGGCACCGGCACGCCGGTGGTCGGCCTCGAGCCGTCCTGCCTGGCCACCCTGCGCAGCGACCTCGTCGAGCTCAGCGACGACCCGCGCGCCCAGCAGGTCGCCGAGGGCGTGCTGACCTTCGCCGAGCTCGCCACCCGCCTCGACCTGCCGCTGCCCGACCTCACCGGGGTGCAGGTCGTCGCCCAGCCGCACTGCCACCAGCACGCCGTGCTCGGCTGGGACGCCGACCAGGCGCTGCTCGAGCGGGCCGGTGCCACCGTCACCCGCGTCGCGGGCTGCTGCGGGCTGGCCGGCAACTTCGGCATGGAGAAGGGCCACTACGACGTGTCGGTGGCGGTCGCCGAGACCCACCTGCTGCCGGCGGTGCGCTCGCAGCCCGACGCCGTGGTGCTCGCCGACGGCATGTCGTGCCGGGTGCAGCTCGACGACCTCGCGGGCGTGCCGACGATGCACCTGGCCGAGCTGTGGGCTTCTAGGCTGGGGCGGTGATGAGCTCGTGAACCCCCGCCAGCGACGCCTCGTGATCCCCGTGGCCCTCGCGACGCTGCTGCTGATCGTCGTCGTCGCCGCCCTGGTCTGAGGCCGAGATGAGCGAACCCCTGCTCCGCGGCCTGGCCCGCATGCGCAGCCACCTGCTCGACCCCGACACCCTCGTGCGCGCGGTCGCCTCGGGCCGGCAGAAGGGCGGCGCCCCGCAGTGGCGCCGCGTCGAGCTGCGCTACGTCGACCTCAAGGCGGGGCGCCACCTGCAGGTCACGTCGTACGACGAGCAGCAGGCGCACACCGCGAACCACGCCGTCGGTGAGCCGCGGCAGCCCAGCCCGGCGCGCGACGCCGTCGACGCGCTGCTCGACGAGCCCTTCGGCAACTGGCACGTCGAGACCACCACGCAGAGCCACCAGCTGCGGGTGACCAAGAAGGGCGAGGCGCTGGTGCACACCAGCGACCGCAAGGAGGCCGTCGAGGCCAGCCGCGGCCACGACCGCGGCAAGGAGCGGCTGCTGCCCGAGGACGACCCGCTCTTCCGCGAGCTCGGCCTCACCGACGCGCAGGGCCGGCTCAAGCCGAGCCGGCAGGCGAAGTACCGCCAGGTCGAGGAGTTCCTGCGGCTGCTCGACACCACCGTCGTCGAGGCCGTCGAGAAGGGCCACCTGCGCCGCCCGACCGAGGCCGAGCCGCTGCGCGTGGTCGACCTCGGCTGCGGCAACGCCTACCTGACGTTCGCCGCGCACCGCTACCTCTCCCACGTGCGCTCGCTGCCGGTGGCCGTCACCGGCGTCGACGTCAAGGAGCAGTCGCGCGAGCACAACAGTGCCGTCGCGGGCCGGCTCGGCGCCGACGCGAGCTTCGTGGTCGGCACCATCGCCGACGCCGAGGTCGACCCCGCGCCCGAGGTGGTGCTGGCGCTGCACGCCTGCGACACCGCCACCGACGAGGCCCTGGCGCGCGCCGTCGCCTGGGGCGCGCCGGTCGTGCTCGCCGCGCCCTGCTGCCACCACGACGTGGCCGCCCAGCTGCGCCGCGCGCCCACCCCGTCGCCGTACGCCGCGCTGACCCGGCACGGCATCCTGCGCGAGCGCTTCGCCGACACCCTCACCGACGCGCTGCGCGCCTCGCTGATGCGCCTGGCCGGCTACAAGGTCGACGTCGTGCAGTTCGTCGAGAGCCAGCACACGCCGCGCAACACGCTGCTGCGCGCCACCCGCACCGGTTCGCCGGTGCGCGGCGGCACGCTGCGCACGGAGTACGACGAGCTGGTCGCGACCTGGGGGTTGACGCCGCGCCTCGCGGTGCTCCTGGAGCAGCAGGATGCGGGTGCCTGACCGGCTGCGCGGGCCGCTCGTGGCCCTCGCCCTGGCCGCCCCCTTCGCCGTGGGGCTGGCCGCGCAGGCGGCGACCGGCGACGACGACGCCGAGGTGGTGCTGAGCTTCGCCGACCCCGAGATCCTCGAGTCCAGCGGCCTGGTGGCCGCCGGCGACCTGCTGCTGACCACCAACGACTCCGGCGACACCGGGCGGGTCTTCGCCGTCGGCCCGGAGGGACGCACCGTCGGGGTCACCACGTGGTCCGACACCCCCACCGACGTCGAGGCGCTGGCGCCCGCCGGGCCGGCGGCCGTGTGGGTCGGCGACATCGGCGACAACGCGGCCGCCCGCGACTCGGTCTCGGTGGCCCGGGTGCCGGTGGGCCGCGGCGAGATCGACGCCCGGGACCAGGCCGCCGGGTCGACGTACGAGCTGGTCTACCCGGGCGGGGCCCGCGACGCCGAGACGCTGCTGCGCCACCCGGGGACCGGGCGGCTCTACGTCGCCTCCAAGAGCTTCTTCGGCGGCGCGCTCTACGAGGCGCCCGCCCGGCTCGACCCCGACGCCCCCAACGAGCTGCGCGAGGTCGCCGGGGTGCTGCCGATCGCCACCGACGGGGCGTTCTGGCCGGACGGGCGGCACCTGGTGGTGCGCGACTACGCCCGCGCGGTGGTCTACGCCTGGCCGTCGATGCGGGAGGTGGGCGACCTCGAGCTGCCCGACCAGCAGCAGGGCGAGGGCATCGCGGTCACCGCCGACGGGCGGGTGCTGGTCAGCACCGAGGGGCAGTTCACCGACGTGCTCGAGGTGCCGCTGCCGGCCGAGGTGGAGCGGGCGGTGGCCCCCGAGCCCGCACCGACCGCCGAGCCCGAGCCTGAGGACCCCGCCGAGCAGGAGCAGGCGCCGCCGGTCGACCGGGTGCAGGACGAGAGCCTGCGCACCGTCCCGCTGACCTGGCTGCTCGGGGCCGCGACCGCGGTGCTGCTGGCCTCGCTGCTGCTCGCGCGCGCCGTACGACGCCGCTGAGGCTCACACCGGCGGGTGGTACGGCGGGCCCGTGCCGCTGGCTAGGTTCTGGCCCATGGTGCGGCTGCGCAGGACCTCTCCCGACCAGCCGGGCTGGACCCGCCGGCGGGCCGGACGCGGGTTCGTCTACCTCGACGCGGGCGGCGAGCGGCTGCCCGAGGACGCCGCGCAGCGGGTGCGCGACCTGGTGATCCCGCCGGCCTGGCAGGACGTGTGGATCACGCCCCACGAGAACGGCCACCTGCAGGCGGTCGGCACCGACGACGCCGGACGCCGCCAGTACCTCTACCACCCGGCCTGGCGCGAGAAGCGCGACGCCGAGAAGTTCGACCGGATGCTGGAGTTCGGCAAGGGGCTGGCCCGGGCGCGCGAGCTGGTGGTCAGGGACCTCGGCTCGGAGGGGATGCCGCTGGAGCGGGCCTGCGCGGCGGCGGTGCGGCTGCTGGACCTCGGCTACTTCCGCATCGGCAACGACGTCTACGCCGACGAGAACGGCTCCTTCGGGCTGACCACCCTCGAGCGCCGCCACGTGCGCCGGCGCCAGGACCGGCTGGTCTTCACCTTCACCGGCAAGTCCGGTGTCGACCACCGCATCGAGATCGACGACGTCACCGTCATCGAGGCGCTCGAGGTGATGCGCCGCCGCCGCGGGGGAGACCTGCGGCTGCTGTCCTACAAGAACGGCCGGTCGTGGCGCTCGGTGCTGCCCGACCTGGTCAACGAGTACGTGCGGGCCTCCACCGGGCTCGAGGCCACCGCGAAGGACTTCCGCACCTGGCACGCCACGGTGCTGGCCGCGGCCGCGCTGGCCGAGACCACCGAGCACGGCGAGTCGGCGGCCTCGCGCAAGCGGGCCGTGGCCGGGGCGATGAAGGAGGTCTCGGGCTTCCTGGGCAACACCCCCACCCTGGCCCGCTCGTCGTACGTCGACCCGCGCGTCGTCGAGGCCTACGAGGAGGGCCGCACCATCGCCGGCACCACCCGCCGCCACCACGACACCCCCGACCAGCGGCAGGCCGCCCTCGAGCGGGCGACGCTGCGGCTGATCCGGGGGTCCTGAGGAGGAGCATGCAGATCACGGTCGTCCACGGCGACATCACCACCCAGGCCGTCGACGCGGTCGTCAACGCCGCCAACCGCCGGATGCGCGGCGGCGGTGGGGTCGACGGCGCGATCCACGCCGCGGGCGGCCCGGCTGTGCTGGAGGACTGCCGGCGCCGATTCCCCGACGGCCTGGCCACCGGCGACGCGGGCTGGACCACCGCGGGCGACCTGCCCGCACGCTGGGTCATCCACGTGGTGGGCCCCGACCGCACCGCCGGCGAGACCGACCGGTCGCTGCTGGTCTCCTGCTACGCCCGGGCGCTCGAGGTCGCCGATGAGGTCGGGGCCGCCAGCCTGGCGCTGCCCCTGGTCGGCGCGGGCGTCTACGGCTGGTCGGCCTCCGACTCGGTCACCGCCGCGCTCGAGGTGCTGCGCACCGCCGACACCGGGCTGCGCGAGGCGCGGTTCGTCGCGTTCGGCCGCGCGGCCTACGACGTGGTCAGCGCCGCGCTCTGAGGTCGGGCGCCGGCAGGTCGGCCGCGACCCGGAACCCCTGGTTGCCGCTGGCGCTGTCGGGGGTGTTGGCCGACCGCGCCCCCACGCGGTAGCGGTTGCAGTACGACGCGTGGCACAGGTAGGACCCGCCGCGCACCACGCGCGACCCGGGGGCGCCGGGCCGGTCCCACTGCTCGTCGACCCACTCCCACACGTTGCCGGCGGCGTCGTGCAGGCCGTAGCCGTTGGCGGGGAAAGCGGTGACCGGGGAGGTGCCGCGGTAGCCATCCTCGGCGGTGTTGCGGGTCGGGAACGTGCCCTGCCAGATGTTGCAGCGGTGCTCGCCGCCCGGGGTCAGCTCGTCGCCCCAGGGGTAGCGCGCCTGCTCGAGCCCGCCGCGGGCGGCGTACTCCCACTCGGCCTCGGTGGGCAGCCGGGCGCCGGCCCACGCGGCGTACGCCGCCGCGTCGTGGAAGGACACGTGCACCACCGGGTGGTCGCCGCGACCGGACAGGTCGCTGCCGGGGCCCTCGGGGGCCCGCCAGGTGGCGCCGGCGACCCCGCACCACCAGGGCGTGCCCGGCACCCGGGGCGAGACCTTGCGCAGCGCCCCGGGCAGGAAGCCGGCGAAGACGTAGGACCAGCCCAGCCGCTCGGACTCGGTGACCCAGCCGGTGGCGTCGACGAAGGCGGCGAACTCGTCAGTGGTGACGGTGGTGCGGCCGATGGAGAACGGCGCCACCTCGACGGGCCGCACCGGCCCCTCGAGGTCCTCGGGGTTGGCGTCGGCGTCCTCGCTGCCCATCTCGAAGGTCCCGCCGGGCAGGTCGAGCAGCCCGGTCAACGGGCCGGCGGCGCGGGCGGTGGGCAGGGCGGCCCCACCGGTGGTGGGCTCGGGACGACCGGGGCTGCAGCAGGACGACATGACGGGCCACAATCTACGCGGGCGGCCGTGCCGGACGCCGGTCCCCGGAGGAGGCGCACGTGACGCAGGACGAGCACCGCTGGCCGCGGTGGGTCTACGACGGCGGCGAGGAGCCCGACCCCCGCTTCAGCTTCGCCAACGAGCGCACCTTCCTGGCCTGGATCCGCACCGCGCTCGCGCTCGTCGCGGCGGGGGTGGCCGTCGACGTCATCGACCTGGACGCACCCGAGGCGCTGCAGCGCTCGCTCGCCACGCTGCTGGTGGTGGCCGGCCTGGCCTGCGCCGTGCTGGCCTGGCTGCGCTGGGCCCGCTCCGAGCGGGCGATGCGGCGCGGCCTGCCCCTGCCCTCCGGCGGTGCGGCGGCCACGCTGGCCGGGGCCGTGGTGGTCGCGGCCGGCGTGCTCGTGCTGGTGCTGTGAGGCCCGAGCCGCCCGGGCTGGCCAACGAGCGCACGGCGCTGGCCTGGCAGCGCACCGCGCTCTCGGTCGTCGTGGCCGCCCTGGTGGTGGCCCGGCTCAGCATCAGCCGGGTGGGGCTGGGCGTGGTCGCGGTGACCGTGGCCGGCGTGGTGCTCGGCGGCTGGGTGGCGCTCGAGGGGTTGGGCCGATACCGGACCCGGCACGGGGCCGAGGGGCGGAGCCGGACCAGGGGAGGCCGGGCCACGGCGCTGCTGACCGTGACGGTCGTGGTGGTCGCGCTCACCGAGCTGGCGGCGATCGCGCTCGGCTGACGGTCCCGGGCCGGGGGTGCCGGGTCAGAGCCGCTCGACGACCCAGTCGACGCAGCGGGTCAGGGCGACCACGTCGTCGGGGTCGACCGCCGGGAACATGCCGACCCGCAGCTGGTTGCGGCCCAGGCTGCGGTAGGGCTCGACGTCGACCACGCCGTTGGCGCGCAGCACCGACCGGACCGTGGCCCCGGGCACGGCGTCGTCGAGGTCGACGGTGCCCACGACCAGGGAGCGGTGGGCGGGCTCGGTGACGAAGGGCTGCGCCCAGGCGCGGGCCTCGGCCCACGCGTAGAGGTGCTGGGAGGAGCGGGTGGTGCGCTCGACCGCGGCGGGCAGGCCACCGATGCCGTTCATCCAGTCCAGCTGCTCGGCGAGCAGGAAGAGGGTCGCGACGGCGGGGGTGTTGTAGGTCTGCTGCTTGCGCGCGTTGTCGATCGCGGTGGGCAGGTCGAGGAACGCCGGGACGTAGCGGCCCGACGCGGCGATCCGTCCGGCGCGCTCGAGGGCCGCCGGCGACATGACGGCGATCCAGAGGCCGCCGTCGGAGGCGAAGCCCTTCTGGGGCGCGAAGTAGTAGACGTCGGTGGCGCGCAGGTCGACCGGCAGGCCGCCGGCACCGGAGGTGGCGTCGACGAGCACCAGCGCGTCGGGGTCGGCCCCGGCCGGACGCTCGACGGAGGCCATCACCCCGGTCGAGGTCTCGTTGTGGGCCCAGGCGTAGGCGTCGACCCCGGCCTCGGCGAGCGGGGTGGCGAGGCCGCCGGCGGGCGCGCTGCGCACCGACGGCTCCTCCAGCCAGGGCGCCCGGGCGACGGCGGTGGCGAACTTCGAGGTGAACTCGCCGTAGGTCAGGTGCTGGCTGCGGCGCTCGACCAGGCCGTGCGCGGCGACGTCCCAGAAGGCGGTCGACCCGCCGTTGCCGAGCACCACCTCGTGGTCGTCGGGCACGTCGAGCAGGCTGCGCAGGCCCTCGACGACCCGGCCCACCAGCGAGCGGACGGGGGCCTGACGGTGCGAGGTGCCCATCAGCGAGGCGCCGGTCGCGGCGAGCGCGTCGAGGTGGGAGGGCTGCACCTTCGAGGGGCCGGAGCCGAAGCGGCCGTCGGCGGGCAGCAGGTCGACGGGGATGCGCAGGTCCACCACGGGGTCGCTCACAGGACCTATTGTCTCCCGTGGCCGGACGCTGCCCGCAACGGGTGGTGGCAGCGGCGGCCCGAGGTGGGGAGCGACGATGACCAGGAACGACCTGCCGGACACCACGCGCACCCGCGTCGGGCTGCGCGTCGTGGGGGCGCTGCTGCTGCTCGGCGGCGGCGCGACCTTCGCCTGGGGCATCACGACCGTCTTCACCTACGAGGGCTACGACATGCCCCCGGGCCTGGCCATCCTGGCCTTCCTCGGCGGGATGCCGGTGGCCGTGATCGGCCTCGGGATGCTCAACGCCAGCACCATCGGCGCCCAGTCGCGCTACGTCGCGGGCGAGACCATGCCCACGCTCAAGCAGTCGGCGGCCTACCTCACCGACGGTGAGGGCATCATGGGGGTCGGACGCACGGTCGACGACCGGGAGCGCGGCACCTCCGCCGCCGGCGGCCCGTACTGCCGCTCCTGCGGCGTGCGCAACGACGAGGACGCGAGGTTCTGTGACGGGTGCGGTTCGTCCCTCGCCTGAGGGCACCTTCGAGCTGGAGCGGGTCGGCTTCGCCCACCCCGACGTGACCCTGCTGGTCGCCGAGGTCCAGGAGCTCTACACCGCGCGCTACGGCGGGCCCGACGAGACGCCCCTCGACCCGGCGATGTTCGAGCCGCCCACCGGCAGCTTCTACGTCGGGCGCCTCGACGGCGTCCCGGTCGCGACCGGCGCCTGGCGGCGCACCGAGGTCGGCACCTTCCCCGGCCTGGTCACCGTCGAGGTCAAGCGCATGTACGTCGCCCCGCGGGCGCAGCGTCGCGGGCTCGCGCGGCGGGTCCTCGCCCACCTCGAGCGCAGCGCCGCCGAGGCCGGCGCCCGGGCGGTGGTGCTCGAGACCGGGACCATGCAGCCGGAGGCGATCGCGCTCTACACCTCCTCGGGCTACGAGCCGGTGCCGGGCTTCGGCTACTACAAGGACGCGCCGCTCTCGCGCTGCTTCGGCAAGCGGCTCTGACCAGACCGCCCGTCGGGGGCGTACCCCGGCCGGGCCGGTGTCGTTGAGGTGGCATGAGCGCGACCGAACCGCCCCCGCCGCAGGGGGCCGACGACCTCGTCACCGGGGCGCTGGCCCGGCTCTCGGTGGCCTTCGGGGCCCGTGACGTCGAGGCCGCGGTCGCCTGCTTCTCCCCGGAGGGCGCGGTCTACGGCGACGACCTCGGTGAGCACGCCCACGGCAGCGAGGAGCTGCGGGTCTTCCTCGCCGAGCTCTTCGAGGAGACCTTCACCCTGTCCTGGGCGGCCGGCGAGACCTGGTCGCGGCGCCGCGGCGACGTGGTGTGGTTCGTCTGCGACACCGAGGCGGTGCTCGACTACCCCGACGGGCTCGTCGAGCGCGTGCGCTTCCAGCTCTCGGGCATCCTCAGCGCCGCCGACGGGCGGTGGCGCTTCGAGCTCTTCCACGGCACCCAGCCGGTCTCGCCGCAGCGCGAGCTGCTGGTCCGGGCGGGCTGACCCGGGCGGTCGCTCAGGGTGCGAGGCTGACGACGGCGTACCGCTCGTCGTCGATGCGCTTGCCCCACAGGTGCGGGTCGGGCAGCGGGTGCACGGTGCCGGTGCGGCCGATGCTGCGCAGCGCCTCCACGACCTCCTGGGCGGTCAGGCCGCCCCGGGTGCCGTCGCCCTGCGACCAGTGGCCCTCGACGAGCACCAGCCGGCCCTCGGGGCCCAGCAGCGCCGACCAGCGCCGCAGCGCCTCGACGGGGTCGGGCATCGCCCACAGGACGTGGCGCGAGAGCACGACGTCGTAGTCGCCGGGGGTCAGCGGCGGGTCGTAGGCGTCGGCCTCGGTCACGCTCACCCCGGGCTCGTGGGCGGTCTTGGTGAGCGCGCGCGCCACCATCTCGGGGGAGAAGTCGATGCCGTCGACGCTGTGGCCCTGCTCGGCCAGCAGCAGCGCCAGGGTGCCGGTGCCGCAGCCGAGGTCGGCCACCCGGCTCGCCGGCGGGGGCAGGAGGTCGTGCATCAGACGCGACCAGGCGGCCCGCACGCTCTTGTCGAGCAGGCCGTGGTCGGCGGCGAGGTCGAAGGCCGGGGCCTCGGCGTCCCATAGTCGGACGGCTTCGCGGCTGGTCATGGCCGTCGACCATAGGCCATGACCACCCCTCCGGGCGAGCGGTGCCGGGGAGTGGGTGGAGCCGGTGCAGACGGGTAGGAAGGGGGGATGAGTGATGACGCCGACCACCTGACGCGCGACGAGCTGATGCAGCGGGCCCGCGACGCCGACGTACGAGGACGCTCCTCGATGACCAAGGAGGAGCTGGCCCGGGCGGTGGGGGCCGGGGTGCAGACCGGGTCGCGGGTCGAGGCGTTCCGCTCGCTGGCCCTGCAGCGCGCCCGCGGCGAGATGGTCTTCCTGCCCCGCCACCTCGACGGGCTGGAGCGGCGCCGCCACGTGCGCCAGACGATCCGCGAGGACCACGAGACCCGGATCTCGAGCCGCAGCCAGGACGCGGCGGAGAAGTTCGAGAAGCTGCACGACTCGCTGTTCTCGTTCTTCCGCGGCACCGCCCTGCTCTTCTACCGCGACCTGGCCGGGGAGGACGCCTGGATGCCGACCGTGCTGACGCTCGGGGACGTGCACCCCGAGAACTTCGGGGTGATGCCGAGCGCCGACGACGTGCCGATCTTCGGCGTCAACGACTTCGACGAGGCCTACTACGCGCCGTTCACCTGGGACCTCAAGCGCGGCGCGACCGGGTTCATGGTCGCCGCCGCCGAGGAGGGCGGCCACGGCCGCAAGCAGCAGCGCCGGATCGCCGCGGCCTTCGTGCGCGGCTACGTGTCGGCGATGCGCGGCTACGCCACCGACGCCACCGAGCAGCAGGGCCAGATGCGCGAGGACAACGCGCCCAAGCTGATCCGCAGGCTCTTCGAGTCGGCGAAGGAGGACCGAGCGCACTGGCTGGCGCGCAAGTACCACGACGAGTTCCGCCGCGGCTTCCGCGCCGACGACGAGCACGTGCCGGTCTCCTCGCGGGTCCCGGAGTTCCAGGAGGCGCTCGACCGCTTCGTGCGCGACAACGGCATCGAGGTGCCCGAGCGGGCCGGCGCGATGCGGGTCAAGGACGTGTGCCAGCGGCTGGGGCAGGGCACCGCGTCGCTCGGGCTGCCGCGCTACTACCTGATGGTCGAGGGCCCGAACGCCGACGGCTCCGACGACCTGCTGCTCGAGCTCAAGCAGGCGCGGCGCTCGGCGCTCGCGGGGCTGGTGCCGCCCTCGGAGTACGTCGTCGACGGCAACGCCGACCGCATCTCCCACGCCCAGGGCGTGCACCTGGTGCGCGGGGACCGCTTCTACGGGGCGGTCGAGATGGACGGGTTGAGCTTCATGGTGCGCGAGCGCTCGCCGTACCGCGACGACATCGACCTCGACGACCTCTCCGACAAGCAGTGGCGCAAGTACGCCGCCATCTGCGGCGCCTCGCTGGCGCAGTCGCACGCGCTCTCCGACGAGGCGGGGCTGGTCGACCACGACATCGAGCCCGACGTGCTCGAGGCGATAGGCCCGGAGGACCTCTTCGTGCAGGACGTGGTCGAGTACGCCGCCGAGGCCTTCGACCGGGTGCGGGCCGACCACCGCCACTTCCGCTCCGACCAGGAGCTGGGCGCCTTCGAGATGGTCGACCGGGTCTTCCGCTGAGACCCGGTCGACCAGCGGGGGATCAGGCTCCCCAGGCCTCCTGCCAGCCGTCGATCTCCGAGGCCGGGCGGGCGCCCGGGCCGGTGTAGACCGCGGAGGGGCGGATCAGGCGGCCGGTGCGCTTCTGCTCCAGGATGTGCGCCGACCAGCCGCCGGTGCGCGCGCAGGTGAACATCGAGGTGAACATGTTGGCCGGGACCTCGGCGAAGTCGAGGACGATCGCGGCCCAGAACTCCACGTTGGTCTCGAGGACCCGGTCGGGGCGGCGCTCGCGCAGCTCGGCGAGGGCTGCCTTCTCGAGGGCCTCGGCGACCGCGTAGCGCGGGGCGTCGAGCTCCTTGGCGGTGCGGCGCAGCACCCGGGCGCGGGGGTCCTCGGCGCGGTAGACACGGTGGCCGAAGCCCATCAGCCGCTCGCCGCGGTCGAGCAGGCCCTTGACGTAGGCCTCGGCGTCGCCGGACTCCTCGACGTCGGAGATCATCCCGAGCACGCGGCTCGGGGCGCCGCCGTGCAGCGGGCCCGACATCGCGCCGATGGCGCCGGAGAAGGCGGCCGCGACGTCGGCACCGGTGGAGGTGATGACGCGCGCGGTGAAGGTGGAGGCGTTCATGCCGTGCTCGGCCGCGCTGCTCCAGTAGGCGTCGATGGCCTTGACGTGCTTGGGGTCGGCCTCGCCCTTCCAGCGGATCAGGAACTTCTCGGCGAGGGTCCCGCCCTCGTCGACCTCCTTCTGCGGCACGATCGCCTTGTTGAGACCGCGCGCCGACTGGGCGGCGTACGAGAGCACCATGACGGCGAGGCGCCCGATGTCGTCGCGGGCCTGCTCGTCGGAGATGTCGTAGGTCTGGCCGAAGCCGAAGGCCGGCGCGAGCATCGCGACCGCGGCCTGCACGTCGACGCGGACGTCACCGGTGTGCACCGGCAGGTTGAAGGGCTCGGCGGGGGCCAGGCCGGGGGTGTAGGCGCCGTCGATCAGCAGGCCCCACACGTTCTCGAAGGGGACGCGGCCGACGATGTCCTCGATGTCGACGCCGCGGTAGCGGAGCGCGGACCCCTCCTTGTCGGGCTCGGCGATCTCCGTCTCGAAGGCGACGACGCCCTCCAGTCCGTGGTGTACCTCGGTCATCGGGTGGCTCCTGTGTCGTGTGCGGCAGCGTCCAAACCGTCGCATTGTGTCAGTGATGCTGCCCGGACGGCACGCGGCGGTCCCGGGACCCCGCGCGGTGTCGCCTCCGGTGGCTACGGTGAGAGGCATGGCCGAGCACACCCGGGGCAGCACCGAGGACCACTCGCCCGACCTGCGCGGGCTGCGCGGGCTGCGCGAGGAGTACGCCGCCAGCGGGCTGCGCGAGAGCGACCTGGCGCCCGACCCGATGACCATGTTCGGGCTGTGGTTCTCCGACGCCCGGGCCGCCGGGCTGCACGAGCCCAACGCGATGGTGGTCTCGACGGTCTCGCGCGACGGCGCCCCCTCCTCGCGCACGGTGCTGCTCAAGGGCCTCGACGACGGGGCGGGGCGCGAGGGCTTCGTCTTCTACACCAACCACGCCTCGCGCAAGGCCGACGACCTGGCCGCCGACCCCCGCTGCGCGCTGCTCTTCCCCTGGCACCCGCTCGAGCGCCAGGTGCGGGTGGAGGGCAGGGCCGAGCGGCTCTCGCGCGAGGTGGTGGCCGCGTACTTCGCCGAGCGTCCGCGGGGCTCTCGGCTCGGTGCCTGGGCCTCGGCGCAGTCCTCGGTGGTCGCCGGGCGCGAGGAGCTGGAGGCGGCGTACGCCGCGGCCGAGGAGCGCTTCGCCGGGGGAGAGGTCCCGGTGCCCGACGGGTGGGGCGGCTACGTCGTGCTGCCCGAGGTCGTCGAGCTCTGGCAGGGGCGGCCGAGCCGGATGCACGACCGGCTGGTCTACCGGCGCTCGGGTGACGGGTGGGCCACCGAGCGGCTGGCGCCCTGATGGTGGCGCGGCTCGCGACTCCCGGTGCGGCCCTGGCCGCGGTGCTCCTGCTGGGCGGTTGCGGTGACGACGGCGCCGGGACGCCCGTGGCGCAGGACCCGCCGCCGACCGAGCCGGCCCCCGACGAGCTGGCCCCCGACGAGCTGGGCGAGGCCTCCGGTCGCCCCTGCCCGCGGGCGCTGCCGGAGGCGGAGGGGCCGGCCGCCGACCGGGCCGCCACCGAGCTGCCGGTGCTGCCCGAGGTGGGGACGGCCTGGGTGTGCCGCTACGACCCCGCCGAGGCGGAGGGCGGGGCCGACGACGCGGCGTACGGCTGGCGGCGCGCCGGGCGGGCCGAGCCGGTGCCCGAGGGCGACCTGCCGTCGCTCGTCGAGGCGCTCGACGGTCTGGCCCTCCTCGACGTCGACACCTCGGAGCGCATCTGCACCGCCGACCTCGGCCCGCGTTGGCTGGTGGTGCTGGCCGACGAGGGCGACCTGACCGGCGTCGTCGTCGACGACTTCGGCTGCCACGACACCCGGCTGACCGACGACCCGCACTCGCGGGCGGCGGGCGAGGACGGCGTCCTGCAGGGCGGGACGGGCGTGCTCGAGGCGCTGGGTCTCGGACGCGGCGCCTGACCCCGCCCGCCCCGGCCTGGCATCCTGAGCCCATGGTCTCGGAGCTGCGTCACTGCCGGCACGGTCACGAGGTGCCCGAGCGCGCCTCCCTCTGCCCCACCTGCGGGGACGGGGGGTCGCTGGGCGACACCCCTCCGGGGCCGCAGGAGCCCTCCGGCCCGTGGGTCTGGATCGTCGTGGGCGCGCTGGTCTCCGCGGCTGGGCTCCTCGCCGGCATCGACGGGTCGGGTGGGCCGGCCCTCGTCGGCATCGCGTTGCTCGTGCTCGGTCAGTTGCTGCTCGGCATCGGGGTCGTCGCCCAGGGCGTGCTCGTCGGGCTGCGCCGCTGGCACCACGAGAGCCCCCGCTCGACGCGGTGACCCGGTGACCTGGGAGACGCACCCGGTCACGCCGGACCGGTTCGAGGACTTCGCCGACGTCATCAACCCGAACCGTCGCGCCACGCACTGCTGGTGCCTCTCGCACCGCCTGCGCGCCCAGGACGTCGCGGAGCTCGGGCAGGGCGACCGCGAGCAGGCCGCGCGGGCGCTGTGCGCCCGCGACCGGCCGCCCGGCGTCGTGACCTACCGCGACGGGCTCCCGGTCGGCTGGTGCAGCATCGGCCCTCGCGCCGACAACCCCAAGCTGTCCGCCTCCCGTCTCATCAAGCCCCTCGACGACGTGCCGGTGTGGAGCATCATCTGCGTCGTCGTGCGGGGCGGCCACCGCCGGCAGGGCGTCACCACCCGGCTCCTCGAGGGGGCGGTGGCCTGGGCGGCGTCCGAGGGCGCGCCTGCCGTCGAGGCCTACCCGGTCGACCCTGCGGGGGAGCGGATGGACCTGACGATGGCCTTCGTCGGCACCCGCTCGATGTTCGAGAAGGTGGGCTTCGAGGTCGTCGGCACCACCGGTGCCGTGGCGAGCAGGATGCCCCGGCTCGTGATGCGTCGCGACCTCTCCGCATACCCGATCTGCGGGTAGCGCCGGTCCACCGCAGGTCGGAGCATCGGAGTGTCGGTGACCGCGACGAGCGCTGTCGTCGATCCCCCCAGACCGGAGACCGCCATGCATCAAGGACCCCCCATCCGTGCCGTGGCCGGCGGGTTCATCACCGCTGCGCTGCTCACCGTCGGTTTCCCCGCCGTCACCCACGCCGAGGACGCCGTGGCTCCGCGCATCTCGCCGCCGAGCGCGGTCCCTGCTCCCAAGGGGGAGCAAGGGGGCGTGATGAGTCCCTACGTCAGCTGTTCGGCGAACAACGTGGAGCCCCGGGTGAAGTGGGTCCTCACCGACCTGGGGACCGAGGAGTCGCAGACCTACCGCTGGCGGGGCGCGCTGCCGGGCGCCCACTTCCCCCGGGTCGACGTCGGGCGCTACCGCTCCAGGACCACGGCCTGGTGCCGCGGCACCAAGTCCAGTCGGGTCCACCGGGTCCGGGTCGTCGAGAAGACCTACAAGAAGACCGTGTCGCGGCGCGAGTTCAAGCAGGTGCGCCGCGGGATGACCCGTGCGCAGGTGCGTGAGGTGGTCGGCTTCGGCGGCAAGGACTGCTCGGCCTACGACGGACGCCGGACCTGCGTCTACGACATGATGGCGTTCTGGCGCTGGTCCTTCATCACCTTCGAGGACGGCGGGGTCGTCTCGAAGCTCTGGGACGTCGCCCACGACTGAGGCAGGCCCTGACCGGGTCTCCACAGATCGCGCAGAACCATTGACTCGAACTCCAGTTCGAGTAAAATCATGGGTATGCAGACTCCGCTGGACGACCTGAGCGAGGCCGAGGTCCTCGCCCGGGCCGGCGCCTGCGCGACCACCGCCCGCCAGGCTGAGGTCGAGCTGCTCGTCATCGCCTACCACTGGGCCGTCCTGCACTCCGCCGACCGGCTCGACCCCGACCGGGCACGGCTCCCGGGGCGCGAGCAGTCCCGCCGCTACGGCGGCGACGGGGTCGCGGAGGTCTCCGAGTTCGCCGCCGCCGAGCTCGGCGCCCGCGTCGGCCTCACCCCCTTCTCCGCCGCCCGCCTCATCGGCGACGCCCAGGACCTCCACCACCGTCACCCCGCGCTGTGGGCCCGCGTGCAGGCCCTCGAGGTCCGCGCCTCCTACGCCCGCCACGTCGTCGACCGCACTCGCGGGCTCTCCCGGGCCGAGGCCGCCCACGTCGACGCCGAGGTCGCCGAGGCGGCCGACGGGCGCATCCCGTGGACCCGCTTCGAGGCCCTCGTGGCCGGCAAGGTCGCCGCCGCCGCCCCCGCGATCGCCCGCGAGAAAGAGGAGCGTGCCAGGAAGGCCCGCTTCGCCAAGACCATCGGTCGACCCGAGCACGGCATGGCCTCCTTCCTCATCCGCGCCGACGCCGCCACCATCGCCCGCATCGACCACGCCATCACCCAGCGCGCCAAGACCCTCGAGGCGACGCTGCCTGACGAGCCGGACGACGAGACCAGCCGCAGCGACGACCGCAGCGTCACCGTCGATGACCGCCGCGTCCTGGCGGCCCTCCAGCTCGCCATCGGCGACGACTCGTTGCGAGGACCCGAGGTCACCCTGGTCGTCCACCTCGACGGTCGCGGCCAGGTCGAGCTCGACGAGCACGGCCGGCCGCTCGAACCCATCGCCCGCGTCGAGGGCCACGGCCCCGTCACGAGCGCCTGGGTCCGCGAGACCCTCGGTCCCCACGCCCGGTTCACCATCCGACCCGTCATCGACCTGGCCCACCAGTCCCCGGTCGACGCCTACGAGATCCCGGCCCGCCACCGGCGGGCCGTCCGCCTGCTCTCGCCGGCCGACACCTTCCCCTTCGGCTCCTGCACCAGCCCCCACATGCAGATCGACCACACCATCCCCCACGGTGACGGTGGTCCGAGCAGGCTCGGCAACTACGGCCCCCTCACCACCAGCCACCACCGCCTCAAGACCCACGGGCGGTGGCAGGTCCGACAGCCCTTCCCCGGCATCCACCTGTGGCAGGACCCCCACGGCGCGACCTACCTCGTCGACCACGCCGGCACCAGACAGCTGCACCCGGACCCTGCACAAGCACCACCGGGCCGACACCGACCCACCAGCACCTTCGAGATCTACGAGCCCGACCTCCGCATCGTCATCGATCCCGCGGCCTGAGCTCGTGCGGCCGGACGCAGAGTGTGGAGTCCTGTACCAAGCAGGTTCATCCCAGGCTCCACACTTCTCGGCCGGCCAAAACCTCTTGTCCGCTCTCGGGCGCCGACGTACCGTTTTCGCACACGGGAAAGGAGGTGGTCCGAAGAATGAGTTCTTCCAGGACGCGTGAGGTGGCTGCCCGCTAGCAGCCCCAGCAGGACGACGGGGCAGGAGTGCCCCTGACGCTGCTGGCGAATCCCAAGCAGCTGCCCGACCCGCAGGTGGCCCGGCTCCGTCCGCCGGGCACAGTCCTCGTCTCGAGGACCACGCCTGCGGGTCGCTGCTATTTGTGGGCGGACGCCACGGGGAATAAGGTTGCGCAAGTCAACCGTTAGTCCCAGCGTGAAGCGAGAGTCCGTGACCCAGGTCGCCAGCCCAGCCCCCAGCCCGTCGACCGGTCCGCCCTCCGGGGACGGCGCCGAGGTGGCGATGACGCACCGCCAGGTGCTCGAGGCGCTCAGCGGCCTGCTGCTGGCGATGTTCGTGGCGATGCTCTCGAGCACCGTGGTCACCAACGCGCTGCCGCGCATCGTGGCCGACCTCGACGGCACCCAGACCGGCTACACCTGGGTCGTGGTCGCCACGCTGCTGGCGATGACGGCGACCACCCCGGTCTGGGGCAAGCTCGCCGACCTGTTCAGCAAGAAGATGCTGGTGCAGCTCGCGCTGGTGATCTTCGCGATCGGCTCGCTGATCGCGGCGCTGGCGCCCAGCATGGAGATCCTCATCGGCGCCCGCGTCGTCCAGGGCCTCGGCGTGGGTGGCCTGACCGCGCTGGTGCAGGTCGTGATCGCCAGCATGATCACGCCGCGCGAGCGCGGCCGCTACTCCGGCTACATCGGCGCGGTCTTCGCGCTGGCGACCGTCTCCGGCCCGCTCATCGGCGGCCTGATCGTCGACTCGCCGCTCGGTTGGCGCGGCACCTTCTTCGTGGGGCTGCCCTTCGCCGTGGTCGCGTTCGTGCTGCTGCAGAAGACCCTGCACCTGCCGTTGGTCAAGCGCGAGGTCCACATCGACTACACCGGCGCGACCCTGATCGTGGCCGGCGTCAGCCTGCTGCTGGTCTGGGTCAGCCTGGCCGGCAACCAGTTCGACTGGGTGTCGGTCACCTCGGCGCTGCTCGTGGTCGCCGGCCTGCTGGTCGTCGCCGCCGCGGTGTACGTCGAGGCGCGGGTGGCGGTCGAGCCGGTCGTGCCGCTGCGCCTCTTCCGCGACCGCACCATCGCCCTGGCCACCACCGCCTCGGTGCTGATTGGCGTGGCGATGTTCGGCTCGACGGTCTACCTCTCGCAGTACTTCCAGACCGCGCGCGGCATGAGCCCGACCGCCGCCGGTCTGATGTCGATCGCCATGGTCGGCGGGCTGCTGGTCTCGAGCATCGTCTCCGGGCGGCGGATCACCACCACCGGGCTCTGGAAGCGCTGGCTGGTCTCCGGGATGACGCTGACCGTGCTGGGCCTCGGCCTGCTCGGCACCATCGACGACACCACCGACCTGCGCGTCGTCGGCCTGTTCATGGCCGTGCTCGGCGTGGGCCTGGGCGCCACCATGCAGAACCTGGTGCTCGCGGTGCAGAACAACGTGCCGCTGAGCGAGCTGGGCGCCGCCAGCTCGGTCGTCGCGTTCTTCCGCTCGCTCGGCGGCTCGGTGGGCGTCTCGGTGCTCGGCGCGCTGCTGAGCACCCAGGTCGCCACCAAGGTCACCGCCGGCCTGAGCGACCTCGGCATCGAGGAGGCCGGGCACAGCAGCCACGAGATCCCCGACCTCGACGCGCTGCCGGCACCCGTGCGTGCGGTCTTCGAGCAGGCCTTCGGTGAGTCGTTCGGCCACATCTTCCTCGTCGCCACGCCCCTGGCGCTGCTGGCGCTGGTCTGCGTCGTGGCGATCCGCGAGGTCCCGCTGCGCACCACCCACGACGTGGTGCCGGTCGCGCCGGCGGACTCCGCGCCGGAGGCCACCGCCGACCTCGTCGAGGACGCCGAGGTCCGCGAGGCGGGGGGCACGGCTACGCTGCCGCCACGATGACCGCCTCACGTGCAGAGTCCCTGATGCGCCTCGAGCAGGAGGTGGGCGTGCTCATCCGGCGCGTCAAGCGCGTGATCGGGGAGCGGTCGCGAGCCGTGCACCCCGACCTGCAGCCGGCGTCGTACCTGATGCTGGCCTACCTCGGCCAGCACGGTCCGATGCGGGCCTCGGCCGCGGCCGAGATGTTCCACATCGACAAGGGCGCCATCAGCCGCCAGGTCACCCACCTCGTCGAGCTCGGCCTCGTCGAGCGCACCCAGGACCCCGACGACGGGCGGGCCTCGCTGATCTCGGCCACGCCGAGCGCCGTGGAGCGGCTCACGGCGGTCGCCGAGAACCGCCGCCAGTGGCTCGACGAGCGCCTCGGCGACTGGGACGCGGCCGAGCTCGAGGAGTTCACCCGGATTCTCGGCCGCTACAACGAGGCCCTCAACCAGGGCTGAGGGCCTCGTCGCGGTTCTGTCGCGGGTCAGTCGCCGGTCAGTCGCGCACCCACACGGCGGTGTCGCCGGGCAGCAGGTCGGAGACCGGGCCGCTGCTGGCCACGACCTCGCCCGCGGGCCGGCTCACCGGCGTGGTGCCGCAGTTGAGCACCACGGTGACCGGGCCCCGGCGGAAGGCCAGCACGTCGGTGCCGAGGTCGAGCATCTCCACCTCGGAGGTGGTGCCGGCCAGGGCGCGGCGCGCGGCCAGCGCCCGCTGGTAGAACGCCAGCGTCGAGTCGGGGTCGACCTGCTGGGCGGCCACCGTGAGGTCGGCCCAGCCCTCGGGCTGCGGGATCCACGGCTGGCCCTCGCCCGGCCCGAAGCCGAAGGGCGGCTTCTCGCCCGACCACGGCATCGGCACCCGGCAGCCGTCGCGGCCGACCTCGCCGGTGCGCAGGTAGGAGGGGTCCTGGCGGTGCTCCGGGGCGACATCGACCTGCTCGAGGCCGAGCTCCTCGCCCTGGTAGACGTACGACGAGCCGGGCAGCGCCAGCATCGTCAGGGTCGCGGCGCGCGCCCGGGCCAGGCCCTGCGCGCCCCCGCCGTAGCGGGTCACGTGGCGTACGACGTCGTGGTTGCTCAGCACCCAGGTCGGGCTGGCCTGGACGTCGGCGAGCGCGGCGAAGGTGCCGGTGATGACGCCCTCGAAGGCCTCGGCCGACCACGGCGCGAGCAGCCAGGAGAAGTTGAAGGCCTGGCTCATCTCGTCGTCGCGGACGAAGCGGGCCATCGACTCGGGGGTCTGGGTCCACGCCTCGGCCACGAGCATCCGGTCGCCGTCGTACTCGGCGAGCACGTCGTGCCAGCGCCGGTAGACGTCGTGCACCTCGGGCTGGTCCCACATCGGCTCGTCGCGCAGGGTGCGCTCGACCATCGAGCGCTCCTCGTTGATCGGGGCGGCGCTGTCGGGCTCCTCGCCCTCCTCGACCACCTGGTCGCGCAGCGACTCCTCCTTGAGCAGCCCGTGGGCCACGTCGACGCGGAACCCGTCGACGCCGCGGTCGAGCCAGAAGCGCAGCACCTCCTCGAAGAGGTCGCCGACCTCGGGGTTGCGCCAGTCGAAGTCGGGCTGGGTGGAGTCGAAGAGGTGCAGGTACCACTGCGGGTCGTCGTCGCGCCCGTCCGGGTGCTCGGCCACGCGGGTCCAGGCGTTGCCGCCGAAGACCGAGCGCCAGTTGTTGGGCGGCTCCTGGCCCTGCGGGCCGCGGCCGTCGCGGAAGAGGTAGCGGGCACGCTCGGGGCTGCCCGGGGCCGCCGCCAGGGCCGCCTGGAACCACTCGTGCTGGTCGGAGGAGTGGTTGGGCACCAGGTCGGCGATGATGCGCAGGCCCAGCTCGTGGGCGGTCGCGACCAGCGTGTCGGCGTCCTCGAGGGTGCCGAAGAGCGGGTCGATGTCGCAGTAGTCGCTGACGTCGTAGCCGTGGTCCTTCTGCGGGGACATGTAGAACGGCGAGATCCAGACCGCGTCGACACCCAAGTCGCGCAGGTAGGGCAGCTTGGCCGTGATGCCCGGGAGGTCACCGACGCCGTCGCCGTCGGCGTCGGCGAAGGAGCGCGGGTAGACCTGGTAGATGACGGCGTGGCGCCACCACTCGGCACCGGGGGCGTCGGGGGCGACCTGGTTTGGATCGTTCAAAGCCATGCCGACCAGTCTTCCACACGCCTTCCGGGCGGGCACACCCTCAGGCGAAGGCCTCCGGGGACACCTCGATCCACACCTGCTCGGCCCGCCCGACCACCTCGCCGCGCGCGTCGATGACGCTGGTGGCGGTGCGGTGCTTGCGACCCTCGCTGCCGCGGGCCAGCCCCACGACCACGTGCTCCTCGCCGGCCACGGGGGTGCGCAGCACCTCGGCGCTCATCCGGCCCAGCACCATCATCCGGTCCTCCATGTCGGCCGCCCAGGCCCCCGCGCAGTCGAGCGCGGCCCACACGACCGGCAGGTCGGTGTCGGCGGCCACCCAGGTCGCCGCCACCCGGGGCAGGCCGTCGAGCGGCTCCACCGGGCCGGGGAAGATCCGCAGCCCGTCACCCTCGGCGCGGTCGGTGCCGCAGGTGAAGCAGGTCGGGAACGGGTGCTGGGCCAGGCCCGGGTAGCGGGTCGCGGCCGCGCGGGCCTCCGCGATCGAGACCCCCGCCACGCCCTGGAGCGCGCCGGGCGCCGTGCGTGCGCTGAGCGCGGGCGCGCCGCCGTGCACCGCGGTGAGGACGCCGTCCTCCTCCACGACCTCCATGGCGGTGTCCAGCGGCGGCGGCTGGCGCAGCGTCACCTCGACCGGGCCGCCGGTGGCGTCGACGTACGCCGCGAGGGCACCGGCCGACCAGCCGCCGTTGCCCGAGCCGGCGGGGCCGTTGAAGCGGGCAGGGACCACGAGGGGCGCCAGGGTCGACGCGGAGGTGCTCATCCCTTGATCCTCTCGTACCTGTCCAGCGCCTCCTGCCGCTCCTCCTTGTGGTCGAGCATCGGCGCCGGGTAGCCGACGAGGTCGCGGGTGTCGGCGTCCGGCTCGTGCGGGTCGGGCACCTGGTCGGGGTCGGCGAGCTCGGGCACCCAGCGCCGCACGTAGGCGCCGTCGGGGTCGAAGCGCCGGCCCTGGGTGGTGGGGTTGAAGACCCGGAAGAACGGTGAGGCGTCGGTGCCGCTGCCGGCGGTCCACTGCCAGCCGTGGTTGTTGCTGGCCAGGTCGCCGTCGACCAGCCAGTGCAGGAAGTGCCGGGCGCCGTGCTGCCACTCCACGTGCAGGTCCTTGACCAGGAAGCTGGCGGTGATCATCCGCAGCCGGTTGTGCATCCACCCGGTCGCGCGCAGCTGGCGCATGCCCGCGTCGACGATCGGGAAGCCGGTGCGGCCCTCCTGCCAGGCCTCGAGCTGGTCGCCGGGGCGGTCGTAGTCCATCCGCGCGAACTCGGGCTTGTAGTAGTCGCGGGCCGAGTCGGGCCGCCGCGCCAGCACGTCGGCGTAGAAGTCGCGCCAGGCCAGCTCGGTGCGGTAGGTCTGGGCGCCCTTGCTCCGCTTGCGGCGCAGGTCGGCCAGCAGGGTGCGCGGGTGGACCTCGCCGTACTTCAGGTGCACCGACATCCGGCTGGTGCCGTCGCGGTCGGGACGGTCGCGGTCGGTGTCGTAGTCGTCGACCCGGTCGAGGAACTCCTCCCACTGCCGCCGCGCCGAGTCCTCCCCGGGCTCGGGCAGCTCGAGGTCGGCCGGCAACTGGGGGTCGGGGATGTCGGTGGTGCCCTCCTCGAGCCGCAGCCACGTGGTGCCGGTCGGGGCGTCGGCTGGGTCGTCCCAGCCGATGTCGGCCCAGGCGCGGGAGAACGGGGTGAAGACCTTGTAGGCCTCGCCCGAGCCGTTGAGCACCCGCCCCGGGTCGACGGCGTACGGCGACCCGGTGCGCACCAGCTCGATGCCGGCCTCGCCCAGCGCCTGCTCGACCGCCTCGTCGCGCTCGCGGCCGTAGGGCCCGAAGTCGGCCGAGACGTGCACCCGCTGCGCGCCGACCGCCTTCGCGGCCAGCACCACCCGGCGGACCGGGTCGCCGCGCACCACCGACAGCCCCGCCTGCCGCTGGCGGAAGGACGCGTCGAGCGAGCGCAGCGAGCCCGCCAGGTAGGCCTGCCGGCTCGGACCGGCCGGGCCCCACAGGTGCGGGTCGAGCACGAAGAGCGGCAGCACGCCGTCCTCGGCGCCGTCGGCGCAGGCCTCGAGCAGGGCCGGGTTGTCACGGAGCCGCAGGTCGCGGCGGAACCACATCACGCTGACCACGCACCGAGCCTGCCAGCGCCCCGGCCGCGGCTGTTCACCCGAGCGGTCATCCGACCGGTCACCCGCGGGGGAGGGCGGATCGGGCCCGTCGTGGACAATGGCGGGGTGAGCGACCTGATCGACACCACCGAGATGTACCTCCGCACCATCTACGAGCTGGTCGAGGAGGGCATCGTGCCCCTGCGCGCCCGGATCGCCGAGCGCCTGCACCAGAGCGGGCCGACGGTGTCGCAGACGGTGGCGCGCATGGAGCGCGACGGGCTGCTGACCGTCGAGGGCGACCGCCACCTCGAGCTCACCGACGACGGGCTGCGCCTGGCGACCCGGGTGATGCGCAAGCACCGCCTCGCCGAGCGCCTGCTGGTCGACGTGATCGGCCTGGAGTGGGAGCTGGTCCACGAGGAGGCGTGCCGCTGGGAGCACGTGATGTCCGAGACCGTCGAGCGCCGCCTGCTCGAGCTGCTCGACCACCCCACCGAGTCGCCGTACGGCAACCCGATCCCGGGGCTCGACGAGCTGGGTCAGACCGCCACCGGCGAGACCTTCATGGCCGGCGTCGAGTCGCTGACCAGCGCCGCGGGTGCCGCGGGGACCGAGGAGCAGCGGGTGCTGGTGCGCCGCATCTCCGAGGAGATGCAGAAGGACGAGCAGCTGATGAGCGCCCTGCGCCGGGTCGGCGCGCTGCCCGACAAGACCGTCACCGTCGTCGCGACCGAGGCCGGTGTCCTGGTCGGCGCGGCCGGCGAGAGCGCCGAGATCGTGCCCGAGGCCGCCGACCACATCTTCGTCCGCAAGCTCTAGGCGCGAGCCGCTCCGGCGCGCCGGTCGGCCAGGTCGGTGAGGAACTCGCTGCAGCCGGCGTGCACCGTGTGCGTGGCGAGGTCGTCGCCGCGGGTGGCGCCCCGGTTGACGACGACCACGGGGGTGCCCGCCTTGGCGGCACGCTTGACGAAGCGCAGCCCGCTCATCACCGTCAGGCTCGACCCGGCCACCAGCAGCGCCCGCCGGTGGCCTCGAGCGCCTCGACCGCCTCGTAGCAGCGCGCGACGCGCGCCGGCGGCACGTTCTCGCCGAAGAAGACCACGTCGGGCTTGAGCAGCCCGCCGCACGCGCAGTCGGGGACGACGAAGCCGTCGGTCTCCTCGAGCGCGACGTCGCCGTCGGGGTTGCTGGCCACGGCGGCGTGCCGCTCGGCGAAGCCGGGGTTGAGCGCGCCCAGGCGCTGGTGGAGCTCGGCGCGCGGGGTGGTGGCCCGGCAGGCCAGGCAGACCACGTCGGCGATCCGACCGTGCAGGGCCACCAGGTCGGGCGTGCCGACCCGTTCGTGGAGGCCGTCGACGTTCTGGGTGATGACCAGGCCGGCTGCCAGCCGGGCCACCGCCAGGTGCCCGGCGTTGGGCTCGGCGTGCCGCATCCGGCCCCAGCCCAGGTGGCTGCGGGCCCAGTAGCGCTGCCGGGGGCCGGGACCCGATACGAACTCCTGGTAGGTCATCGGGGTGCGGGCCGGCGAGCCGGGGCCGCGGTAGTCGGGGATGCCGGAGTCGGTGGAGAGACCGGCGCCGGTGAGCACCACGAGCGGCCGGTCGGCCAGCAGCGCCAGCGCGGCGTCGTACGCCGCTGCGGTGGCGCCCGAGGTGGCGCCTGAGGTGGCGGTGGGCGCGAGGGTCATCGGGCGTACCGCTCGGCGGCCCGGACGCGGGCCTTGGCGGCCTCGACCTCGCGGTCCTTGGGCGGGGCGGTGGTGACCAGGGCGTCGAGCAGGTGCCGGGTGGCCTCGGCGACCTCGGCGACGGCCCGGTCGAAGGCGGCCTGGTTGGCCTGCGACGGCTTGGTCGAGCCGCTGACCTTGCGCACGTACTGCAGCGCCGCCGCGTCGACCTCGTCGGTCGTCGCCGGCGGCTCGAAGTTGTGGAGCTGGCGGATGTTGCGGCACATGCTCACGAGCCTACGTCGCCGAGTGGTGGACCAGACCTGCCGCGACGAGGGGGGTGCTGGTTCGATGTCCCCATGGCTGCGACCCCTGACCCCGCCCGTCACTCCGACCGCGAGCACGACCTGGTGCTGCTGGGCGCCACCGGCTTCACCGGCCGCCTGACCGCCGAGTACCTGGCCCGCAACGCACCGGCCGGGCTGCGCTGGGCGCTGGCGGGCCGCAACCCCGAGAAGCTGGCGGGGGTCCGCGACGACCTGGCCGCGATCGACGCCTCGCTGGCCGACCTGCCGCTGGTGACCGCCGACTCGAGCGACGCCGACTCGCTGGCCGCGCTGGCCGGCAGCGCCCGCGTGGTCATCTCCACCGTCGGGCCCTACCTCGAGCACGGCGAGCCGCTGGTCGCCGCCTGCGCGGCCGCCGGCACCGACTACGTGGACCTGACCGGCGAGCCCGAGTTCGTCGACCGGATGTACGTCGCCCACCACGCCACCGCCGAGGCCTCCGGCGCCCGCATCGTGCACGCCTGCGGCTTCGACTCGATCCCGCACGACCTGGGCGCCTGGTACACCGTGCAGCAGCTCAAGGCCAGCGGCCCGGTCACCGTGCGCGGCGTCGTGCGCGCCTCCGGCACCTTCTCGGGCGGCACCTTCCACTCCGCCATGGGTGCGACCTCGCGGATGAAGCAGACCCGGGAGGCGGCGCAGCTGCGCCGCGACCTCGAGAAGCGCCCCGAGGGCCGCCGCAGCCGCCCGGTGGCCGGCAAGCCGCACCGCGACAGCGTGCTGGGCTACTACCTGCTGCCGCTGCCGACGCTCGACCCGCAGGTCGTCGCGCGCAGCGGCGCCGCCCTCGAGTCCTACGGCCCCGACTTCCGCTACTCCCACTACATCGGCACCAAGACGCTGCGCTACGCGCTCGGCGGGATGGCCGGCCTGGTCGCGATCGGGGTGGCCGCGCAGGTGGCGCCGGTGCGCAACCTGCTCAAGAGCCGCATCAAGCAGGGCGAGGGCCCCTCGCCGGCGCGCCGGGAGAAGAGCTGGTTCACCGTCGACTTCGTCGGCGAGGGCGACGGGCGCACCATCCGCACCCGCGTCTCGGGCGGCGACCCGGGCTACGGCGAGACCTCGAAGATGCTCGCGGAGTCGGCGCTGTGCCTGCTGCACGACGACAACCCGACGACGGCCGGCTGCGTGACCACCGCCCAGGCGATGGGCGAGAACCTCACCGCGCGGCTGATGGCGGCGGGCATCCGGTTCGAGACCGTCGGGGCCCAGACCGAGGGTTGAGCGGGCGCCAGCGCGCGCTGTCGGGGACTGTCGGCGGGCTGCGGCAAGATGGTCCTCGTGCCTCCCCGACTGCTGCCCGCCCCCGCTGACGCGGCCGTCCGGGCGGCGGTGTTCCCGCGGGTGCGGTGGATGGGCTCCAAGCACAAGCTGCTGCCGCACCTGGCGCAGGCCTTCGCCGACGTGGCGCCGACGGCCGGCCCGGGCACGGCCCTCGACGCCTTCAGCGGCTCCGGGGTGGTCTCCTACCTGCTCAAGCACCAGGGCTGGTCGGTGCACAGCAACGACTACCTCGGCTTCCCCGGAGTGGTGGCCAGCGCGGGCGTGGTCAACCACGACGAGCGGCTCTCGGCCGACGACGTGGCGCGCATCCTGGGTCCGGCAGCCGACGACCGCGACTTCGTGCGCCGCACCTTCACCGGCGTCTACTTCACCCCCGACGACCTGGCCTTCCTCGACTCGGCGTGGAGCCACATCGACACGATGGGCGGCGGCGCGCGGGCGGTGGCGATCGCGGCGCTGTGCCTGGCCGCGGCGCGCAAGCAGCCGCGGGGCGTCTTCACGCTGACCGGCGACCTGAGCCGGTACGACGACGGGCGGCGCGACCTGCGCCTGAGCCTGCGCGAGCACTTCGTCGAGCGGGTCGCCGACTACAACGCGGCGGTCTTCGAGGGCGAGCGCGAGTGCACGGTCTCCTCGCTCGAGGTCGGCGAGCTGCCGCAGCGCCGCCACGACCTGGTCTACCTCGACCCGCCGTACGCGCCGCCGGCCGACGACAACGACTACACCAAGCGCTTCCACTTCCTCGAGGGGCTCTCGCGCTACTGGGTGGGCGACACGATCATGTGGGACACCAAGAGCCGCAAGCTGCCCAAACGGGTCACCAAGTACTCCTCGCGCCGCACCATCGAGGAGGCGTTCCGCGAGGTGTTCAAGCAGTTCCACGACTCGCCGCTGGTGCTGTCGTACTCCTCCAACGCGCTGCCCGACCTCGACACGCTGGTGCGGCTGCTGCGCGAGGTGAAGGACGAGGTGGAGGTGCGCCGGGTGCCGCACACCTACCACTACGGCACCCACCGCGCCGCCGTGCGCCGCCAGGTCGACGAGTACCTCTTCCTCGCCCGATGAGCGACCCCCGCCCCGACGACACCGCGATGCAGGCCTACCTGGGCCGGCTGCGTCGCCTGACCACCCACGTCGCGGTCGACGAGGCCTCCGAGCAGGCCGACGCGATCGTGGCCGCGGGAGCGAGCCTGAGCGCGCTCGAGGAGGTCTCGGTCGACGCGCTGACCCGCTGGGTGCGCGCCCGGCCGGCCGACGTGCCCGCGCTGGGCCTGACCGTCGGGCTGTCGCAGGAGAAGCTCAAGAACCTGCTGCGGGTCGCCTTCGGCACCTCGTCGTGGGTCAAGGCCGTCGGCGACGACGCGCGTGGGGTGGTCGTCTGGCTCGACGAGGAGCTCGGGCTGCTCGCGGCCCTCGAGGCCCAGCGGCACCGCACCTACACCTTCGGCGACGTGCTGGCCGCCCGCGGCACCAGCCGCCAGGTCGCCAACCGGGCCGGGGTGGCGGGCAAGCTGATCGAGGACGCCGTCGAGCAGATCGTGCGCGACCTCGGCCTGCCCTACGAGATGCGCGGGCGCTTCGTGGGCCGCAACGGCGACACCGGCCCCGCCGACCTGGCGGTCCCGGGCTTCGAGGACGCGCTGATCGCGGTGGCCTGCAAGGGCTTCGACTCCACCGGTTCCAAGCTCACCGCGGCGGTGACCGAGGTGATGGACATGGCAGGGGTGTCCTTCGCCCACCAGTACGTGCTCGCCGTCGTCGACGGCATCGGCTGGCTCAGCCGCCAGGGCGACTTCCGCCGGATGCACGCCCTGCTCGAGCAGCACCGCATCGACGGCCTCTACGCGCTGGCCGACCTCGACGCCTTCCGCGCCGACCTGCACGCCGCCGCCGTGCGCCACGGCCTGCTGGAGGGGCCGCTGCCCGACGCCGCGGCCGTTGACGTGCCGGGGGAGGCGCTGGTCGCGCGTCCCGAGGAGCCCGAGGGGCAGCTGCGCCTGGACCTGTAGGGGCGGAGCTCCTGGGTCATCCCGCACTGCGGGTTCGTCGATCGGTCGACCAATGCGACGTCTCGTTGCTCAACCGATCGACGAATGGGCGGGAGCCTCAGGTGGCGGCCAGACGTAGGGCAGGTCGTCGGGCGCGTCGGGGAACAGCGGGCGGTAGTGCTCGGGGTCCTTGCGCACCAGAGCCGAGCGGTGGCTGAGGTGGAACGCCTCGTCGCCGAGCCACGCCGGAAGGGCACCGGCGGCCGCGAGCTCGGCCTGGTCGCGGACCTCGGTGACCCCGGCCGCGGCCAGGTCGGCGCGCAGCGTGTCGGCGACGGTGTCGGCGCGGCCCTCGGCCACCCACACCTCGCAGCAGGTCAGGGAGTAGCGGCCCAGGGCCTCCAGGTGGCCCCGCCACATCAGCACCGCCGGGTGGCGCCGCCAGCCGTAGCCCTCGACGGTGAGGCCCCGCACGACCTGCAGGCACTCCACCCGCTGCTTGCCCAGCCGCTTGGGGTCGAGCGCCCGGGCCGAGCGGGCGAAGTCGGCGTACGGCAGGAACGTCTGCATGGCGCCACGCTGGCGGGCGGGCGGGGCTCCCGCTTCACCCGGTGGGTGCCCCAGGCAGGAGTCGAACCTGCGACCTTTCGCTTAGGAGGCGGAGGTAAGGGGTACGCTGGGGAGCCGAAACCCCCGCAAAACAAGGCTTTTCGGGGCTCCTGGCCCTAGATTGCACACGTAAACAAGGGCATACAATGGGCATACCGATGGGCATACGGGAGCGGGTGGGGTGACGATGGCCGAGAAGCAACGCCGCGAGCACGGATCGGGCAGCGTCTACCAGCGAGCAGACGGCACCTGGATCGGGCGCATCGAAGCGGGCTACACCGCCACCGGCAACCGCCGCCGCCTCACCGTCACCGGCAAGACCGAGGCCGCCGTCCGGCGCAAGATCCGCGACAAGCTCGCCGAGAAAGAACGCGGGCAGCACCTCGTCAGCCGCACCACCGTCAAGGCGTGGGCCGACCAGTACCTCGAACTCAGGCGCCGCGACCTGTCCCCCAAGGGGTATAACGCGATGGCCTCGCCCGTCCGCAAGTGGATCATCCCCACAATTGGGCACCGACGCCTCGACGCGCTCACCCCCGGCGACGTGCGAGCCATCCACGACGCCCAACGCAAGGCAGGCAGGCAGCCCGCCGACACGCACCGGGTGCTCCTCACCATGCTCCGCGCCGCCGTCATCGAAGGCCACCAGATCGCGCCGTCCGTCCTGCTCGTCAAGGTTCCCAAGTCACCCAAGTCCGACCGGCAATCCATGACCATCGAGGAAGGGCTCAGGTGCATTCAGGCCGCGGGCGACATGCCCAACGGCTCCCGCTGGCTCTTCACACTCCTCTACGGGCAGCGGATGGGGGAGTGCTTGGGGCTCACCTGGGATGCGCTCGACCTCGACGCGGGCGCATGGGGCGAGGCCATCATCGAGTGGCAGCTCCAGGCGCTCCCCTATAACAAGCCCCGCGACCGCTCATCCGGCTTCCGGGTACCCGACGACCACGAGTCCCTGCACCTAGTCGACTCCTACCACCTCGTGCGCCCCAAGTCCCGCGCCGGCTACCGGGTGGCGCCGCTACTCAAGGAGGTCCGCGAGGTCATGCTCAAGTGGCGCGACGTCGCACCAGCCTCGCCGCACAACCTCGTCTGGCCCGAACCCAACGGCAGGCCCCGCAACGACAAGCACGACCGTGCCGAATGGTGGGAGCTGCAAGAGCGCGCAGGAGTCGCCCACCCCAACGGCAGGCCCTATCACGTCCACGAGTGCCGCAACTTCGCCGCGACGATGCTGCTCGAGGCCGGCGTGCCCGAGCACGTCGTCACCGACCTGCTCGGGCACACCAGCGTCGCCACGTCGCTGCGCTACCGCACCCGCCGCCGTGAGCCGCTGCTAGAGGCGATGCAACTGGTGGGGGAGCGGCTGCAACTCTCGGTTAGACCCGAGTGAGTGGTCGGCCCTCGGTGCGGCCCGCCTCCTTGCCCAGCTCGAACGCGGCCAAGATGTTCTGGTTCACTCGCACGCAGAAGCACTTGATGGATAGGGTCGCCGCAACTGCGGATGCTGCCAACCCCAGGGCGCCACAGTCCACCTGATCGGACCACACGTAGGCCCCCATCAGGACACCGCAAAGAATCCATGCGGCGACAGCGGACAGCGTGTGGAGCGAGACAGACAAAGAGCGATCGGACATGATGGGCGGGGCTACCTTCACTAGGTGCCGGACAAGTTGGCCCTTGTCCGAACAGTGAGGCGAAGTAAAACAGGCCACACCCCCAGGGGTAGGGTTTATCTCACATACGTGTAAGTAGTGGCCCAAATTGACTAGGCCCCGTAGTCCCCTCGATGGGGGCTGCGGGGCCTAGTCTTGTTTGTAGCGCCCCGTGACCTCTGGTTCCTAAGCCTCCCGGTCACGGGGCGCGCATGGCGGCGGCATCTCGTCAATCATCCGACGCCCCTCTCCTCTTGCTGCGAAGGCGGCTCGGGCATCGCGTCCCGATAGCCGGTGTCCACGAGCACGGCTTGCAGTAGGTAGTCCTCGTAGTTGACGTGCATGAAGTCGGCCAGGCGCCGCAGCGTGTCGATGCTGGGCGGCTGGCGAACTCCGCGCTTGCGCCACGAGCTGAGCGTCTGCGGCGCGATGCCCACGGCACGCGCGATCGAGGAGTCAGAGGGCTGCCCGTGGGCGTCCTTGTACTCGTCGATGATCCGCAGTAGTTCGCTCATGCTTCGAGTCTCCATCTGCCGGCTGCGGAAGGGAATTGCCCAGGTTGGGGATGTGTCCACCGCAGATTGGCGCAGATCCGCCACTTAGTGTCCACCAGTCCTGACGCTCGATCCTGACATGTTCGCCGCGACCTGCATAACTACAAAGAGGTAGTTCCTTGACAGGTGTCCACCGCCTAGCGCAGAATCATCCGCAGGTACTTGACACCAAGACAACGAGGAGCGGAGAATGGGCACACACCGGAAACGCTGGCCGAAGGGCACATGGATGAAGCTGCACAGCGGAAAGATCCTGCGGGGCCTGATGGACAAGAAGCGACTGTCGAACGCCGACGTCGCACTCGCGGCGGGCGTGGGGCGCACCTTCATCAGCGCCCTGGTCAACGGCCGCCGGACCTCCTGCACGCCGGCCGTTGCCGAGCGCATCGCGGAGCGCCTTGACGTCCCCCTCGACATGCTTTTCGACCCCCGAGCGTCCGCAGTCAGCGGACGAAACATCAAGGAGAACGCGGCATGACCGACCCCTACGACTTCAACGCCTTCCTGTTCCTGGGAGCCAGGCGCCCCGAGGGGGTGGAGGACGCCCCGGTCTCCACAACCCACATCAAGTCCACCCGCCCCCACAAGCGGCAGGTGATCCACCGCCCCGAGTTCACGGCGACCGCCGACCTCGACGGCAAGACCGTCCTCGGGGCTCGCTACCTCTGCGGCCACGGATGCGCTGAGGTGGTCCCCGTCGAGGGCGACGTGACCGACCTCAACCTCTGCTCACGGTGCGAGCGGCTGTTCTCGCACGACTCTCGCTGGGCGGTCTACTGCTACCGCGACGAGGAGGGCGCGCCGCTCTACATCGGGCAGACGTTCTGGATCACCGAGCGAGACCGCCAGCACGCCACGTCCAAGAAGTCCGCCGCTTGGTACTCGCAGCAGCTCACGCTCGAGGTGCTGAGTCGCCACCGCACCCAGGAAGAAGCGGTCGAGGCTGAGCGCCAGGCCATCCACGACCTGCGGCCCCGCTTCAACGTCCAGCACAACCGTGGACGGCGGGTGGCGGCATGACTCGCCTCGCCTACCAGCTCAAGGACGCCGCCACCGAAGCAGGCGTCTCGGTCGACACGCTCAAGAAGGCCATCGGCACGGGCGCCCTCCGCGCCCACAAGACCAGCCGCCACCCCGAGACGGGGGAGCCAGTCGGTCGAATCCTGATCCGTCACGCCGACCTCGTGGCGTGGCTCGACGGTCTGGAGGCGGCGTGATGCACGAGCGCTCGGATGCCCGCAAGTCCCGCCTGGAGCGCGAGGCCACTGCCGCCGCTGAGCATCGCGCCCGTGTCATGGCGGCGCGTATCGAGGCGTTCGCGGAGGAGATGGCGTTGCGTGACGCGCTGGCCCGGAATCAGGGGACGGCATGAGCAGCCACTCCGCCGAGACAGACGCGACGTGCGCGTGCAGTCACGACGCCGACGTTCACGACCAGTACGGGTGTGTGACGTGCTGGGTGACGCATCGCCTTGACGGGTGCGACGGGTACCGCGCTCCCAGCACTCCGACCGGACAGACGGGCGCTCCCCAGTGACCGCCTTCAAGCTCGCCCACGCCGCGGCCTACATCGGCGCCCGTCTTGCCGGCGAGGTGTTCAACGTCCTGGCCCGCGACGTCATCAAGCGGCCGACGCACAACCCCTAGTCAGCCGTCGCGGCTGGTGGCCTCGAGCCCTGGTCGCGTCGGTGCCAATCAAGCGCGAACGGGCCGCACCCATCACAGCCGGCCCGCCCGCAACATCACTCACTGAGGAGTATCGCATGACCAGCAGAGCACACATTCCCGTCGAGGACAGCGATGCCCTCGAGCGGATGGCCTGGCGATCGGGCGCATCCATCGAACGCAGCTCGGACCTTGAGCGCGTCTACCTGACGATGCCGAACGGGGTCACGTACTGGGCCCCATCGCCGAACGAGGTGACGTGTTGAGCGCCTTCCTGCACAACCTCGCCGTGACTGTGTTCTACGGCGTGACGTGGATCGGTGGGATCGGCCTGTTCGTCGGATTCAGCCTCAATGCGATCGAAGGCGTTTACAAGGTTCGCCCGGTCGTCTCGGCCTTGCTGTCTGCGCTCGGTGCCCTGTTGCTGCTGGTCGGCATGTCGGCCGCCGTGTCGGGTTTCGAGTGGGAGGTCGTGCGATGAGCGCCCACCTCGACCGCGCCCGCGAGATGGCCGAGTGTGCCGCCGCCCGCCTCGCCCTCATCGACCACGACCCGCGCAAGGAGGAGTCATGACCGCGCTCATCTTCGCCCCGTTCTGCTGGCTGCTGCTGGCCCTCACTGTCGGCGGTGTCACGTCGGCGTGGTGGGCCGAGCGGACCAGTCAGTCGCCCACGACAGAGGTGACCGAGAGGAGTGCCCAATGAGCGCCGAACTGCTGATCGAATCCGATGGTGGCGCCAGGGCCGAGGATGGCGTTGGACACAAGAGCGCCGCCCTCGACAACGCCACGATGATGGCCCGCATTGCGGATCTCTACTTCCGCCCCGGCATGAGCATCGCGGACCCGATGCGCGGCTCCGACGTGTTCTGGAAGCACATCGACCGCAGCCTCTATGACCTGCGGCTGACCGACATCAAGGATGGCGTCGATGCGCGGATGCTGCCCTACGCGGACCAGTCCTTCCATGCGGTCGTGCTCGACCCGCCCTACCGATACGTGGAGGCGGCGACCAGCTCGGCTGGACTGCGGATGCTTGAGGGGAATGGCTACAACCTTGAATCGGTGCGCGGCAAGGGCCACGACGCAGTAATGGGTCTCTATCGAGACGTCATGCGAGAGGGCGAGCGCATCCTGATGCGCGGCGGGTACATGGTCGTCAAGTGCCAGGACACGATCACTGACGGCAAGCAGCAGTGGGTCCACAGCGATCTGATGGACTTCGCCCGCTCTATCGGCTGCGAACCCATCGACTTGGCGGTCGTCACCCCCGCCCAGGTGCCGCCGACTCGCTGGAAGATTCAGCGGTCGCTTCGCAAGTCTCACTCGTACTTCATCGTCTGCCGCAAGGGTGGACGGTGGCCGTTCGGCTACAAGTCGGTGAGCGCCCGATGATCCAGTCTGTTCGTCCCGATGGGCCAGTCCAGTGACCCCCGAGTGGCTGCGTCGCCTCGCCGACTGGTGGCACAAGGACGCCGCAACCTCGTACTGGCTCCACAACCAGCAGATCAGCCGCGCCGAGTTCGACCACCTGTGCCGCGGTGTGCAGCCCCACGAGGTCGACCCCGAGACGCAAGCCATGTGGGACCAGCACGTCTCGGACGCGCTCGAGGTGTGCGAGACGCCTCTCCACGACCAGCTCGCAGCCGAACGCCTCGTCGCCGAGATCGAGCAGTGGCGCAGGGGGCTCGCATGAGCAAGGTCCGTTGGAAGCGCGGCGACTACGCCAGGCGCGGAGAGCAGGTCGGGCGCGTCATCGACGTCCACCCCGGCACGTCATCGGCGCCCCTCGACCCGCCCAACCTGTCGGTACTGCTGCCCGGCGCCGACCGACTCGTCCTGTGGTGGGGCTCGGATGTCAGCCCCGCCGCCCCGTCGAAGGAGGTCGCATGACCGCCATCGACCTGCACGCCGCACTCGCCGCCACCGGAATCAACCCCGACGGCCCCCGCGACTACCACGACCCCGAGCTCATGTCCTGGGGCGAGACGTTGGCTGACCGGCGCCACGACCAACAGGAGCAGCGATGAGTGCCTACCTCCGCGTCCTGCCCGAGTGCAACTACACCTGCCGCTCCTGTGGCCTCGACACCTGCCGCGACCGCGACCCATCACCCGCCGAAGACGACCACTACTGCGCCGACTGTGCGCCGTGGGAGGAGACCGCATGACCACCTACCGAGCCACCATCACCTTCGACCTGGCAGACGGCGACGCTGTCGACGCCGCCACTGCCGCAACCCTCTTCGGCGAGCGCCTGTTCTCCGAAGCCCCCGACTTCTCCGTCACTTCGCTGTCGGTCACGCAGGAGTCGGCATGACACTCACCATCCTGCACGACCTCGAGCAAGGCACAGCGGAATGGCACGACGCCCGCCGCGGCATCGTCACCGCCTCCACCGTGGGCAAGCTGCTCACCCCCACCCTCAAGGTCGCCAACAACGACACCGCGCGGGCAGTCACCGCGACGCTGGTGGCCGAGCGGATCACGGGCTACACGGAGCCCACCTTCGCCAATGACGACATGATCCGCGGCCAACTGTCCGAGCCGATCGCCCGCGACCTGTACTCGGGGCACTTCGAGCAGGTCGACGAGGTGGGGTTCCTTCGCCTCGACGAAGACGGCTGGACCCTCGGCGCATCTCCTGACGGACTGGTCGGCGAGGACGGTGGCCTAGAGGTCAAATCCCCGAGGGCCAAGGGGCACATCCTCACGATCCTCCGCGACGAGGTGCCGGCCATCTACATGCCGCAGGTGCAGGCGTGCCTCCTCGTGTCCGGGCGGCGCTGGTGGGATTACTGCTCCTACCACGCCGGTCTCCCGCTCTACGTGAAGCGCGTCTACCCCGACCCAGCCTGGTTCGAGGCGATCGAGGCGGCGTGCATTGCCTTCGAGGAGAAGGCCGCCGAGATGGTCGCCGACTTCGAGCGCCGGAGCGCAGGGATGCCGCAGACCGAACGCCTCGACCTCGAGCTGGTGATCTGAGGTGGGCTACAAGCATGGCGCCCCCATCGACCGATTCGCCCAGAAGGTCGCGCTGACCGACGCCGGCTGTCTCGTGTGGCTCGCCTGCACCAACAGCACGGGCTACGGAACCTTCGCGGGCGGCGCTGGCAAGACCGTCATGGCGCACCGCTGGTCCTACGAGCACCACGTTGGCCCCATCCCCGAGGGCCTACACCTGGACCACCTCTGCCGAAACCGTGCTTGCGTCAACCCTGAGCACCTCGAGCCCGTGACGGTGAGCGCCAACCTACTCCGCTCCGTCGAGGTCGGGAAGTCCAACGCCCGCAAAACCCACTGCCCCAGCGGGCACCCGTACTCCGCCGACAACGTCTATCTGTATTCGACGCCGGCCAAGCCGATCAACCGCCTATGTCGCGCCTGCCGTCGCGCCCGCGCGCAAAAGAATCGAGAGAACGCAGCATGAGCACCTTCGACATCTCCGAAACCCTCGCACCCAATTCCGACCAACTAGACGCGATCGAGCTGGTCGCCGGCCCTCGCATCTTCATCATCGCCAACGTGGCGAAGGGCAGCGCCGAGCAGCCTGTCGACATCCACTTCGCCAACTTCCCGCGACCGTGGCGACCAAGCAAGGGGATGCGCCGCGTCCTCGCTAACTGCTGGGGTGTCGACGCATCCCAGTGGGCCACCCGCGCCGTCGAGTTGTTCTTCGACCCCGAGGTGACCTTCGGGAAGGACAAGCCGGGGGGCACGCGTATCAGTCGCCTGTCGCACATCGACAAGCCTGTCCGCACGCCGCTGCTGGTGGCTCGCGGCAAGTCGGCTGTGTTCGTCGTCGACCCGCTGCCCCGCGCCGACATCCTCAGGGCCGAGTGGGTGGGTGCGACCCCCGAGCGCCGCGCCGAGATCGAGGCCGAGATGGCGGGGGGTGCGTCGGCATGATCGACCGACTCTTGACGACGGTGCAGGCGGTCATCGCTGCCGTATGGGTATTCCTGTACCTCTCGACCGGCGACCCCACTTGGGCGGCACTCGCGACCTTCGCCGCGCTGACCACCCTCACGATGGCGGCGAGCGCATGAGAGCCCTCGCGTTCGTCGCCCTCACCGCGCTCCTCGACGGCCTCCTGCACCCCGCCGCTGACCTCGTGGCCGCGGTTGAGGGGTGGGCGGCATGATCCGCGCCGCCCTCTGCACCTGGCTCCTCGGCCTCTTCTCGCTCGTCGGCGCCGCGCAGGTCGAGGACGACAGTGAGGACGAGACGTGAGCGCCGGGGATCTGCTGGTCGCCGCGAGCCGAATCCGCGACCAGCAGAGGCTCGCAGAGAGTGAAGGTCGCATCGACTTCCGTGAGTGCGCCGCCTGGCTCGCGGTTGCTGAGTGGCTGGACATGGCTGCCGAGAAGTGGCGCCAGGACTACGAGGCCACCCAGCGTCCCAGCCCCGGCATCGACCAGCCGCCCGGCATCCACTTCGGCAACCCTGACGCCGCTGCCGCCAATGCCGACTGGCACGCGGGCAACGCACTCAAGGTCGCACGCGCCTACCTCGGGGACCCGACGTGACCCGCAATCGAGCCACCGCCCGAGCCGCGGGGACGAAGTGGGAGACCGCGATCGTCGCCGCCCTCGTCGACCACGGCTGGCCCCACGCCGAACGCCGCCGACTCGCAGGCGCACTCGACCGCGGCGACATAGCCGGGGTGCCAGGGGTCGTCATCGAAGCCAAAAACACCAAGTCCTACGACCCGGCAGGCGCACTCACCGAAGCCACCCGCGAAGCCGCCAACGACAACGCACCCATCGCCGCCGCATGGATCAAGCGGCACGGCAAGACCAGCGCCACCGAGGGCCTAGTCGTCATCTCGGGCGCCACCTTCATGCAACTACTCAAGGAAGCCGGTTACTGATGCCTAACAACGCAGCAATGATGCGCCGACTCGAAGCCCTCGGCCCCGTGCAGCCCAACCCTGAGGGCGAGGCTGCCGTGCGTCGCCTTGTCGCCGACCGACCGGACGCCGACGCCCTGCTGGCGATGATCCTCGGGGAGTCGGCATGAGTGGGTCGGGAGCGATGGCCCTGACCGGCGTGGCGCTCGCCGTTGTCGCCGTCGTCCTCTCGTTCGCCGCAAACAACTTCGCGATCGGCCCCACTCGCAGTCACTACGCCCGCCTCGGGTGGGTGGCCTTCACTCTCGCCATTGTGGGCCTGACCTCCGCCGCATGGATCGAGGCGCTGCGATGACGTTCTCGCCCACCGAGCCAACCCCGTGCGACGGCGACAACCGGTGGCTCTCCGTCGACCCCAGCGACATCAAGAGCGCCCTCGCCGGATGCCTCGAATGCCCCGCCCTCTACCGCCCCCACCCAGCCTTCGGGGGAATCTCCTGCACCGAGATGCGGGCCGAGCTGATAGCCACCGACCCCTACTTCCCCGACTTCGAGGGCGTCATGGCCGGCGAGGTCCACGACCCGATCGCCGAACGTCGAGAGAAGAGGAGGGAGCGGCGGGCAGCCAGGAAGGCCGCCACCCCCGAAACCCACTACAACGCCAACCTGGCCGCATGGAACGCCGCCAAGCGCGACGCCACCCACTGCAAGCGCGGCCACGAGTTCGACGAGGACAACACCTACGTCGACCCGAAGGGCAACCGCGCCTGCCGCACCTGTGTCCGCGCCCAGAAGGCAGCACACCGCGCCAAGCAAGCCAAGAACCCCCGCCCCCGCGCCACCGAGTGCATGAGGGGCCACGAGTTCACCGTCGAGAACACCTACGTCACGAAGGACGGGCGGCAGCGGTGCCGCATCTGCCGACGCGCTCGCCAGAAGGCCAGCGACCTGCGCCTCAAGACCAGCAAGACCCAGCCCACCACCCGCCGCAACAACGCGGCCTGAAAGGAACCACCATGCTCCCCACCATCACCCTAGAGGGCCGCGCCGTGAACGACCCCGAGCTGCGCTTCACCGCCCAGGGCAAGGCCGTCGCGAACTTCCGTGTCGCCGCCAGCGAGTCCAAGAAGAACGACGCCGGCCAGTGGGAAGACGGAGACAAGCTGTTCGTCAACGTCGCCGTCTGGGACCAGGCAGGCGAGGCCATCGCTGAGCACGTCAGCAAGGGCGACAAGGTCGTCGTCACCGGCCGCCTCTACGAGCGCGAGTACGAGACCAGCGCAGGCGAGAAGCGACGCAGCCTCGAGGTCAAGTTCGCCACCGTCGCGAAGGTCGTCGAGGCCCCGCGTGGTGAGCGTCAGTCGGCCCAGCGCGCCCCGCAGCAGCAGGGCGGCGAGTGGGGCCAGCAGCAGTCAGCCCAGCAGTCGCAGCGTGACCCGTGGGCGACCGGCCCGACCCAGGAGCCGCCGTTCTGAGTCCAATGTGGATGACGTGAACCGCCCAACGTAACTCAGTGTAGGATAAGGGTACAAGTAAAAAGTGCCCCGGGACCTGTTAGCGCAGGCCCGGGGCCGCCCTGTCCTGATACCACCAGAACGGAGCACTAGGCATGATTCTACCTGCCGAAGACCCAACGCAAGTCCCAGCACCAACCTGCCCCAAGTGCGGCCTGGTCGCCTCGAACTCCTACACCCACGAGCGCAACGGCATCGTTGACGCCGGGTATGTCGACGAGGCCAACCACCTGTGGACCGTCCGCTGGGATGCAGGTGCCGCCTGATGCCGCGCGGAGATCACTGGCCGAACTGGCGCGAGCGCCTCATCGCCGGCCAGCAGGAGGCCCCCAGCGGCTGCCACGAATGGCAGCGCTCCCGCAACAACAAGGGCTACGGCGTCATCTACTTCGACGGGAAGCTGCACCTCGCCCATCGCGCCGCCTGGCTCGCCCACTACTCGGAGTGGCCGCCTGAGGGTTTGGTCGTCGACCACATCTGCAACAACCCGGCCTGCGTGCGAATCGAGCACCTTCGACTCCTGACGAATGGCGACAACATCCGCCGCGCCTACCCGCGCGGTGACGAGAAGACCGAGCGCCGCCGCGCGCAGAACAACGAGGCCAAGGCGCGGTATCGCGCACGCCTCCAGATGAAGCGGGGTGGTTCAAATACCGTGGTTTAAGGTTGACGACAACCTGGCCTTCCATCACAAGAGCGTCGCGGCCGGCAACTCCGCGATGGGCCTCTGGGTTCGCGCCGGATCGTGGTGCGCCCAGAACCTCCTCGACGGCTTCGTGCCCGACCACATGCTGACCCGCATGGGCACCGCCGCTCAGGTCGAGAAGTTGATCTCGGTTGGCCTCTGGGATCGCAAAGAGGGCGGAATCGTCTTCCATCAGTGGACGGAACGCCAGCCACTTAGGTCCGAAGTGACTGCGGAACGGGATGCGGCTAAGGAGCGAATGAGATCCATTCGGGCCGCAAAAAAGGGTGTGAAAAAGGAGTCTTCGCAGGTCAGCGAGTCGGGTTCGCCCGAACTTCCGCGAACGGCCCCGGAGGTGTTCGGCAACCCCGACCCGACCCAGCCCGACCCGACCCTTAATAGTGCTTCCGCGGCCGACGAAACCCCCGCGGCTTCGCCGCCAAAGCGCAGCAAAAGGAAGCCCGCCCTGCCGCTGTCCGACGACTGGCGCCCCACCGAGGATCACCTCAAGCGGTGCCGCGATCTGGGCGTCGACCCTGGCATCGAGCTGGCGCGGTTCCGGGCGCACGCCGAAGCCAACGACCGTCGTCAGGCGAGTTGGAACGCCGCGTTTACTCAGTGGCTCCTCAATGCTCGACCAAGCGGCAATGTGCGCCCCATCCGACCAGAGCCGGACGAGCAGGGGCGCATCCAGCTCCCGCCGCTGCCGAGGGGGTTCTTCGACCAGTGAACGAGCCCACCGCCCGCGACGCCGAGCGCACACTCCTCTCGGCCTGCCTGTTCACCAAGACGGCCCGCACCGAAGCGCGCCGCCACCTCACCAGCCGCGACTTCGACGACCCCCGCCACGAAGCGATCTGGGATGCGATGAGCAACCTCGACCGCCACAAGCGCAACGTGGACGCCGCGATCCTCAACGAAGTGCTCCACGGCACCGGAGCCCAGCCGGTGCTCCTCGAGGTCGTCACCGCCAACGGCATCCCCGACAACGTGCCCGAGTACGCCGCCATCGTCCGCGGGTACGCCACCAAGCGCCGCCTCGCATCTGAGGCCCGCCAGGTGCTCGCCGATGTCGAGAAGGTCGGCGTCAACGCCACCGGTCTCGCCGCCCAGGTCGCCACCCGGTTCGCCGGCATTCGCGACACGGGCAGCACCCACGACGACGTGACCGCCCTGACTGTGGCCGAGTTGCTGACCCAGGAGGACGACGAGCCCGAGTGGCTGATCCCCGGCCTGCTGGAGAAGCGCGACCGGTTCATGCTCACTGGCGAGGAGGGGCTGGGCAAGTCGCATCTGCTGCGCCAGTTCGCGATCCATGCCGCCGCGGGACTCAACCCGTTCGACATGACCCAGAAGTTCGAGCCGATCCGCACCTGTCTCATCGACTGCGAGAACTCGTGGTCGCAGGTGCGGCGCAAGGTTCGGCCCGGTGTCGAGTGGGCGGCGCGCTGGGGGCAGAACCCGTCCGACCGGATGATGGTCGACTGCATCAGCCGCATCGACATTCGCCGTGACCGCGACCTGTCCCGCATCCATCAGCTCCTCGACGCCCAGCAGCCCGACCTTGTGGTCATCGGCCCGCTGTACCGCCTGGTGCCTATCGCGATCCAGTCTGACGACGACGCCGCCCCGGTGCTCGCTGCGTTGGACACGATCCGGGAGCGGGGTTGTGCGTTGCTGATGGAGGCCCACGCCGGCCACGCGATCGGCAAGGGCGGGGTGCGTGACCTGCGCCCCCGCGGCTCGAGCGCACTCCTGGGCTGGCCTGAGTTCGGTTACGGGATGCGCGGTATCGGGGCCGAGGGGTACGCCGACCTGATCCCGTGGCGTGGTCAGCGCGAGGAGCGCGACATCCCGACCCGGCTCCGCAAGGCAGACGGCTTTCGCTGGCTGCCCCACACCGACATGTACGGCTACAACGAAGGGGGCGCGGCATGAGCAGCGCACACGGAACCCACTCCGCTTACGTGCAGGGCTGTCGCTGCGACGACTGTAAGACCGCCCGCCGCGAATACATGCGCGACTACCGCGCCCGCAAGGCCAACCCGAACGCCCGGCAGCACCGTTGCCCGAGCTGCACCTGCCAGAAGGAGTCCGCATGACCATCGACAGCACCATTCACAGCCTCATCGACCACGAGTTCGCCGCGGCCTACGCCAAGCACAACGGCAAGACGCCGCGATCCCACGGGGTCGGTGACGCGACGTCGCTGGTCGTGCTGGTCGAGGAGGTGGGCGAGGTTGCCCGCGCCATGACCTATGACGAGGGCGACATCGACAACTTGGCCGCCGAGCTGATCCAGGTCGCCACGATGGCCGCGGCGTGGGCCGAGCGACTGATCGTGCGAGGTGACGCATGACCGCCACCAAGCAAGCCGAACGCGAGACCGCACGAGCAGCCGACCGGGCAGCACGAGACGAGAGGGAGTCGGCATGAGTGAGTCCGCCGAGAATGATTGGACCCGCGAGACGTACCGGGGATGGTTCGGGCGCACCGCTAGGCGTAGGTGCCCGCACTCTCGACTGGTCGGCATCTACGGCGACCCGATCAACCACAACGGCGGGTGGCGGCTGGGGTGCCTCCAGTGCTGGCGCTACATCGACGGCCCCGTGGCGCTGGCGCGACACCGCATGGACGAGCCGCGCACTCCGACCGGACAGTCCACCCCCGCCGCCGACGAAGGGGCCGACCGATGACCCACCGCGACCAGACAACCAGCCGCGTGTTTCTCATGGCGACCGTTCGAGGCGGAATGGCAGCAACGAGAAACACCCGCCACGACGAAGGGGCCGGCCATGAGTGAGACCACCGAGGCGCTGATCGAGCGGGTGCTGGCTGAGCACCAGTGGTGTGGCTACCTAACCGAGCCCGACCACCGAGCCCACGTAGCCGCCGCCATCGCCGAAGCACTCGCCGGGCCCAGCCACGTGCGGCGCGCTCACAACCACCGGCCCTACGACCCGCCCTGCAATGAGCGGGCAGTTGGGCCACACCTCACCATCCGGGGCGCCTGCCTCAACGACGACGGGAGCGACCGATGACCGCCGACCGCTGGACCCACCACGACCCGGCTGTGCGCGCGCTGATCCGTGCGGCGCAAGCGGAGGCGTGGGACTCGGGCGCCATCGCTGCATCCCCATACGGCGGCGGTTACCTGCGCTCGCTGCTGATCCAGAACCCCCACCGCGACCTCGACGCCCTGGGGTTCCTCCGCGCCGCACTGGCACCCGCACCCACCGAGGACGCGGACGTGCGGCAGATCGGCTCAGACGAGCGCGTAGAGGCATGTGAGCACTCCCCGCAGTACCAGCGATCCGAGTGCGCGCCGTGCGGACACCAAGTCGCGTGGTGTGAGCGGTGCGAAGTGGACCTATGTGGCTGCACCCCGCACAACGACTACGACGGTGCCGCCGCAGACCGACGCAGCCTGCACGACCCCGACAGCGGCCGGATCGACAACTGGAGTGAGCGATGAGTGAGACCCACGAGCCCCAGGCCGCACCCGTCGTCAAGGTCGCACAGGATCTTCGCGCCATCGAAGAGCTGTTCGAGGCGGTGCTAGTCCAAGCCGTCCACAAAGCCAACGATCGACTCATGCCAGGCGGGGAGGCAATGGTCGCCCTCGCCAGCGTCGGCTCACCCCGCGAATGGGAAGAGCGGATCGAAGCAGCCGAGCACTACCACCTCGCCACCTGCGAACGGCTCGACCACACCCGCTGCCGGTACGCCGAACACGCAGCCGACGAAGACGGACACGAGCCGATCCTGCAAACGCTCGTGTTCTGGACCGAACAGGCGCGCGGCTACGACCTCGACCGGCGACCAACGATCGCCACCGAGGTCAACTTCCTGCGCGGCTGGTTGAACTGGGCGTGGGACAACCTGCCCGAGTTCGACGACTTCGCGAAGGACGTCCGCTCGGCCAAGTCGCGCCTTGAGAACCTGCTCATGGCCGGCGAGCGTGCCGAGCGTGGCGCCCCGTGCATGTACGACGAGTGCAAGGGCGCGCGGGTGATGCGGAAGCTGGAGCCGTACCGCGACAGTGGTGGCGAGAAGGCGTGGCGCTGGTCCGACTGGCACTGCCCCAGGTGCAAGCGGTCGTGGGACGAGGACCGCTATGCCGCCAACGTGGCCGCGGCGCACTGGTCCACGCAGATCGAGATGGTGGGCGACGAGACGTGGTGCTCGGTCAAGTACGCGGCCCGTCAAGCCGAGCTGCCCGAGTCCACGATCCGCGCGTGGGTCACCCAGACCAAGAAGCAAGAGCGACCAGTCGACCGCGAGTTCCCGATCGTGACGGCGTGCGTGGTCCTCGGTAGGCGCGAAGGCTTTGTCTGCCTCGACCACATCCTGGCGCGCCGGGACCGTCCGAGGGGGAAAGTGGCATGAATTACACCATTGTGGTACGCTAGTCAACGTAGCAGCCTAGGCGTGACTTGCGTCCCCGAAAGTTGCACCAGCCGAAGCCCTGCGTCGCACGCCGACCGGGGCTTTGTGCATTCCCCGTACATGCCTGGCCCATCGCAACTCACCTGACGGCACGATGGACGGTCGCCCAGCGCGGCACGTCGTGAGCCGAACCCCTGCGAGTGAGCCCAGGCAGACCTCTGCTGCCGGCGCGCGGTGCCTCGACAGCCCGCGCGTCGGCACATGGAGGAAACATGGAACCCATCGGCGACCTGCTCGACAGCCTCGGCATCTGCCACCACCCCGAACCCGGCGAACTCATCGCAGGCGCCGTCGTGCTGCTCAAAGTCATCGACGAAGACGGCGACGTGTCCGTGCGGCAAGTGACCAGCGACGGCCTCAACTGGCTCGAGCGAATGGCGATGCTGCGAGTGGCCGAGCTGACCGAACGCCCCGAGTTCGAGGCGGACGAGTGACATGGCCGCAATCGACGCTGAGCAGGCGGCTGAGTTCCTAGAGGCGTACATCAGGTACGCCATGCACGAACACGCCGCGATCCTCCCCCGCGGCTACGACAGCGCACGACGCCGAGCAGAGATCCGCGCCGATATCGACGCCTCGTTCGACAAGCTCGCCGAATACCGGGCGGCGCTCGCATGAGCCGCCACGACTCGCAGCCGCCGATGGACGACTTCGTTCCCGAAGCCCGGCCGTGCCCCTCGTTCGAACGGCCCGGCTATCAGATTGCTGCCGTTAGTGGCAGTGAACTGTCAATCCCGCCCAACATCGTTCTCGGGAGCGAATAGCACCACCCCCATCCGCCGCCGCCCCCTCAATGAGCGGGCGCCGCCGAGAGGAAACCGCATGGCCCTCGCAGACATCGCCAACCGCCTCACCGACGAAGTGCCGTGGCGAACCTGCGCCACCTGCCACCACCTCGAGCAGATGAGCCCCGCCGACGCCAAGACGCTGCGGGCACTCCTGGCCGACCGGGGCGTGCGGTTCAAGGATCTGGCCCGCGAGCTGGAGGAAGACCCAGACTCGCCCACGATCCCGTGGGAAGCCCTGTCGCGTCACGCACGCGGCGGCTGCTCGGCGCGGGAGAACCTGCGATGAGCATGGAGCAGGTCGCCGCCGCCCTGACGCACAAGATCGCCCCCGGCGTCCGCAATCGCATCCTGATCCTGGACGTTGAGCGCCTGCCCGGAATCACCCAGCAGTCATGGTGGGACCGCGGCGACCTCAAGAACCGATACGTCCACCACGAGACGGTCACCCGCGAGCCCCGCACCACCATCGTCTGCGCCAAGTGGTACGACTCGGGCGAGGTCATCCGCCTGGCCGAGTGGGACAAGGGCGGCCGAGGCGCGTTCCTAAAGCGCGTTCACCGCCTCGTCAGCGAGGCCGACATCCTGGTCGGGCACAACGTCGACAATGCCGACGTGCCGTGGCTCAAGGGCGACTTCTACCTGCCGCGCATCGGACACTCGCACCGGCCCAAGCTGCCCGTGCTGCCCGAGCCGAAGACTGTAGACACGCTCAAGGTACTCCGCCGTCAGTTCAAGTCCGGCGCGCCCTTCAAGGGCCTCGACGCCTTCTGCCAGGTCGTCGGCATCCCCAGCAAGACCGACCGCTACGACCGCGACGCGATGGAGCGTGCAGTCGCCGGCAGCGTCGAGGACCGCCAGCGCCTCACCGACTACTGTGAGGGCGACGTCATCGCAACCCAGTGGCTCTACGACTGGCAGCGACCCCACATCAAGAACCACCCCGCGCTGTTCGTTGACGGGCAGAACAAGCTCGACACCTGCCGCGCATGTGGACACGAGACCAAGCCCATCGCCAAGCGCTACGTCGCCGACGTGATGACCTACACGATGCAGCGGTGTGTGGAGTGCGGCTGGCATGGGCGACTGTCGCTCGAGCCTGAGCGCATGAGCATCGTGCGGGGTGTGTGATGGATGGCGACAACCACCGCATGTACCTGTCGGGCGACGAGGACGGTTCCGTTCTCATCATCTGCACCCATCGCGACTGCATGAAGCCTGGCCGCACTACACCATTCAACCCCGAGGGGCTTTGGTTGCAGGACGTTGGCAACCTTCCCTATCAGCCCAGCCCTAACGAGGTCGTCTTTGCGTGGGAGCGCCACCTCGACGCAGCACATGGGGCGAGGTGACGTGCCCACCATCTGCCCCGGACGACCCGACTGCACCTGCGACGCACAGTGGCGCTGCGGGTGCGGACGATCCAAGGTCACATGCGATGCGCTCGAGGGTTGCTGTGGTGGATGCCAGCACAGGCTGCGTGCTGTGTCGTGAGCTGCGGTGCGGGTGCGTGATCTGACGTGACGCCCGAGGAGTACGACGCGCTATGGACCTGCGGCTACTGCTCCACGCGACACGTCATCCCCAGCCTGGCGCGCGACTGCGAGGCGAGACATGAGCGGACGATGGACCAGCAGTAACCGAAGGGCCGAACTGCCCCGCGACTGGGAGCAACGCAGGCAGGCGGTCAAGCGCCGAGCGTCAGGCAAGTGCGAGGCCGAGCAGCACGTCAGCAACTGTGACGGCATCGGACGTGAGTGCGACCACCACGCCGACCCACACGACCACACGCTCGACAACCTGCGATGGCTCAGCACCCCATGCCACGCAGCCAAGACCCAACGTGAAGCGCAGGCAGCCAAGCCTAAGCGCACACGACCACCCGAACAGCACCCAGGGAGGCTCACATGAGCACCATTGGAGACCCGCGCAAGGCCGGCGAGACCGGCGAGGCTGGCGACACCCGCAAGGCTGGCGAGGCTGGACCTGCTGGCGACCCGCGACAGGCTGGCGAGGCGAAGGTCAAGGCCGAGCCCAAGGCCGACGACAAGCCCGCGAAGAAGTCCGCGAAGTCCTGACGGGGTGGGGGGTGACCCCTCGATCCGCGTTCTAAGAGACCGGGGCAGATAGCACCCGCCTACCTGCGTGCAGTCTCCCCGGTTTTCCGGCCCCTGGTGGGCCACCACTTCTAGCCCCAGGAGGGCACCCATGAGCGGCAAGCCGAAGGCTCCCGAGCACTTGTCCGACGCTGGTCGGGCTCTGTGGGAGGGTGTGGTGAAGGATTACGACCTGCGTGTCGACGAGCTGCGGGTGCTTTCGAGCGCCTGCACTGCCGCCGACATGGAGGCCGAGTTCTTGCGCGCGTGGGTGGACCTGGGGCGCCCGTACATGAGCAAGGGCAGCATGGGCCAGGAGGTCGAGCACCCGCTTATCGGGTCGATCGACAAGCAGGCGAAGTCGAAGGCTGCTCACCTGCGCCACCTGCACCTGCCTGACACCGCGGACACTCCCGAGGCTCGCTCGACTGCGGCTCGAGCGGCGGCCAACGCCCGCTGGTCGCGCCGTGGCGCGTAGTCGCACCGCAGCGCAGGCGTCGGCGGCTGATTCTGAGCACGCCGAGATTGTCGCCTGGTACGAGGACCACCTCGCGAACGTCGCCCCGCCGTCTGAGTTGGTGTGGGAGCCGGTCAAGATCGGCCCGACGTGGCAGTGGGACAACGGCTGGCTACTGCCCGACCTGACGCTCGGTTGGAACGTGCTGTCGTGGTGCGGCGTCTGGCTGCGCGACAAGCATGGGCAGCCGTGGCAGTTCACGGCCGAGCAGGCGCGGTTCATCCTCTGGTACTACGCCCTCGACGAGCATGGCGACTTCGTTTACCACTCGGGCGTTCTCCAGCGGCTCAAGGGCTGGGGCAAGGACCCTGTGGTCGCCTGCCTGTCGCCAGCCGAGTGCTTCGCTGACGTGCGGTTCTCTCACTTCGAGAATGGCCGTCCGATCGGCCGCGAGGAGCCGAATGCTTGGGTGCAGATCGTGGCAGTCTCGCAGGAGCAGACTAAGAACACGTTTAAGCTGTTCCCGTCGCTCATCTCCCCGGAGGCTCGCCAGCAGTACGGCATCCAGATCGGCAAACTGAACGTCTACGGCCTGGGCGACACTCGCCAGATCGAGGCGGTCACGTCTAACCCGCTGAGCATCGAGGGTGGGCGCCCGACCTTCACGGGTCGCGCTGAGACGCAGAACTGGAACGCCTCTAACGGCGGTCACGACATGGCCGGCGCGATGGAGGGTAATGCCGCGAAGTCTGAGGGCGGCGCGGCGCGGATGCTCGACTTCTGTAACGCCTACCGCCCCGGCGAGGATTCGGTGGGCGAGCGGATGCGTGAGGCGTGGGAGGCCACCCAGGGCGTCGGCGAGGACAAGCCGACCGCGATGGACTTCGGCCTGCTCTACGACTCGCTCGAGGCGCCCCCTGACGCTCCCCTGACGGCCGACGCCGCCCCTGCGGTGGTCGAGTCCATCCGGGGCGACTCCTACTGGCTCGACACCCGCCCTCGTGGCCGGATCGTCAAGTCCATCCTGAACCCCGCGAACCCGCCTAGCGAGTCGCGGCGCAAGTGGTACAACCAGATCACCGCGACCGAGGATGCCTGGCTGACTCCGCAGGAGTTCGACGGGCTCAAGGTTGACCGGATTGTGGAGCCTGGCGAGCGGGTCTTCCTGTTCTTCGACGGCTCCAAGACGGACGATGCGAGCGCCCTGGTCGGGTGCTGCGAGTCCGATGGTCACGTCTTCACGGTGCGCGTCTGGCAGCGGCCCCCACGGTCTGATGGCTGGATCGTGGACCGGGCCGACGTTGACCGCGTGGTGCGCGACTCGTGCGAGCTGTGGACGGTTGTGGGTCTGTGGGCTGACCCCTCCGATGCACGCGACGACGAGACGGGCGAGCGGTTCTGGGAGTCCTATCTCGACGACTGGGCGCGCGACTACGGCGAGACGCTGGAGTTGTGGGCGCAGAAGACGGGCGAGAAGCGTCACGCGGTCATCTGGGATATGCGCTACCCGCGCCACCAGGAGACGTTCGTGGAGCACGCCGAGCGGTTCGTGTCGGACGTCAAGGCCGGCACGCTCACCCATGACGGAGCCGAACGGCTCAAGCAGCACGTAAAGAACGCCCGCAGGCGCCCCAACAAGTACGGGGTCAGCCTCGGTAAAGAACACCGAGAGTCGTCCCGGAAGGTCGACGCCGCGATCTGTGCGGTCGGTGCCCGGATGATGTGGCGGCTGGCGAAGGCCCAGCCCGCCCAAGAGCAGCACGACGGGGGCTGGTGGGCATGACCTCGACCCCCGAGCAGCGCGCCAAGCGCGCCGCTTATGTGCGCGAATGGAACGCCCGCCCCGAGAACCGCGAACGAGTGCTAGCCCAGCGCGCCCAGCGACGCGCAGCGAAGCGGGATGAGATCAACGCCGCCGCTGCGGCCTACAGGGAGGGGAATCGAGCCATGCTGGCTGAGAAGTCGCGCGCCTACAAGGCCGCCAACCCCGAGGTCGTCGTCGCCTACCGCCGCGCCACGGCCGAGAAGCACGCCGACCGCAAGCGCGAGATGAAGTACGGGCTGCGACCGGGACAGTTCGCGGAGATGCTGGCCGATCAGGGCGGGCGCTGCGCGATCTGCCGCACGGACACCCCGAACGGAAACGGCTGGCAGGTCGACCACTGCCACGACACGGGCGACGTCCGCGGCATCCTCTGCCACTCGTGCAACGTCGGCATCGGCCACCTCAAGGACAACCCGGCCGTCGTCGAGGCGGCCCTGAACTACCTGCGGGGCGATTCATGCTGAGCAAGAGCGCCGCCCTCGAGGTTGTGGCCGAGCAGATGTTCCCGATCTACCGCGAGCAGCGCGAGCAGCTTGACATGGTGGACTCGTGGATCAACCTGACCCACGAGGGTCCGAAGATCCCGCGTAACGCCTCCGAGGAGCACAAGTGGATCGCCACGCTGGCGAAGACTCCGCTGCTCTCTACGGTGGTCACGACGGTCGCCCAGGCGCTCTACGCGACGGGCTACAAGTCCACGGTCGACGCGGATGACCCGTGGCGCACCTGGCAGGCCAACGATCTCGACCACCGTCAGGTCGCGATCCACCGCGCCGCGATCGGCTACGGCTTCTCGTTCACGACAGTCATGCCGGGCCAGGACTCGCAGGGTCCCCGTTCGGTGATCCGTGGCGTGAGTCCTCGCAAGATGGTCGCGCTGTACGCGGACCCGGCTGAGGATGACTGGCCGATGTATGCCGCCCGCTTCGATGCGGCCGGTCAGTCGTCGTTCATGGTGCGCCTGTATGACGACGAGGTGGTCCACTTCGTCAGCGTGGGCGCGTCGGGCGATGAGCCCACTTACATCGAGTATCGCGAGCACGGCGCGGGCGTTACGCCCGTCGTCCGTTACAGCAACTCGATCGACCTCGAGGGCCGCACGTTCGGCGAGGTGACCCCGCTCATCCCGGTCGCCAAGCGGATCAACAAGACCGACTACGACCGGATGCTGGCTCAGCACTCGAACTCGTGGAACCTGCGGGTGTTCTCGGGCATCGACGCTAGCCAGGGGCCGAACACTGAGGGCCTGACCCCGGCGCAGGCTGCCGAGAAGGCGCAGATCCGTCTTCGTCAGTCCGATGTGGTGACCCTCAAGGACCCGAACTCGAAGGCGTGGAGCCTGCCGGCGACCCCGCTCGAGGGGTTCATCTCCTCGCGCGACTCCGACATCGACGCCCTGGCCTCGACGGCTCAGATCCCCGTGACCGCCTTCTCGAAGCTCTCGAATATCTCGGCCGACACGCTGGTCGAGATCCGGGCGGGGCTGAACCAGAAGGTGTTTGAGCGCCAGATGTCGTTCGGTAAGTCGCACGCCCAGACTCTCCGCATGGCCGCACAGCTTGAGGGCAACCTCGCCGCCGCTGAGGACTACGAAGCCCGCATGGACTGGCGCGACACTCGCGTCCGTCCGTGGGGCCAGACGGTCGACGCTCTTGGCAAGGCCGCTCAGATGCTCGGCGTCCCGGTCGAGGAACTGTGGGAGGAGTTGCCGTGGCTTGACCAGTCGGACCTCTCCGACCTCAAGAACGCCGCCAGTGTCGCCGCGGCCACGACCGCCCGCACTCAGATCGCCGAGGCTGCCGCTGCCGCTCGACAGGACCCCACTGTCGCCCGGCTGGTGAACCGTGCCGACCGCGGCTGAGGTCGACGCCTTCCAAGAGGAGATCGACAACCTCAAGGTCGTCATGGTGGCCGCTCTGGTCGCCCACTGGGTCAAGAACGTGCAGGGCAACCCGGCCGAGGCCGCCGAGGATCTGCGTGAGTTCGTCCTCGAACTGGTCCGCACTTACGGCCAGGCCGCCGCCGCTATCGCCGTGGACTTCTACAACTCGGCCCGGCCGCCTGGCGCTCCGACGTTCCAGCCGATCCCGCAGGTGCGCGACGACCTGCTGCCGACTGGCTCGCTGATGTGGGCCACTCAGCCCTTGACGACTGAGAAGTTCGATGACGCTCTCGCCCGCCTAGCCGCCGAAACGCAGCTCGCGACCTTCACGGCCGCGTTCGAGACCATCGGTGAGTCGTCCGAACTGGACCCGCTCGAAGTGAAGTTCGCGCGCTACCCGCAGAACCCCGACCCGTGCGCTTACTGCGTGCTGCGTGCCTCTCGTGGCGCCATCTACTGGTCCGAGGAGAGCGCCACCCGCGGCGATCACCGTTCGTGCGGCTGCAAGGCCACGATGGTCTTCTCTGACGAACCCCTGCCGTACATGCGCGCCCCGTACATGGCGAAGTACCTCGACGGCGCCGCCGCCGCCGAGGCTGACATCGCCGCCATCCGCGCCGACGAGAGCCTGTCGCCGCGAGAGCGCCGCGACCGCGAGTTTAAGGCGCTCCTGGCTGGGATGCGCCGCGCCGGCAACCTCCGCTGATCTTCCCGCCCTGGTGGCGGGCTGTTCCATCCCCTAGACCCCGGGAGGGTCAACCATGTCCGAGCAGGACACCACGCAGGACGCCGAGATCGTTGACGAGACGGTCGAGGACACCACCACCCCCGACAGCGCCGAGCAGTCCCCGGAGGACGACGGCAAGGACGAGGCGTGGGACCCCGAGCGAGCCAAGCGGAAGATCGCCAAGCTGAACTCGGAAGCCGCCAACCTTCGTAAGCGACTCACCGAGGCCCCCAAGGCCGAGGACGCCGCCGCGAAGGACAAGCGCATCGGCGAACTCGAGGCCGCATCCCTGCGCTACGAGATCGCCCTCGACCTGGGACTCCCCAAGGAGATCGCCGCGCGACTCCAGGGCGCCGACCGGGACGAGATGGTCGCCGACGCCGAGAAGCTGCTCGAACTTCTCGCGCCCGCCAAGCGACCCGCCACGACTCGCAAGCCCACCGAGGCGCTGCGTGGAGGACTCGAACCGGACAAGGAGCCGGAGGAGACCAACCTCTCGAAGCTCGGCGAACGGATGTTCCGTCGCTGAACACTCCGCACCGCCAACAGCCATGTCGGCTGCGTGCGGCTGAACCACGACCGTAAGGAGCAATAGACATGGCGCACACCTTCTACACCCCGGAGCAGGCCGCCCGGTCCACCCTGGCTGCCCTCCGCTACCTGTCCGTCCTGCCGCGCACCGTTCGTCAGGACTTCTCGCAGGAGTTCGTCGCCGGCCGCGGTCGCACCGTGGACGTCAAGAAGCCCGTCACCGTGGGCCCCGCCCGCGACTACACGGACGCCAACCGCACCGCGCGCGCCGCGATCATCTTCGACGACCTGAGCGAGTCCACCGTGCCCGTCACGATGGACAAGCAGGTCTACTCGGCCGTTCGCCTGCCGGACGACTTCGCCACCTTCACGCTGACCTCCCTCGAGCAGCAGGTTCTTCGCCCGCAGGCCGAGGTCGTCGCTGAGGGCGTCGTCGCCCCGCTGGTGTCCGTGATGAACGGCCACGCTGCCGGTATCACCGCCGTCACCCGCACGGGTGCCGACGTGCTCAAGGCGATCATCGAGGCTCGGGCCAACCTGAACTCCCGCAAGGTCCCGATGATCGGCCGCACCCTGGCCGTGGGCGTCGAGGTCGAGCAGCTTCTGCTCGAGCTGGACCAGCTCCAGAAGGTCAACGAGGCCGGCACTGACGGTCTGCTGCGCGAGGCCACCATCGGTCGCCTGTTCGGGTTCGACATCATCGTCGACCCGAACCTGACCGCCGACGAGGGCATCGCGTACAACGTCGACGCCTTCGCTCACGTCACCCGCCCCTCGCGTTCGCCTGAGGGCGCCGCGAAGACGGCCACCGTGAGCCAGGACGGGTTCGCTCTGCGCTGGATTCAGCACTACAACCCGCTCCAGCTCGAGGACCAGAGCATCGTCGACACCTTCGTCGGTGCGACCACTCTCGACGCGAACCGCGCCGAGAAGTTCAAGCTCGCCGCCGCGGTCTGATCGGAGTAACCAAGATGGCACTGCCCCCGCTCGCAACAGTCGACGACCTCGCTGCGTGGGTCGGTCGGGAGATCCCTTCCGCCGACCCGCGGGCGGGGGCGGTGCTTTCCCATGCCTCTACTCGCGTCCGCACCTACGCCGGTCTCACTTGGACCGACGAGACGGGCGCACTGGTCGCCGACGTGCCCGACGTGGTGCGCGATGTGACTGTGCGTGTCGCCGCACGCGCATGGAGCAACCGCGAAGAACTCGACTCGGTGACCCTCGACGACGGCACGAAGCGCTGGGGCACCACCCGCGGCCTCGTGCTCACTGACGAGGACCGCGCCGACCTGGCCCAGTTCCGCGGCACTACTGCCCCGGCTGGGTTCGGCGTCGTCCGCACCACCCGCGGCGACGACCTTGGCGATGACACGATCTACGTGCCGACCGCCCCCGCCCCTGCCGGCTACCCGTTCCCGTGGTATTCGGCCAATGACCCGTTCATCGCCTGATGTTCGACGAGTATCAGGACGGGTTGCGCGCGCTGGCCGAGGAGCGGATGGACGAGTCCTCTCGCGTCAAGGTGTGGCGCCTCACTGACCGCACCACGCAGGACGAGTCCACGGGCCTCGAGGTGCCGGTCTGGGAGGTCACCCACGACGACCTCCCGTGCCGCATCGGTGGATCGCGTAACGCGGCCACGTCCCGCACGGTCAACATCGGCGGCGTCGAGCTGCAACTCGCTCTGCGTATCGCCCACCTGCCCGCCTCGACGGACAACCTGCACGACGGCGACCTGATCGACGTCACGAGCGGCGAGAACGAGGGCGCCGTGTTCCGCATCGTGGAGGCCGACTTCCAGGACCAGGCCACCGCGCGTCGCCTGCCCGTCATTGCCGACGTCCGACCCGAGGAGTGGTGACATGCGCGTTAGGGTCCACAACCACCTCGACGACCTGACCGCAGACCTGCACAAGATCCCGGCCAACATGGTCCGCAATGGCTCGGCAGTCGTCCAGCGCAGCACCCGCGAGGGCAACGCACTCGCCCGCAGCATCGCCCGCAGCAAGTCCGGCAAGCACGGCAAGAACGCCTACAAGCGCCTGACCGCCGAGATGATCGACCCGCTGACCGGCGAGTACGGCTGGACCGGGGACGCCTCTCGCATCGTCGGTGCCGGATGGCGCAGCGGCCCCCCGAACACGGACCTCGAGAAGTCGCTAGATGTGGTCGGGCCGAAGTTCGCTAAGGCTGCGGGCGACATGCTTTCCGACCTGTTCTGGCCGGGCGCATGAGCACCCGCGACTCTCGCCCGCACGTCGTGGCGATCAAGGCGGCGCTCGAGGTCGCCCTGGGCGCCGATCGCGTGTACGACTACGGCAAGGTTCCGGGCGCTGACAACAACCCCGGCACCCTGCCCCACATCTACGTTCTGCCCGCTGTGGAGCGCCGCACGGGTGCTCTGCGCCGTGCTGGTGCCTACGCGAAGTCGTCGGGCTGGCGGGTGTCGGTGCGCGCCGTGGGCCGCACCCCTGACGAGTGCCGTTGGGCTCTCTCGCGGATCTCTCTCGCGCTCGACGAGGCCCGCTTGACGATCGGCGGCGACTTGACGACGCCGATCCAGTACGAGTCGGGCCAGGCGCCCGAACCCGACGACGGCAAGTTCTCTGCCCTCGAGATTTACACCTACGTGGTTTGAGCTCGGCGGCGCCCGACGATCTGCCCCATGCGCCACCTGTGATCGGCGAGCGCGGCAAGTACGAACGCGATCAGCCACGCGGCCGTGAACCCAACCCGCGCGGGCTCTGCGGCATCAAACAGCAGGGCTCCTAGCCCGAGAGTGCAGGCCGTCACGGCGAGCACCCAACGGTGCGCGAGAACGCCGCTCCTGACTGCCCACTTATCCCTCATCACATCCCCCATTTTACACCCACGGTGGCATAGAGGGACTGATTGCGGACGTCCGCAAGGGCGCGCGACTCCATGCCTGACCCCCAACCCGAAGGAGCCGTCATGGCAAACCTCGAGCCCGTCTGCCTCGGTGGGCGTGTCATCGCCTACCGACCCGCACCGAGCGACCCCACCCCCAAGACCTCCGCCAAGAAGGCGGACAAGGAAAAGGCGCCCTCGACCGAGGCTGCCTCAACGGCTGAGGAGGCCACCAAGTGACAATCGTCTTTCCTGACGCCGTGAAGGCACAGGGCAACCTGAGTGTGACCGTCATCCCCGCTGCGTCGCTGTCGAGCGTGTCGGCCCCGTCCGTGGCGGAGCTGGCCGCGGAGGGCGTGAACGTGAGCATGTATATGTTCACGGGCGCCGCGCTGCCGACGAAGACCACGGCGACCGGCGAGGCGCCGCGTCGTCTCGGCTCGAAGGAGATGAACACCGAGTTCGGCACCACCACGCGCGCGATCGCTGACCTCTCCTACGTCTACGACCCGCAGGCCGCTCCTGGCGCTTCCGTCAACGCGGCACGTGACGCTCTGGTCGAGGGCTCGAAGGTCTACATCGTGTACCGGTGGGGTGTCGACGCTGAGCAGCCGCTCGCTGCCGGCGACAAGGTCGACATCTGGGAGGCCGAGCTTGGCCCGCAGAACAAGGGCCAGACCGGTGACGGCGACTTCGACCAGCTCAACATCGTGCAGTCGGTCATCTCGAACACGCCTCCTGCCGAGGACGTCGCGCTCGTCGCGTGACCCTAGATCGACGGGGGTCGCGCCGGGCTGACGCGGCCCCCGTCATCAGCCCACCTCAGCCCGAGGAGTAGCAATGAGCAAGAGCCTCGCTGAACTTAGAGCAAGCACCCGCACCAGTCTCCCCGAGCGGTCCTACTCCCTCTGTCTCGCGCAGGGCCTCGTCGCTGAGGTGCAGGCGCTCGAGGAAGAGGCCGCCGACCTTCGCACCCAGGCGCTCACCGCGGACGACGACGAGGGCAGCAAGCCCCCGCGTCGCATCGGTGAGGGTCGCAACCCGCGCCTGGCCGAGATCGACGCCCGCAAGGAAGAGCTGTTCGCCGAGATGCGTGAGCACACGGGCGAGCTGCGTCTGCGCGGCAAGACGGCCGGCGAGTGGCGGCGTTGGGTGGATGCTCACCCGGCACGCGAGAAGAACGCTGTGGACGAACAGGCCGCCTACGGGATGGTCAACGCCTCCGACCTGGCTGACACGCTCGGCGACTATGCGGTGGCATGGAATGGCGCCGACCTGGGCGAGGGTGACTGGGACTTCATCGCGAACCGTGCCCCCGCTGGTGACATCAAGGAACTGTGCCGCCTGGTGGTCCAGATGCACGAGGTGCCTGGTGCGAGGGCGCCGGGAAAATCGCAGAAGACCTCGTTGGAGACCCCCGCCACGTAAGTCGTCTGCGCCTGGCCCGTTCGCTTGGCGTGTCTGAGCGAACGCTGCTGGGTTGGGTGCCCGAGGAGCGTCACGAGCATTACGACCCCGAGGGCAACCTGACGGGATACACGGTGGTTGTCCGCGAGGCCGAGTGGGATGACTTGGAGCGCGACAAGATGCTTGGCCTCGATGAGTACGAGGCTGGGATCTGCGCGTGCGGCTTCCATCAGTCACTAGCTGACGATCGCGAGAACTTCTTCACGTTCGAGACGCGCACCTGCTCGGTATGTAAGGGGCAGGCACAGTTCTCGCGCCAGCAGCATGACGCAGATCAGCGAGCAACGCCCGAGGATGCCTCTCCCGCCTCGCCGCGCCCTGGCGACGGCAGGCACACCTACACCCGGCGCATGTCGCCTAGTGAGGTTGAGGAGCGTCGATCTCGTCGGCGACCTTCGGGCCGCGGATGAGCTGGTAGGCGAGCCCGCCGAATCCGAACGCGCACCCCCACCCGCCTGCGATGAGCAGCACCGACCGCACGGCCTCGCCCTCTGGCATCAGCAGCCCTGCCACGAGCAGGGGGATCGCGATGCACAGGACGCCGATTGCTCGGCGGATGTCGGGAGTCACCCCATAAGAGTAAAGCGCCGTTGCGCGCCTGTCACTAGAACGTAGGAGGTGCGGCATGGGCACAAGGCGTGAGCGGGTCGTTCTCGAACTCGAGGACAACTTCACGACGGGCATGGCGAAGGCCGCGGCTGCCACGGCGCTCCTCAAGAAGAACCTTAAGGATCTCGACGGCACCACGACGTCGGCCAGCCGGGCGACGGAGACTCTTGGCGACGACACCGAGAAGGCCAGCAAGAAGACTGACCTGGCGACGCAGCGCACCAAGGAATACACCCTTGCGATGGCGATTGCGGACGAGAAGTCGCGCCGCCTGCGTGAGTCGATGCGCGACCAGGCGAAGGCTCATCTCGACGCTGCGGATGGCGCTGCGGTCTTCCGCAAGGAGATCGGCGGCAGCGGTCACGAGATCGACCGCTTCTCTGGTCGCCTGAGCCTGCTCCGTGACGTCGCGCTGACTCTCGGCCCGGCCCTGGCTCCGATCGGTGCCGCGACGGTGCCGATGATCGCTGGCCTATCGATGCAGCTCGGTGCCGCCGCGGGCGCCGCTGGTGTCGCGGTCCTGGCGTTCAACGGCATCGGTGACGCCCTGGGTGCGCTCAACGACGCCCAGATCGAGCCGACCGAGAAGAACCTCGAGAAGGTCGCTCAGGCCATGACGAAGATCGGGCCTGCGGGCGCGGACTTCGTGACGTTCCTCGACAGCATCGGTCCCCAGCTTTCGGCGATTCAGGACACTGCTCGCGCCGGTCTACTCCCCGGCGTGCAGGAGGGCCTTGAGTCGCTGCTGCTGATGGGGCCGCGTGTCCAGACCATCGTCACGAACATCTCGTCGGCTCTCGGTGAGATGGCGTCGAACGCTGGTGAGGCGCTGGCTGGTCCGCGGTTCCGTGAGTTCTTCAGTTACATCGAGACCACGGCTGGCCCGACTCTGATGGAGATGGGCCGCACTCTCGGCAACGTCACTGAGGGGCTGGCGAACATGATGGTCGCCTTCCACCCGGCGTCGATCGAGTTCACGGGTGGCCTTGAGCGGATGACTGCCCGGTTCGCTGAGTGGTCCCGCGGCCTGGAGGACAACCAGGGCTTCCAGAACTTCCTCGACTACCTGAGTGACACGGGCCCGCAGGTTGTGGCGCTGCTCGGTTCGCTGGTCAACGCGCTTGTCGGGCTGGGCCAGGCTGCTGCTCCGATCGGTGCCGTGGTGGTGCCCGCCTTGACGGCTGTCGCCAACGCTTTCGCTGCTATCGCCGCCTCCCCGGTGGGTGCCCCGATCCTCGCTGCTGCGGCTGCGTTCGTGGCGCTGAACCGCGCTATGCAGATCGGGTCGGCGCTCTACGCTGGCGCTGCTCGTGGCATGACGTCGCTGACGACGGCTGCGGGTAGCGCCGGGTCGAGCATGACGGGGCTCCAGAAGGCGATGGTCGGCCTCGCTGTGTGGCAGGTCGCGATCCAGGGCATCAAGTCGCTTGAGGGTGCGATGCGTGACGCCCTGCCGACAACGGAGCAGTTGACGTCGCGCCTGCTGGATCTGCGCGACGGCACGGTCTCCGATCTTGGCGAGGACTTCTCGCAGCTCGGCGACAGCATCGGTCGGTTGACTGACTCGAACGTGCTCGAGAAGGCCGGCGACGGGCTGCTCAAGGTGTTCACGCTGGGTCAGGTTGAGGGGCAGCGGCTTGGTGACGCGCGCGCCGAGATCGAACTGCTCGACTCGGCCCTGGTCAACTTGGTCAACACTGGCGGCCCTGAGGCTGCGTCGCAGGCGTTCGCCGATCTGGCTAGCGCGCAGGGTTTGACGGCCGAGGAGACCGAGACGCTGCGTGGCCTGCTGACGGGCTACGAGGATGCGCTCACTCGGGCCGGCAACGCTTCTCGGCTTGCCGCGGATTCTACGAACACGCTGGCGAACGCGGAGGCTGCTCAGGCGCGCGCCACGCAGGAGGCTGTGGCGGCTCTGCGGGCGAAGCGTGACGCCACCCTGGCCGCGTTCGATGCTGAGACGAACTACCGTCAGGCACTCAAGGATGCGACCGCTCAGGCGAAGACGAACACGGCGGGCATCAGGGGCAACTCTGACGCTGCTCTCGCGAACCGTGGCGCCCTGTCGCAGCTCGCGGCGGCGTGGAACAACCAGTCGGCTGCGGTGCGGAACAACAACCAGAAGTTCCAGGAGGCTCGGGCGGCGTTCATTGCGACCGCTCAGTCGATGGGGGTTTCGGAGGCTGCGGCCCGCAAGTTGGCGAACGAGATCATGGCGCTCCCGAAGTCCCGTGAGATCAAGATCGTTGCGGACACGTCGAACGCGATGGCTGCGCTGTATCAGGTCCAGCAGTACAAGATCGCCGACAAGATCGTGCGGGTCCACACGGTTCGCACGTCGAGCGACGGCGTGGACTACGTGTCGGGTGGCTACTCGCCGAAGAGGTCCGCGGACGGCTCGACGGTCCCGAAGGACAGTAAGCCTTACGGCGACCGTTACCTCTACATGCTGGCTCCCGGCGAGGAGGTCATCAGCAACCGTCACGGTCAGGCCGACCGGCACCGTTCGCTGTTGAAGGCGATCAACGCCGGTCGTCTCGCTGACGGTGGCACGGTGCGCGGTCTGGCGAACGGCGGCACGGCGACGGCTGGCGGCAACTACCCGACCAGCGAACTCCGCGACTTCGCTCGCGCTACTGAGGCGTCGCGTAAGGGCCTGATCGCTGAGATGAAGGTCCGCGCCCGTCACCTTGAGCGGCAGTCGGAGGCGATCAAGAAGGAACTTGACGCCTCGAAGCAGAAGCTCGACGCGATCAGGGCTGAGCGGGATGCGATCAAGGCGTCGGTGGATTCTCGGCTGCGGTCGGATGTGTTCGCGGCTCAGAGTCCCGGCGACTTCATGAGCATTGGCCGCCCGGACAACTGGGCGGATCTGTCGGCTGAGCAGCAGAAGGCGCATCTTGACGCCGAGTGGTCGATCAACCAGTCGCTCGGGTACGGCCAGGTTGCGTCGCCTGAGGATCTGTTGAAGCAGGACATTGCGGCGGCTCGCGAGATGGAGAAGATCCTCAAGCAGTTGAAGCGCAAGGGCTTGTCGGACAACGTGATCGGTGACCTGCTCGACCAGGGCGGCATCGAGATGCTGCGGGCGTATGCGGAGGGTTCGCGCGCCGACATTGGCGAGTTGAACAAGCTCTATAACCGTCGCGAGCGTGTGTTGTCGTCGGCGTCTGAGGCTGGTGGCGCGTTCCTGCGTGATGACGTGCGCGCCCAGACCCGCGAGGTCAAGGGGCTGCGTGTCGATCTGCGCGAGAACCGGCAGGCGATCGAGCAGACGAACAAGCGGCTCGAGCGTCTGGAAAAGTTGGCGGAGAAGAACCCCAAGGAGACCGGTTCTGCTGTGGGCCAGGAACTCAACAAGGTCGGAAACAAGGCGGTGAAGACCAAGTGAGTGCAGACATCCGCCTCGACTTCGGCCCCATTGGCGGGTCTCTCGATCTGGTGAACGCGGACGGGGTGAGCGAGTTCTATTGGTTCTCGACGCTCGCGGACGGGTTCAATCTGGGCTCCCCGGAGGCGTCGCGGATCATCGTCTCTTCGTTGCTGCGTGATGGCGACGATGAGCGGATCGACCGTTACGGCAATCGCACCATCACCTTCGACGTGCAGGTGCATGGCACGTCGGCGTTTGATGTGGGTCGCGGGGAGCGGGCCCTGTCGCTACTGGTCGGCAAGCGGACCCTGTTGCGTTGGACTCCGCCTGGCGGGATGGGTTCTTTGACGCGCTTCGTGGTGCTCACCTCGGAGATGGCGCCACTGCCGGACGATTTGGCGGAGCTGGGCGACACGCCGTCGCGAACGTGGCGCCTGACCTTGACGTGCGAACCCCACGGCACCTCGGAGACTCCCACTTCACAGACGTTCGCACCGTCGACCGTAGAGCCGACCGTGCAGGACAATGCTTCGACGCTGGCGCGATGGTCCGTGGTTGCCGGCCAGGGCACGTTGACCACCTCGACCTATGGTGACGGGACTTCGGTCCGCGACCAGGTGATGGTCGTCCCCGGCTCGCTTAACGGGTTCGGCATCACCTATACGGCACCGAGTGCCCCTGTGGCTAACTTCATCGGCATCGACGTCGCCAACTCGTCGGGCGTCACCATCGGCCCCTCGGCCCCCCCTGTGGCGATCGAGCCGGGAGCGAACTACACCCGCTATTGGTTCGACAACCCCGGCACGGCCTCGGTCACGTTCTCGATGCTCTACGACGCGAGCGGGCAGAGCGGCCCGAACCACCCCCACTACTTCTATGTGGGCGGGCTCTACTCGTCTTCAACCCTGAATGGTCGCGGGCTTGTGGTGACTGAGGTGGAGGGTTCGGTTCGCACCGAGGGGACGTTGACGATGACGCGCGCCTCGGGCATGACGTGGCTGACCGCGTTCGTCGACCCGGCGATGCTGACCCACGGCTACTCGCCTTCCGTTGCTGCGACGTGGCCTCTTGCGCCGGCTGGCCGCTACATGCTGGCGGTCAAGAACGCCCAAACCGCGACGGCTAGCGGCAAGATCGTCGGAACGATCACGGATTCGTCGGGCCTTGTGCAGACGGCATCAACTGTCAGCCGCAGCGCAACAAACGCCTTCCGGCCCATCGGTGAGTTCATGTTGGGTTCCCGCCGCGACGGGCTGCTCGGGGCGCTCACCATCACGGTGACCCGCGAGGGTACTGCTGTCGCGTCGCCCGAGCTGCGACTGTTCCGCCTTGACGACGACACGTCTCTGACGATGTTCGAGCCCGCCGCATCTGTGACTGAGGTAGTTCTCGAGTCGCCGTCGCTGGACAACCCGGTCGGTGCGCTGTGGGCCAACGGCTTCGCGGCCTCGAACAAGGCGGTGGCGTTCGAGGTGCCGATTCTCCCACCGGGGGCGTTGGCAATTTTCGTTGAGGCCAACGACTCCGCCACTTCGCCGGTCACCACGACGGTCGACTACTGGGAGAAGTGGAGGACGTTCGCGCCATGAGTCGTGCAGAGGTTCACATCGCGGGCCGTAAGTTGGCGACAGTCGGGCAGGTGTCGGCACTGGTGGACTCGACCATCTTCCGCCGCGAGGGCTGGTCGGGCGACTATCAGGCTTCCTGCACATTGTCGACGCCGAACAACGGGTCGATTCCGTGGCTTCGGCGCGGCGCCTTGTGGGAGACCTACGAGGCTGGCTGCCTGGTGTGGGCTGGCTTCGTGGACGAGGTGTCGCGAGATAGCGGCACCTTCGAAGTGTCCGCCTACGGTCGGGGCGCGCGTGCTTCCGAGTTTCCGGCCGTCAAGTACGAGTCGGGCGTCACCTATACGCCGTCCTACATCCCCGACGAGGCGGTCGACGCGGCCGAGGCGCGCGGCATGGGTTTCGGTCGCGGAGGCGTGAATATCGGTGGTGTCGCAGTCGCGCAGACTCCCGGCGAGGTCACTACGGTCGGCGCTCTGCTCGATCGGATAGCCACGGGCACGTTCCACTGGTGGGTCGACTCGTACGGCAAGGTCGCACTTCGCCAGGCGGGCGGCGTCAAGTGGGTGATGCGACCGGGCGAAACCTACCTGGGCACCGCTGACGACAACTACGCCTCCCGGCTCTGGGGGCTGTATGTGTCGGCGGTGAATGGCGAGGGTGACCCTTCGGAGTGGAGCATGACGTTCGCCCCCAGTGCCGCGGGCGTGGAGGCCGAGACGATCGACAAGTTCGGACCCGCCGAGCAGATCGTCGACCTCACCGCACTGGGGCGACTGTTCTCGAGCAGCAGTGCGCGCGCCGACCTCGACGCTCGTTACGAGTCGGTCGGGGGGCGAATGGGTTGGACCAATGGGATCAACCTGACTGAGACGAACATGCACCGCGTTGGCACCCGCGTCTCGGCCCCGTTGGCTGTGCGCGCCGGGGATGGGCTGATGCTGCCCGGCGTTATCGACGACCGGTCCTCGACGACCTATCTGCCGAATGTGACAGTCACGCTGGGCGAGGTTCGGCGCATCCACGACGAGAACCGCGCCGAGGTGAAGCCGGTCGACTTTGCGCCTCGTGGGTTCAGTGAAGCTCTCGCTGCCGCCCAGGCGCCACCTTCGCCCGTAACTGCCGCGTGAGGAGCTGCGAATGACCGATTCGGAGATGGTCCCGCATCTGATTCCTGGCCCCCTAGTGCGATCGGTGAATCCCGAGATCGTGAACGACGCGCGCCTCACTGCGATTACCTGCATTGCGATCACGAGCGAGGGCGTCTGGTTCGAGGCCGAGCCGCCCGCCGAAGACTTGCTGGCGGTGCGGGACTGGCTGGCAACGAAGGACGATGCCGGCCTCGCCCGCCGTGCCGAGTACCGGGCGATCGACTCCACTGACCTGCTCAACGGCTTCGACATCGCCCGCGCGTTCGCCCTGGGCGACCCGCTGCCTGAGCCGGTCTACCCGCCGCCCGAACCGGAACCTGAGCCCGCGCCGGGTTGACTGCCCGGCCCCTTCAAACTGCCCCGCCTCTAACTCAATAGCGCACCCACCGCCCCAGGGCCTAGCCACGGACAGGACCGCCCATGCTCTCCAACGTCACAGTGACGATCAACCTCCACGACTACCTCGGGGCGAACTACGACCCTCGGCGTACTCGCGTCTACATGACCACGAACGCCGCCGACAACCTCATCGCCGACACTGCGACGGGCGAGGTTCGTCTGGGTGGCGGGTCGGTGGTGCTCGACCAGTCCGGTGTTGCGACCGCGACCATGTGGGCGCCCGGTCCCGACGCGAACCCGGTGTCGTGGCAGACGACCTTTCACATCGACTACGCCGACACCGCGACCCGCAAGCGCACCACCGTCACCGCTGGCCCGTTCACGATCACCGCATCCGGCACGCTGGCGTCGCTGATCGAGGAGCAGGCCGTTCCCGCGGAGTACCTGACGACGGTCACGCAGATGCTTGACGTCTACACGGAGACCGCGGCGGCTTCGGCTACGTCGGCGTCCGCGTCGGCTGCTGCCGCGTTGCAGGCTGCGGAGGATGCGACCGCCATCGTCATCGCCGACGTCGAGGGCGCGATGGCTGCTGCTGTCGACGCGCCGGGGCCGTTCAAAGACAGTCTGTCGGCCTCGTATGGCTCCGTCCTCAACATCGCCGCGCCCAACTCAGGGCTCTCAACAACCCTCATCCAGGACGCCATCGACAAGGCCCACGCCGCCTACCTACTCGGCGCTGGCACGACGCTCCTCGCCCTCACGGGCGAGCACACGGTCGACGTCTCGCAGCCGAACGTGCCAGGCATTGGCGCCGTGTGCCTCGACCTCAAGGACGGAGTGTTCCTCGGCGGATCGGGCACCCTCCGCCTCGCCGATGGCGTCGCGGCCGGGTCGGGCGCCATCGTGACCAACACCGCCGCCGCCATCACCCACGCCGGCCTCCTCGCACCCCTCACCATCGACGGCAACCGCGCCGGATCGCCCACCTCTGGCCTCGACAACGCCTGCCTCTACGGGGCAGGCGCCTGCACCTACGACGGCGTGACCTCAATCAACGCCGGCCACGTCGGGCTGATGATGCGCGGCGACGGGTGCCAGCGGAACTGGATCGTCAGAAACCTCGTCCGAGACTGCGCCTATATCGGCATCCAGGGCCAGAAGAACGAGGGAATCATCGTCTCGTGGAACCAGATCTACGACTGCGGCGACAACGGAATCGACATTGAAGGCAATGACGTCTCGGGCGTGGGGCTCGGCTACGGCAAGCAGGTCGTTATTACCGGCAACATCGTTGACGGATGCCTCAACGGCGTGTTTCTTGAGTCGACAGGCCAGGCACTCGTGCAAGGTAACTTCCTCTACAACGTCGACCACGGCGTCATCCTGAACCGCATCAACACGGGCGCCTATGAGGCGATCATCTCGGGCAATGCCGTCAAGAATGAGGCGGCAACCGGCACGGCCGGCGTCATCATCATCAACGCCTCGGGTCGGGCGCTCATCACGGGCAACACCTTCGACGGGTTCACCTACGGCATCCGAGGGCACATCGCCGAGTTCGTGGTCGCTCACGGCAACATCTACCGCAACATCAGCCTCTACCTCGTGGCCGCCGAGGCGGGCGCGAACAAGCTGCTCAAAACCCGCGTGTTTGGCGAGACCTACGGCGGCGAACAGGTCGCGGGCTTCCCCAAGACCATCAACGACGTCGGCGACTCCCGGCTCTATCGGGTCAGCGTCGAGGCTGCGTGGTCGCTAGAGGCGGGGCAGGCCCTCAGGGACACCTACCACTACCGCACCACCGCCACGGCGTCGAACCCCGGGTGGGGTGCTTATGCCATCTACTACAACGGCGAGACCATCGTCTACATCCCCAACCAGGCGCCCACCGCCGGTCAGTACCTCAAGATCAACGGCACCCACTACTACGTCACTTCCGCGTCGGGTGCCGAGGTTCACATCGGGGCGGCGGCAGCAGGGCACGCACACGGCGACTACACCGCCAACACGAACGGCGCCCACACCGTGTCGGTCTACGCGGCCAACGAGTACGCCGAACTCGTGGCGTCCGCCTAACCGCTGGGCGAAGGGTCGCTGCCCGCCTGCGACCCTTCGCCCTCCGAACATTGCGGCTGGCTCGGCGGCGTATTGAAGGCGACCAGTACCAGCACCGACAGTAGGCCCGCATAGAAGAACTCGTTGTGACTGCTGTAAAAGGTGGTCACCGTCAGCATTCCCAAAGCCAGCAGCAGCAAAGTCAGCTCGCGCCGCCTCCACAAGTTCCGCACAATCCTCCACCACAGCAACACAAACCCAATGAAGATCCAGATGGGGAACTCGGCCAGGATAGATGCGTTGGTCGAGTGGATGGGCGCGAACCCGGAGTTGATCGCCGCGATGGCGCCGGGGTCGTGAGCGGCGATCCCGGCGAGCGAGATGCCCTCGGCCTGTGCAGTCGGCGCGAATCCTCCGGGGCCAGCGCCAAAAAACACCTGACTGGCCGTCGACCACTTCAAATCCCAGGCAGCCTTGATGAGCTCGAAGTGGGCAAAGAGGGAGGCGTCGCTGGCGGCTCCCAGATTACCCAGTCGCTCGGTCAGAGCCGCAGCTAGTTCGCTGCGGGCAATGTAGTAGAAGCCGACCGGGAGGGCGAGAAGCGCAAGGTGGTGCAGATACACCTCGCCCGCACCCCTAGCCAACTTCCGCGACCTCCGGTACTCCACCAGGCAAGCCAGTAGGAAGATTGGGGCCCCCAGGGCCACTAGCCGCGACGCTGTGGCGATGGATGCCGCGTAGACCGCAGTCGCGACGACGAAACGCCCGACTGACGCATTGACAGCCAGGACGAGGAACGGCAGCAGATAGGCGGCTACCGCCGCGTGCGACTTGTCCTGGAAGAACATCGTCAACCAAGGCGTCTCGCGGGCGCGCACATAGTCCAGCGCGGCAAGCGTCAGGAAGACCGCCGCTGCGATGTTGACGGGTCGGCGGAGCAACCCTCTCCACTCAACTCCTAGGGTGGGTGCCAGGCGAGCGATGATGCTCAACTGCCAGACCACCAGCGAGAAGAAGACCATCTGGTCCCACTTGGGCTCGATCCCGTGCGCCCAGGAGCCCCAGGAGCCAGCGAGCACGATCGACGCGCTGACAAGAAACCAGCGCGCCACGTCCCCCATCGAAAGCAGGCGGGCGGAGGGCAGCAGTAACGCGAGGCAAACGACCTGCGCGAGGTTGGCGGCCGAGAAAGTGCCGGCGATGGGCATACCCAAGGGGATGGCTAGAACGCTGACCTGGACGGCCCTGCGCGCACTCTTGCCGGGCCCGGGTCCCGGTTCCCTGGTCCTCGACCCGCCAGTCGAGGTCGTAGCGGTCAGCACCCGATGAATAGTAAGCGCCACCTCGCTCGATCGCCCCATTCGACCGGGACTGACTAGAAGCAGACGGGCGCCCCGGGGAGACCGGGGCGCCCTACCCCGAACCCGTTAGCGGCGGGCACGGAGTAGGGCGAGCCAACCACACAAGCCGCAGGAACAGCGCGGCGCCACGACGGGAGACGCCGTGCCAGATGCATACGACCGACTGGAACAAGCCGCCGAAACCGTAGCCCAGCGCGCCGAATGGGAACGCTCCAACCGCGTCGGGCTGCTCTGGGTCCACGCAGCAGTCGGCATGATCGCAGGCGCCCAAATGCTGCTCTACGGGTCCGCAGCCACCATCGAAGAAGCAGTCGGCGTCTGGACACGGCTCGCCCTCGGACTGCTCGGCATCATCGGCGGCATCGTCCTCGCGTTCGGCATCCTCCGCGGCAGGACCGTACTCCTCGAAGCCATCGGGCTCGCAGCAATCGGGATCTGGGACCTACTCATGGCCGCAGGGTTCGCCTACGCCCGCGTCGGTGGCGGCACCTTCACCCCCCGCGCACTCTTCGAGCCCATCCCCACCGGCTACGTGCTCCCGTACCCCATCAGCGTCTACATCGGGCTCGCCGCACTCATCACCGTTCACCTGTGGACGCTACGGCGCTTCAAGAGGGGGCGCTGACATGGACGGAACAACCGTTGCTGCCATCGTCGCCGCCCTGTTCGGTGGCGGTGGAGCGGGCGCCGTCATCGTCAAGTGGCAATCCAAGCCCGTAGACGACGCGACCGCCCACAAGCTCAAGGCCGAAGCGAAAGCCACCGCCCAAGAAACCGCATCGGGTGAAGTGCAGATCCTCCGCGACATCATCGCCGAAGTCAGGCTGTCGGAGGCCAAGAAGCAAGAGCGCCTGGACTCGATGGAAGTCCGGCTCGCGAAGCTCGAGGAGCGCGAACGGCACGCCCTCACCCGCGCAGCCGTCCATGAAGCGTGGGACCAACTCACGTTCCAGGTGATCCAGCACCACGTACCCAACCACCCACCGCCGCCGCCACTGCGCCCCGACGCGATCGAGCCCCCGCGCAGGTGGCCGCCCGAGGCTGAGGAGACCGAATGAGCGACTACACCGTGACGCGCACCGGCACCGACTCGTCAGGCCGCGGCATCTACATGACCACCTACATGCGCGACTGGTGGGCGCGGGTCGTCGACACCCTCGGGTTCGAGCCCACCATCGTCCAGGGCGCCTTCATGGGCCGCAACGGTGGCGGCGCATCCGCATCCGCTGGCTACCACGACGGGGCGGGCTGTCTCGATCTGCGCGTCTGGAACCTCGCCAGCAGCCAGGTTGCCCAGACCATCCGCGTGCTCCGCGAACTCGGTGCAGCCGCCTGGCTCCGAGACCAGCGGCACGGCATGGACCCCCACATCCACCTCGTGCTCGGCAGCGACGCCCCCCTCGCATCCGGTGCCGCCTACCAGTGGCGGCAATACCTCGCAGGCCGCGACGGGCTCGCCAGCAACGGCGCCGACTACCACCCGCGACCCTCCCCGCTCGTCACCACCCCACCGAAGGAGGTCGACCCGATGGCCGACTACGCAACCCAGCTCGACGAGATCGCCCAGAACACCCGCGCCCTACTCGTCGGCCAAGCGAAGGCGCAGCGACAGAACGCCGCCATCCGCGCAAAGGTCGCCAAGCTCATCAAGAAGGGCAACGCGACCCGCGAAGACCTCGCCGACCTGCAGGCCGCGCTCGACAACGAGGAGAACTGACATGACCCGCAATGAGCCCGCCCTCGTCTCTGGCATCGTCGCCGCAGCCGCCGCCCTCGTGACTCTCCTTGTCGCGTTCGGCCTCGACCTGTCCGACGTGCAGCAGAACGCGATCCTCGGCGTTGTCGCGGTCGCGGCCCCCGTAATCGCCGCGCTCGTGACCCGTTCCAAGGTGACCCCCACGTCCGCGATCAACGCCGAACGCCTGGACTAGGGCGTCTCTCCGGGGTGGGACCAAGTTACGGCCACCTCGCCATGCTCCTCGCAGCGTCCAGCCTGCAAGAGTCCCCGAACCTCCTGAAGGGTGCTCGACTCAACGACGCGACCGCATCGGCATCTCGGGGTGGGCCGATGCGTCCGCACGCCGCCACCCGCCGCCACATATCGCTCCAGCGCCGCTCGCAGGACATCACTCACATTCTCCTCGCGCTCATCTGCCGTCTCGCGGGCAGCGTCGCGCAACTCCCGCGATACGCGGAAGGAAATATTGACCTCCATGCTCGGCTTCGCCACAGCATCGAGGCTAGCCGACCGCCGAGCGCAAGACCCGGTGCTTTCGGAGTCGTACTTCACGACTCAAGCGCCCCGGCCTTGCGAGCCGCCCAGGCGACCAGCGCCTCGCCCAATTCGCGTGCCACCTCTGTGTCAATCTCGACCCCGCCCTCGTACTGCCAGAGGTTGAGCACGGGACCGAGTTCGACGAGCGTCACGACGGCCGCCTCGCCGTCACGGTAAAGGGTGATGTGACCCCGCTGGGGGTCGACCCGGACGTTCATCAGATCGCCGTGGCGGTGATGTCGACGGCCTGGCCGAGGGCGATCAGCTCGCGGGCCTTGTCGCGGGCGATGGCGGTCCAGCGCATGTTGCCGTTGTTCCAGTAGGAGGCGCGCTTGGCGGTGAACTTGATCTCGATGGTCTGGTTCGTGTTCATGTGAGAATCATTGCATGACGTCAATACGTTTGTCAATACGTTGGTTCTAGGAAGTTGCCCTCCAGGGAGGCTTAACATGCCGCGGATTAAGCACGCCCACCTCTCGGGCCGCTTCGATGCTGTGGAGCGCGAATGGAACGCCGCCCTCGACTACCTAGCAGGCGAGGCCGACGTCATCACGCTCACCGAAGCACGCGGGGTCACCTACCTGCGCCGCTGGGCCACCAAGCATGGATGGACCGTCGTGCAACCCAAAGGCGCCGAGTGTGCCGTACTCCTGCGCGGCGGGAAAGTGCGCGCCGAGGGGGCATGTCCACTCACCCCGCACCGGCTCCCCAGTGGCAAAGCAGTCACCGCGACATGGGCACGAGTCGACCTGCACCCCAGGTTCAGGCCCGTCACCTTCATCGTCACCCACCTGCCCGCGCGAGTCGAAGCGCGCAACGGGTTCCAGCGAGGCCGCGAAACCGCAGTCCACGCCGACGCCGTGAAAGGGCTCCGACGACTCGCAGCCGAACAGAACCGGCGCGTCATCATCTGCGGGGACGTGAACCTCAACCTGCGCCGCGGATGGGTGCGCGCCTGGTCCGACCGCGTGTTCCGCCGCTACGTCTCGTCGTGGCGCAAGTTGCCGGCCGCTGGGACGTTCAAGGGTCGCATCATCGACTGGCACCTCGCAGGCCGCGGCATCACATGCAGCAAAGCCCGACCGCTCGCACCCTGCGCCGGGTTCGACCACCGCCCGTTCGTCGTCACCGTCGAGCTGTAACCCCCGCCTCACACACCACCGAAGGACGCCACATGTCGATGAACAACTCGGCCCAGTCTGCCGCGAAGTCCGCAGCCGCCTCGGCCACCACCGCCGCAGCGTCGGCCGAGTATGCCGTCGAGGTGCTAGAGGACACCCGAGCCGCCCGCGACGAAGCCACCGCCATCGTCATCGCCGACGCCGACACGGCGATGACGACCGCGATCAACACGCCGGGGAGTCAGGTCGGAACCGCTCTGTCGGCCTCGTATGGCGGGCAGGGGTTCGACGTCATCGAGGACTTCTCCGCCTACCCTGATGGCCCCCTCGCGGGCGCGGCCACCACCAGCACCCCAGGCGGTGCGGCCCTGACGTGGTACTCCGAGAGCACCGGCGGCGCCGTGGTCCCCATCATCGAGGACGGTGCGCTCACCATCCCCGAGGGTGTCGACGGCACCATCCGCGCCGTGCTCGACCTGCCCGCCGACGCTGGCGACATCATCGGCATCGGCATGGAGGTCTCCTACCTCGGCGCATGGTCGGACGGGTCCGCGCTCGCGTGCATGACCATCATGGACGGCCCGTTCTCCGAGTCGCTGCCCAAGATGCCCGTCCACCTCGTCGCCTCCGCCGAAGCGTGGTCCCTCGACGTCAACAACACCATCGGGACCGGCGTCGAGGCATCGGGGCTCGGCGGCCTCAACGACGGCGGGAACCTGCTCACCAACGGCACCCGGTACCGGTGGGAGGTCGCCCTCGACAAGACCAGTGAGCGGGCCTACGTCACCGACCAGCGCGGCAATGTCCTGACCGAGTTCAACACCGCGTTCCTGACCCCTGGGCGTCGCGCCTACTTCCAGGTGCTGCGCCCCAACCACGCCGCCAACACCCGTCCACGCATCCACAAGGCATGGATCACCACGCGCCGCATCGACCGGATCGTCTCGGCCCGCGCCGTCGCCCGGACCAACCCCCGGCCCCAGGTCGTCACCGTCGAGGGCGGCACCCACAACATCGGCGGCTCCGTCATCTCCGTGACCGAGACCGCCGTGACGCTCCCCATCCCGTCGTCGCGGGCCGTCAGGATCACCGGGACCGCCGTCGTCAACGTCACCACCGCTGGCGACTTCTACCTCGGTGTCGCCACAGCGGGCGCACCGACCGCGCTCATGTCGGGGTCCGAGTCAGCCAAGATCGTGCGCGCAGGCCAGGGCACCGGCACCTTCTCGGTGGCCTTCGACATCCTCCTGCCTCCCGATGCCCTCAACGCCAGCGTCGGTCGCATCGGAGACCTCGTGACCATCCAGCTCGCCACGATCAGCGCGGGCGGTGCCGGGTCGTTCGTCGTCGGTGGGGGTGACCGCATCCGCGCGGCCTACCAGCCGCTGCCGTTCCTCGGCTGACGCCACTAGACCGGGACAGACTGGTTCCGTCGAGCTGTAGGCGTTCAGGATCGGCGCGCGTTCAGCAACACTGAACGCCGCTGTTCATCAGGCGTCATAAGGCCCCCGATCTCGCTAGGTGCGGGGTCGGGGGCCTTCGTGGCGTTCTGAGGGTGACTAGGGCATACCAATGGGCAGATGCGAGAGTGAACAATCGTGCTCCAAGTGGCTGTTCTTGCAGGTCGTGCGGGGTGCCCCAGGCAGGAGTCGAACCTGCGACCTTTCGCTTAGGAGGCGGCTGCTCTATCCGCTGAGCTACTGGGGCTGCGCGGTCATTTTGTCAGCAGCCGCCGGCGGGGACGAAAGCAGGGCCGCCCGGGCCGAAGGTAAAGACCTCGGTCATCATGGAGGCGTGGGACGACGAGGACGGGTGGCGGCGGGGCTGGCCCTGCTGGTCGCCGTGCTGCTCGTCGTGCTGCTCGTCGTGCTGGCGCTGACAACGGGGCTGCTGGGCCCGGGGACCCCCGAGCAGGACGGCGAGGCGCACGAGCGGGTCGCCCGCCTGGAGGGACGCGAGCCCGCCGCGACGATCCGGGTGGTGTCGCAGAACGTCTTCCACGACATGGACCGCGCCGACACCGAGCACGACATGAGCCGGATCTTCGCCCGCGGCGGGGTCGACGTGGTCGGCTGGCAGGAGGCCCACACCGAGCACTTCGTGGCGCTGCACCCCCGCTACCGCGAGCAGGGCTGGCGCACGGCGTACTTCGGCGAGGCCAAGGGCAGCCAGGGCGACGCCATCTCCTGGCGCAGCGACCGGTTCGCCCTCCTCTCGCGCGACGCGTGGGAGATGCACCCCGGCGCCGGGCCGCGCGCGACCCAGCGGCCCTTCGCGGCGCGCTACGTGACCAGCGTGCTGCTGCGCCACCGGGCGAGCGGGCTGACCGTCCGGGTCGTCAACACCCACGTCAACCACTTCATCGAGACCGGGCAGCGCTTCCGGCGCAACATCAACGCCCGCTACGCCAAGCGCCACCTGGCCTGGCTCGCCGAGCGCTGGGACACCTGGTCGGGCGACGTCGTCGTCGGCACCGGCGACTACAACTTCGACCACGCCGACGACCGGGACGCCCGACCGGTGGGTGGGATCTCGCGCCGCTTCGCGGGCCGCGCGGTGTCGTCGTACGAGACGCTCGGCCTGGCGGGGGTGCCGGCGACCCTGGAGGGGCGCTGGGTCGACTACGTGTTCCTGGCCCAGCAGAGCATCGACGCCGGCCGCGCGCAGATCGCGACCCACCGCAGCCTCGGCGGCTTCCGCTCCGACCACCGGCCGCTGCAGGCCACGGTGCGCCTCTACCGCTGAGCCGTCCGAGGCTGCCCTCCTGAGAGAGCGCTGAGCGGAGTTGGAGCAGCGGTGGGCGGCGCCGCACAATCGTGCGGTGACCGAGCCCGACCCGACGCCGAACGCCGAGGTGGCGACCCCGGTGGCCGCCGGTGCGCGCGCCGGACGGCGCCGGGCGGCGCCGCGCCGCTCCCACACCGTGGCCCGGGTGCTGGTCTCCACGCTGGTCGTGCTCGCGATGGTCTCCGGGCTGACGATCACCTACCTCTACCGCCACTACAGCGACAACCTCACCGTCCTCGACATCGAGGACCAGATCGTCGGCGAGCGCCCCGACAAGGTCGAGGTCGCCGGTCCGCAGGAGCCGCTCAACGTGCTCGTGATGGGCTCCGACAGCCGCGAGGGCGAGAACAACATCGATGGCCTCACCGGTGGCGGCGAGCGCTCCGACACCACCCTGCTGCTGCACCTCTCGGCCGACCGCGAGCGTGCGTACGGCGTCAGCATCCCGCGCGACTCGATGGTCGACAGACCGGCCTGCCGCACCGAGGACGGTGCCGAGATCCCGGCCGAGTCCTACACGATGTGGAACGAGGCCTTCCAGCTCGCCGGCCCGGCCTGCACCATCCAGCAGTTCGAGGAGCTCACCGGCATCCGCCTCGACCACTTCGTCGTCGTCGACTTCGAGGGCTTCCAGGGCATGGTCGACGCGGTGGGCGGCGTCGAGGTGTGCATCCCCGAGACGATCGACGACCGGGCCCACGGCATCTACCTGGAGGCCGGCACCCGCAAGCTCGAGGGCATCCAGGCCCTCAACTACGTGCGCGAGCGCTACGCCCTCTCCGGCGGCTCCGACATCGGCCGGATGAAGCGCCAGCAGGCCTTCATCGCCTCGATGGCCAGCACGGTGCTGTCCTCCGACACCCTGGCGCGCCCCGACCGGCTGCTCGGCTTCCTCGAGGCCGCCACCGAGTCGCTCACCCTCGACGAGGGCCTCGGCAACCTGGTCAAGATCGCGCAGCTGGGCTACGAGTTCCGCGGGATCGGGCCCGACAAGATCCAGTTCATGACCATCCCCAACGCCGTGGACCCCGCCGACCCCAACAAGCTGGTGTGGACCGAGGACGCCGCCGGGGTCTGGAACGCGCTGGCCGCCGACGAGCCGCTGACCAAGCGGCTGCGCAGCGACGTGATCACCGCCGGCAAGGTGCCCGGCTCCTCCTCGTCGGACGACGACGACGAGGCCGGCTCCGGCTCCGGCTCGGGCTCGGGGTCGGGCGGCGGCGACGGGCTGGCCACCGACGAGGCCCTCGAGGCCGCGGGGCTGTGCACGTGAGCCCGGCCGAGGGTCCGGGGGCGGAGACCGGCGAGAGCGACTGGGAGCGCCGCCGGCGGCTGGCCGAGGTCTTCGGCGACGCGCTGCCCGAGACCACCAGCGACGAGCGCTCGGACGACGAGCGCGAGCGCCGGGACGGGGACGCCTGGCTGCGAGCCCAGGTGCCCCCGCACCACGGCGGGTAGGACGGATCAGGCGGTCGGGGTGCCCCGGCCGGCGATCAGCGCGTCGCGGATCTCGCGCAGCAGGACGGTGTCCTCGGGCGTGCCCGGGGCGGGGCTGGGGAAGTACTTCTCCTTGGCCCGGGTGTAGGGCAGCACGATCAGGAAGTAGACGACCGCGGCCAGGATCAGGAACGCGATCACGGCGTTCATGAAGGCGCCGAACGAGTTCTCCTCGTTGGAGAAGATGTCCTCGACGCCGCTCGGCAGCTTGCCGGTCAGCCAGGCCGTGAACGTGGTGACCACCGCGCCGAAGGCGGTCGCCATGATGACCGCGACGGCCAGGTCGACGAGGTTGCCGCGCAGGACGAAGCTCTTGAATCCACCCATGGTGAGTGTCCTTCTCGGTAGTAGAGGTCGACCCGGTCGGGCCGTGACGACCCTATCGAGCCCAGGCGTAGGACAGGAACGACCGCGCCGCCGCCTCACTGATCGTGGTGACGACCGGGGCGGGCACGCCGAGGACCACCACCCGGCCGCTCAACCCCGACGCGGCGCTGCCGGGGGCGCCGTCGGGCGGGGGCAGGGCCAGCACCGCGACGTCGAGCGCCACCACGCGCGAACCGCCCTCGGCGGGGTCGGTGGCGACCAGGTCGATCCGGTCGCCGACGCGCAGCAGGGCCACCGCCTCGGGGTCGGGCAGCCGCACCGGGAGCGCCGCCACGCCGGAGGGTGCGCTCTGCGCGAGGCCCGGCCCGACCAGGCGGGCGCGGCTGACGACCTCGCCGCGGGCCAGGGGAGCGGCCAGCACCTCGCCAAGAGGCGCTTCGGCCAGGCCCTCGGGCACGCTGGCCGGGCTGAAGTCGACGGTGACCAGGTCGCCGGGCCCCAGCACCGCCCCGCCCGGCAGGTCGCGGGCGGCCACCAGCACCGGCACGGTCGCGGGCGGCGGCTGCGTGGTGACGTGCAGACCGGCCAGCACCGCGACCGCGCTGAGCAGCGCGGCCAGGGGGCGTCGCCGGGCCAGCAGCGAGCGGCGTACGCCGTGGGCGGCGCGGCGCAGGCGGGTCAGCGGCGGGTCGGGGTGGCGGGGGTCGGCGGAGAGCACCCGCCGACGCTAGGACGTCGCGACCGTGGGCGCGGCGCTCCTCCACAGGCCCCCGCGGGGCCGGCTCAGGAGGAGGCGGCGGGGGTGCTCGACGACGTGCTGCCCGACGTGCTTCCCGACGTGCTCGAGGAGCCCGAGGTGCTGGACGTGCTGCTCGAGGAGCCGGAGTCCTTGCTCGTCGAGGAGGAGCCGGAGGTGCTGCTGGAGCCGCCCGACTTGGCGTCGGCGCGGCTGTCGGTGCGGTAGAAGCCCGAGCCCTTGAAGACGACGCCGACGGCGTTGAAGAGCTTGCGCAGCCGGCCCTCGCACTCGGGACACGTGGTGAGCGCGTCGTCGGAGAAGCTCTGGAACTGCTCGAAGGCGTGGCCGCACTCGGTGCAGGCGTACTGGTAGGTCGGCATCGTGTCTCCGCGGGGGTGGCGCCCGGGGGCGCGCTGGAACTGGTGGAGGTGGAACGAGTCGTGGCGCTGGCACTCGGCTGCGCCGACTGCTAATCCTACGTCAGGGCAGAATGGCCGCCACCATGACCGACACCTCGACGAACAGCGCCGGGCAGCGCCCCGACCCGGACGACGCCCCCTCGCCCCCGCCCCCGGGCGGTCCCGCCGGGGCCGTGGCGAGGTTCCTGGGCGGCACGTGGCGACGCTTCCGGGCGCTGCCGCTGCCGATGCGCCTGGCGGCGTACGTCGCCGCGGGGCTGGTGCTGCTCCTGGTGCTGACGGCGGCGACCGCCACCGTGCTGGTGCGGCGCCCGCTGCCCCAGACCGGCGGGACGGTCGAGATCACCGGCCTCGACGGCGAGGTGGAGGTGCTGCGCGACGAGCACGGGATCGCCCAGGTCTACGCCGACACGATGGGCGACCTGGCGCGCGGCCAGGGCTTCGTGCACGCGCAGGAGCGCTTCTTCGAGATGGACGTGCGGCGCCACGCGACCGCCGGCCGGCTCGCCGAGCTCTTCGGCGAGGACGCCGTCGAGAGCGACGCCTACGTGCGCACCATGGGCTGGCGGCGGGTGGCGGAGAAGGAGGTCGCGCTGCTGACCCCCGACACCCGCGCGTTCCTGGAGGCCTACGCCGACGGCGTGAACGCCTACCTGGAGGACCGCGGCACCTCGAGCATCTCGGTGGAGTACTCCGTGCTGCGCCTGGGTGGGCTGACCTACACCCCCGAGGAATGGACCCCGGTCGACTCCCTGGCCTGGCTCAAGGCGATGGCCTGGGACCTGCGCGGCAACATGGACGACGAGATCGCGCGGGTGCTCAGCGCCGACGCGGTGGGCGAGGAGCGGGCGGCGGCGCTGTTCCCCGCCTACCCCTACGACGAGGTCACCCCGATCGTGACGCAGGGCGCGGTCGTCGACCAGGTCTACGAGCAGGACGCGCGGCGCGGCCAGACACGGGTGCCGCTGCGCCCGGGCTTCGAGGCCGACCAGCGCTCCGCCCTGCGCGACCTGGGCGACGGGCTGGCGCGGATGCCGGCCTGGCTCGGCCGCGGCGAGGGCATCGGCTCGAACTCGTGGGTGGTCGCGGGCGAGCACACCGCCTCGGGCAGCCCGCTGCTGGCCAACGACCCCCACCTGGGCACCAGCCTGCCCGGTGTGTGGATGCAGATGGGCCTGCACTGCCGCGACGTCGGCCCGGCCTGCCCGCTCGACGTCAGCGGCTTCACCTTCTCCGGTGTGCCCGGCGTCATCATCGGCCACAACGCCGACATCGCCTGGGGGTTCACCAACCTCGGGCCCGACGTCACCGACCTCTTCGTCGAGCGGGTCACCGACGAGGACGTGCTCCACGACGGCGAGCTGCGCCCGCTGCGGATCCGCGAGGAGGTGATCCGGGTGCAGGGCGGCCAGGACGTGCGACTGACGGTGCGCACCAGCAGCCACGGCCCGCTGGTCTCCGACGTCGCCGAGCAGCTCGGCGAGGTCGCCGAGGCCACCGGTGACGACATCGGCACCTTCGTCCCCGAGGACGAGGAGGCCGCGATCGCCCTGCAGTGGACCGCGCTGCAGCCCGGCACCACCGCCGACGCGATCCTGGCGCTCAACCTGGCCAGCGACTGGGACGCCTTCCGCGCCGCGGCCTCCGACTTCGAGGCCCCCGCCCAGAACCTGGTCTACGCCGACACCGAGGGGCACATCGGCTACCAGGCGCCCGGGCGCATCCCGATCCGCAAGTCGGGCAACGACGGCACCGTGCCGTCCGCCGGCTGGCTGCCCGAGAACGACTGGACCGGGGCCTTCGTGCCGTACGACGCCCTGCCCAGCGTGCTCGACCCCGACGAGGGGTTCGTCATCACCGCCAACCAGGCCGTCGTCGGCCCGCGCTACCCCTTCTTCCTCACCGACGACTGGGACCGGGGCGCCCGCTCGGAGCGCATCCGCTCCCTGCTCACCGACCGTCTCGAGGCCGGGCCCGTCGACGTCGACGACATGCTCGAGATCCAGCTCGACACCCGCAACCCGATGGCCCCGGTGCTGGTGCCCCACCTGCTCGACGTCGACCTGCCGCGCGGCTACGCCGACGACGGCCAGGCGCTCCTGGACGACTGGGACTTCAGCCAGCCCGCCGAGGGCGAGCACTCCGCCGCGGCGGCGTACTACAACGTCGTGTGGGCCAACCTGCTCGAGCTGCTCTTCGCCGACGAGCTGCCCGCCGACCTCGCCCCCGACGGCGGCCAGCGCTGGATGGCCGTGGTCGCCGACCTGCTCGACGAGCCCGACGACGGGTGGTGGGACGACCTGGTGACCGAGGAGGTCGAGCGCCGCGACGACACCCTCGAGCGCGCGATGCTCGAGGCCCGCGACGAGCTCGTGCGGCTCCAGGCGCGTGACGCCGAGAGCTGGACCTGGGGCCACGTGCACCGCCTCGACCTGCGCTCGGCCACGCTGGGGGAGTCCGGGATCGCCCCCGTCGAGGCCCTCCTCAACCGCGACGACTGGGGCGTCGGCGGCGGCTCCGGCATCGTCGACGCCAGCTCGTGGGACGCCGCCGAGGGCTACACCGTCACCGCGGCTCCCTCGATGCGCCTGGTCACCAGCCCCGGCGACTGGGACGCCTCGCGCTGGATCAACCTCACCGGCGTCTCCGGGCACCCCGCCAGCCCCCACTACACCGACCAGACCGACCTCTGGGCCGTCGGCGACACCCTGCCCTGGCTCTTCGGCGAGGACGCCGTCAGCGACGCCACCGAGGACCGGCTGGTGCTGCGCCCCGCCGACTGACCGTCGGTGGAGCGTCGTCGAGACCTGGTGAGGTGCGCGGTCGCCGTACGTCGGGTGGCGCTCCGTTGGTCGAGCAGTGACGAGCGCCAGCGAGGAACGTCGTCGAGACCCGGTGAGGTGCGCGGTCGCCGTACGTCGGGTGGCGCTCCGTTGGTCGAGCAGTGACGAGCGCCAGCGAGGAGCGTCGTCGAGACCCGGTGAGGTGCGCGCTTGCTGTACGCCGTGTGCTCGCGGGGTTTCGGCGACGCTCGAGCCTTCGGCCCTCGCTGCTCAACCAGCGGGGGTCGTCGAGACCGGGTGAGGTGCGCGCCTCCTGTACGCCATGGGGTCGCGGGGTTTCGGCGACGCTCGAGCCTTCGGCCCTCGCTGCTCAACCAACGGCGGGGCCCTCGCTGCTCAACCAACCGTGGGGCCCTCGCCGCGCGAGCAGCGGTGGTCAGAAGCGGGTCAGGCCGGAGGGGGAGGCGGCGGCGGTGACCGGGCGGTCGTGCGGTTCGCGGGGGACGTCGAGGCCGACCTCGTCGTCGTGCAGCAGCACGCAGGTGAAGGTGCCCAATGGCACCCGGGCCAGGGCCCGGTCGTAGGAGCCGCCGCCGCGGCCGAGCCGCAGCCCGTCGGCGGCCACCGCGAGGCCGGGCACCAGCACCACGTCGGCGCCGGCGACCGCGTCGGGGCCCAGCCGCTCGCCGTCGGGCTCGAGCAGGCCGAGCGGGGCGCGGCGCAGGTGCTCCTCACCGCCGTACGTCGCCCAGTCGAGGTCGCCGTCGGGCAGCAGCACCGGCAGCAGCACCCGGCGGCCCGAGGTCCGCAGCGCCTCGAGGAGCAGCCCGGTGCCGGGCTCGCTGCCCACCGCGACGTACGCCGCGAGGGTGGCGGCGCGGCGTACCTCGGGGCTGGCCAGCAGGTGCTCGGCCACGGCCCGGGCGGCCTCGGTGCGCTCGGGCAGCGGCCGCCGGCGCCGGCTGGTGACGACCCGGTCGCGCAGCGCCGTCTTGGCCGCCGCGGCGGCGGACCCGGAGGGTGTTTGCTCACGAGGCACGGGTCGAGCCTACGATCGGTCGTATGGGTTCCCCTGGCTTGCGCGCTGCCCGCGAGAAGATGAAGGCCGCCGGTGTCGACGAGGTCGCTGTCGAGACCTTCGCGCACTACTACCGCCTGCTCGAGCACGGAGAGACCGGGATGATCCCCGAGTCGAGCATCGAGCCGGTCGACATGGAGTCGCTGGCCGACGTCGAGGTCGACGACGAGGTCGCCACGAGGGCGATCACCGAGACGGCGGTCATCAAGCTCAACGGCGGGCTCGGCACCTCGATGGGCATGGACCGGGCCAAGTCGCTGCTGTGCGTGCGCCGCGGGCTGTCGTTCCTCGACATCATCGCCCGCCAGGTGCTGCACCTGCGCCAGCAGCACCAGGCGCGGCTGCCGCTCATCTTCATGAACTCCTTCCGCACCTCCGGCGACACCATGGACGCGCTCGCGCGCTACGACGACCTGCCGGTCGCGGGCCTGCCCCTGGAGTTCCTGCAGAACAAGGAGCCCAAGCTCCTGGTCAAGGACCTCTCGCCGGTCAGCTGGCCCAAGGACCCCGACCTCGAGTGGTGCCCGCCCGGGCACGGCGACCTCTACACCGCCCTGCGCGGCACCGGCCTGCTCGACCGGCTGATCGAGGCCGGCTACCGCTACGTCTTCGTCTCCAACTCCGACAACCTCGGCGCCGTGCCCGACCCGCGGGTCGCCGGCTGGTTCGCCGCGTCGGGGGCGCCGTTCGCGATCGAGGCCGTGCGCCGCACCGCCTCGGACCGCAAGGGCGGTCACTTCGCGCGACGCAAGAGCGACGGACGGATCGTGCTGCGGGAGACCGCGCAGACCCTCGAGGAGGACAAGGCGGCGCTCGGCGACCTCGAGCGGCACCGCTTCACCTCCACCAACAACCTGTGGTTCGACCTGCAGGCGATGAAGGACGCCCTCGACCAGCGCGAGGGCATCCTCGGCCTGCCGCTGATCAAGAACGTCAAGAACGTCGACCCCGGCGACAAGAAGTCGCCCGAGGTGATCCAGGTCGAGACCGCCATGGGTGCGGCGATCGAGGTCTTCGAGGGCGCCCGCCTGATCGAGGTGGGCCGCGACCGCTTCGTGCCGGTCAAGACGACCAACGACCTGCTGGTGCTGCGCTCCGACGTCTACGCCATCGGCAAGGACTTCGTGCTCGACCAGGAGGCCGAGCAGGTGCCGTTCGTCGAGCTCGACGAGACCTACTACAAGCTCGTCGGCGAGTTCGACAAGCGCTTCCCCGAGGGCGCGCCGTCGTTGAAGCAGGCCCAGCGCCTCAGCATCGAGGGCGACGTCACCTTCGGCCACGGCGTCTCGGTGGTCGGCGACGTCACCGTCGGGGGCCGCTCGGCCCAGCGCGTCGAGCCGGGTGCCGTGCTGAGCGGCGACCCGGATGCCTGACGCGCCCATCACCGTCGAGGAGCACCTCGAGCGGATCCTGGCCGCGGTCCGCCCGCTGCCGGCCTACCAGCAGCCCCTGATGGAGTCGCTGGGCCTGGCCGCCGCCGAGTCGGTGGTCTCGCCGATCCCGCTGCCGCCATTCGACAACTCCGCGATGGACGGGTACGCCGTGCACCGCGCCGACGTGGCTGGCGCCGGGGCCGACACCCCGGTCGAGCTGCCCGTGGTCGGCGAGATCGGCGCCGGCAACGCCCGCCTGCTGGCGCTCTCGCCGGGCACCGCGGCCAAGATCATGACCGGCGCGCCGATGCCGGCCGGCGCCGACGCGGTGGTGCCCTACGAGTGGACCGACCGCGGCGTGGCCCGGGTGCGCATCGACAAGGCGCCCGCCGACGGCCAGCACGTGCGCTGCTCGGGCGAGGACGTCGCCGTCGGCGACCTGCTCATCGACGAGGGCACCGTGCTCGGCCCGCGCCACCTGGGGCTGCTGGCCTCGGTCGGCCGCTCGACGATCGCGGTGCGGCCCCGCCCGCGGGTGGTGATCCTCTCCACCGGCACCGAGCTGCGCGAGCCCGGCACCGACCTGGGCCACGACTCGATCTACGACGGCAACTCCTTCCTGCTGGCCGCCGCCGCCCGCCGCGCCGGGGCGCTGGCCTACCGGGTCGGGATCGTGCCCGACCAGCCGCGCGCCTTCCTCGACGCCCTCGAGGACCAGCTGGTGCGCGCCGACGTCGTGGTGACCTCGGGCGGCATCTCGATGGGCGACTACGACGTGGTCAAGGAGGCGCTCGCGCCGCTGGGCACGGTCTGGTTCGGCCCGGTGGCGATGCAGCCGGGCAAGCCGCAGGGCTTCGGCACGGTCGGCGAGGACGACACGCTGATCTTCACGCTGCCCGGCAACCCGGTGTCGTCGTACCTGTCCTTCGAGATGTTCGTGCTGCCGGCGCTGCGCACCATGATGGGGCTCACCCCGGTCTCGCGCCCGCAGGTGCCGATGCGGCTGACCCACGCGATCTCCTCGCCGCCCGGGCGGCGCCAGTTCCTGCGCGCCACCACCGAGCCCGGCCACGGCCGGGTCAGCCCGGTCGGCGGCCCCGGCTCGCACCTGGTCGGCGACCTCGCCGAGGCCGACGCGCTGGTCGTCGTCCCCGAGGACGTCACCGAGCTGCCCGCGGGCGCCGAGGTCGGCGTGATCCACCTCGACTCCGGTCTCGAGGGCGGCCACTGATGGCCGGCGCGTCGGGCGAGCCGGGGCAGGACCGGCTGACCCACGTCGACGAGCACGGCGCCGCCCGCATGGTCGACGTCTCCGAGAAGGCCGTGACCGCGCGCACCGCCCGCGCCTCGGGCCGGGTGCTGGTCTCGGCGCAGGTCGTGGCGCTGCTGCGCGGTGAGGGCGTGCCCAAGGGCGACGCGCTCGCGGTGGCGCGGCTGGCCGGGATCATGGGCGCCAAGCAGACCCCGTCGCTGGTCCCGCTGTGCCACCCGCTCGCGCTCTCGGGCGTCGAGGTCGACCTGGCGGTCGCCGACGACGCCGTCGAGATCGCCGCGACCGTGCGCACCACCGACCGCACCGGCGTCGAGATGGAGGCGCTGACGGCCGTCTCGGTCGCCGCGCTGACCGTGGTCGACATGGTCAAGGCCGTCGACAAGGCCGCCGTCATCACCGACGTGCGGGTCGAGACCAAGAGCGGCGGACGCTCGGGCGACTGGGCGCGGCCGTGAGCCTGCTCGCCGGGGTCGTGGTCGCCTCCAACCGTGCCGCGGCCGGGGTGTACGACGACACCACCGGCCCGCTGATCGTCACGGCCCTGCGCGAGCTGGGCTTCGTGGTCGACGAGCCGGTGGTGGTGCCCGACGGCGACCCGGTGCGCGAGGCCATCGCCGCCGCCGTCGCGGCGGGCGCCCGGGTGGTGCTCACCACCGGCGGCACCGGGCTGACCCCGACCGACCGCACCCCCGAGGCGACCCGGTCGCTGCTGGAGCGCGAGGTGCCCGGCATCGCCGAGGCGATCCGCGCCCACGGCCTGGCCAAGGGGGTGCCGACCGCGATGCTCTCGCGCGGGCTGGCCGGCCTGGTCGGCTCCTGCCTGGTGGTCAACCTCCCGGGCTCGCGCGGCGGGGTGAAGGACGGCCTCGAGGTGCTGGCGCCGGTGCTGGTGCACGCCGCCGAGCAGGTCGTCGGGAGCGACCATTGAGCCGCTCCCGCCTGCGCGGTCGGCGCGGGTGGCCGGTGCGGCTGCGCCACGGTGAGGTGGTGCTGCGACCGATGCGGGTCGCCGACGCCGAGGCGTGGCGGCGCGCCCGGCAGGCCAACGCCACCTGGCTGGTGCCGTGGGACGCCACCGTCCCGCCGGGGGGAGACCCGCGGCCCACGACGTTCCGGGCGCTGGTGTGGCGGATGCGGCGCCAGGCGCGCCAAGGCACGACGTACCCCTTCGTGGTCGAGGTCGGCGGCGAGTTCGCCGGGCAGGTGACCCTCAACAACGTGGTCGGCGGCTCCGCGCAGTTCGGGTCGGTGGGCTACTGGATCGACCGGCGCTTCGCCGGGCGCGGGATCATGCCGCTGGCGGTCGCGATGGTCCTGGACCACGCCTTCGCCGAGCTGGGCCTGCACCGCGTCGAGATCGCGATCCGCCCCGAGAACTCCAACTCGCTGCGCGTGGCCGAGAAGCTGGGCGCCCACGAGGTCGGCTACGCCCCGCGCTACCTGCACATCGACGGCGACTGGCGCGACCACCGGCTCTACGCCGTCACCGTCGAGGACGTGCCGCCCGGCGGGCTGGTGAGCCGGGTCGGGGGCTGAGCGCCGGGTCTGTGAGGCCAGAAACCCCACCAGTCACACCAGCAATTTGCGACACACGTGTAGACATCCACCCCACCCTGCGCTAGCGGACCTAGGGTCGACCCCGTGGACCTGAGCGCACTGATCTTCGTCGCCCTCGCTGTGGCGTGGGCCGTCTACCTGGTCCCGAAGGCGCTCAAGCACCACGACGACGTGGTGCGCAGCCGTTCGGTCGACCGCTTCAGCCAGACCATGCGGGTGCTGGCCCGCCGCGAGCCGGTCACCCGCCGCTCCGCGCGCCTGGTCGTCACCCCCGGTCGCGCCGCCGCGCCGCCGGTGGTGGTCACCAAGGCCAGCGCTGCCTCGGTCGAGGCCTCGCTCGACGCCTCGGCGCTGCCGCCGCTGCGGACCCCGGCCCAGCGCCGCGAGGCCGCCAACCGCGCCGCCCGCCGTCGCCGTCGGGTGCTGATGGCGCTGCTCGGGGCGCTCGTGGTGGTGGGGGTGCTGGCCCTGACCGGGGTCGTGGCGCCCGGCTACCTCGGCGTGCCCGGTGTGCTCCTGGTCGCCTGGCTGGTCGCCTGCCGGCTGATGGTGCGCCGCGAGACCGGCCTCGCCGGACCGCTCGCGCGCATCCCGGCGGTGCCCGTCGGCGACACCGACGAGAACGACGACGCCCAGGGCGAGCCGGTCGACCCCGCGACCGCCGCCCCGGCCGCCGAGGAGGAGGGGCCGGCCACCGAGGAGGTCCCGGTGGTGGCCGAGGAGGCGGTCGAGCTGCCCGCCGGCGGCTGGGAGATGATGCCGGTGACCCTGCCGACGTACGTCACGAAGCCCGCCGCGGCCCGCCGCACCGTGCGCACCATCGACCTCGACTCGACCGGCGTGTGGACCTCGGGCCGCACCGAGATCGACGCCGCACTGGCCCGCGAGAGCGACCAGGCCGAGCGTGAGCGCCGTGCCCAGCGCGACCAGGGCGACGAGGGGCGCGCGGTCGGTTCCTGAGCCCGACCCGGGCGGGGGTGGATTCGGTCCGGCGCGGCCCGGGTGCTAGCGTTCAACCCGCGTCTTCGGGCGCGATGGGGCTGTGGCGCAGTTGGTAGCGCGTCTCGTTCGCAATGAGAAGGTCAGGGGTTCGAATCCCCTCAGCTCCACCACGTACAGCAGATCCACCAGATGGACCCCCGGCCCGGTCCGCGCCCCGCGCGGCCGGGCCTGCTTCCTTCCCGGGGGTCGGCACCGAGCGCGCGGGCGGCTACCAGGTGTCGACGGTGTCGTGCAGCGCCGCGAGGTAGCGGTGGACGTCGTCGGCGTCGGCGCCGGAGCGCAGGATGACCTGCACACCGAGCAGGCAGGTGGTCAACAGGTCGGCGCGTCTGCCGACCAGCTGCTCGTCGGCGGGGTCGGTGGCGCGCGAGACCAGGACGCCGAGCTGCTCGCGCATCTGGCGGCGGTAGTCGGTGGCGAAGTCGTAGCCGGGCAGCTGGCCACGCAGCTCGTTGGAGGCCATCACCATCAGGCAGCCGTCGCGGCCGCGCTCGGAGACCGCGTCGGCCTCGAAGGCCTCCAGGAACGCGTGCACCGCCGCGACGCCCTCGCCGGCCGACCCGATGGTGGCGGCGAACATGGCGATCCGCTCGGCGAGGTAGCGCCGCAGCACCGTGGCGAAGAGCTCCTCCTTGGACCCGAACGTGCGGTAGAGGCTGGGCTTGTGCACGCCGCTGGCCTCCACGATGTCGGCCATGGAGGTCTGGGTGTAGCCCTGTCGCCAGAACAGCGAGGTCAGCGACTCGAGCACGGTCTCCTCGTCGTAGAGCCGAGGTCGGCCCACCGAGCCCTTGGGCGTCAGCGTCGTCGTGGTGCTCATGGGCCCATCGTACGCGCTCGCCCCCGACTTTGGAACCGCCTAGTAGCGAATCACCCAGTCATTGTGTACCGTTCGGTACTGAAGCGACGACGCGCTCCGCCGCGCGCCGCCGAACCGCCACGAGAGGGAGCACCATGACCGACTTCCAGCTGCACGACGAGACCACCGCACCCGAGGGCAGCAAGGAGCTGCTGGCCCGCTCGCGCAAGCAGAACGGGATGATCCCCGGCCTGCACGCCACGATGGCCGAGGCCCCGGGCCTGCTCGAGGCCTACCAGCAGGTCCACCAGCTCTTCCTCGACTCCAGCTTCGACAAGGAGGAGCTGACGGTGGTGTGGCAGAGCGTCAACGTCGAGCACGCGTGCCACTACTGCGTGCCCGCCCACACCGCCATCGCGCACGGCATGAAGGTGGACTCGGCCATCACCGACGCGCTGCGCGACGGCACCCCGCTGCCCGAGGCGCGCCTCGAGGCGCTGCGCACCTTCACCCTCGCCGTGGTCCGCGACCGCGGCGACGTCGACGAGGCGGGCGTGCAGGCCTTCCTCGACGCCGGCTTCACCAAGCGCCAGGTCCTCGAGGTCGTCCTCGGCGTCTCCCAGAAGGTGATGTCGAACTACACCAACCACCTCGCGCGCACGCCCGTGGACGAGCCCTTCCGCAAGTTCGAGTGGAACGGCGCCACCGTCTCCGCCTGAGCGCAGGCGCACCGAAGCCCGCCCCGGTCCTGCCGGGGCGGGCTTCGTCGTGCGTGCAGGGCTCAGAGGCTGGTGCTGCTGTCCTCGGACTCGGCGGTGCCGTCCTGGGTGCCGTCCTCGTCGCCGTCCTGGTCGCTGCCGGGCCGCTCCCCGTCGCGACCGCCCGGTCCGCCGGGGCCGCCGTGCCCGCGGGGGCCGCGCAGCTCGCCGGACTCGGCGCGCTCGAGCATCTCGTCGGCCTCCTCCTGGGTGAGCTCGCCGGCCTCGACCGCAGCCGCAAGTCGCTCCTCGAGCTGCGCGAGGTGCTCAGCCTGCATCTCGGTGCGCAGCTCGGACTGCACCTTCTCCAGGGCGGCGGTGACCTCGTCGGCGTCGAGGCCGAGCTCGGCGGCCAGCGCCTCGCCCAGCGCACCCTGCATCTGCGCGCGCCGGTCCTCCTTGTCGGTGCCCTGCTCGGTGCTCTGGTCGGTGCTCTGCTCCGAGGTGGTCTCGGCCAGGGCGGGCACCCCCCAGGCGGCGATGCCGGTGCCGGCGGTGGCGGCCAGGACGACCCCGGCGGTGAACGTTGCTGTGCGACGCATGTCGCACCTCCTCGTGTCGTTGAGTGGGTCGGGGCCAGCCTGCGCAGCGGCCCTGGCACGACCCTCGGGCCCACCTGGGAGGCACCTGTCAGTCCTCGGCGTCTGGGTCTCGCATCCGAGACACCGGTGACCGCTCGACCCCTTCCGGGACGCCGGGCGCGGTCGGAGCATGGACCCATGCAGCAGCACACGAGCCCCACCACCGCCCCGCCCTCGGCGACCATCACGCTGGGCGTGGGTCCCGTCAGCCCGCAGGAGCTGGTGGCGGTCACCCGCGGGGGCGCCGGGGTGCACCTGGGACAGGACGCGGTGGAGGCGATCCAGCGGGCCCGCGCGGTGGTCGAGGAGCTGGCCGCGGCCAGCACGCCGGCGTACGGCATCTCGACCGGGTTCGGCGCCCTGGCCACCCGCCACATCCCCACCGACCTGCGCGCCCAGCTGCAGCGCTCGCTGGTGCGCTCGCACGCGGCCGGGTCGGGGCCCGAGGTCGAGGCCGAGGTGACCCGCGGGCTGATGCTGCTGCGGCTCTCGACGCTGGCCACCGGCCACACCGGCATCCGCCTGGAGACCGCCCAGCTGCTGGCCGACCTGCTCACCCACCGGATCACCCCGGTGGTCCACGAGCACGGCTCGCTGGGCTGCTCGGGAGACCTCGCGCCGCTCTCGCACTGCGCGCTGGCGCTGATGGGGGAGGGCATGGTGCGCGACGCCGCCGGTGCGCTCGTGCCCGCCGCCGACGCGCTGGCCGCCGCGGGGCTGCGCCCGGTCGAGCTGGCCGCCAAGGAGGGCCTCGCGCTGATCAACGGCACCGACGGGATGCTCGGCATGCTGGTGCTGGCGATCGCCGACCTGCGGGTGCTGCTGCGCACCGCCGACATCGCCGCGGCCATGTCGGTCGAGGGCCAGCTCGGCACCGACCGGGTCTTCGCCGCCGAGCTGCAGGCCCTGCGCCCGCACCCCGGCCAGGCCGCCTCGGCCGCCAACCTGGTCCGGCTGCTCGACGGCTCGGCGATCATGGCCTCCCACCGCGGGCCCGACTGCCACCGCGTGCAGGACGCCTACTCGCTGCGCTGCGCGCCGCAGGTGCACGGCGCCGCCCGCGACACCCTCGAGCACTGCGACCTGGTCGCCTCGCGCGAGCTGGCCAGCGCCGTCGACAACCCGGTGGTGCTGGCCGAGGAGGGACGCGTGGAGTCGAACGGCAACTTCCACGGCGCCCCGGTCGCCTACGCCCTCGACTTCCTGGCCATCGTCGCCGCCGACGTCGCCTCGATCAGCGAGCGGCGCACCGACCGCTTCCTCGACAAGGCCCGCAACCACGGGCTGCCGCCGTTCCTGGCCCACGACCCGGGCGTCGACTCCGGGCTGATGATCGCGCAGTACACCCAGGCCGCCGTCGTCTCGGAGATGAAGCGCCTGGCCGCCCCGGCCTCGGTCGACTCCATCCCCTCCAGCGCCATGCAGGAGGACCACGTCTCGATGGGCTGGTCGGCCGCGCGCAAGCTGCGCCGCGCCGTCGACGGGCTCACCCGGGTCGTGGCCATCGAGGTCCTCACCGCGGCCCGCGCGCTCGACCTGCGCGCCCCGCTGGAGCCCTCGCCCGCCACCGCCGCGGTCGTGGCGCTGCTGCGCGACGCCGGGGTCGAGGGCCCCGGCCCCGACCGCCACCTGTCCCCGGAGATCGAGACCGCCGTCGGTCTGGTCGCCTCCGGCGCCGTCCTGGGCGCCGCCGAGTCCGTGATCGGAGAGCTCGCATGACCAACCACCGCCTGCCCGTCCACGCCGCCACCGGCACCACCCTCAGCGCCCGCTCCTGGCAGACCGAGGCGCCGCTGCGGATGCTGATGAACAACCTGGACCCGGCCAACGCCGAGCGCCCCGAGGACCTCGTCGTCTACGGCGGCACCGGCAAGGCGGCGCGCAGCTGGGCGGCGTACGACGCGCTGGTGCGCAGCCTGCGCGACCTCGCCGACGACGAGACCCTGCTGGTGCAGTCGGGCAAGCCCGTGGGCGTGATGCGCACCCACGAGTGGGCGCCGCGGGTGCTGATCGCCAACTCCAACCTGGTCGGCGACTGGGCCAACTGGGAGGAGTTCCGCCGGCTGGAGGACCTCGGGCTGACGATGTACGGGCAGATGACCGCGGGGTCGTGGATCTACATCGGCACCCAGGGCATCCTGCAGGGCACCTTCGAGACGTTCGCGGCGGTCGCCGACAAGCGGTTCGGCGGCACCCTGGCCGGCACCATCACCCTCACCGCCGGGCTCGGCGGCATGGGCGGGGCGCAGCCGCTGGCGGTGACCATGAACGACGGGGTCGTGATCTGCGTCGAGTGCGACCCCGCGCGCATCGAGCGGCGCATCGAGCACCGCTACCTCGACGTGCGCGCCGACTCCCTCGACCACGCCCTCGAGCTGGCCGTCGCCGCGCGCGACGAGCGCCGCCCGCTCTCGATCGGGGTGCTCGGCAACGCCGCCGAGGTGCTGCCCGAGCTGCTCGAGCGGGGTGCCCCGATCGACGTCGTCACCGACCAGACCTCCGCGCACGACCCGCTCTACTACCTGCCCGCCGGGGTGGCCTTCGAGGACTGGGAGCGCGAGCGCACCGCCGACCCCGCTGGCTTCACGAAGGCCGCGCAGGCCTCGATGGCCGCGCACGTGCGGGCGATGGTGGGCTTCCAGGACGCCGGCGCCGAGGTCTTCGACTACGGCAACTCGATCCGCGACGAGGCCCGCAAGGGCGGCTACGACCGCGCCTTCGAGTTCCCCGGCTTCGTGCCCGCCTACATCCGTCCGCTCTTCTGCGAGGGCAAGGGTCCGTTCCGCTGGGCCGCGCTCTCGGGCGACCCCGCCGACATCGCCGCCACCGACAAGGCGATCCTCGAGCTGTTCCCCGCCGACGAGAAGCCGGAGTACGAGCGGCTGCACAAGTGGATCACCATGGCCGGTGAGCGGGTCGCCTACCAGGGCCTGCCCGCACGCATCTGCTGGCTGGGGTACGGCGAGCGGCACCGCGCCGGGCTGAGGTTCAACGAGATGGTCGCCAACGGCGAGCTCAAGGCCCCCGTGGTGATCGGGCGCGACCACCTCGACTGCGGCTCGGTCGCCTCGCCCTACCGCGAGACCGAGGCGATGCTCGACGGCTCCGACGCGATCGCCGACTGGGCGCTGCTCAACGCGCTGGTCAACACCGCCTCGGGCGCCACCTGGGTCTCGATCCACCACGGCGGCGGGGTCGGCATGGGCCGCTCCATCCACGCCGGGCAGGTGTGCGTCGCCGACGGCACCGACCTGGCCGCGCAGAAGATCGAGCGGGTCCTGACCAACGACCCCGCCATGGGCGTCATCCGCCACGTCGACGCCGGCTACGACCGCGCCGTCGAGGTGGCCGACGAGCGCGGCGTACGGGTGCCGATGCGGGACTGACGGCCGTCGGGCCCGCGGCGGGAGTTTCATCGGGTCCCCGATGGACCTCCTGGCGGGACGATGAAGGTTCATGGTTGCGGCGACAGGTTCATCGGGTGCCCGATGAAACTCCCTCGCGGCGCGCTCAGGCCAGGACGGCGCGCCGGTGCTCGTGGGCCTGGCCGAAGAGCTGGCCCAGCGCGTGCGCGCGCTTGAAGAGCAGCTGGGCGTCGTGCTCCCAGGTGATCGCGATCCCGCCGTGCATCTGCACGGTCTCGGCCGCCACCTGCTCGAGCGCGTCGGAGCACCACGAGCCGGCGCTGGCCGCCAGCCGCGGGGCGTCGGGCGCGCCGACCGAGACGGCGTACGCCGCCGCCCACGCGATCGAGCGCGCCGTCTCGACGAGCACCAGCATGTCGGCCATCCGGTGCTTGAGCGCCTGGAAGGAGCCGATCGGGCGCCCGAACTGCACCCGCTCCTTCGAGTAGGCCACCGTCATGTCGAGCCCGCGCTGGGCGGCGCCGACCTGCAGCGCGGCGACCCCGACGGTGCCGACCAGGTGGGCCCGGGCCAGCGCCGCGGTGGCGTCGGCGACGACGGGCGTGGCCTCGACGTCGTCGAGCCCGAGCGTGGCCAGGCGCTGGGTGGTGTCCATCGCGGGCGTGCGGGTGCGGGTCAGGCCGGTCGCCGACGGGTCGACCTCGAAGAGCGCCACGCCCTCCTCGGTGCGGGCCGCGACCAGCAGCACCTCGGCGACGTCGCCGAGGAGCACCGGCCCCACCGTGCCGCTGAGCCGCGACCCGACCGCGCGCACCGGCTCGGTGCGACCGGGCCCGGTCAGCCCGGCCCAGGCGAGCGTGGCCACCTCGCCGGCGGCGACCCGCGGCAGCAGCCGGGCGCAGGCCTCGGCGGACCCGCTGGCGAGCAGCGTCTCGGCGACCACGAGGGAGGCGAGCAGCGGGCTGGGCGCCAGGCAGCGCCCCAGCTCCTCCAGCACCACGCAGGTCTCGAACGCCGAGGCCCCGGCCCCGTCGTGCTCCTCGGGCACCGCCAGCGCGGCCACCCCGACCTGCTCGCAGAGCACCTGCCACAGGGCGGGGTCGTGGCCGGCCGGCGAGTCGGCCGCGGCGCGGACGGCGCCGCTGTCGGCCCGCCTGGCCAGCAGCGCGCGCAGCGTGGCGGCGAGCTCGGTCTGCTCCTCGCTGAGCCCGAGCTCCATCAGGACACCGCCCCGCGCTCGGCGACGAGCGCGGCCAGCACCCGGTCGCGGTGGAACGCGGTGGTGCCCCAGGCCGCGACCAGCGCGCGCACCTTGGTGATCCACAGGCTCAGGTCGAGCTCGAGGGTGTAGCCGATCGCGCCGTGCGCCTGGAGCGCCACCCGCGAGGCCAGGTACGCCGCGTCGGCGGCGGCCAGCTTGGCGGCCGAGACGTCGCGGCAGAAGGTGGCCGGGTCGGCCAGCGCGGCGCCGTGCACCAGCGGACGGGCGAAGTCGAGGGCGATCCGCACGTCGGCGAGCCGGTGCTTGACCGCCTGGTAGGAGCCGATCTCGCGGCCGAACTGGCGGCGCTGCTTGACGTAGGTGACGGTGTCGGCGAGGAGTCGTTCGCCCGCACCCAGCAGCTGGGCGGCGGTGGCGAGCACGGCGGTGTCAAAGGCGCGACCGAGGTCGCCGGCGCCCGGTTGGGGCGCCCCCTCGGGCGTGAGCGTGAAGAGGCGGCGGGTGCGGTCGACCGAGGTGTGCCGCTCGCCGGCGCTCGCGCCCACGAGCCCGCCGCCGACGACGGCGTACAGGTGGTCGGCGACGTCGGCGTCGAGGGCGTGGGGCACGTGCGGGGCCAGGGCGACGCTGCCCACCGCCCCCTCGGCCAGCGCCTCGACGACCGGGCCGTCCCCGAGCAGGGCCGGCAGGAACGCCACCGACTCGACCCACGGCCCCGGCACCGCGTGGCGGCCCAGGGCCTCGAGGGCCAGCACCATCTCGACGGGGCCCGCACCCATCCCGCCGGCCTCCTCGGGCACCAGCAGCGCGCTCACGCCCTGCTCGGCCAGCCGTCGCCACAGCGCCAGGCCCGGGCCGGTGTCGTCGGCCGCCCAGGCGCGGGCGACACCGGCGGTGCCGGCCGCGCCCAGCAGCCGCTCGAGCGAGCCGGCGAAGTCGTCCTGCTCGGGCGTGGGCACGAACCTCATCGACCGGTTCCCTTCGGCTCGCGGGGCAGGCCGAGGATGCGCTCGGCCACGATGTTGCGCTGGATCTCGTTGGTGCCGGCGTAGATCGGCCCCGACAGCGAGAAGAGGTAGCCGTCGAGCCAGGCGGAGTCGACCTCCGAGGCCGGGCCGAGCAGGTCGAGGGCGCTCTCGTGCAGCGCGATGTCGAGCTCGGACCAGAAGACCTTGTTGACCGAGCCGGCCGCGCCCATGTCGCCGCCCCCGGCCAGCCGGGTCACGGTGCCCCAGGTGTAGAGCCGGTAGGCCTGCGCCCGGACCCAGGCGTCCACGACGCCCGCGGCGGCCGAGGGCACCTCCTCGCCGTGCCGCCGCCAGAGGTCGACCAGCCGGTCGGCGGCGGCGCAGAAGCGGCCTGGGGAGCGCAGCGAGAGCCCGCGCTCGTTCCCGGCGGTGCTCATCGCGACCCGCCAGCCGTCGCCGGGTGCGCCCAGCACGTCGGAGTCGGGCACGAACACGCCGTCGAGGAAGATCTCGGCGAACCCCGGCTCGCCGTCGAGCTGCGCGACCGGGCGCACGGTGACGCCCTGGGCGTCGAGCGGGAAGAGGAAGTAGGTCAGCCCGGCGTGCCGCTGGGCCTGCGGGTCGGAGCGGAACAGCCCGAAGCCCCAGTCGGCGTACGACGCCCGCGACGACCAGGTCTTCTGCCCGTCGAGCACCCAGCCGCCGCGCGCCTCGTCGCGGCGCGCGGTCGAGGTCAGCGAGGCCAGGTCGGAGCCCGCCCCGGGCTCCGACCAAGCCTGCGCCCACACCTGCTCGCCGGTGGCCATCGAGGGCAGGAAGCGGCGCTGCTGCTCGGGGGTGCCGTGCTCGAAGAGGATCGGGGCCAGCAGGAAGATCCCGTTCTGGGAGACCCGGCCGGGTGCGCCGGCGCGGTAGTACTCCTCCTCGAAGACCACCCACTCGACCAGCGAGGCGCCGCGGCCCCCGAGCTCCTCGGGCCACGACACGACCGACCACCGCGCCTCGGCGAGCCGGGCCTCCCACTCCTGGTGGGCGCGGAAGCCCGCCTCGGTGTCCATCGACGGCAGCGGGGGCGTCGGCACGTGCGCGGCCAGCCACTCCCGTGCCTCGGCCTGGAAGGCCCGCTCGTCGTCGCTGAGCGTCAGGTCCATCGGTCGTCCTTCGTCGTCGTGCGGGCTCGCAGCTCGGCCTTGAGCACCTTGAGGGAGGCGTTGCGGGGCAGCTCGTCGACGAGCTCGACGTGGCGCGGGACCTTGAAGTTCGCCAGCCGCTCGCGCAGGAACGCCACCACGTCGTCGGGGGTCAGGTCGTGGCCGGCCCGGGCGACGACGTACGCCGCGCCGACCTCGCCCATCCGCTCGTCGGGGACCCCGACCACCGCGGCCTCGACCACGCCGTCGAGGCGGGCCAGCACGGCCTCGACCTCGGCGGGGTAGACGTTGAAGCCGCCGCAGATGTACATGTCCTTGAGCCGGTCGGTGATGCGCATGTTGCCGTCGGCGTCGACGGTGCCGAGGTCGCCGGTGTGCAGCCAGCCGTCGGGCTCGACCGCCTCGGCGGTGGCCTCGGGGTCGTCGAGGTAGCCCAGCATCACCATCTCGCCGCGCAGCTGGATCTCGCCGACCTCGCCCGGGCCGAGCACGGCGCCCGACTGCGGGTCGACGACCCGCATCTCGACCCCGTCGACGACCCGGCCGTTGGTGGTGCCGATGACCTCGTCGGGGTCGCCGGGGCGGCACATCGTGGCGACCACGCACTCGGTCATGCCGTAGGCCGGGACGACCAGCTCGAAGGAGAGCTCGTCGAGCATCCGCTCGATCAGCCGCGGCGGGATGCTGGCCGAGCCCATGTTGGCCAGCCGCAGCGACGAGGTGTCGGTCGTGGGGAACGACGGCGACTCCAGCAGCGAGTGGAAGATCGTCGGGGCGCCGGGGCAGATCGTGAGCCGCTCCCGCTCGATCATCGCCAGCACCTGCTCGGTGTCGAAAGCCGCCACCGGGTGGAGCGCGCAGCCGGTCAGCAGGCTCGAGACGATGCCGACCTTGTAGCCGTAGGAGTGGAAGAACGGGCTGATCACCAGGTAGCGGTCCTCGGCGGTGACCCGGCAGGTGCTGGTCCAGCGCTCGGCGGCCATCAGCGTCTGGCGGTGCGCGGTCAGCACCCCCTTGGAGCGCCCGGTGGTGCCGGAGGTGAAGAGGATGTCGGCGACGTCGTCGGGCCCCACGCCCGCCACGCGTGCGTCGAGGTCGGCGTCGGTGACCTGCGCGCCCAGGCCCGCGAGGTCGTCGTACGCCGTGGTGGAGGGCGGGGCCTCGCCGTCGCCGACGACCACGACGGCCGCCTGCTCGTCGAGCCCCGGCAGCGCGGCGCGCAGCTCGGCCACCTGGGAGCGGCCCAGGAACCCGTCGGCGACCACGCAGACCCGGGCCCGCGAGCGGGCCACGACGTCGGCGACCTCCTCACCGCGGTAGCGGGTGTTGACCGGCACCAGCACCCCGCCGGCGTACGTCGCCGCGAGGCCGGCGACCACCCAGCGCCAGCTGTTCGGCGCCCACACGCAGACCCGGTCGCCGGGGCGCAGGCCGAGGGCGAGGTAGCCGCGGGCGGCGGCGCGCACCGCCTCGTGGAGCTCGGCGAAGGTCAGCGACGTCTCGCCGTCGACCACGGCCGGTCGCTCGGGGTGCTCCCGGGCGACCGCCCGGAGGGCCGCGGGCACGGTCGGGGGGTGGGCCACCGGGGCGCTCCTCTTCTCGGGCTGACCTGGACCAAACAAGTGCTTGGTAGGCTACCGTAGCGCCTGGTCGCTGAGAGGAGAACCATGGACCTGAGCTACTCCGCCGAGGAGCAGGCCTTCCGCACCGAGGTGCGCACGTGGCTCGGCGACCACCTCACCGGCGACTTCGCCGCGCTCAAGGGCCTCGGCGGCCCCGGCCGCGACCACGAGGCCCACGACGAGCGGCTGGCCTGGAACCAGCACCTCGCCGCGCACGGCTGGACCGCGCTGGGCTGGCCGGTCGAGCACGGCGGCCGGGGCCTCAGCCTGATGCAGCAGGTGATCTTCCACGAGGAGTACGCCCGCGCCGACGCCCCCGCCCGGGTCAACCACCTCGGCGAGGAGCTGCTCGGGCCCACCCTCATCGCGTTCGGCACCCCCGAGCAGCAGCAGCGCTTCCTGCCGCCGATCGTCGCGGCCACCGAGCTGTGGTGCCAGGGCTACTCCGAGCCCGGCGCCGGCTCCGACCTCGCCAACGTCCAGACCCGCGCGCGCCTCGAGCCCGGCCCCGGTGGCGAGGAGTGGGTGGTCGACGGGCAGAAGGTGTGGACGTCGCTGGCCCACCTCTCCCAGTGGTGCTTCGTCCTGGCGCGCACCGAGCCCGGCTCGCAGCGCCACGAGGGGCTCTCGTTCCTGCTGGTGCCGCTCGACCAGGAGGGCGTCGAGGTGCGCCCGATCGAGCAGATCACCGGCGGCTCGGAGTTCAACGAGGTCTTCCTCACCGGCGCCCGCACCGACGCCGCGATGGTCGTCGGCGAGCCCGGCCGCGGCTGGGGCGTGGCGATGGGCCTGCTCGGCTTCGAGCGCGGCGTCTCGACCCTGGGCCAGCAGGTCGGCTTCGCCCGCGAGCTCGAGACCGTCGTCGAGCGCGCCCGCGCCAACGGCTCGTACGACGACCCGGTGCTGCGCGACCGCCTCGCGCAGGCCACCGTCGAGCTCGAGGTGATGCGGGTCAACGCGCTGCGCGGGCTCTCCGCGGTGACCGCCGGCTCCGACTCCGCCGCCGGCGGCGGGGCCGCCTCGATCGCCAAGCTCGTCTGGGGCGGCTGGCACCGCCGGCTCGGCGAGCTCGCGATGCAGGTCGCCGGCGCCGACGGGCTCACCGCGCGCGGGGCGGCGTACGACCTCGACCCGCACCAGCGGCTCTTCCTCTTCAGCCGCGCCGACACGATCTACGGCGGCAGCGACGAGGTGCAGCGCACCATCCTCGCCGAGCGGGTGCTCGGCCTGCCGCGTGAACCCCGACCCACGACCCCGACCACCTCGACGCAGGGAGCCCGATGACCGCCGAACGCCCCGAGCAGCCGGTGCCCGACTACGTGCCCGGCCACGACCTGCTGGCCGGCAAGGTCGTGGTGGTCACCGCCGCGGCCGGCGCCGGCATCGGCGCCGCCGTCGTGCGCCGCGTGCTGGAGGAGGGCGCGAGGGCGGTCGTGTTCAGCGACACCCACGCGCGGCGGCTCGCCGAGGCCGAGGAGGCGCTGGCCGCCGAGTTCGGCGCCGACCGGGTGCGCCAGCAGGTCTGCGACGTCACCGACGAGGCCCAGGTCGCCGCGCTGCTCGACGTGGCCGACGGGCTCGGCGGCGTCGACGTGATGATCAACAACGCGGGCCTCGGCGGCACCGCCTCGGTGCTCGAGATGACCGACGAGCAGTGGAGCCGGGTCCTCGACATCACCCTGACCGGCACCTTCCGCTGCGTGCGCGCGGCCGGGCAGCGGATGGTCGCCGCCGGCACGCGCGGCGTCATCGTCAACAACGCCTCCGTCATCGGCTGGCGCGCCCAGGAGGGCCAGGCGCACTACGCCGCCGCGAAGGCCGGGGTGATGGCGCTGACCCGCTGCTCGGCCGTCGACCTGGCCCCGCACGGCATCCGTGTCAACGCCGTGTCGCCCAGCCTGGCGATGCACCCGTTCCTGGCCAAGGTCACCTCCGACGAGCTGCTCCACGAGCTCAAGCAGCGCGAGGCCTTCGGCCGCGCCGCCGAGCCGTGGGAGGTCGCCAACGTGATGGTCTTCCTGGCCAGCGACTACGCCTCCTACATGACCGGCGAGGTCGTCGCCGTCTCCAGCCAGCAGGCCTAGGAGACTGGACCCATGAGCACCGAGCCGTCCACCGCCCCCACCCGTCGTACCGAGCTGCTGGGGATCGCGGCCGGGCTCTTCGCCGAACGGGGCTTCAAGAACACCACGGTGCGCGACATCGCCGAGGCCTCCGGCATCCTCTCCGGCAGCCTCTACCACCACTTCGACTCCAAGGAGTCGATGGTCGACGAGATCCTCTCGACCTTCCAGGAGGAGCTCTTCGCGGCGTACGACGCCGTGCTGGCCAGCGACGACGACGCGCGCACCAAGATCGACCGGGCGGTGCGGCTGTCGTTCGAGGCGATCGACCAGCACCCGCACGAGGTCGCGATCTTCCAGAACGACGCCGGCTACCTCGGCGGCTTCGAGCGCTTCGGCTACCTCGCCGAGCGCAACGCCCAGTCGCGCGGGGTGTGGGTCGCGCTGCTCACCGAGGGCGTCGAGAGCGGGGCGCTGCGCGACGACCTCGACATCGAGCTCACCTACCGCTTCATCCGCGACACCGTCTGGGTGGCGGTGAAGTGGTACCGCCCCGGCGGGAAGCACAGCCACGTCGAGATCGCCGACCAGTACCTCACGATCCTGCTCGACGGGATCTCCACCGAAAGGCCCTGACATGCCCGAGTCCTACATCATCGACGCCGTGCGCAGCCCGGTCGGCAGGCGCGGGGGAGCCCTGGCCGGCGTGCACTCCGCCGACCTGGCCGCGCACTCGATCGCCGCGCTGGTGCGGCGTACCGGGATCGACGCCGGCGCCGTCGACGACGTGGTCCTGGGCTGCTGCGACACCATCGGCTCGCAGGCCGGCGACGTGGCGCGCACCGCCTGGCTGGTCGCGGGCCTTCCCGACCACGTGCCGGGTGTGACCATCGACCGCCAGTGCGGCTCCTCGCAGCAGGCGGTGCACTTCGCCGCGCAGGGGGTCATGTCGGGCACCCAGGACCTCGTGGTCGCCGGCGGCGTGCAGAACATGTCGGCGATCCCGATCTCCGCGGCGATGCTCGCCGGCCAGGCCTACGGCTTCTCGACGCCGTTCGCCGAGTCGCCCGGGTGGCAGGCGCGGTACGGCGACCAGGAGGTCAGCCAGTTCCGCTCGGCCGAGATGATCGCGGAGAAGTGGGACATCAGCCGCGAGGAGATGGAGGCCTTCGCGCTGGCCTCCCACGACCGCGCGGGCACCGCTATCGCCGAGGGCCGCTTCAAGGACGAGATCGAGCCGGTCACCCTGCCCGACGGCAGCGTCGTGGACACCGACCAGTGCCCGCGCGAGACCTCGCTGGAGAAGATGGCCGGCCTGCAGCCGCTGGCTCCCGGGGGCCGGATCACCGCGGCGGTCGCCTCGCAGATCTGCGACGGGTCCGCGGCGCTGCTGCTGGCCTCCGAGGCCGCCGTGGCCCAGCACTCGCTGACCCCGCGGGCGCGGGTGCACCACCTCTCGGTGCGCGGCGACGACCCGGTGTGGATGCTCACCGGCCCGATCCGCGCCACCGAGCACGCGCTCGCGCGCACCGGCCTCGGGATCGACGACATCGACCTCTTCGAGTGCAACGAGGCCTTCGCCTCGGTCGTGCTGGCGTGGATGAAGGAGACCGGCGCGCCCCACGACAAGGTCAACGTCAACGGCGGCGGCATCGCCCTGGGCCACCCCATCGGCGCCACCGGCGCCCGCCTGATGACCACGATGCTCAATGAGCTCGAGCGCACCGGCGGCCGCTACGCCCTGCAGACCATGTGCGAGGGCGGCGGCCAGGCCAACGTCACCATCATCGAGCGCCTCTGACCCGGCCCATATCTCGCGCTGACCCGTCCCAGATCTCCCACTGACCCGGCGCATGTCTCCGCTGCGGAGATTCGCGCCGGGTGGACGGGAGATTCGCGCCGGGTGGGCGCGAGATCTGCGCCGGGTCAGCGCAGGTGGGTGGTGGTGCGGCGCAGGCAGGCGACCGCCTCGGTGACGACCCGGTCGACGAGCTCCTCGCAGGTGGGCAGGTCGTCGAGGACGCCGACGACCTGGCCGGAGGCGAGGACGCCCGCGGAGGTGTCGCCGTCGACGAGGCCGGCCTTGAGCATCATCGGGGTGTTGGCGGCCAGGGTCATCTGGGCCAGCGTGCGGCCCTGGGTCTTCCTCATCGCCCGGCCGTCCCGAGCCAGGTCGAGCCACGTCATGCCGCTGGTGCGCTTGAACTCCAGGGTGCGGCGCACGGTGGGGCCCAGCCGCTTGACCGCGCTGGTCTCCTCGATCTCCTCGACCAGCGGGGTGCGCAGCATCCGGTGCGGCATCCCGTCGACCTTCGCGGTCACCACCGTGCCGTTGACGTCGTGGGAGAGGTAGAGCTCCTTGACCGCCTGCGGCACCGCGCTGTCGGCGGTGAGCAGGAAGCGGGTGCCCATCCCGATGCCGGCGGCGCCGTACGACAGGGCGGCCGCGAGGCCGCGGCCGTCGAAGAACCCGCCGGCGGCGACGACCGGGATGTCGACGGCGTCGAGCACCGTGGGCAGCAGCAGCGTGGTGGGCACCGAGCCGGTGTGGCCGCCGCCCTCGCCGCCCTGGATCATCACCGCATCGGCGCCCCAGGAGGCGACCTTCTCGGCGTGGCGCGGCAGCCCGACGGACGGCATCACCACGATGCCGTGGTCCTTGAGCTTCTTGATCAGGTCCTGCTTCGGCGCGAGCGCGAAGGAGGCGACCTTGACGCCGTGCCTGATCAGCAGGTCGCAGCGGTCGGCGGCGTCGCCGGCATCGGCGCGCAGGTTGACTCCGAAGGGCTGGTCGGTGCGGCCCTTGACCTCGACGATCGCCCGCTCGAGCTCCTCGTGGGTCATCGTGGCGCTGGCCAGGATGCCCAGGCCGCCGGCGTTGGCGGTGCCGCTGACCAGGCGCGGCCCGGCGACCCAGCCCATGCCGGTCTGCACGACCGGGTGGCGCACCCCGACCAGCTCGGTCAACGGGGTGCTCAGCTGCTGCTCGATCACGAAGTCGCCTCCCGGACCACCGGCTTGACCTCGCGGTCGCGCAGCGTGCGGGGGTCGAGCACCTCGCGCACCAGCACGAGCTCCTCGGCCGTGGGGGAGCGGGTCTCGGGCACCTCGGCCGGCACCTCGAGCTCGAAGCCGGTGGCGGCGCGCACGTCGTCGACGCATACGCCCGGGTGCACCGAGAGCAGCCGCACCGTGTCGTCGGCGCCCTTGACGTCGAGGACGGCGAGGTCGGTGACGATGCGGTGGATGTCGTTGTACCTCGCCGCCGCGGGGCCGGCCGCGGCCGCGCGGCGCGGACCCACGCCCGAGACGACGTCGACGGCCTCCACGAACACGCGCGGCGAGTGCCGCGGCACCCAGTACGACGTGCGGTTGTTGACGGTGTTGCCCGGGGCGCCGCGCGAGCCCAGCAGCTGGCGGGTCGGGCGGTCGAAGTCGCCGATGGCCGAGATGTTCTGGTTGCCGTGCCGGTCGACCTGGGTGGCGCCCATCATCACGTGCCGCGGCCCGTTGGCGACGACGTCGAAGACCTTGCGGAAGGGGATCCAGCCCTCGACCACGTCGGCCTTCGCGAACAGCGGCGGCACCCCGGCCAGGAACAGCGACTCGCCGTCGGAGATGACCAGGTCGGGGTTGGAGGTGAGCTTGGCCAGGCGCACGCCCAGCATCGGCAGCATCCCCATCGGGCTGGCGAAGAGCTCGCCGTCGTCGGCGAACGCGTCGGCGATCGCTGCGGCGCACACCTCGGCGCGGGTCGGCTCGCTCATGCCTGCTCCTCCTGGGCGAAGGCCGCGACCGCGGCCTGGTAGGCGTCCTCGTCGCCGGCGAGGAAGCGCTGCTCGAAGGCCGCCCAGTCCTCGTCGGTGCCCGACGCCGCGGCGGCGTACGCCTTCTGGAACTTCTCGTCGCGCTCGTAGTCGGGGGTGCAGGTGGTGAAGTGCGCGCCGTGCGGGGTCTCGACGACGCCGGTGACCAGCATCCGGCTCAGCAGCAGCCGCTGCACCGGGGTGTCGACGGTCAGCCCAGCGGTGTCGACGACCTGCTCGACACTGACGTAGGCGCGGTCGGCGGCCATGCAGAACAGGTCGTCGAAGTAGGGGTCGGGCCCCAGGTACGTCGCGTTGCCGTGCTTGTCGGCCCGGTTGAGGTGGACCAGCGCGACGTCGAGGCGCAGCGCCGGGACGGCCACCAGCTCCTCGTGCACGCCGTCGGGGTCGGCGTACGGGCTGGTGACCGTGGTGATGTCGGGGTTGTGCACCAGCACGTCGGAGCCGAGCCCGGCCCGCACCGGCAGGAACGGCAGCCGCTGGGCGGCCGCGCGCAGCCCGGTCTGGAACATCCCCTCGTCGAGCTCGACGACCTCGGGGACGGTGCCCTCCTGGCGGGCCTTCTGGAAGTTGGGCTCCAGCGGCACCGAGTCGAGGGAGACGAAGGCGTAGACGAGGCGGCGCACCTTGCCGGCGCGCAGCAGCAGGCCGACGTCGGCGCCGCCCCAGCTGACGATCGTCAGGTCCTTGAGGTCCGAGCGCAGGATGGCGCGCACCAGCGCCATCGGCTTGCGCCGGGGGCCCCACCCGCCGATGCCGATGGTCATGCCGTCGCTGAGCTCGGCGACGACCTCGTCGATGCTCATCCGCTTGTCGCGGGGGCTGCGCCCGGCGCTCATCGGCGTCCTGTCCCGGCCCGCTGGCCTGCCTTGTCGGTGCCGGCGAAGCCGTCGCGCAGCTCGTCGGCCACGCCGGCGAGGTTGAGCTCCATCGTGAAGCCCTGCTCGAAGCGGTAGCTCTTGTTGACGTCGACCGGGTCGATGTCGTTGAGGGCCTCCTTGGCCGCCCGGATGACCCGGGTGTCCTTGGCGGCGATCTCGCCGGCGACGGCCAGGGCGGCGTCGTCGAGCCGCTCGCGGGGGACGACCTCGAGGACCGAGCCGTGCTGCACCAGCTCGGCCGCCTTGATGGTGCGGGCGGTGAAGTAGAGGGTCCGCATCAGGTGCTGGGGCACCAGCCGCGCCATGTGGGTCGCGGCGCCGAGCGCCCCCTGGTCGACCTCGGGCACCCCGAAGTAGGCGTCCTCGCTGGCTACCACGCAGTCGGCGTTGCCGACCAGGCCGACCCCGCCGCCCAGGCAGTGCCCGTGCACGGCGGCGACGACCGGCACCGCGCACTCGTAGACGGCCTTGAAGGCGGCGTAGCAGCCCTTGTTGGCGCCGATCAGCGCGTCGAAGCCGGTGGAGTGCTGCATCTCCTTGATGTCGACGCCGGCGTTGAAGCCGCGGCCCTCGGCGCGCAGCACCACGACGTGGGTGGCCTGGTCGCGCGAGGCCTCGTCGAGCGCGGCGGCGACGTCGTACCAGCCCTGCACCGGCAGCGCGTTGACCGGCGGGTGCTCCATGGTGACGACGCGGACGCCGTCCCCGCGGAGCTCGGAGGTGATGCCCATGGAGTGCCTCTCCTGAAGACGACCTAGCATTTGCTTGGTACCCTAACACTTGCTTGGTCCGCCTCGCCCGACCCGATCGAAGGACACCGATGAGCATCAGCCTCGACCTGACCGGCCGGGTCGCCCTGGTCACGGGCGGCAGCAAGGGCATCGGCCGCGCCATCGCCGAGACGTACGCCGCCGCGGGAGCCCAGGTGGTGACCTGTGCCCGGTCGCAGGCGGCGCCGCTGGCCGGCACCCGGCACACCACCTGCGACGTGCGCGACCCCGAGGCGGTCGAGGCGATGGTCGCGGAGGTCGCGGCCACCGAGGGGCGCCTCGACGTCGTGGTCAACAACGCCGGGGGCGCGCCGTACGCGCTGGCCGCCGACGCCTCGCCGCGCTTCCACGCCAAGGTGCTCGACCTCAACCTGCTCGCACCGCTGCTGGTCGCCCAGGCCGCCAACCGCGTGATGCAGGCCCAGGAGGGCGGCGGCGCGATCGTCACCATCTCCTCGATCAGCGCGCTGCGGCCCTCACCGGGCACCGCCGTGTACGGCGCCGCCAAGGCCGGCGTCGACTCGCTCACCGCCTCGCTGGCCGTCGAGTGGGCCCCGAAGGTGCGGCTCAACTCGATCAACGTGGGCCTGTGCCGCACCGAGCTCACCGACGACCACTACGGCGGCGACGAGCAGGTCGCGGCCATCGAGGCCACGATCCCGCTGGGCCGGATGGCCCGCCCCGAGGAGGTCGCGGCGGTCGCGCTCTTCCTCGGCTCCGACCTGGCCTCCTACGTCAGCGGCGCCACCATCGCCTGCCACGGCGGCGGCGAACCGCCCGTCTTCCTCAGCGCCCTCGCCGGCGCCTGACCCCCGCCCGAGCCCCATCCGACCCTCACCCGCCCCAGCACCAGGACCATCAGCAGCAAGGAGCACCACCGTGACGAAGATCCTCGACGGCCGCGTCGCCGTCGTGACCGGCGCCGGGCGCGGCATCGGCCGCGCCCACGCCCTCGAGCTCGCCGCCCAGGGCGCCGCCGTCGTGGTCAACGACTTCGGTGTCTCGCTGTCGGGCGAGGGGGAGGACGCCGCGAGCCCGGCCGAGCAGGTCGTGGCCGAGATCGAGGCGGCCGGTGGCCGGGCGGTGGCCAACGCCGCCGACGTCGCCGACTTCGAGCAGGCCGAGGCGATGGTGCGCCAGGCGATCGACACCTTCGGCGGGCTCGACGTCCTCGTCAACAACGCCGGCTTCGTGCGCGACCGGATGCTGGTCAACACCTCCGAGGAGGAGTGGGACGCCGTCGTGCGGGTGCACCTCAAGGGCCACTTCGCGCCACTGCGGCACGCCGGTGCCTACTGGCGCACCGAGGCCAAGGAGGGGCGCCGGCGCGAGGCCCGCGTCATCAACACCTCCTCGGGCGCGGGCCTCCAGGGCTCGATCGGGCAGACGACGTACTCGGCGGCCAAGGCCGGCATCGCCGGGATGACCCTGGTCGCCGCCGCCGAGCTGGGGCGCTACGGGGTCACCGTCAACGCGATCGCGCCGGTCGCGCGCACCCGGATGACCGAGGGCGCCTTCGACACCTCCGCGATGCCCGACCCGGCCGACAACTCCCCGGTCGTGGCCTGGCTGGCTTCCGTCGAGGCCGGCGACGTCACCGGCCGCGTCATCGAGATCGAGGGCGGCAAGGTGACGGTCGAGAACGGCTGGACCCACGGCCCGGCCGCCGACCTCGGCCGGCGCTGGGAGAGCGCCGAGGTCGGCGACCGGTTGCGCGCGCTGCTCGCCCAGGCCCCACGCCCCGAGCCGGTGTACGGCGCATGAGCGGCGCCGACCACGAGGCACCCGGCGGCCGGGCCGAGCGACCGTGCACCGACGTCGACGCCGCGACCGTCGCCGCCGCCGGCGACCGGCTGGTGCAGGCGCTGCGCAGCCTCACGCCCTGCGCCCCGGTGCGTGACCTGATCGGCGCCACCGACGTCGCGGCGGCCTACCTCGTGCAGGAGCACCTCAACGCCAGCCGGGTCGCGGCCGGGGCCCGGGTGGTGGGCCGCAAGATCGGGGCGACCTCGCAGGCCGTGCAGACCCAGCTCGGCGTCGACCAGCCCGACTTCGGCGTGCTCTTCGACGACATGGGCTTCGAGGACGGTGCCGACATCCCGCTCGAGCGGCTGCTGCAGCCGAAGGTCGAGGCCGAGGTGGCGTTCGTGCTGGGCGAGGACCTCGCCGAGGGCCCCCTCGACGTCGCGCAGGTGCGGGGCGCGGTGGCGCACGCCGTGGCCGCCATCGAGATCGTCGATTCGCGCATCGCGGGCTGGGACATCTCGTTTGCCGACACCGTCGCCGACAACGCCTCCTCCGGCCTCTACGTGCTCGGTTCGCAGCGGCGCTCGCTCGACGAGGTCGACCCCGTGGGGGTGACGATGTCGCTGCGCATCGACGGTGCGGAGGTCTCCACCGGCACCGGGGCGGCCTGCCTGGGCGACCCGCTGAACGCGGTCGCCTGGCTGGCCCGCCAGGCCCGGCTCTTCGGCGCGCCGCTGCGCGCCGGGCAGGTCGTGCTCTCGGGCGCGCTGGGCCCGATGCGCCCCGTCGAGGCAGGCTCCACGGTGGTGGCCGAAATCAGCGGCCTGGGCGGCGTCACCGCCCGCTTCGCCGGCTGACCCGCGCCGGCCGCACGCCGGCGTCGTACCCCAGACGGGTGACGCGCCGCACGGCGATGCGCCGCCTCGTCGGGGCGCGCGGTACCGTGGAGGGGCAGCCGGGTGCAGATCCGGCTGCGACCAGCACCGATCCCGGCACCGACGCCGTCGTCGCGGGCCCACGGACCTCGAGGCTCATCTCCACGATCCCTGGTCCCGCCCATCGCCTCGCTGTCGCCGCCGGGACGTGCTGGACGCGTCGTGCTCGTGTGCGCCAGCAGGCTCTACGAGGCGGTGCACGCCCGGGTGCACGCAGCCGCGGACGGTGGTGAGCAGCCCCGCCGCGCGAGGGCACCGGTGTCACTCCAGAGGAGGAGCTTGTGGCTCAACGAGGCCAGCGTCGATCCGGCGGCGCCCGCACCGCGCCGCGCGCGCAGCGGCGCACCCGCGACCTCGACAACGAGGGCATCATCCCCGTGCTGGCGAAGGCCGTGCGCGAGGTCGAGGGCGCGGTCCAGCGCGGCGCCGTGCGCCCCTCGGTGCGCACCAAGTTCCAGGTGGTGGCCCACCTCGTGCGCGAGGAGCGCGCGCGCATCAAGGCCGACGAGGAGACCTCAGAGGGCCAGAAGGCGGCCCAGCTCAAGCGGCTCGACGGGGTCGCGACCATCCTCGCCAAGACCTCCACCCGCGAGACCAGCCTGCTCGCGCTGCTCGCCGAGGACGCCGACTTCTCGCACTCCGCGCGCGAGCTGAAGGCCGAGATGCAGCGCGCGGCCGGTCTCGAGGTCGAGGTCGAGAAGCCCGCCCCGACCCCCGAGCCCGGCGCCGAGGCGGCCGTCGACCGGCGCGTCGTGCCGCCCTCGGTGGTCTCGCGCCAGCTCTCCAACCCCTTCCTCGTGCCCGACTTCGGCATCGCCGAGGCGACCCGCCCCCGCACCGGCCGGCTGGCCGGCTGGGAGCTGCTCGGCCCGCTCTTCCGCTCCTTCGAGTACGCCGGCGGCGGCGCCCCGGCGTGCATGCAGATGCCCGACCCGTCGGCGTACCGCGCCCCCGAGGGCATGCAGCTGATGCCGCACCAGGCGCAGCTGGTCTCCGCGGCCGCCGCCGGGCACCGCAGCTTCCTGCTGGCCGACGAGCCCGGCCTCGGCAAGACCGCGCAGGCGCTGCTCGCCGCGCAGGCCGCCGACGCCTACCCGCTGCTGTGCGTGGTGCCCAACGTGGTCAAGACCAACTGGGCCCGCGAGGCGGGGCTGTGGACCCCGCACCGCCCGGTCACCGTGATCCACGGCGACGGCAGCGACATCGACGGCTTCGCCGACATCGTCGTCGTCAACTACGAGGTCCTCGACCGCCACGTCGGCTGGCTGGGCGACCTCGGGTTCAAGGGGATGGTCGTCGACGAGGCGCACTTCATCAAGAACAAGACCTCCCAGCGCAGCCAGCACGTGCTCCAGCTCTCCGAGCGGATCCGCTCGCGCACCGCCAACCCGCTGCTGATGGCGTTGACCGGCACCCCGCTCATCAACGACCTCGAGGACTTCCGCGCGATCTGGCAGTTCCTGGGCTGGATCGACGACCGCAAGCCGCTCGGCAAGCTGATGGACGCGCTCGAGGAGACCGGGCTGACCCCGGCCGAGCCCGCGTTCTACGGCGCCGCGCGCGCCAAGGTCATCGACATGGGCATCGTGCGCCGCCGCAAGGTCGACGTGGCCGCCGACATCCCGGCCCGCCGGGTCGCCGACCTGCCGGTCGAGCTGGACGACGCCCTGGGCCGCTCGATCCGCGACGCCGAGCGCGAGCTGGCCCGCCGCCTCGTGGCCCGCTACCACTCCGCCCTGGAGACCCGCACCTCCGGCGTCGTCGTCGAGGGCATCGACCACGAGCTCGTGCGCCGCGTGGCGACGTGGGAGCGCGAGGACACCGCCGCCGCGAAGAACGGCGAGAACGTCTTCTCGATGATGCGCCGCATCGGCCAGGCCAAGGCCGGCCTCGCCGCCGACTACGCCGCCCAGCTGGCGCGCAGCGTCGGCAAGGTCGTCTTCTTCGCCAAGCACGTCGACGTGATGGACGTGGCCGAGGAGACCTTCGCCCGGCGCGACCTGCGCTACACCTCGATCCGCGGCGACCAGACCCCCAAGGCCCGCGAGGCCGCGATCAAGGCCTTCCAGGAGGACCCCGACGTCGCCGTCGTGGTCTGCTCCCTCTCCGCCGCGGGCGTGGGGCTCAACCTCCAGGTGGCCTCCAACCTGGTGCTCGCCGAGCTGTCGTGGACCGACGCCGAGCAGACCCAGGCCATCGACCGCATCCACCGCATCGGCCAGAAGCTGCCGGTCACCGCGTGGCGCGTGATCGCCGCCCAGACCCTCGACACCAAGATCGCCGAGCTCATCGACTCCAAGGCCGGCCTGGCGGCCACGGCGCTCGACGGCTCCGACGAGGAGGTCGGCTCGTCCGCCGACGTCCAGCTCGAGGCGCTCGTCGCCCTGCTCACCGAGGCGCTGGAGGCCGAGCAGACCCGCTGACCCGACCCCTGCTCGGTCGGCCTCCGTTGGTCGAGCAGCGAGGGCCGGAGGCTCGAGCGTCGTCGAGACCGGGTGGGTCCATGGCGTACGGCGAGCTCGGTGCTCGCGGGGTCTCGACGACGGTCGTCGCTGGCGCTCCTCCCTGCTCGACCAACGGTGGGTCGGCGTACGGCGACGGTGGGTCCATGGCGTACGGCGGGTGCGGTGCTCGCGGGGTCTCGACGACGGTCGTCGCTGGCGCTCCTCCCTGCTCGACCGGCGGTGGCTCGGCGTCACCGCCGCGCGGGTGCGCGGCGGGCCCGGACGAGCCGGTCGACGAGCAGCACGACGGCGGCGCCGGCGACGGCGTCGAGCAGCCAGTGGTTGCCGGTCATCACCACCACGAGGGTGGTGAGGAGGGGGTAGGCCCAGACCGCGGGGCGCCAGCGGGTGGGGACGGCGCGGGAGAGGGTGAGGGCGACCCAGACCGCCCAGCCGACGTGCATCGAGGGCATCGCGGCGAGCTGGTTGGTCATCGACCCGAGGCCGCGGGGGGCCGAGGCGCTCTCGCCCCACCACCCCCAGGCGGCGGTCTGCGCCAGCACGTCGACGTACCCCGGCACCAGGCGTGGGGGAGCGACCGGCACCACCAGGTAGCACGCCAGCGCGGTCAGGGTGGCGGCGACGAGCACGGTGCGGGCGGTCCGGTAGGCCTCCGGGCGCCACAGCCAGGTGCCCAGCAGCACCAGTGCGGTGACGGCGTAGTGGGTGACCGTGTACCAGTACGACGCGGCGACGCCGACGACCACGGAGGTGGCGGTCCAGCCGTTGAGGACGGGCTCGATCGCGATGCCCAGGACCCGCTCGACCTCGAACAGGTGGTCCGCGACGCGTCGCGCGGCCGCGAGGTCGTCGGCGGCCAGCAGGCGCGAGGCGGTGTAGCCCAGGTACAGCGCGGCCAGCAGCGCGACCTCGCGCAGGGCGGGCAGCACTCGCGCGCGAGCGGTGGTCGTGGGGGTCTCGAGCCGTGTCTCGCTCATCCGTCGATGATGCGCTGCCGCCGCCGGTCGTGGCGCCCCCTTTGTGGTGGGTGTGCCGGCGGGTCGGGCTCCCACCCCGGCGCCTCTTGCGCAGACGTCACATCTGTGTTGAACTCTTGTCAGGAAACTTCAACAAGTTGTTTCACTATGAAGGAGGAGACATGGCGACGACCGAGGACACCAGCACCCAGGCCGTGGACGGCTCCCGCACCGACGAGGTGGTCGACTGGACCGACCTGGGCCGCCGGATGTGGACGTTCCTGACCGGCCGCGAGGCGGCCATCCACTACGCGTTCGAGGACATCACCGTCGAGGTGCCCCGCGACACCGGTGCGCGCGCCCCCCGCGCGACCTGGAAGGTCGACGGCCGCCTCACGATCACCACGACCGACAAGGGCGAGCCCGTGGCCCCCGTCGAGGGGCGGTAGACCGATGCCCACCCAGGTCTCCGCCGACCTGTGCTTCAGCCTGACCCGTGAGGGCCAGGACGACCTGCACGGCCACCTCACCGGCGAGGGCAGCAGGCTGACCCTCGACGTCGACGACCCCGGCGCGTTCGCCGGGGCCGGCGACGCGCCGCTGATCCGCCGGGTGGCCGACGAGCTGGCAGCGCGCGACATCGTGCTGCGGGTCGTGCAGGGCGAGACGCACCTGGTCACCCTCGGGGCGGTGCGCGCTCCCTGGTGGCAGCGTCGGCTCACCCGCTCGCGGCGGATTCGCCTGGGTAGCCTCAAGGGCGCCTGGACCTCGGCCCGCTCGCGCGCCGCCGGTCGCGGCCCGCTGCTGCCGGGGCTCGAGCTCAGCCCGCCCGCGACCCTGTGGCCGCCCTTCCCGACCATGCACCCGCAGGCACGTCGACGGGTCAGCACGACCCACGACCCCGCCGGCGGCGGCAGCCCCCGTCTCGTGCTGGTGCGCGAGCAGGTCTGGGCCGGCGAGCGGCAGCCGGTCTTCTGGCTCGAGGAGACGCAGACCATCGGCTCCGACCCGTCCTGCGACATCGTGCTGCCGGGTCTGGAGCCCGTGCACGCCCGGGAGGTCCACGACGAGGACGACGAGTACTGCGTGCACGCCGTCGCCGGGCTGAGCCGGGTGCACGGTGCGCCCGTCACCGCGCCGACGCTGCTGCGCACCGGCACCCGCCTCGACATCGGTGAGCACCACCTCGTCTACTCCCGCGAGGAGTTCGCCGACCACGGGCGCCCGCACGGCGGCCGCATCGGCGGCGAGCTGGGCCACCAGGTGCCGCAGCCGCCCCGGCACCGGATGGTCGTCGCCGCCGACGGGGTCTGAGCCCACGACCGGGACGCCCCGCGGCTACAGCAGCGCCGGGCGCCCGGTGCCGAAGAGCAGGCTCTGGCGCCCCGACAGCCCGAACTCCGTGCCGACCCGCTCGCAGCGCCGCTCGCCGAGCGTGCAGGTCACCACGACGGTGCGCCCCGAGGGCCGCAGCGCGCTGCCCCGGGCGCTCGCCGCGCCGTAGAACGTCGAGTCGTCGACCCAGCCGCCGAGGTAGAAGTGGCGGTCGCCGGCCTCGACGGGGTGGGGCGTGCCGAGGGTGGCGTCGTACCAGACCCCGCGGTTGCGCTCGGCCTCGATCAGCGCGTCGCCACCCGGGGAGAGCCAGCCCTCCGCCGTGGACTGCTCGCCCGGCCCGGCGACACGCATGCCGTCGGAGGGCAGCTCGCGCAGCCGCACCGGGGTGCCGCGCTCGCCGGCCAGTGCCGGCACGCGGTCGACCAGGGTGGGCTCGGAGCCGTCGAGCGGCAGCCGGCGCACGCCCCCCGCGACCGGGTCGGCGGCGTACGCCGCGTCGGCGTCGAAGCCGAGGAAGCCCACCTCGGCGTCCTCGTAGAGGTCCTCGAGGTCGCCCATGTCCTCCTGCGCCGCGACCGGGGCGGGCACGCGCAGCACCTGCTCGCCGGTCTGCGCGTCGAGCACCACCGGCACGGCCAGGGGGGTGCCGGACTCGTCCTGGGGGCCACGGGCGGCGTCCATCAGGCCGACGTGGCGACCGTCGGGGGAGAGGGTGAGCGAGGTCGCGTCGACCTGCGCGACGCGGCGCGCGGCACCGCCGTCGCTGGACCACAGCGAGCCCTCGGCCAGGTAGTGCACGCCCCAGCGGGTCACCACGAACGCGGTCGGCGCGGGGTCGAGCTCGAGCACGACGTCGCCCACGTGCAGGGCGGGGCCGACCGCCCAGGCCGGCGAGCGGGCGTCGTACGTCGGCGAACCGACGGGCAGCACGAACGGCGCCCGCGACTCCACCGAGGGGTCGGAGGCGTCCTCGTGGCAGGCGACCAGCGCGCCCAGCCCCAGCAGCGCGACCAGGGCCGCGACCGCGAGCGCACGAGGGGACGGACGGGGCACGGACCCTGTCTACGGCCCCCGAGTGGCGACGCGGTCGACCAGCGGTCACGATTGCGACACGATCCGCGGGGCGTCACTCCCCGCGGGCGTGCTCGTTGTCTGGTGGGAGGGGCCCGGAGGGGGCCCGAGGAGGGGGAGACGTGGCCAAGAGGCTGACCCAGATGGTGCTCGCGACGGTGCTGGCGGTGCTGCTGGTGCTGGCCACCACCGGGGCGAGCGGGGAGCACCCGGCCGAGAAGGTCGAGGACAACCTCGAGGGCCAGAAGGTGCGCGTCAACCTGCCGCCGACCAACGAGCCCAAGGGCGTCGTCGTCTTCTTCCACGGCCAGGGCGGCAACGTCAACGACAAGATGGAGGGCCCCTGGCTCGACGCGCTGCGCCGCGACGGCTGGGTGGTGGCCTCCTCGATGTTCCACCGCGAGGCCTGGGGCAACGCCGCCTCGACCGCCGACGCCGACCGGGTCTGGGAGTGGGCCGAGCGCCAGGGCGGCGCCGAGGTGACGATGTACCTCGGCACCTCGATGGGCGGCACCACCTCCCTCAACGCGCTGCTGCACGGCAAGGAGGCCCCGCCGTGCTGGTACGGCGTGAAGGCCGCGGTCGACATGTCCACCATGGGCAACGTCCCGGGTGCCAACGGCTTCATCCGCAAGGCGTACGGCGGCGGGCCCTACCCGCGCGACCGCAACCCCGTGAACACGGCGTACAAGCTCGCGCAGACCGGCACCACGTTCCGCTTCGTGGCCAGCCCCTACGACCCCTACGTGCCGTACGACGCCAACACCGGCCGGCTCTCGGCCGCGCTGCAGGGCTTCGGTGCCGACGTCAGCGTGCGCACGGTGCAGGGACCCCACGACGACCCCTCGCACTACAGCGCCTACGACGTGGTGCGCTTCGCCAACGAGTGCGCCGCGGCGGCCGAGGCCGAGGCCCAGGGCTAGATCCAGCGGCTGAACCAGATCCGGTCGAGCCACTGCGAGTGCGTGAGCAGCTCGTTGGTGTAGACCGGCCAGAACCACGCGAAGTTCAGCAGCACCAGCACCACGAACGAGCCGGCCGCGACCACGCCCACGGTGCGGCGGGTGCTCGGCTCGCGGGAGGGCCCGACGAGCCGCCCGATGACCATCGTGGCCGCCAGCACGAGGAACGGCAGCATGGCCAGCGCGTAGAACAGGAAGATCGGGCGGTCGTCGTAGCGCAGCCAGGGCAGCCACGTCGACAGCGCACCCACGACGGGCACGCCGTAGCGCCAGTCGCGCGCGCCGATCCACAGCACCGCCGCGGCCACCAACGCCAGGCCGGCGCCCCACCACAGCACGGGGGTGCCCAGCAGCAGCACCTGGCGCAGGCAGTCGCTGCCCTCGGGCGCCTCGCAGCCACGGGTGCCGGGCTGGATGCCGGTGTCGGCGGCGACGCCGACCGGGCGGCTGAGCAGCGGCCAGCCGAGCGGGTCGGACTGGTAGGTGTGCGTCGAGCACTCCAGGAAGTGGGTGTGGAAGACGTAGACGTCGCGGTGGTAGGACCACAACGAGCGCAGCGACTGCACCACCTCGCCCGGGCCCGAGGCGTCCGCCTGGTCGGCGGTCGCCCAGCGGGCGCCGGTGTCGGGGTCGCTCGCCACGAACGACTCGTCCTGGCACTCGCCGGCGCCGGTGAACTGGGTGTACTGCGTCGAGGAGAGGGAGCGCTCGTACTCCGCGGCGTTGACCATCCAACCGGTCCAGGTCGCGACGTAGACGGCCAGGGCGACCACGACGAGGTGGCCGAAGGCGGGCAGCCCGTCGGCCAGCACCGAGCGCAGCACCGGTCGCCGTACGCCGAAGGAGCGGCGGGCGCCGGCGCTCCACAGCCACACCAGCAGCCCGAAGGCGGCCAGCGGGAAGAGCGCGTTCCACTTGGTGCCGATCGCCAGGCCCCAGCACACCCCGCTGGCCAGCAGCCACGGGCGCCACAGCATCGCGCGCACCGGGCCCCACGAGGCGGGGTCGGTGACAGCGCCGGGCAGCAGGCGCGCCATCCGGGCTCGGTACCAGTCGCGGTCGGCGACCAGGCAGGCCACGGCGCACAGGATGAAGAAGGCCAGGAAGATGTCGAGCAGCGCCAGGCGCGAGAGCACGAAGTGCAGCCCGTCGAGCATCAACAGCAGCCCGGCCACCAGGCCCAGCCCGGTCGAGCCGGTGAGGCGGCGGCCCAGGCGCGCCATCACCACGACCATGAGCGCGCCGACGACGGCCGAGGAGACCCGCCAGCCGGTGGGGTCCATCCCGACCAGCTTCTCGCCGAGGCCGATCAGCCACTTGCCGACCTCGGGGTGCACGATCATCGACGGGTCGTCCTGCCACAGCCCGCGCACCGTGCCGTCCAGGATCTGCTCGTCGGCGCCGTCGACGTAGCCGCGCACGTAGCCGTTGTTGACCAGCGACCACGCGTCCTTGGCGTAGTAGGTCTCGTCGAACTGGAACTCCGCCGGCGAGCCGAGCCGCCACAGCCGCAGGAACAGCGCGACCAGGCCGAGCCCCACGGCGGCGCTCCAGCCCACGAAGGGGTCCTCGAGCCCGACCCGGGCGCGGGCGCGGGCCTGCGCCGAGGGCACCGCCCGGCCGTCGGCCGTCCGCGAGAGCGGCACCCGGTCCTCGGCCTGCGCCGACTGCTCGGCCTGCTCGGGGGCGTCGGTGCTCACGACGCGGAACTCTACGGCCCGGGCCTCAGCGCAGGCGTCGGGCGGTGAAGGTGGCGGGCGGGGCCGCGATGGCCTCCTGCGCCGCGACCAGCTGGATCTCGCGGGTGCCGGCGGCCAGGGTGGCCTCGAGGACGCCGAAGACCGAGGCGGTCGTGCGCTCGAGGGCCGCCTCGGGCGAGCCGGTGCTGCGCAGGTGGGCCAGGTAGAGCGCCGCCGTGACGTCGCCGCAGCCGTTGGGGCTGATCGGCAGCAGGGGGGTGGTGACCGCCCAGGCGCCCTCGTCGGAGACCGCGACGACCTCGAGGTGGTCGGCGGGGACCTCGTCGTGCAGCACGCTGGTCACCAGCACGTCGCGGGGGCCGCCCTCGCGCACGACGTCGACGGCGGCCAGCACCTCGTCGAGGGTGCGGGTGGTGCGCCCGGCGAGGAAGTCGAGCTCGAAGTGGTTGGGGGTGATCACGTCGGCGGCCGGCACGACGGTGTCGCGCATGAACTCGGGGATGCCCGGGCGCACGAACATGCCGCGGCCCACGTCGCCCATCACCGGGTCGCAGCAGTAGACCGCGGCGGGGTTGAGCTCCTTGACCCGGGCGACGGTGTCGAGGACGACCGAGCCGACGGCCGGGTCGCCCTGGTAGCCCGAGAGCACCGCGTCGGCCTGGCCGAGCACGCCGCGGTCCTCGATGCCGGCGATCACCTCGCGCACGTCGGCGGGGTCGAGCAGCGGCCCGCGCCAGGCGCCGTACCCGGTGTGGTTGGAGAAGTGCACGGTCAGCACCGGCCACACCTCGTGCCCCAGGCGCTGGAGCGGGAAGACGGCGGCGGAGTTGCCGACGTGGCCGTAGGCGACCGAGGACTGGATCGACAGGATGCGCACGTCGCCATTGTGGGGAGCGGGGGCGGGGAGCGAAAACCCGGCCGGAAAACTAGAACAAGTTCCACCGTTGCCCTAGTGTGGGCCCCGACACATTCCGAGGGTATGTGAGCGCCGCGCCGGTGACCGACTCCCTCGCACCGCGGCGAGCATGGAGGCTCCGATGGCCAAGCAGGCACCCAGCAACGAGGCCGACTACGTGGTGGTCGGCTCCGGCAGCTCCGGGGCGACCATCGCGGGCCGGCTGGCCCAGTCGGGCGCGAGCGTCATCGTGCTCGAGGCCGGCAGGAGCGACGAGCAGTTCCTGACCCGCAAGCCGGGCATGATCGGCCCGATGCACGCGGTGCCGCAGATCAAGCGCACCGTCGACTGGGGCTACTACAGCACGCCCCAGAAGCACATCCTGGAGCGCAGGATGCCGGTGCCCCGCGGCAAGGTGCTCGGCGGGTCGAGCTCGATCAACGGCATGGTCTACGTGCGCGGCAACCGCGCCAACTACGACTCCTGGGCCGCCGAGGGCTGCACCGGCTGGGACGCCGACTCGGTCAACCGGGCCTACCGCCGCATGGAGGACTACGAGGGCGGCGCCGACGACTTCCGCGGCGAGGGCGGCCCCATCCGCGTGACCTGCAACAAGTCACCCCAGGAGGGGTCGCTGCAGTTCATCGAGGCCACCGCCGACACCGTCGGGGCCCGCGTCCTCGACGACTACAACGGCGCCTCGCAGGAGGGCGTGGGGCGGATGCAGCAGAACGCCGCCGACGGGCTGCGCTACTCCTCCGCCCGCGGCTACATCCACCACCTCGCGCCGCCCAACCTCGAGGTGCAGTCGCAGGTGCTGGCCACCCGCGTCGTCATCGACCGCGGCCGCGCCACCGGCGTGGTCGTGCGCGACAAGGACGGCACGACGCGCACCGTCCGTGCCGCGAAGGAGGTGGTCCTCTCCGCCGGCTTCGTCGGCTCGGCCCAGCTGCTGATGCTCTCCGGGGTCGGGCACGCCCAGCACCTGCGCGACCAGGGCATCGAGGTGGTCGCCGACCTCCCGGTTGGCGACAACCTGCACGACCACATGTTCCACGCCCTGACCTTCCACACCACCACCTCGAGCCTGCGCGGCAGCGCCCTCTTCTTCGGCAAGGGGGTGGCCAAGGAGGTGCTGCGGCCCGGGTCGACCTTCCTGGCCAACTCCGTCTTCGAGGCGGTCGCCTTCCTGCAGACCTCGCAGGCCACCGGCGGCATCCCCGACCTCCAGCTGCACCTGCTGCCCTGGGCCTACGTCTCGCCCAACCAGGACGCGCCGGTGCGCCACGACGTCGACCAGCGACCGGCCCTGACCGTGCTGAGCACGCTGATCTACCCCCGCAGCCGCGGCACCCTGCGCCTGGCCTCGGCCGACCCGGCGGCGGCACCGCTGATCGACCCGCAGTACCTCGCCGACCCCGCCGACCTCGACCTGCTCGTCGAGGGCTCCGAGATCACCCGCGAGATCTTCGCCAACAAGGCCTTCCGCGGCGCGGTGAAGGGCGAGATCCACCCCGGCTCGCACCTGCGCGGCAGCGAGCTGCGCCAGGAGATCCTCAACCGGGCCACCTCGGTCTACCACGGGGTGGGCACCTGCCGGATGGGCGTCGACGAGCTCGCGGTCGTCGACCCCGAGCTCAAGGTGCGCGGCGTGGAGGGCCTGCGCGTCTGCGACGCCTCGATCATGCCGTCCATCACCGGCGGCAACACCAACGCGCCGGCCATCATGATCGGCGAGCGCGGCGCCGACCTCGTGCTCGGACGGGGCTGAGCCGTGGCCCCGCAGCGACCGGCCGTCCTCACCGACGAGCTCCTGCAGCGCCTGGTGGCGCGCGTGCCGTCCACCTCCGGCGGCACCTGGAAGCTCACCGAGGTCTACACCGGTGAGCACCTCGTCGACCTGCCGCAGTCGACGCCCGCCGACATCGAGCGCGCCTTCGCGACCGCGCGCGAGGCGCAGCGCGCCTGGGCCGCCACCCCGCTGCGCGAGCGGCTGGCGGTCTTCAAGCGGGCCCACGACCTCTTCGTCGACCGGGCCCACACCACCGCCGACCTGATCCAGGCCGAGAGCGGCAAGAACCGGCGGATGGCCATCGAGGAGACCTGCGACCCCCCGATGGTGATGAGCCACTACCTCAAGCGGGCCCCGCGGCTGCTGGCCCCCCGGCGGCGCGGCGGCCCGGTGCCGGTGGTCTCGCACTCGACCGAGATCCGCCAGCCCAAGGGCGTCGTCGGGATCATCGCGCCCTGGAACTTCCCCTTCGCCACCGGCATCTCCGACGCGGTCCCGGCGCTGATGGCCGGCAACGCCGTCGTGCTCAAGCCCGACAACAAGACCGCCCTCTCGCCGCTGCACGGCGTCGCGATGCTCGAGGAGGCCGGGCTGCCGCCCGGGCTCTTCCAGGTCGTCTGCGGCGAGGGGCCCGACGTGGGGCCCACCCTCATCGACAACGCGTCGTACGTCATGTTCACCGGCAGCACCGCCACCGGGCGCACCATCGGCGAGCGGGCCGGGCGCAACCTGATCGGGGCCTGCCTCGAGCTGGGCGGCAAGAACCCGCAGATCGTGCTCGACGACGTCGACGCCGACGAGTGGGTGGCCAGCACGATGTTCGGCGTCTTCGGCAACACCGGCCAGATCTGCATGCACATCGAGCGCATCTACCTGCCCGACACCCGCTACGACGAGCTGAAGCAGAAGTTCGTGCGGGCCGCCGCGGCGCTCGACGTGCGGGCGTCGTACGACTTCGGGCCCGAGGTGGGCTCGCTGGTCTCGGTCGACCAGATGCACCGGGTGCTCTCGCACGTCGAGGACGCCGTCGCCAAGGGCGCGAGGGTGCTGACCGGCGGTCGTCCGCGCCCCGACCTGGGCCCGGCCTTCTTCGAGCCGACGGTGCTCGAGGGCGTGACCACCGACATGGAGTGCGGCGTCACCGAGACCTTCGGGCCGGTGGTGGCCCTGCACCGCTACCGCACCGTCGACGAGGCGGTCGCGCTGGCCAACGACACCGACTACGGCCTCAACGCCTCGGTGTGGGGTCGCGACCTCCAGCGCGCGCAGGCGGTCGCGGCCCGCATCGAGTCGGGCAACGTCAACGTCAACGACTCCCTGGCCACGGCGTACGCCTCGAAGGGGACGCCGTCGGGCGGGGTCAAGCAGTCGGGCGTCGGCGCCCGGCACGGCGACCAGGGCCTGCTGAAGTACACCGACGTGCAGAACCTGGCGGTGCTCAGGAAGCAGGTGCTCGGGCCGCGACCGGGCCAGGACTACGACGGCTACGTCAAGCAGATGCTCTCGGGCCTGAAGCTGATGCGGCGCACCCGGGTGCGCTAGTCCGGGCCGGGTCGGCGCGAGATCTGCGACGGGTCGGCGCGAGATCTGCGACGGGTCAGCGCGAGATCTGCGCCGGGTCGGCGGGGAGGGCCCAGTCGAGGGGGGAGCCGCCCTGCTCGACCAGCAGGCGGTCGACCTGGGAGAACGGCCGCGAGCCCAGGAACCCGCGGTGCGCCGACAGGGGCGAGGGGTGGGCGGAGGCGACCACCGGCACCGCACCGAGGTGGCGGCGCAGCGCGCCGGCCCTGGCCCCCCACAGCACCGCGACCAGCGGCCCGCCGCGGTCCGCGAGCGCCTGCACCGCGCGGTCGGTGACCTGCTCCCAGCCGCGGCCCCGGTGGGAGTCGGGCTCCCCGGCCCGCACGCTCAGCACCCGGTTGAGCAGCATCACGCCGCGCTCGGCCCAGGCCGTGAGGTCGCCGTGCGCGGGCGGCGGGTGCCCGAGGTCCGCCTCGAGCTCGCGGTAGACGTTGACCAGGCTGCGCGGCACCGGGCGCACGTCGGGGTCGACCGAGAAGGACAGCCCGACCGGGTGCCCCGGCGTGGGGTAGGGGTCCTGGCCCACCACGAGCACCCGCACCTGCGCCAGCGGCCGCTCGAAGGCCCGCAGGAGCCGCTCCTCGCCCGGCAGCCAGACCCGCCCCGCGGCCGTCTCGTCGCGCAGGAGGCCCAGCACCTGCGCCACCTGCTCCTCGACCGGCGCCAGGGCCTCCGCCCAGTCCGGGGCCACCCGGCCCTGCTCGACCAACCTGCTCAGCACGTCCACGGCCCCGACGGTAGCCACCGCGGCGATATCCGGTGGCGGTGCCGGTGGGGGCCCGGTAGACAGGCGGCGTGCGAGAGCTCACCTACTACGTCGCCACCTCGCTCGACGGACGCATCGCCGCCCCCGACGGCGACTTCTCGGCCTTCCCGGTGACCGGCGACCACATCGACATGGTGCTCGAGGAGTGGACCGACACCCTGCCCGCCCCGGCGCTGGCCGCCCTGGGCCTCACCCCGCCCGCGACCCGCTTCGACGCCGTGGTGATGGGGTGGCGCACCTACGCCTCCGGCTTCCCCCACGGCGTGCACGACCCCTACCCGCACCTCGACCAGGTCGTCGTCACGCGGCGCCACCTCGACGCCGACGTGCCGCCCGGGGTCCGGTTGACCGACGACCCCGTCGGCGAGGTCGAGCGGCTCAAGGCCGCCGACGGGGTGGGGGTCTGGCTGTGCGGCGGTGGCGACCTGGCCGGCACCCTCGTCGACCAGGTCGACCGGCTGGTGCTCAAGATCAACCCGGTGCTGCTGGGCGACGGCGCACCCGTGCTCAGCGCGTCGTACGCCGCCCGCGGCTTCGAGCTCGACCGGGCGCGGACCTTCGCCTCGGGCGTGGTCGTGGCGGAGTACGCCCGCGCCACCTGACCCCCACCGCCCGTCAAGGTGAACGTGTGTCAGATTCTGGTACGCGACCTACACTGCCCGGCATGGGAGCCGAGCAGGAGCAGGACGTGGTGGACCCCTCGGTGGGGGCGGTGCGCCGGGTGCCCACCCAGCAGCGCAGCCGCCAGCGCGTCGAGGCGATCCTCGACGCCGCCGAGGAGCTGGTGCTCGACCAGGGTGTCGAGGCGCTGACCACGCGGGCCATCGCGCAGCGCGCGGGGGTGCCGGTGGCCTCGCTCTACCAGTACTTCGGCGACAAGGAGGCGGTCCTGCTCGCCCTGGCCGGACGGGACATGGCCGAGATGGACGAGCAGGTCGCCACCGACCTGGCCGGCCTGGAGGTGCTGAGCGTGGCGGGGCTCGTGCGAAGCGCCATGGACTCCTTCGTGACCGTCTACCGGCGTCGCCCCGCCTTCGTCGAGATCTACCTGCGGGGGCGGGGCAACGCCGCCGTCGACCGCTTCGGCCGCGCCCACAACGTGCGGGTCGCCCAGGCCCTGCGCGACTTCGGCATCGAGCACGGGCTGTGCCGGCCCGAGCTGAGCGCGGCCGCCGCCGAGCTGGCCGTCGAGGTCGGCGACCGCGTCTTCCAGCTGGCCTACGAGCAGGACGCCGCCGGCGACGCCGCCCTCGTCGACGAGGGGGTCGTGATGATGACGGCCTACCTCGAGCGCTACGCCACCCCCGCGGGCCTGGCGGGCGTGCCCGCCCCCCGCTGACCGGGCCCGCGCGGCCCGCTCAGGACGACGGCCGGCTGAGCCGGTCGAGGAAGGCCACCATCAGCACCTCGCGCATCTGCGGCGTGGCCAGGTCGAGCATCGCGTTGACGTCGGCCATCCGCTCGGGCAGCGCGATCGCACCACCGGCCGCGTCGCCGCCGGCCAGCCCGGCCGCGACCAGCAGCGCGTCGAGGTCGTCGTCCCCCAGCCCGGCGGGGTCGAGCGCGGCGATCACCTCGGCGACGCCGGGGTCGACGCGCACCGGCCCGAAGGCGCGGGCGGCGGCCACCGAGGCCCGCAGGGCGGCCACCAGCTCCTCGACGTGGGCGTTCGTCGCCGCGGAGAACGACAGGTGCACCGTCGCGGGCGTCCCCGCGTAGGACAGCTGCGGCTGCACGTGCCAGCCGCGCGCGGCCATCTCGTCGCAGAGCGTGAACGGGTCGAGGTCGTCGTCGGTGCCCAGCGCCAGCAGCGTCGCGTCGGGCGGGGCGACCACCCGAAGGCCCGGCATCGAGCCGACCGCCTCCGCGACCCGGTCGGTGGCCTCGAGCGCCTGGGCGGTCAGCCGCTCGTAGCCCTCGTCGCCGAGCAGCTGCACGACGCTCCAGGCGCCGGCCAGGGGCCCGCCCGACTTCGTCGACTGGAGCGTCGAGTTGAGCATCGTGTAGCCGGGCCAGCGTGCCGAGGAGAAGAGCTGGGGGCGGCGGTGCGCGCTGCTGCGGTGCAGCAGCAGCGAGGTGCCCTTGGGGGCGTAGCCGTACTTGTGCAGGTCGACCGAGACCGAGGTGACCCCCTCGACCGTGAACGACCAGGGCGGCACCTGGCGGCCCAGCCGGGCGGCGTACCCCAGCACCCAGCCGCCGATGCAGGCGTCGACGTGGCAGCGCACCCCGCGCGCCGCGGCGGCCGCCGCCACCGCCGGCACCGGGTCGACGACGCCGTGCGCGTACGACGGGGCGCTGACGACCACGAGCACGGTGCGGTCGTCGATGGCCGCGGCCATCGCCGCGGGGTCGGCGCGGTGGTCCTCGGCGGTGGGCACCACCACCATCTCGACGCCGAAGTAGTGGGCGGCCTTGTGGAAGGCCGGGTGGGCGGTGTCGGGCAGCACCATCCGCGGCCCGACCACGTCGGGGCGCGAGTCGCGGGCCGACTGCACGGCCAGCAGGCACGACTCGGTGCCGCCCGAGGTGACGGTGCCGACGGCGCCGTCGGGGGCGTCGAGCAGCCGGAGCCCGGCGGTCACCAGGTCGTTCTCCATCTGCAGCAGGCTCGGGAACGCGGTCGGGTCGAGGCCGTTGGAGCCGGCGAAGGCCGCGACCGCCTCGCGGGCCACGCGGTCGACCTCCTCGAGCCCGGAGTCGTAGACGTAGGCGAGGGTGCGCCCGGTGTGGACCGGGAGGTCCTGCGACTGCAGCCGGGCGAGCCGCTCGCGGACCTCGCCGGGGGTGCTGGGTGCCGTCGTCACGCGTCCACGTCCTTCGCATCGATGTCGTAGCGCACCAGCCAGGCCAGGCTGAGCAGGGTCAGGGCGGCCGGGAGCAGCGAGAAGCCCCACGTGATGGCCGAGACCGCCGAGTCGGGCTGCACCACGCCGCCGCCCTGGCTGGAGACGTAGCCGCCCAGCGCGAGCACGACGGCGAAGGCGGCCGGCCCCAGGGCCAGCCCCAGGGTCTCGCCGGCGGTCCACACCCCGGTGTAGACCCCGGCGCGGTTGCTGCCGGTGCGGCGGGCGTCGACGGCCGCGGCGTCGGGCAGCATCGCCAGCGGGAAGACCTGGCAGCCGGCGTAGCCGACGCCCACCAGTGCGACCGCCGCGAAGACCAGCGAGGGCGGGGCGCTGCGCGCGGTGGCGGCCAGCAGCGCGCCGCAGGCCAGCACCACCGAGGCGGCCAGGTAGCCGTGCTTCTTGCCGACGCGGGCGCCCAGCCACGACCAGGCGGGGGTCAGCACCAGCGCCGGGCCCACGAAGCAGACGAAGAGGATGGTCGCCGCGCCGTCGCGGCCCAGCACCTCGCCGGCCAGGTAGTCGACGCCGGCCAGCATGCAGCCGGTGGCCAGCGCCTGCAGCACGAAGGTGGTCAGCAGCAGCCGGAAGTCACGCGCCGCGGCGACCACCCGCAGCTGCTCGCGCAGCCCGCCCGGACTCGGCTCGAGCACCGCGGTGGGTGCGCCGCGGGTGCCGCGGTAGGCCGCCAGGGCGCCGGTCGCGATGATCAGCGCCATCACCACGCCCATCACGCGGTAGCCGTCGCGCCCGCCGACGGCGTCACGGATCAGCGGCGCGCTCGCACCGGCGACCATGATCGTCAGCGCCAGGATCGCCACCCGCCAGGTCATCAGCCGGGTGCGCTCGTCGTACGACGACGTCAGCTCGGCGGGCATCGCGACGTAGGGCACCTGGAAGAACGCGTACGCCGTGGCCGCGGCCAGGAAGCACACCAGCACCCAGCCGGTCTCCACGGCGCGGGAGTCGACGTCGGGGCCGGCGAAGACCAGCGCGAAGGTGACCGCCAGCGCCAGGCCCGCCCGCAGCAGCCACGGCCGGCGCGGGCCGCGGGGGTCGCGGGTGCGGTCGCTGATCCGCCCGGCCACGGGGTTGAGCACCACGTCCCAGGCCTTGGGGGCGAAGACGACGACGCCGGCGACCAGCGCCGCGACGCCGAGCTCGTCGGTGAGGTAGGGCAGCAGCATCAGCCCGGGCACCGTGCCGAAGGCGCCGGTGGCGACCGAGCCGGCGCCGTAGCCGAGGCGGACCCGGGTGGGCAGCGGCGCGGGCCGCGTGGCCGTGGACATGCGCCGCAGGGTATCGGCCGGCGGGGGTCCCCGTGGTGGGTTCAGCGCGACAGCGAGCGCGAGCCCTCCGAGCCGTAGCGGCGCTGCGGGTTGGCCCCGATCGAGTCCGCGCTGGGGGCCTGCTCGCGCGCTGCCGGCCTCTTCGCCGCGGTCTTCTCGGCAGCAGGCTTCTTCGAGGGCGACTTCCTCGCCGCGGTCTTCTTGGCGGCGGTCTTCTTGGCGGCGGGCTTCCTCGCCGCCGGCTCCTCGGTCGGCGTCGACCACTCCGCGATCCACGCGTCGAGCACCCGCCAGGTGCTGTCGCGCGCCGCGCGCCCGGTCAGCATGCCGAGGTGGCCGCCCGGCACGATCTCGAACCGCACGTCGGGCGAGCCGGAGAGCAGCGGGACCAGCGCCTTGACGGCCGGCACCGGGGCGATGCCGTCGTTGGCGCCGCCGAAGACCAGCACCGGCACGTCGATGCGGGCCAGGTCGATGGTCCGGTCGTCGAGCTCGAAGGTGCCGGTGCGCAGCACGTTGCCCTTGACGAAGCGGTGGTAGAGCTGGCCGAAGGTGCGGCCCGGGTAGGCCATCATGCCGGCGGTGAACCGGTCGACGGCCTCGATCTGGGCCAGGAAGTCGGCGTCGTCGAGGTGGGTGGCCAGCGCCAGCGGCTTGGTGACGAGCTTCTGGAAGGAGGAGAGCTGGAAGGCCCACTTCACCAGCGGCTTCGGTGCCCCGCCCATCGCCTGGTAGGCGCGCGTCACGGCGCCGCGCCCGGCGAGGGGGTTGAGCTGCAGCAGCGGTCGCAGCGGCGCCACGATCGGCACCAGCGAGGTGTCGATGGGCGAGCCGACGACGGTCAGCGAGGCGATCGGGAGGTCGGTGGCGTCGGCGGCGGCGAGCATCGCGAAGATGCCGCCGAGGCTCCAGCCCACCACGTGCACCGGTCGGCCGCCGGCGTGCGCCGAGACCTCGCGCACGGCGGTGGGGACCACCTCGTCGACCCAGTGCTCGATGCCCAGGTTGCGGTTGCGGAAGGAGACCTCGCCGTACTCCACGAGGTAGGTGGGGCGGCCCTCGGTGACGAAGTGCTGCACCAGCGAGCAGCCGCGGCGCAGGTCGTAGCAGGTCGAGGGGGCCGCCAGTGGCGTCACCAGCAGCACCGGGTCGCCCACCTGGCGGGTCGTGGCGGCGGGCCGGTAGTGGTAGACCTCGCGCAGCTCCCCGTCGTCGATGAGGGTGCGCGGCATCGGCCTGAGGTCGGCGACGCCGCCGTAGAGCACCTTGTGCGCCACGTTGCTGGCCGCCGACACCACCTGGTCGGGCTTGGGGATCAGGTCCACGATCCACCTCCTGCCCCGCAAACTACCCCGCGGGCCGCGGGTTACGGGTGGGCCGTGCCACCGCGTCCTGCGCGGGTCAGGAACGACGGGCCGGGCGGACTGCCTTGCCGTGGGTCTCGACGTCGGAGAGCTCGGTCATGAACGAGTCGGCCCAGGCCGCCACGTCGTGCTGGGTGACGGTGCGGCGCATCGCCTTCATCCGCCGCGTCGTCTCCTTGGAGTCGGCCTGGTAGGCCTCCAGCAGCGCGCTCTTCATGCCGTTGATGTCGTAGGGGTTGACCAGCCACGCCTGGCGCAGCTCGTCGGCGGCCCCCGCGAACTCCGAGAGCACCAGCGCGCCGTCGTCGTTGAAGCGGCAGGCGACGTACTCCTTGGCGACCAGGTTCATGCCGTCGCGGTAGGGCGTGACCACCATGACGTCGGCGGCGCGGTAGAGCGCGGCCATCTCCTCGCGCGGGTAGGAGGAGTGCAGGTAGGAGATGGCGGGGCGCCCGATCCGGCCCAGGTCGCCGTTGATGCGGCCCACGAGCCGGTCGATCTCGTCGCGCAGGATGCGGTACTGCTCGACCTGCTCGCGGCTCGGCACGGCGACCTGCACGAAGACGGCGTCCTCGACGTCGAAGTGGCCGTCGTCGATGAGCTCGCTGAAGGCGCGCAGCCGGGCGAAGATGCCCTTGGTGTAGTCGAGGCGGTCGATGCCCAGGAAGATCTTGCGCGGGTTGCCCAGCGCCTCGCGGATCTCGGCCGAGCGCTCGGCCACCGCCTCGGAGCGCGCCATCTCCTCGAAGCCGGCGGCGTCGATGGAGATCGGGAACGGGCGGGCCCGCACGGTGCGCCCGTCGGGCAGGTAGACCAGGTCGCGGTGGGTCTTGTGGCCGACCCGCTGGCGCACCAGGCGCACGAAGTTCTGCGCGCCCCCGGGCATCTGGAAGCCGACCAGGTCGGCGCCGAGCAGCCCCTCGAGGATCTGGCGGCGCCACGGCAGCTGCTGGAACAGCTCGCCGGGCGGGAAGGGGATGTGCAGGTAGAAGCCGATGCGCAGGTCGGGGCGCAGGTCGCGCAGCATCTGCGGCACCAGCTGCAGCTGGTAGTCGTGCACCCACACCGTGGCGCCCTCGTTGGCCAGCGAGGCGGCGCGCTCGGCGAAGCGCCGGTTGACCGCGACGTAGGCGTCCCACCACTCCCGGTGGAACTCCGGCTTGGCCACCAGGTCGTGGTAGAGCGGCCACAGGGTGCCGTTGGAGAAGCCCTCGTAGAACCCCTCGATGTCGGCGGCGCTCATCGTCATCGGCGCCAGCTGCAGGCCGTCGTGCTCGAAGGGCTCGAGGTCCTGGTCGGTGCCGCCGGGCCAGCCGATCCACACCCCGTCGTTGGCGCGCATGACGGGTTCGATGGCGGTGACCAGCCCACCGGGGGAGGTGCGCCAGCCCTTCGAGCCGTCGGGCAGCGCGACCCGGTCCACCGGCAACCGGTTGGCGACGATCACGAGGTCGTAGGACACGTCCCTCACCCTAGGCGGAGCCTGCTCACCCCGCGTCGCCCGGGAGGAGGGGACCGGTGCCGGGCAGCTCCACCCCGACCTGGCGGCGTACGTCGTCGAGCTGGGCCATCAGCGCCAGCGTCTGCTCGTGCGGCACCCACGGGCTCTCGCGCAGCCCCTCGCGCACGCAGCGCGCCGCCTCGGCCAGCTCGTTGCCGTAGCCGCCGCCCACGACCGGCTCGCGCCCGGTGATGCGCAGCGGCTCGCCGGGGGCGCCGGCGTCGTCGCGGGGCACGAAGACGGCCGCGTCGGGGTGGTGGAACTGCCCCTCGAGGTGCAGGTGCCCGCGGTCGGTGGCCAGCGCGGCGGAGCGGTCGGACCACGAGGTCATCGAGGCCGACAGCGTCGCCAGCGCCCCGCCGCGGTAGCGGCCCAGCACCGCCACGTCGAGGTCGGTGCCGCGCCCGGAGAGCACGGCCTCGGCGTGCAGCCGCTCGGGCGCGCCGAGCAGCAGGTGGGCGAAGGTCAACGGGTAGATGCCCATGTCGAGCAGCGAGGAGGCGCCGAGCGCCGGGTCGAGCAGCCGGTCGTCGGCGGGCGCGTCGACGCGGAAGCCGAGCTCGGCGCGCAGCGTGCGGGGCGTGCCGAGGTCGCCGGCGCGGACCCGGTCGACCAGCTCGCGCACCACCGGGTGGCACGCGGTCCACATCGCCTCCATCAGGAAGCGGTCGTGCTCGCGGGCCAGGGCGACCATCTCGCGGGCCTGGGCCAGGTCGAGGGTCACCGGCTTCTCGCAGAGCACGTGCTTGCCGGCCTCGAGGGCCATCCGCACGTGCTCGAGGTGCAGCGCGTGCGGCGAGGCGACGTAGACGACGTCGACGCCGGGGTCGGCGACCAGGTCGGCGTACGACGCGTGGGCGCGGGCGCCGGGCGCGTGCTCGGCCACGAACGCCTCGGCCGACTCGCGGCGCCGGGCGCCCACGGCGACCAGCTCGGAGCCCGCCACCTGCGCCAGCGCCCCGGCGACCTTGCGCGCGATCTTGCCCGTGGCCAGGAACCCCCACCGCACCGTCTGCATGGCCCCACCCTAAGGAGGTCGTACGACGCGGGTGACGGCGCCGGACACGCCCGCGCGGTAATGACACGGCTGTAGTTCGCGGGGGCTACGATGGCCTGCAGCCCCACCCACCCCGTAGCCAGTCCGGAGATGCCGCATGGAGCCCCAGCGGGACGCCGCCCACGCCCAGCCCGTCACCGACGGTCCGCAGCTCAGCGAGCGCGACAGCGAGATCCTGGCCTTCGAGCGCCAGTGGTGGAAGTACGCCGGGGCCAAGGAGAGCGCGGTGCGCGAGAAGTTCGACATGAGCTCGACGCGTTACTACCAGGTGCTCAACGCCCTCATCGACAAGCCGGAGGCCCTCGAGGCCGACCCGCTGCTGGTGCGCCGCCTGCGCCGCCTGCGGGCCGCCCGCCAGCGCCAGCGCTCCGCCCGCCGCCTGGGCTTCGAGGTCTGAGCCGGTGACCACCGAGCAGCCCACCCCCGGCCGCGCCCGCACCGAGCGCGGCACCGTGCTCCCCTCGCCCGTGGTGATCCTCTCGATCATCGCGGTGGCGATGGCCGCCTTCGCCTTCGTGGCCACGCAGGGCTCCGAGCCCACCGAGCGCGAGATCACCCCCGCGGCCCGCGAGTCGACCGAGGAGCCGACGCAGGCCGCGGAGACAAAGACGCCGAAGCCCGAGCCGACGAAGAAGCCCGCGCCGGCGATCAAGCGCGGCGAGGTCTACGTCGAGGTCTACAACAACTCCTCCATCACCGGTCTCGCCGGCCGGGCCGCCCAGCGCGCCACCGGCGCCGGCTGGCAGGTCGTGGGCGAGGACAACTGGTACGGCACCGTCCCGGCCACCACCGTCTACTTCCCGCCCAAGCTCGAGCGCGCCGCCAAGCTGCTGGCCCTCGACCTCGGCGTCGACCGCACCCTGGCCGCCACCGGGGCGATGAAGCTCGACCGGTTGACGCTGATCCTGACCGGCGAGCTCGACTGAGCGCTGCGATGGAGTTCGTCTCCGCCGCGGCCGAGAGCCGCTACGCCGCCCTGGTGCGGGCCGCGCCCGAGAGCGTGGTCGGCCTCGACTTCGACGGCACGCTCTCGCCGATCGTCGACGACCCCACCCAGGCCCACATCCACCCCGACGCCGCCGAGGTGCTGGTCGCCCTGGCCGCCCAGGTGCGTGCGGTGGCGGTCGTGACCGGCCGCCCGGCCCGCCAGGCCCTCGACCTCGGGGGTCTCGAGGAGGTCGCCGACGCGGTGCACGCCAGCGGCAAGGACCTCTTCGTCTTCGGCCAGTACGGCAACGAGCGCTGGTCCTCCGCCGAGCGGCGCATCGTCTCCCCGCGCCCGCCCGCCGGGCTGGCGACCTTCGAGCGCGAGCTGCCCCGGGTGCTGCGCGAGGCCGACGCGGCCGAGGCCTGGATCGAGGACAAGGGCCTCGCCGTCGCCGTGCACACCCGGCGCCTGCCCGACGCCGAGGCGGCCTTCGTGCGCCTCGAGGGGCCGGTCGGCGAGCTGGCCCGCGCCCACGGGCTGGTCGTCGAGCCGGGGCGCAACGTGCTCGAGGTCCGCTCGCCGGGGATGCACAAGGGCCAGGCCGTGCACAGCCTGGTGGAGACCACCGGTGCCACCGGCTTCCTCTACGCCGGCGACGACCTCGGTGACGTCGAGGCCTTCGAGGCGGTCGCCGCCCACGGCCGCGGCGGGCTGTCCACCCTGCTGGTCGCCGTGGCCTCCGAGGAGCAGCAGGCGCTGGTCGAGCGCGCCGACGTGCTGGTCGAGGGCCCCGACGACGTGCTCGACCTGCTGCGGATGCTCACCGCCGACGCCGAGGCCCTGCGCGCCTGAGCGTCCGCATCCTGGATGGCCGGTTCGCATGGCGAGACGGTGGCGCCTACAGTTGTCCCCAGCTCATCAAGAGGGACTGAGGGAACGGCCCGTCGACGTCCCGGCAACCGCCACGATCCTCCGCCCACCGGGCGGTCCGCACCTGCGGCCCACCTGCGCCAGCGGTTCGTGGAAACGGTGCTACATCCGGCCCGGTGCGAGAGACGCCCGGGGAAGATGAGGAGGAGGACTTCATGAGCGCTGTCATCACCGAGAAGCCGGCCCTGCGCGAGGGTGCGTTCGGCCACGCCACCGGGCTGGTCTGCCGCGAGTGCGGCCACACCGTCGAGCTCGGCCCGCACTACGCCTGCTCCGAGTGCTTCGGCCCGCTGGAGGTCGCCTACGACTTCCCGGCCGTGACCCGCGAGGAGATCGAGGCCGGGCCCGCCAACATCTGGCGCTACAAGGCGCTGCTGCCGGTGCCCTCCGACATCGAGCAGAGCCCCAACACCGAGCCCGGCTTCACCCGCCTGCTCGAGGCCCGCAACCTCGCCGCCGAGCTGGGCCTGACCAAGCTGTGGGTCAAGGACGACTCGACCAACCCCACCAACTCCTTCAAGGACCGCGTGGTCGCCTGCGCGCTGAGCGCCGCGATCGAGCTGAAGGCGAAGGTCTTCGCGTGTCCGAGCACCGGCAACCTGGCCAACGCGGTCGCCGCCGCCGGCGCCCGGGCCGGCATCAAGACCGTGGTCTTCATCCCCAGCAACCTCGAGAAGCCCAAGCAGGTGAACTCGGCGGTCTACACCGACTCGCTGGTCGCCGTCGACGGCAACTACGACGACGTCAACAAGCTGGCCTCCGAGATCGCCGGCGAGGAGGAGGGCTGGGCGTTCGTCAACGTCAACGTGCGCCCCTTCTACGCCGAGGGCTCCAAGACCCTGGGCTACGAGATCGCCGAGCAGCTCGGCTGGCGCCTGCCCGACCAGGTCGTCATCCCCGTCGCCTCGGGCTCGCAGCTGACCAAGGTCCACAAAGCCTTCCGCGAGCTGGTGCGCCTGGGCCTGGTCGAGGACAAGCCGGTGCGCATCTTCGGGGCCCAGGCCACCGGCTGCTCGCCGGTCTCCACCGCGTACAAGGGCGGTGTCGACGCGATCCGCCCGGTCAAGCCCGACACCATCGCCAAGAGCCTGGCCATCGGCAACCCCGCCGACGGCATCTACGTGCTCGACATCTGCCGCGAGACCGGCGGCGCGGTCGAGGACATCGACGACGACGCCGTGCGCGAGGGCATCCTGCTGCTGGCCCGCACTGAGGGCATCTTCACCGAGACCGCCGGCGGGACCACCGTGGGCGTGCTGAAGAAGCTCGTCGAGACCGGCCAGCTCGACACCTCGCTCGAGACGGTCGTCATCAACACCGGCATGGGCCTGAAGACCCTCGACGCCGTGGCCGACTCCGTGGGCCCGGCGGCGACCATCGCGCCGTCGTACGCCGCCTTCGCGGCCACCGGCATCGCCTGAGGAGGAGCACAGCATGAGCGTGTCCGTCCGGATCCCCACGATCCTGCGCACCTACACCGGCGGCGCCAGCGAGGTGGAGGCCTCGGGGGCGACCCTGGCCGACGTCCTCGACGACCTCGAGTCGCGCCACACCGGCATCCGGGGGCGCATCCTCGACGACAACGGCGCGCTGCGCCGCTTCGTCAACGTCTACGTCGGCAACGACGACGTGCGCTTCCTCGACGACCTGGCCACCCCCACCCCCGACGGGGTGCAGGTCTCGGTCATCCCGGCGGTGGCCGGGGGCTGCTGAGCGGGCCCGGTCCGCCGACCGCGCTCGTCCGCACGTCGACGAGCACCGCGTTGCCGCGCCCGTCGATGCGCACCGTCGCCACGCCGCTGGCGGTGGTGAGGGCCCGGCCGACCCGGTCGGCCTCGTCGTCGCCGGCGAACCACGACCCGATGCCGCAGTCGAGGTCCCACCCGTCGCCCTCACAGGCCAGGTAGGGGCCCTCGGTCGGCCGCTCGCGCACCGGGGCGCCGGAGACCCACACCCCGTCGCCGGGCCGCAGCGGCAGGTACGCCGGCCCGTCGGGCACCTGATCGCCGTGCAGCCGCAGGCCCGGGTAGTCCAGCGCCGCGTAGGCGCCCCGGAAGGGGTCGTGGGGGTCGGCGCCGGCGACCTCGAGCAGGTACTCCTCGCCGACCAGGTGCGCCGAGAGGCGCGGGGCGACCGCGACCGCGACGATCGCCAGCTGCGCCGCGGCGACCGCGGCGACCCGGGTGGTGGTGCGCATGACGTGCTCCTGACGTCTCGTGGGGTCTCACAGGGGGTCTCAGAGGGCGGCCGTGACGTGGCGCCGGGCCCGGTCGAAGACCAGCCCGGTGCCGACGAGCACCAGCCCCAGCAGCAGGAACAGCCAGGCGCCCTCGAGCACCGGCGCGAAGACCGTGAAGGCCTGCAGGGTGGTGACGACCACCAGCGCGGTGGTCGCGAGGGCCACCAGCCGCCGGTCGTCGCGCAGCGTCCCGGTCGCGGCGACCGCGATGCAGGCGACCGCGCAGGCCGCGACGCCCAGCACCGCGTGGGCGACGTCGGGGCCGGTGACGACCTCCGCGTCGGCGCCGGCCTCCCAGGCCACCAGCACCAGCGCGGTGCCCAGCGCCGCCAGGGCGCCCAGTACCTCGACCCGGTCGCCGGGTCCGCCGACCAGCAGCCCCAGCACCACCAGCGCGGAGCCGACGCCCAGCAGCAGCATCAGGGCCGAGGTCGCGGGCCGCTCGCCGGCGGTGGTCCACGGCACGGCCGCCACCACCAGCGAGGCCAGCACCAGCACCAGGCCCGACTCGCGCCACACCCGGGCGAAGACCGGGAGCCCGACGCGCTCGTGCGGGGCGGCGAGCGCGAGCGCACCGACGCCGACCACGCCCAGGGCCAGCACCACCCCGAGACCCGAGGCGCCCGCGTCGAGCGGCGCCCACACGGCGTACGCCGAGCCGGCGAGGACGCCGACCACGAGCGGCGGGACCGCCCGGGCGACGTAGGCGTGCACGAGCGCGGCCAGCGACCACCAGCCCACCAGCGCCGGCTCCCAGGCGGGCACCTGGAGGCTCTGGGCGGCCTGCATCACCACCCCGCCGACCAGCAGCGCCGCCACCAGGCGGGTCGCGGCGACCGCGGGCGGCGACGCCGACCGGGCCTGCAGCACCTCGCCGCCGGTCAGGGCGGCGACCCAGACGAGGGTGACGAGCACGAAGCGCGCCAGCGGCGAGAGCGACTCGAGGTTGGCGGCCACCAGCCACAGCGCGCCGATGCCGACGAAGGCCGCGCCGACCCCGGTCAGCAGCCGGACCAGCGAGAAGCGGCGCCCCGGCGAGTAGCCGGCGAGGATCGCCGCGGCCTGGTCGCCGTCCACCACGCCGGCCTCGCGCCACGCCTGCACCTCGTCGGCCAGCCAGGCCAGGCGCGCCGGGGAGGCGGGGCGCAGCAGCGGCTGGTGCCGGGGTCCGGCCGGGGTCGTGGGGCTCATCCTCCCAGCCTGGGGCCGAGGGGTGCCGGCGCGCATGAGTCGTCGTACCCAGGTCGGCGGGACCACCGGCCCGACCCCACGATCGACACGTCGCGCACACCCGGTCGTCAGGGAGGCGCCACACGGCGTTCAGGTCGCGGTGGTCCCTGGAGGGGTGCGCACGAGGACGAGGGTCACGGTGGTGGTCGCCGGCGCGGTCGGGTTCGCCGGCGGCGGCCTGGGGTACGGCGCCCGGGCGCTGCTGCAGCGCCAGGGCGAGCACGCGCGCCGGCTGATCGGCAAGCCCCTGGGCGAGGAGGCCCCGCAGGCCGACCGGGTGTGGAGGAAGTCCTACGGCGACCCCCTGGACCTGCTGCTGCTGGGCGACTCGATCGCCGCGGGCCTGGGGGCCGAGACCCGCAAGCAGACCCTCGGGGGTCGCCTGAGCAAGGCGCTGGCCAAGGAGCTGCACCGCTCGGTGCGCCTGACCACGGCCGCGGTCGTCGGGTCCGAGAGCTCGCGCCTGGGGGAGCAGCTCGACGGGCTGCCGGCCGGCTACCAGCCGGACGTCGCGGTGATCGTGGTCGGCGGCAACGACGTCACCCACCGGGTGCCGGTGGCCGAGTCGGTCGCGCACCTGCGCGAGGCCGTGCGTCGGCTGCGGGAGCGGGGGAGCGCGGTGGTGGTCGGCACCTGTCCCGACCTGGGGGCGCTGCGCCCGGTGCCGCAGCCGCTGCGCTCGCTGGGCTCGAGGGCCTCGCGCCAGCTCGCGGCCGCCCAGGCCGAGGCGGCGCTCGAGGCGGGGGCGCACGTGGTGTCGCTGGCCGACGTGGTCGGCCCGTTCTTCATCACCAACCCCGACGAGATGTTCAGCCTCGACCGCTTCCACCCCAGCCCGGCGGGCTACCAGCACACCGCGCGGGCGGTGCTGCCCTCGGTGCTGGCCGCCCTGGGGGCCCGCTCCGAGGTGCCGTTCGGGCACCACGCCCCCCTCGCCGTCGACGGCCCTCGCCGGCGGCGCTCGTTCTTGCACTCGCCAGGGTCGAGTGCTAAACATGAGGCTGGCAGTCTCCACATGAGAGTGCCAGACATCCCCGGTCCGGGGAGTTGAGGTCAGCAGCGTCGGCGGGAAGGGTCCGCCGGTTCGGCCTGGCCGTCCGTCGCGGGCAACGAACCGGTCCGTCCAGCTCTTGATTGCGAAGGATCGCAGGAGTTATGCCGAAGCTGATTGCATTCGACGAGGAGGCCCGGCGCGGTCTCGAGCGTGGCATGAACACGCTCGCCGACGCCGTGAAGGTCACCCTCGGTCCCAAGGGCCGCAACGTCGTGCTCGAGAAGAAGTGGGGCGCCCCCACGATCACCAACGACGGTGTGAGCATCGCCAAGGAGATCGAGCTCGAGGACCCGTACGAGAAGATCGGTGCCGAGCTCGTCAAGGAGGTCGCCAAGAAGACCGACGACGTCGCGGGCGACGGCACCACCACCGCCACCGTGCTGGCCCAGGCGATGGTCCGCGAGGGCCTGCGCAACGTCGCCGCCGGTGCCAACCCGATGAGCCTCAAGCGCGGCATCGAGGCCGCTGTCGCCTCGGTGTCGGAGTCGCTGTCGAGCATGGCCATCGACATCGAGACCAAGGACCAGATCGCCGCCACCGCGTCGATCTCGGCCGCGGACTCGACCGTCGGCGAGATCATCGCCGAGGCGATGGACAAGGTCGGCAAGGAAGGCGTCATCACCGTCGAGGAGTCGAACACCTTCGGGCTCGACCTCGAGCTCACCGAGGGCATGCGCTTCGACAAGGGCTACATCTCGGCGTACTTCGCCACCGACATGGAGCGCATGGAGGCCGTCCTCGAGGACGCCTACGTGCTGATCGCCAACCAGAAGGTCTCGAACGTCAAGGACCTGCTGCCGATCCTCGAGAAGGTCATGCAGTCGGGCAAGCCGCTGCTGATCATCGCCGAGGACACCGACGGCGAGGCGCTGTCGACCCTGGTCGTCAACAAGATCCGCGGCACCTTCAAGTCCGTGGCCGTCAAGGCCCCGGGCTTCGGTGACCGCCGCAAGGCCATGCTGCAGGACATCGCGATCCTGACCGGCGGCCAGGTCATCTCCGAGGAGGTCGGCCTCAAGCTGGAGACCACCGGTCTCGAGCTGCTCGGCCAGGCCCGCAAGGTCGTCATCACCAAGGACGAGACCACGATCGTCGAGGGCGCCGGCGACGCCGCCCAGATCGAGGGCCGGGTCAACCAGATCCGCGCCGAGATCGAGAACTCCGACTCCGACTACGACCGCGAGAAGCTCCAGGAGCGCCTCGCCAAGCTGGCCGGCGGCGTGGCCGTCATCAAGGTCGGCGCGGCCACCGAGGTCGAGCTCAAGGAGCGCAAGCACCGCATCGAGGACGCCGTCCGCAACGCGAAGGCGGCCGTCGAGGAGGGCATCGTCGCCGGTGGCGGCGTGGCGCTCGTGCAGGCCTCGGCCACCGCGTTCGACAAGCTCGAGCTCGAGGGTGACGAGGCGACCGGTGCCAACATCGTGCGCGTCGCGACCGAGGCCCCGCTCAAGCAGATCGCGATCAACGCCGGCCTCGAGGGCGGCGTCGTGGCGGAGAAGGTGCGCAACCTGACCCCCGGCCACGGTCTCAACGCGGCCACCGGCGAGTACGTCGACATGATCGCCTCCGGCATCATCGACCCCGCCAAGGTGACCCGCAGCGCGCTGCAGAACGCCGCCTCCATCGCGGCGCTCTTCCTCACCACCGAGGCCGTCGTGGCCGACAAGCCGGAGAAGGCGCCCGCGATGCCGGGCGGCGACGGCGGCATGGGCGGCATGGGCGGCATGGACTTCTGACCGGTCCCCACCCCCAGCACGACCAGCACGACCACCAGCAGGGCCCTCGCCTCCGGGCGGGGGCCCTGTTGCGTGCCGCGGGCGGCGTACGGGCGCAAAGCAGGTGCGCGTCCGGCCGTCGCCGGGCAGCATCGGGCCATGCCCGTCGAGCTGCTGCGCGCCCCTGCCCTGGACCCCACCGTCCCCTACGCCTACGCGGCGCGTGCCGCCGGGCTGGTGTGGACCGCCGGTGCCTGCCCCCTCGACCGCGAGGGCCGGGTGGTGCACCCCGGCGACGTCGCGGGGCAGGCGGCGCAGGTGCTCGACAACCTGGTCGAGCAGCTCGCGGCCGCGGGCTGCGCGCTGGGCGACGTCGTCTCGACCACCGTCCACGTCGCCTCCTCCGAGCGCGCCGACCTGGTGGCCGCCTGGGAGGTCGTGCGCACCGGCTTCGGCGACCACGACCCGCCCAGCACCCTGCTCGGCGTCACGGTGCTGGGCTACCCCGACCAGCTCGTCGAGGTCACCGCCGTCGCAGTCGCGCCCGCGTGAGCCCCGGCCGGCGGGGCGAGGTTTGGGGCGGTCGACGATGCGGCAGGCTGGGCGCGTGCCCGTCGACGCCCCCCGCCCCGAGACCGTGACCACCACCGGCCGCGGGCCCCTGACCTGGCTGCTCGCCGGGCTCGCGGTCGTGGTCATCGCCGTGGTCGCGGCCGTGGCGCTCCTCGGCGGCGACGACGCCGAGGTGCCGCTGGCCGACGGGACCGGCGCGGGGAGCGCCACCGAGGGCGACGCCGAGGCCGGCGCCGAGCCCACCGTCACCCGCCTCGAGCCGGGCGAGGAGACGGGTCGCTGCATGACTCCCACGGCCGAGGCGCTCGCCCAGCAGCCGTTCGCCTTCGAGGGCACCGTCGTCGGCATCGACGACGGCGTGGCCGTCCTCGAGCCGGTCGAGTTCTTCGCGGGGCGGGCCACCGACCGGGTCGAGGTCGCCGCGCCCACCGGGAGCCAGCAGGCGCTGATCGGCAGCGTCGCGCTCGAGGAGGGCGCGCGCTACCTGGTCGCCGCCGCCGACGGGCGCGTCGTGGGCTGCGGCCTCAGCGGCCGCGCCGAACCCGACCTCGCCGAGATGTACGCCGAGGCCTTCAACCGCTGAGCCCCTCGGGGCCGCGGGGAGAGCAGGGCACGTGCACACCACCGGACTGCTGCTGGCCGCCGGCGCGGGTCGCCGGATGGGCACCCCCAAGGCGCTGGTCACCGACGACGAGGGCCCCTGGCTGACCCGCGCCGTGCACCTGCTCGAGGACGGCGGCTGCGACGAGGTCGTCGTGGTGCTGGGCGCCGCCGCCGCCGAGGCCGTCCGGCTGCTCCAGGTGCTGGACGACACCGCGGGCGTCGAGGTGGTCCTCGCGGACCGGTGGGCCGAGGGGATGGGCGCCTCCCTGGAGGCCGGGCTCGCCGCGCTCGAGGCCGGTCCCGCGGAGGCCGCCCTGGTGCTGCTGGTCGACCTGCCCGACCTGGTGCCCGAGGTGGTGCGCCGGGTCCGCGCCGCCGGCGAGGGCCCCGCCGCGCTCGCGCGGGCGTCGTACGACGGCGCGCCGGGGCACCCGGTGCTGATCGGGCGCGAGCACTGGGCGGGGGTGCGCGCCAGCGCCGTGGGCGACCAGGGTGCCCGCGACTACCTGGCCGCCCACGAGGTGCGCCTCGTCGAGTGCGGCGACCTGTCCACCGGCGACGACGTCGACACCCCGCCCACCTCCCGCTGACCCACCCCGCCCCCGCCCCGCCCCTCCCCGCCCCGCCGAGTCGTGGTCCGGGTCGTGGTCTGTGTCGTGGCCTGGGTCGTGGCCCGTGGCCGCGCCATGGCGCGGCCGTGGGCACACGACCCGGACCACGACTGGAACCACGACCCGGACCACGACCTCAGGCGCGACGGATCCGGATCGGGCCCTTGGCGGTCGAGGGGTCCACGACCTTCCCGCCCTGGGTGACCTCGACCTCGCCGGCGGCCACCAGTCGTCGCGCGGCGCGCCGCGCGGGCTCCATCAGCTCGCGCCACCCGTCCCCCTCGCCGCCGACCGCTCGGGCCGCCTCCGAGGGGCAGATGGTGCCGGTGCGCGACCGGGCGGCGAGCAGGTCGAGGATGCTGGCCTCCAGCGCCCGGTCGGTGTCGGTGACGCCGTGCCGGCGGCAGGCCGACGAGCAGTAGCGCACCTGGTCCCAGTCGCGCTCCCACTTCCTGCGCCACTCGATGGTGCGCCCGCACGAGGCGCAGGCCTTGGGCTCGGGGGTGCTGGTGCGGGTCACACCCCAGTCTGCGGACGCACCCAACCGCGCGCCAACGACCCGCTGACTAGCCTGGGCCCATGGAGCTCCCCGACGTGCCCGACGCCCCGACCGTCGCGGCGCGCCTGCGCGAGACCGGCTACCTGTGCGACGACGACCTGGCCACGGTGGTCTTCCTCGCGCTGCGCATGGAGCGTCCGCTGCTGCTCGAGGGCGAGCCCGGCACCGGCAAGACCGCGCTGGCCGAGGCGCTGGCCGCGACGCTCGACCTACCGCTGGTGCGCCTGCAGTGCTACGAGGGCATCGACGCCACCCAGGCGCTCTACGACTGGGACTTCCCGCGGCAGGTGCTGCACCTGCGCGCGCTCGAGGCGGCCGGCGGCGACGTCGACGCCGAGGGCGCCGAGAAGAGCCTGTACGACGAGCGCTTCCTGCTCGCCCGCCCGGTGCTGGCCGCGCTGCAGCAGGCCCCGGCGGTGCTGCTGGTCGACGAGGTCGACCGGGCCGACGACGAGTTCGAGGCGTTCCTGCTCGAGGTGCTCTCGACCTACCAGGTCTCGATCCCCGAGCTGGGCACCGTGCGGGCCGCGACCCCGCCGGTCGTGGTGCTGACCTCCAACCGCACCCGCGAGCTGCACGACGCGCTCAAGCGCCGCTGCCTCTACCACTGGATCGACCACCCGGGCCTGGAGCGCGAGGTCGAGGTGGTGCGCACCCGTGCGCCCGAGGTGTCCGAGGCCCTGGCCCGCCAGGTGGTGACCGTGGTCCAGCAGCTGCGCACCGGCACCGCCGCCGGCACCCTGCAGAAGCCGCCGGGCGTGGCCGAGACCCTCGACTGGGCCCGCGCGCTGCACCACCTGGGCGCCACCGAGATCGACCTGGAGTCGGCGGCGCGCACCGTGGGTGCGCTGGTGAAGTACCGCGAGGACGCCGACCGGGTGCGCCAGGCGCTCGACCGGATGCTGACCTCGTGAGCCTCCAGGCGCCCACCGCGACCCGCGGGCCCGACGAGGTGCTGCTGGGCTTCACCCACGCGCTGCGCGCCGCGGGGGTCGGCGTCACCCACGACCGCGGCGCCTCGTTCCTGGCCGCGGTGGCGCTGGTCGGCCTCGGTGACGTGGTCGCCGTACGGGCGGCCGGGCGGGCCACGCTGTGCGCCGGCCCCGACGACCTCGACCGCTTCGACCAGGTCTTCGCCGCCTTCTTCGACCCGCGCGGCGAGCTGCCCCGCTCGCGCCCGGCACCCGCGGGGGCGCCCGCGCCCGCGCTGCTGCCCGAGAACGACGCCGGGGCCGGCGGCGCCGCCGACGAGGACGAGGAGGTCGTGCGCGCGATGGCCTCCGACGTCGAGGTGCTGCGCCACCGCGACGTGGCCGCGCTGAGCCCCGGCGAGAAGGCCCGCCTGGCCGACATGTTCGCCTCGCTGCACGTGCGCGCCCCCGTGCGTCGTACGTCGCGCCACGAGCGCTGGCGCCGCGGCGACGTCGACGCCGCCCGCACCGTGCGCGCCAGCCTGCGCCGGATGGGCGAGCCCGCCGAGATCGCCTGGCGGCGACGCAGCCTGCGCCCGCGCCGGGTGGTGCTGCTGGTCGACGTGTCGGGCTCGATGAGCGGGTACGCCGACGCGCTGCTGCGCCTGGCCCACCGGCTGACCCACGCGCTGCCCGCCTCGCGGGTGGAGACCTTCACCCTCGGCACCCGCCTGACCCACCTGACCCGGCCGCTGCGGCTGCGCGAGGCCGACCGGGCCCTGGTCGCCGCCGGCGAGACCGTCCCCGACTGGTCGGGCGGCACCCGGCTGGGCGAGTCCCTGGGCGCGTTCCTCGACCGGTGGGGCCGGCGCGGCGCGGCCCGCGGCGCGGTCGTGGTGGTCTTCAGCGACGGCTGGGAGCGCGGCGACCCCGCGCTGCTGGCCGAGCAGGTCGCGCGGCTCCAGCGGGTCGCGCACCGCGTGGTGTGGGTCAACCCGCACCGCGGCAAGGCCGGCTACGAGCCGGTGCAGCAGGGCGTGCTGGCGGTCCTGCCGCACGTCGACGACTTCGTCGCCGGGCACTCCCTGGCGACCTACGCCGAGCTCTGCGAGGTGATCGCCCGTGCGTGACGTGCTGCCCGAGCTGATGAGGTGGTGGGAGGCCGGTGAGACGGTCGGCGTCGCCACCGTCGTCGCGACCTTCCGCTCCGCGCCCCGCCCGCCGGGCGCGTCGATGCTGGTGGGCCCCGACGACACCGCGGTCGGCTCGGTCTCGGGCGGCTGCGTCGAGGGCGCGGTCTACGAGCAGGCCCAGGAGGTCGTCGCCGGCGGCACGCCCGTCCTCGAGCGCTACGGCGTCTCCGACGACGACGCCTTCGCGGTCGGGCTGACCTGCGGCGGCATCCTCGACGTGTGGGTCGAGCGGGTCTCGCGCGAGAGCTTCCCCGAGCTCGGTGGGCTCGCGGCCGACGTCGAGGCCGGCCTGCCCGTGGCGCTCGCGACCGTCATCGACCACCCCGACCCGGCCTGGCGCGGGCGCCGCATCGTCGTCCGCCCCGACGACGAGCCGGTCGCCGGCTCCATCGGCTCCCCGCGCGCCGACGCCGCGGTGCACGACGACGCGCTCGGGCTGCTGGCCAGCGGCACCAGCGCGACCCTGTCCTACGGCCCCGACGGCGAGCGGCGCGGCGAGGGCATGCGCGTCTTCGTGTGGGCCTTCGCCCCCAAGCCGCGGATGCTGGTCTTCGGCGCCATCGACTTCGCCGCCGCCGTCGCCCGGGTCGGCAGCTTCCTGGGCTACCACGTCACGGTCTGCGACGCCCGCCCCGTCTTCGCCACCACCAGCCGCTTCCCCGACGCCGACGACGTGGTCGTCGACTGGCCGCACCGCTACCTCGCCGCCGAGCAGGAGGCCGGGCGCATCGACCAGCGCACCGTGCTCGCGGTGCTCACCCACGACCCCAAGTTCGACGTGCCGCTGCTCGAGGTGGCCCTGCGCCTGCCCGAGGTCGCCTACGTCGGGGCGATGGGCTCGCGGCGCACCCACGACGACCGGCTCGAGCGGCTGCGCGCCGCCGGCCTCACCGACGCCGAGCTCGACCGGCTCTCCAGCCCGATCGGCCTCGACCTCGGAGCCCGCACCCCCGAGGAGACCGCCATCTCCATCGCCGCCGAGATCATCGCCGGGCGCTGGGGCGGCACCGGCGAGCCGCTCGCCGCCACCCAGGGCCGCATCCACCGCGACCTGCCCCACGACCCCGACTGAGCGGCGTACGGCGGCGCGTGGAGGTTCATCGGGTACCCGATGAAACTCGCGGCACCCGACTGAAGGTTCAGCCTGGTGCCGCCAGTTCCATCGGGTACCCGATGAAACTTCGGCCCCCCCGGCTTGGCGGCAGGGGAGAGAGTGGGGGGCAGGTCGAGCCGAGGAGGAGCACCCGTGCAGCCCCACCGCCCCCCGTCGTACGCCGTCGCCGGCGCGCTGGCCGTGACGCTCGTGCTCGCGCTGGGTGCCTGCACCGGCAGCCCGTCGCCGACCGCGTCGCCCGCGGCGTCCCCGACGGCGTCGGCGACCCAGCCACCCACCGAGCCACCCACCGAGCCACCCACCCAGCCGGACACCGAGCCACCCACCGAGCCACCGGCCGAGACCGCACCGGGGGCGCGGATCACGCCGGAGGAGCCGCCGCCGGTCACCGCCCGCCCGTCGCTGCCGGCGCTGATGCGCGAGGACGTGCGGGGCGGGCCGATCGTGCGCACCCAGCGCCTGGCCGGCACCGACCGGTGGACCGGCTACGCGGTGACCTACACCGTCGACGGCGCGACGGTCTCGGGCGAGCTGCTGGTGCCGACGGGGCAGGGGCCGTTCCCGGCGGTGGTGCTCAACCACGGCTACATCGACCCGGCGATCTACACCCTGGGGCGCGGGATGAGCCGCGAGCAGGAGTGGCTGGCCAGCAACGGGTTCGTGGTGCTGCACACCGACTACCGCGGCCACGCCGGCTCCGACCCGGTCAGCGCCGTGGGGCGCGAGACCCGGCTGGTCTACACCCGCGACGCGATCGGGGCGGTGCGGGCGCTGGAGCGCGAGCCGTACGTCGACGCCGACCGGCTCGCCATGATGGGGCGCTCCATGGGCGGCGGGGTCACCTACAACGCGCTGGTCGCGGTGCCCGACCTGGTCGACGCGGCGGTCGTGCACGCCCCGGTCAGCTCGCTGTTCGTCGACAACCTGCGCCAGTTCACCGAGGTCAGCCGGCCCGAGGGCGCCGCGGCGTTCTACGACCGCTTCGGCACCCCGCAGGAGCGCCCCGGCTTCTACCGCGGGCTGTCGTCGCGCACCTACTTCGACCGGGTCGAGGTGCCGGTGCAGATCCACCACGGCACCGCCGACGACACCTGCCCGCCGGTGTGGTCGCGGCGCACCCACGACGCGCTGCGCGCCGCCGGGGCGTCGAGCAGCCTGCTGACCTACGAGGGCGAGGGCCACGCCTTCGGTCCGCGCTTCGAGGACTCGATGCGCCGCACGGTCGCGTTCCTGCGCCGCCACCTCGACGGCTGAGCCGGCGCCGGCCGGGCAAAGAGCCTGTGAGCCAGGTCACCGCCACGGTGCTAGCGTGCCGCCATGGGCTCCGCCAGCTCCGAGCTGCACACCCGGCGCGTCGACGCGGTGCGCGCCTGGACCTCGTTCGTCGACGGGGAGGGTGCGCAGAGCGCGGTGCGCCCCGAGATCCTCAGCAGCTGGGCCCGGTCCGGTGCCCGGGTCTCGCCCGACGTGCGCGAGGCGCCGCTGGCAGACGAGTCCGAGACGGCCTCGATCTGGTCGGGCTCGCCGCTGCAGACCGCGGTCGAGCGGGTCGAGAGCGACCTGCGCCGCACCGCCGAGGACGGCGACCTGGTGATCGCGGTGACCGACCCGCAGACCCGGGTGCTGTGGACGTACGGCGGCCGCGTGATGCGGCGCAAGGCCGAGCAGGTCAACTTCGTGCCCGGCGGCCGCTGGGACGACGAGTCGGTCGGCACCAACGCCCTCGACCTGGCCAACCGCCACGGCACGCCCTCGATGGTCTTCAGCGCCGAGCACTACGCCTCGATCGTGCACAGCTGGGTCTGCTGGGCCGCGCCCGTGCGCGACCCCGCCACCGGGGTGCAGCTGGGCGTGCTCGACCTCTCCACCACCTGGGACCGCACCCACCCCATCGGGCTGGCCACGGCCCGGGTGATGGCGCGCCTGATCGAGCAGGCGCTGCCCGCCAGCGCCCACCCGCTGCCCGAAGCCCCCGAGGAGACCGGCGACCCCGGGCTGGTGCTGACCCTGCTGGGGCAGGCCGAGACCCGCTTCGACGGCCAGCGGCTGCTGCTCAACCGCCGCCAGAGCGAGATCCTGGCGCTGCTCGCGCTGCACCCCCAGGGGCTCTCGCTCGAGCAGCTGCACGCCATGGTCTACGGCGACCACGCGGTGACGTTCTCGACGCTCAAGGCGGAGGTCTCGCACCTGCGCCACGCCCTGGGCGGCCAGCTGTCCTCGCGGCCCTACCGGCTGCAGATGCCCGTGCACACCGACGTCGACCACGTGCTCTCGCTGCTGCGCCGCGGCCACGTCGGCGCGGCCGTCGAGGCCTACGGCGGCGACCTGCTGCCGGGCACCGACTCGCCGGCCCTGCAGGAGATGGGCGAGTACGTCGCCGTCGCGGTGCGCGAGGCGCTGCTGGCCCGTCCCGAGCCCGAGGCCGTCGCGCGCTACAGCGAGCTGGCGCCGTACGACACCGAGGTCGTCGAGGCCTGCCTGGCCGCCCCGGGGACCCTGGCGCACCCGGTCGCGGCGCTGCTCAAGGGCCGCCTGGCCGCTGCCAACCGCTGACCAACCGGCGGCCAACCGGACCCTCCTAGCGTGAGCCGGGTCACACCCCGCCGTCCGCGGCGCACCGGTGCGACCCCAGCGAGCGACCTCACCAAGGGAGAGTCCATGACCCGGATCAACCTCACCGTCGACGGCGCCAGGGTCGCCGACGACGTCGAGCCGCGGATGCTGCTGGTGCAGTACCTGCGCGAGCGCCTCGGCAAGACCGGCACCGTCATCGGCTGCGACACCAGCAACTGCGGCGCCTGCACCGTGCACCTCGACGGGACGAGCGTGAAGTCCTGCAACGTCCTGGCCGTGCAGGCCGACGGTGCCGAGGTGACCACCATCGAGGGCCTGGACGACGGCGAGGAGCTGCACCCGGTGCAGGAGGCCTTCCGCGAGTGCCACGGCCTGCAGTGCGGCTTCTGCACGCCCGGCATGATCATGCAGAGCGTGGCGCTGCTGGAGGAGAACCCGCAGCCCAGCGAGGAGGAGATCCGGCTGGGTCTCGAGGGCAACCTGTGCCGCTGCACCGGCTACCACAACATCGTCAAGGCCGTGCAGCACGCCGCGGGCCAGGGCGCGGGGCAGGGGGCGACGTCGTGACCGCCACCCAGGAGCGCGGCGCCGAGGCCGCCAAGGAGATCGGGCGCGACCGCAGGCGCAAGGAGGACCAGCGCCTGATCACCGGCCGCACCCGCTGGACCGACAACATCGTGCTGCCCGGCATGCTGCACCTCGCGATGGTGCGCAGCCCCTTCGCGCACGCCACCATCACCTCGATCGACAAGAGCGAGGCCGAGTCGGCGCCCAACGTGGTCGCCGTGCTGACCGGGGCCGACCTCGGCGAGAGCCAGGGCACCCTGATCAACGCCTGGGCGATCACGCCCGACCAGGTCGCGCCCGCCCACCCGCCGATGCCGAGCGACCGGGTCAGCTTCGCCGGCGAGATCGTGGCGGTGGTCGTGGCCCGCAGCGCCGCGGAGGCCCGCGACGCCGCCGAGCTCGTCGACGTCGAGTACGACGAGCTGCCGGCCGCCGTCGACCTCAAGGCCGCCGCGCGCGACGAGGTCCTGGCCCACCCCGACCTCGGCACCAACAAGTCGGCGTTCTGGAAGTTCGACTCCGCCGAGGCGGGCACCGGCGGCGACGTCGACGAGGCTATCGCCAAGGCCCGCGAGAGCGGCGTGGTGATCGAGCGCGAGTACCGCCAGCAGCGGCTGATCCCCGCCTTCATGGAGCCGCGCTCGGTGGTCGTCGACCCGACCGGCGAGCAGGTCACCATGTGGTCGGCGACCCAGATCCCGCACATCCTGCGCTTCGCCCTGGCCGCCACGACCGGGGTGCCCGAGTCGAAGATCCGCGTCATCGCCCCCGACGTGGGTGGCGGCTTCGGCGGCAAGCTGCAGACCACGCCCGAGGAGTGGCTGGTCTTCGCGATCTCCCGGCGCCTGGGCAAGCCGGTGAAGTACACCGAGACCCGCAGCGAGTCGCTGATGGTCGCCCACCACGGCCGTGACCAGTGGCAGAAGCTGACCCTGGCCGCCGAGAAGGACGGCAGCGTCACCGGGCTCAAGGTCGAGCTGCTCGCCGACCTCGGCTCCCACGTCTCGCTGGTCGGAGGCGGCGTGCCGGTGCTGGGCGCGTTCATGTTCAACGCGATCTACAAGTTCCCGTCCTACCAGTTCAACTGCCAGACGGTGCTGACGAACAAGACCTGGACCGACGCCTACCGCGGCGCCGGACGGCCCGAGGCGACCTTCGCGATCGAGCGGCTGATGACCGAGCTGGCCGCCGAGCTCGACATGGACCCGCTGGAGCTGCGGGAGAAGAACTGGATCCGCCACGAGGAGTTCCCCTTCACCACCGTCGCCGGGCTGGAGTACGACACCGGCAACTACGAGGCCGCCACGGCGCGCGCCAAGGAGATGTTCGGCTACGACGAGCTGCGCGCCGAGCAGCAGCGCCGCCGCGAGGCGGGCGACCCGGTGCAGCTCGGGATCGGCGTCTCGACCTTCACCGAGATGTGCGGCCTGGCGCCGTCGCGGGTGCTGGGCCAGCTCAACTACGGCGCCGGCGGCTGGGAGCACGCCAGCGTGCGGATGCTGGCCACCGGCAAGGTGGAGGTCACCACCGGTGCCTCCGCGCACGGCCAGGGCCACGAGACGGCCTTCAGCCAGATCGTCGCCGACCGGCTCGGGGTGCCCTTCGAGGACGTCGAGGTCCTGCACGGCGACACCCAGGTGGCCCAGCGCGGCCTCGACACCTACGGCTCGCGCTCGCTGGTCGTCGGCGGCGAGGCGCTGGTGCGCGCGGCCGACAAGGTGATCGAGAAGGCCAGGCCGATCGCGGCCCACCTGCTGGAGGCCTCCGTCGACGACCTGGAGTTCTCCGGCGGCCGGTTCTCGGTGCGCGGCACCGACCAGGGGGTGGGCATCGCCGAGGTCTCCACCGCGGTCTTCACCGCCCACGACTACCCCGAGGGCATCGAGCCGCAGCTCGACTCCGACGCCACCTACGACCCGGTGAACTTCAACTACCCGCACGGCACCCACCTGTGCGCGATGGAGGTCGACACCGAGACCGGCCAGGTCACGATGCGCAAGTACGTCTGCGTCGACGACATCGGCACCATCATCAACCCGCTCATCGTGTCGGGGCAGGTGCACGGCGGCCTGGTGCAGGGCATCGCCCAGGCGCTGTGGGAGGAGGCGGTGTACGACGACGCGGGGACCCTGGTCTCCGGGTCGTTCACCGACTACCTGCTGCCCACCGCGGCCGACACGATCTCCTTCGAGATCGACCACACCTCCTCGCCCTCGATCACCAACACGCTGGGCACCAAGGGGGTCGGCGAGGCCGGCACCATCGCCTCGACCCCGGCCGTGGTCAACGCCGTCGTCGACGCCGTGCGCCACCTCGGTGTCGAGGACATCCAGATGCCCTGCACCCCCGAGCGCGTCTGGAAGGCGGTGCACGCCCGCGACGCGGGCGGCAGCGACCCCACCACCGGTGCGGCGGCCCCGCACTTCGACCCCTCGACGGGCATGGACGGCACCGTCGACCGCACCACCGGAGGCGCGCTGTGATCCCCGCACCGTTCGACTACCTGGCCCCCACCTCGGTGGAGGAGGCGCTCGCCGCGCTCGCCGAGCACGGTGACGACGCCAAGGTGCTGGCCGGCGGGCAGAGCCTGCTGCCGGTGCTGCGGATGCGCCTCAACGCCCCCGAGATGGTCATCGACCTCGGGCGCATCGAGGCGCTGCGCGGGGTCCGCGACGACGGCGACGCCATCGCCGTGGGCGCGATGACCCCGCACAGCGTGGTCGCCTCCGACCCGCTGGTGGCCGAGCACGCCGGGTTGGTCTCGCGCGCCGTGGAGCACCTGGCCGACGCCCAGATCCGCCACCGCGGCACCTTCGGCGGGGCGCTGGCCCACGCCGACCCCGCCGGCGACCTGGGCGCCCCCGCCCTGGCCCTGGGGGCGCAGTTCGTGATCGCCGGGCAGGGCGGGACCACGCGCACCGTGGAGGCCGACGACTTCTTCGTCGACCTCTTCGAGACCGCCATCGGTGAGGACGAGCTGCTCACCGAGGTCCGGCTGCCCAAGCACACCGGCTGGGGGGCGCACTACGAGAAGTTCGTGCGCGTGGCCCACCAGTGGCCGATCGTGGCGGTCGCCGCCGCGGTCAAGGCGGAGGGCGGCACCATCACCGAGGCGCGCGTGGGCCTGACCAACATGGGCTCCACGCCGCTGCGGGCGCGCGCGGTCGAGGAGGCGCTGCGGGGCCAGCCGGCCACCGAGGACGCGGTGCGCGAGGCGGCCTCCCGGGCCGCCGAGGGCTGCACCCCGCCCTCCGACCTCAACGGCGACGCCGACTACCGCCGCCACCTGGCGACGGTGCTGACCCGGCGAGCGGTGCTCGCGGCTGCGGGGGCGTAGTGGATCTCCGCCACGAGTTCAGCGTCCCCCTCGGCGTCGAGGAGACCTGGGAGCACTTCCAGGACATCGGCGCCCTGGCCGAGTGCTTCCCTGGAGCCACCGTGACCGGGGTGGAGGACGACACGTTCAAGGGCACGGTCAAGGTCAAGCTCGGCCCGATCGCGCTGCTCTACACCGGCTCGGGCACCTTCGTGGAGAAGGACGACGCGGCCCACCGCTACGTGGTCGACGCCAAGGGCAAGGACAAGCGCGGCAACGGCACCGCGGGGGCGAAGGTGACGCTCTCGATGAGCGCCGCCGGCGCCGACCGCACCGACGTCGAGGTGGTGACCGACCTGGCCATCACCGGCAAGCCGGCCCAGTTCGGGCGGGGGGTGATGCAGGACGTCTCCGACAAGCTGCTGGGCCAGTTCGTGAGCTGTCTCGAGCAGCGCCTGACCGCGCCCGAGGCGCCCGAGGCGCCGGCCGAGCCGCCGCCCGCGGCCCCGGCGCCGCCCGGGAAGCACATGGGGGCGGACCCCGGTGCCCCCGAGCCGCCGCCGGCCTCCACGAGGCCGGGCGAGCACCGGCCGGCACCGGCCGCGGCCGCGCAGGCGGGCGGCGGTGACGAGGCGCTCGACCTCGGCTCCACCGTGCTGCCGGTGCTGCTGCGCAGCTACGGCCCGAAGGTCGGCGCCGGGCTGCTCGCTGTCCTGCTGGTGTGGTGGGTGACGCACCGCCGCCGCTGAGGGCCGCGACCACGACCGAGCCCCACCGACCCCCGTGCGACCGATCGGCCGCACGGGGGTCGGCTCACAGCAGGGCGATGACCAGTGCGGCCACCAGCGCCGCCACCAGGGCGAGCGTGAGCACCAGCCACAGCGTGCTGCCGGTGCGGCTGCCGGCGTCGAGCGGCGTCTCGGGCAGGTGCAGCCGGTCCTCCGGGGAGGTGCCGAAGCCCATCGACGGGTCGGTGCTGGCCCCGACGGGATGGTCGCCGCGCACGTGGTCGGCGGGCGGTCGGTCGTGGTGCTGGCGGTGCCGGCCGGTCTCGCCGGCGCCGGGGTCGTCGTGGCGGGTCATGGGGGTACCTCCGGTTCGCAGGCGCCCCGAGCGGCGCCCTGGCTCCTTCCATTGAACGCCCCTCGCGCCCCGGGCGCCATACCCCTAGAAGACGTTGAACGGCCGGAACTGCACCGAGAGCCTCGGGCCGGCGTGGGCGACCTTGGGCACCGCGTGCTCCCAGGTGCGCTGGCAGCTGCCACCCATCACGAGCAGGTCGCCGTGCCCGGTCTCGAAGACCCGGCTCTCGCCCCCGCCTCGCGGGCGCAGGTGCAGCTTGCGCGGGTCGCCGACCGAGACGATCGCGACCATCGTGTCGTGGGTGCTGCCCCGGCCGATGGTGTCGCCGTGCCAGGCCACCGAGTCGCGCCCGTCGCGGTAGTAGCAGCACCCGGCGGTGCGGAAGGGCTCGCCGAGCTCGGGCAGGTAGTGCTCGCTGAGCGCCTCGCGGGCCTGGGTGAGGACGGGGTGGGGGAGCTCCTCGCCGATCATGTAGGTGTGCAGCAGCCGCGGCACGTCGACGAGCCGGTCGTACATCTGGCGCCGCTCGGCGCGCCAGGGCACCTCCTCGACGAGGGCGCGCATCACCTCGTCGGCCTCGGGCAGCCAGGAGCGGCGCACGTCGACCCACGCGCCGTGGTCGAGGTGGTGGCGCTCGGTGCCGGCCAGGGCGTCCACCAGCGCGGGCACCCCGCCGGCCGGTGCCGCGAACAGCGTGGTCTGGAAGTCCATGGGGGTATCCTACGCCGCACCTCGAACGCGTGTTCGACATCGGTCGGGCGTGTCCCGTCGGGGCTCAATCCCCGCAAAGCGCGGACGCGCGGGCCGGGACCTGTCTAGTCTGCCTGGCGTGGACGACGTGATGGCTCCTGTGGGACGTGCGCTCAAGCACGTGCAGGTGCGCGAGTACGTGCGCGGCCTGGTGGCGGGCAGCGCGCCGGGCTCCCCGGCGCCCTCGGAGCGCGAGCTGGTGCAGCGTTTCGGCGTGGCCCGGATGACGGTGCGCCAGGCGATGGACGCGCTGGTGGGCGAGGGTCTGCTCGAGCGCATCCCCGGCCGGGGCACCTTCGTGGCCCGCCCGCGCCGCACCGCGAGCAGGATCACCGGCTACACCGAGGAGATGACCCGCCGCGGGATGCTGGCGGAGTCGCAGACGCTGCTCGCGCGGCGCGAGCAGGCCGGACCGGGCGTGGCCCGCGCGCTGTCGCTGACCGAGGGCGACGCGGTCATCCACTGGCGCCGGCTGCGGCGCGCCGACGGCGTGCCGATGTGCCTGGAGGACGCCTACCTCAACGAGGTGCTGCTGCCGGGGTTCCTCCAGCAGGGGATGCCCACCAGCCTCTACGACTCCCTCGACGCCCGCGGGCTGCGCCCGACCTGGGCCGAGGACTCCATCAACGCCGACAAGGCCACCACCGAGGAGGCGGGGCTGCTCGAGGTCGAGCCGTCCAGCGTGGTGCTGCGCCACTCGCGGCGCGCCCTGTGCGAGGACAAGGTCGTCGAGGTCTCGCGCACCGTCTACCGCGCCGACCGCTTCACGCTGTGGGTCCAGCTGGGCCAGGACTGCTGAGCGTCCCCAGCGCCGCGACCGGCGTCCCGGACTCCTCGCAGACCCACGTCGGGTCGGGCCCCCCGAGGTCGGGGTGGATGTAGAGCGCGTGCTCGGGCCCCTCGGTGCAGCCCAGGCACAGCGGCCAGCGGCCCACCTGCTCCAGCAGCGCGTCCTGCACGTCCTGGGCGACCAGCCCGGCGACGTACACGACCCCCTCGGGCCACTGCTCGGCCCACCAGGTGCGTGAGGAGACGGCGTCCTCGAGCGCCGAGACCGCACCCGGGGTCGCGTGCCCCCGCGCCTGGAGGTCGGCCAGCACCCGGGACCGGGCATCGAAGAGCAGTGCGTTGTCCACGCCCCCCATTGTCCCCCCGGGGCAAGGCGCCGTCGCGCCGGAGCCCGTGGGCCTCCTCGTGGCTCCTCGTAGGGTGGCGGTGTGGGCATCCTCATCGACCCGCCCAACGCGGCCGGGCACGGGCGGCTCTGGTCGCACCTGGCCAGCGACACCTCCTACGACGAGCTGCACGCCTTCGCGCGCGGCCTGGAGATCCCCGAGCGCGGCTTCGACCGCGACCACTACGACGTGCCGGCGGAGTGGTACGACGCCGTGGTCGCCGCCGGCGCCTCACCGGTCAGCAGCCGCGAGCTGGTGGCCCGCCTGGTCGCCGCCGGGCTGCGCCGCCGCAAGCGCGACCCGGCCTGAATCTCGCGCCGACCCGGCGCGGATCTCGCGCCGACCCGGCACGGATCTCGCGTGCGGTCAGGAGACCCGGCGCCCCGGCACGTCCTGGACGCCCAGCCGCTCGAGCTCGGCCCCCAGGTTCGCTCGGGCGTCGTCCTCCCAGCGCTCCCGGGCGTAGGCGGTGTGGAAGAGGGTCGGCTTCTGCGCCAGGCCGAGCAGCACCTGGGCCCGCCCCTCGGCGAACGTCGCGTCGTCGAGGTGGGCGAACTCCGCGCGCACCGCGGCGACGTACTCGTCGTAGCGCTCCTGCGGCGCGGCGAGGATGGCCAGGTCGGCGTCGGAGAGCAGGCAGCCCAGGGTGTCGTCGGGCTCGGGGGTGTGGGTCTCGGTGAGCCGCACGAGCCGCACCACCTCCTCGACCAGGTCGGGCTCGACCCGGCCGGTGAGCGCGTCCTCGGCCCAGGCGGCCGAGCGCTCCTCGGCGTCGCGCTCGCCGTCGTAGACCGCGTCGTGGAACCAGGCGGCCAGCACGACCGGCAGGTGCCGCACCACCGCGCCGTGCTCGCCGAGCTCGTCGAGGCGGGTCAGCACCTCCACCAGGTGCTGCACGTCGTGGTAGCCGCGCTGGGGCGAGGCGTAGGCCGCCACGAGCTCCTCGCGCAGGTCGTCGGCATCGGTCAGGGGCCACCAGGGCCGGGGGTCGTGCAGCATGCGGGAGACGGTTCCTCGATCGACGGACGGTGCTGCCGGCAGCACCGGCCCGGCCATTGAAACGCGCCGGGCCCTGCGCACGCTACTCTCGCCGCACACCCCCGGAACTGGAACGTGTTCTGGCCGGGCCCCGACGACGTACGAGGAGTGGACGTGGCAGCGAGCAACGAGCGGATCCGTGAGGTCGTGGAGGCCTACGTGTCCCTGATCGCCGGGGGCACCGCCGCCGAGATCGTGGACCTCTTCGCGGAGGGCGCCACCGTGGAGGACCCGGTCGGGTCGGCGGTGCGGACCACGCGTGAGGAGATCGCCGCGTTCTACGGCACGCTCGAGGGCCTGCAGCAGGAGACCCGGCTCATCGACTGCCGCATCGCGGCGGGCGAGGCCGCCTTCCTGTTCGAGGTCCGCACCATCACCGACGGCGGCACCTTCACCCTCGCGCCCATCGACGTGATGACCTTCGACGACGAGGGGCGCATCACCACCATGCGTGCCTTCTGGTCCGACACCGACATGAGCGTCGGCTGACCCAGCCGGCTCACACCCGCGTGCTGGGCAGCCGCAGCGCGGCCGCGGTGGCGCGCGGCAGGCTGGCGCGCGCGGGGCGCGGGCGCCGCGCGGCGCGGGTCATCCGCACCGTCCCGAGGTCGACGAGCTGACCGGCGCCCACCGCGAGCCCGCGCAGGTGCACCCGGTCGACCACGACGTCGCCCGGGCCGGACTTCACCACGACGGTCAGGCCCGCGGCGGCCGGCAGGTCGCCGCCGACCACGAACCGGCCCCCGCGGTCGGTGCGGGTGCGCGCCAGCAGCGACCCGCGCGCGTCGCGCAGCTCCACCACCGCGGCGTACGACGCCCGCTCGCCGTCGGCGTCGAGGACCACCCCGCGCAGCGCGCCGCCGACCACGGGGTCGGTGCCGCCGGGACGTGAGGCGCCCAGCAGCGGCTGGGCCAGCCGCAGCACCAGCCGGGGACCGGCGGGGCGGGTGGGCCGCGCCAGCACGGGCGTGGCCTGGTGCCAGCGGCTGCGCGCCGAGACCAGCACGTCGGAGCCGGCGCCGAGCCCCGCCAGGGTGAAGACGCCGAGCCCGTCGGTGCGGGTGCGCACCAGCGTGCCGCCGGGGCCGCTCGCCTCGACCTCGGCCCAGCGGGCGCGGGTGTCCTGGGCGGTGCGGACGCTGCCGGTGAGCACCGCACCGGGCAGCAGGTGCGCCTGGGCCGCGGTGCGCCAGCCGTCGCGCACCTGCACCTCGAGGCGGGCCGGGGCCAGCCGCGAGGGGTCGTGCGAGGAGCGGTCGTCCTCGACGTCGAGGAGCCAGGTGCCGGCGGGCACCGTGACCAGGGCTGTGGCGTCGTGCACCCGCTTGTCGCCCCCGAGCCGCCCGTCGGGGCCCCACCACCGCACCCGCGCGACGCACGGCCGCGCGCGCACGAGGCGCAGCGCGATGCCGGTGCCGGCGGGGGCGGGGCTCATCGTCGGGCGTCCGCCTGACGTGGCGCGGTGGCGTCGGGACCGCAGTTGGACCGGTTGTCCTGCTGGGCGGTCGGCAGCTGGGGCAGCGCCAGGATGCCCAGGACGGTGTCCTCCCCGGTGCGGACCGAGACGCCACCCTGGCTCGCGGTGCCGTACTTGCAGTAGTAGGTGCCCTGCAGGTACGGCGGGTTGGCGCCGCCGGGCTGGATCTTCACGGTGATGCCCTGCTGGGTGGTGATCGCTCCGGTGATCGTGAAGAGGCCGTCCGCGCCGGTGGTGGCCGAGCCGATCCGCGCGCCGGACTGGTCGAAGGCGAGCACCTCCACGTCCTCCATGGGCGCGTCGGGGTGCTCCTCGTCGACGACGGCGCCGCTGATGGTCGCCCCGCGCTTGGTCCAGGTGAAGGTGCTGGCCAGGTCGTCCTTGCCGGACCTCACCATCGCCCCCTTGATGGCGCCGCTCTGGGGCAGGAAGCTGCCGACGCCGGGGGCGACCATGCGGTACTTGCCGGGGAAGAGCCCGGAGAAGATCGCCTCGCCGCCCCGTGCCTTGACGGTCCAGAACTGCCCGGTGGCCTTGCTGACGGCCGTCACGAACACCTTCTCCTTGACCTTGCCGTCCCTGGTGCGCAGGTCGACCAGCAGCCGCCCCGCCCGGGTGCCCAGGGTGATCGGGGTGTTGCGGACCTGGCCCAGCTTCATGCCCGCCAGGTAGGTCGAGCGCCCGACGTAGGCCTTCTTGCGGTCGTAGGTGAAGACCGAGTAGCTGCCGGCCGGCAGACCGCCCAGCGCGAACTGGCCGCGCTTGTTGGCCGTGACCCGGTAGGACTGCTCGGCGGCGTTGGCGGCGACCACCTCGGCGCCGCCGGCGACCTTGCCGCCGGCGCGCACGGTCCCGGTGATCGCGGCGCCGCGCTTCATCCGCACGTTCTTCTGCACTGACGTGTCGCCGACCTTCACCTTGATGTCGGTGGGGGCGTACTTCGTGACGTTGTACGCCGGGCGCAGGTCGACGAACTGCAGGTAGTAGGTGCCCGGCTGCAGGCTCAGCGAGTAGATGCCGCCGGTGACCTTGCGCTCGTCGATGTAGGTCCAGTCCTTGGTGAACCAGCGCACCCGGTACTTCACGCCCTTGTCGGCGGCCTTGATGCTGCCGCGGACCTTGGTGGTGCGCTCGGCGGTGGTGGGCGACTGCCTGGCCTCCTGGCGGGCCTGGCGCTCCTGGGCGGCCACACCCGGCTGCAGGGTGGGGGCGGGGTCGGCCGCGACGGCGGGGGCGGCCCCGGCCCCGAGCAGGAGCGGGACGACCAGTGCCGCCACGACGGCTACGAGCAGCGGTCGCTGCGGGTGTGGTCGCTGGAGGGGCGCCATGGTGAGTCCTCGGGTCGCGGGGGAGGGGTGGTGCGACCACTGTGGCACCGCCACCTCGGGCCAGGCTCAAGTTCTCGCAAGGACTCGCTCAAGAAACCCCGTATCCTCCCCGGGTGCTCGACGCCGACGCCCCCGCGCTGCCCCGTCGGGTGCTGGTCGCGGGGCTGAGCGGGGCGGGCAAGACGACCCTGGCCCGTCGCCTGGCGGGCGTCCTCGACGTGCCCCACACCGAGATCGACGCGCTGCACCACGGCCCCGGCTGGGTGCCGCGCCCGGAGTTCCTCGACGACGTCAGGGCCCTGGCCGGCTCCGAGGGCTGGGTCACCGAGTGGCAGTACGGCTCCGCCCGGCCGCTGCTGGCGGCCCGCGCCGACCTGCTCGTCTGGCTCGACCAGCCCTACCCGCTGGTGCTCGCGCGGCTGGTGCGGCGCACCGTGCGCCGGCGCGTGCGCCGCGAGGTGCTGTGGAACGGCAACGTCGAGGGGCCGCTGCACCACCTGTTCACAGACCCCGAGCACGTGGTGCGCTACCAGTGGGTGCACCGCCACAAGTACCGCCGCGACCTGGTGCCGTGGGCACGTCGAGAGCGCCCCGACCTGCCGGTCGTGCGGCTCACCGGCGACCGCGACGTCGAGCGCTGGGTGGCCGACCTGGCCGGGCTGGCCTCAGGCGCCGGTCGCGGCCGCTGAGGAGGAGGCGGGCCCCTGGGCGCTCATCGCCCAGCGGATCGTGCCGGTGGCCAGCGACCCGAGGGCCCGCACGACCGTGCGCTCCGAGACCGGCAGCCACGGCAGCCGCAGCGGACCGCGCGTCCACCGCGGCATCAGCCCGACCGCCGCGGCCACCAGCACCAGGTAGGGCGCCCGCGCGAGCACCGGCAGCGGCGGCCTGAGCAGCAGGAAGCCCACGGCCTCGCGGGCCTCGGGGCTGCCGCGCAGCTCCGGGCGGTACGACGCCAGCACCTCGCGCAGGGCCGCCTCGGTCCGCGGCGGGTCGAGGACGCCGAGCCGGGCCGCGACCTCGCCGGCCTGGGCGACGTACTCGTCGCGGCGGGCCTGGTCGAGCGGGCGCGCCCCGTAGGTCTGGTGGGCCAGCAGGAAGGAGTCGACCTGGGCGGCGTGCACCCAGCCGAGCAGGTGCGGGTCGGAGGCGGCGTACGCCGTCCCGTCGGGCATGGTGCCGCGGATCCGCTCGTGGATGCGGCGCACCGCGTCGACCGCGGCCTGGGCGTCGTCGGCGTGGCCGAAGGTCGTCACCGCCAGGTAGGTGCTGGTGCTGGCCAGCCGGCCCCACATGTCGGTGCGGTAGTCGCTGTGCTCGGCGACCCCGCGCATAGCGGCGGGGTGCAGGGTCTGCAGCAGCAGGGCGCGGATGCCGCCGACGAACATCGAGGCGTCGCCGTGCACCTGCGCGATCGCGCTGTCGGGGGCGAACCAGCGGGGCCCCGGGCGGCCGTGGATGCGGTCGCGCTGGCGCGGCCCGTCGGGGCCCGCGACCCGCGCGAACAGCGCCGAGCCGAGCCGCTCACGCACCCCGTCGAGCGAGCTGCGGGCGGCCGGCAGCGAGGCGCGCACCCCGCGCCGGGGTGCGGTCGTCGCGCTGGCGGTCATGCACCGAGCCTACGGACCGCGCCCTCACCCGACCCGGCGCAGATCTCGCGCCGACCCGGCGCAGATCTCGCGCCGACCCGGCCCGAACCGGCCCGAGGGACGTCAGACGTCCCAGGTGCGCACCCATCGGCAGTGCTCGTTGGCGGCCAGGGCCGCGACGACCTCGGCGGGGATCGCCTCGGTGGAGTCGGTGACGACGTAGCCGAGCTCGCCGGTGGTGGCGAGGTACTGGCCCACGACGTTGGCGCCGGCCTCGGCGATCAGCTGGTTGACCGCGGCGAGCACGCCGGGGACGTTGTCGTGCAGGTAGCCCAGGCGGTGCCCGGTCTGCAGCGCCGGGGCGCTGACCGTCGGCAGGTCGACGGAGAGCTCGGTGCGGCCCTCGAGGGCGAAGCCGGCGAGCTTGTTGGCCACGAAGTAGCCGATCTCCTCCTGCGCCTCCTGGGTCGACCCGCCCACGTGGGGGGTCAGGATGACGTTGTCGAGACCGCGCAGCGGCGACTCGAACGGGTCGCCCTGGGCCTTCGGCTCGATCGGGAAGACGTCCATGGCGGCGCCGGCGATGTGGCCCGAGAGGATGTGCTCGCGCAGCGACTCGGTGTCGACGACCATGCCGCGCGCGGCGTTGATGAACAGCGAGCGCGGCTTCATCTTCGCGAACTGCTCGGCCCCGAAGAGGCCCGCGTTGCCGGGGCGCCCGTCGACGTGCAGCGAGACGACGTCGGCCTTCTCGAGCAGCTCGTCGAGGGTCTTCATCCGCTGCGCGTTGCCGTGGGCGAGGCGGTCGGCGGTGTCGAAGAAGATGACCCGCAGCCCCATCGCCTCGGCCAGGTTCGACAGCTGGGTGCCGATGTTGCCGTAGCCGACGATGCCGAGCGTGCGGCCCCGGATCTCGTGGCTGCCCTGGGCCGACTTGTCCCAGATGCCGGCGTGCATCTTCTCGGTCTTCTCGGCCAGGCGGCGCGCGAGCACGATGATCTCGCCGATGACGAGCTCGACGACGCTGCGGGTGTTGGAGAACGGCGCGTTGAAGACCGCGACCCCCCGCTCGGCGGCGCCGACCAGGTCGACCTGGTTGGTGCCGATGCAGAAGCAGCCGACCGCCAGCAGGTCGGGCGCGGCGTCGAGCACGCGCGCGGTGACGTTGGTGTTGGAGCGGATGCCGAGCAGGCTCACGCCCGGCAGGGCCTCGACCAGCTCGTCCTCGCTCATCGAGTGCGTGAGCAGCTCGACCTCGAAACCTCGGCCCTCGAGGATCTCGACGGCCAGGGGGTGGATGTTCTCCAGCAGCAGCGCCTTCACGCCGTCCAGCCTAGAGACAACCGCGGCGTACGCCGACTCGTGGCCGCGGGCGTGGACAGGCGACGCCGCGCGGCGCGCCTCACATGGCCAGGTCGGCGATGTCCTCGGCGTCGACGATGCGGTAGGCGTAGCCCTGCTCGGCCAGGAACCGCTGGCGGTTCTGGGCGAACTCGGCGTCCACGGTGTCGCGCGAGACCACCGTGTAGAAGCGCGCCACCTTGCCGTCGTGGCCCGGGCGCAGCAGCCGGCCCAGCCGCTGGGCCTCCTCCTGGCGCGACCCGAAGGACCCCGAGACCTGGATCGCCACCTCGGCGTCGGGCAGGTCGATGGAGAAGTTCGCGACCTTGGAGACCACCAGCAGCCGCTCCTCGCCGGAGCGGAAGGCGTCGAAGAGCCGCTGTCGCTCCTTGACCGACGTCTCGCCCTTGATGACGGGGGCGTCGAGGGCGGCGGCGAGCTCGTCGAGCTGCTCGAGGTACTGCCCGATCACCAGGGTCGGCTGGTCGCCGTGGCGCTCGACCAGCTCGCGCACCACCTCGGTCTTGCGGTGGGTGCAGGAGGCGATCCGGTAGCGCTCCTCGGGCTCGGAGGTCGCGTAGACCAGGCGCTCGCTGTCGGGCAGCGTGACCCGCACCTCGACGCAGTCGGCGGGAGCGATCCAGCCCTGCGACTCGATGTCCTTCCAGGGCGCGTCGTAGCGCTTGGGCCCGATCAGGGAGAAGACGTCGCCCTCACGGCCGTCCTCGCGCACCAGCGTCGCGGTCAGCCCGATCCGGCGCCGCGCCTGCAGGTCGGCGGTCATCCGGAAGATCGGCGCGGGCAGCAGGTGCACCTCGTCGTAGACGATGAGGCCCCAGTCGCGGGCGTCGAGCAGCTCGAGGTGCGGGTAGACGCCCTTCCGCTTCATCGTCAGCACCTGGTACGTCGCGATCGTCACCGGGCGCACCTCCTTGACCGCGCCGCTGTACTCGCCGATCTCGTCCTCGGTCAGCGAGGTGCGGCGCACCAGCTCGTCCTTCCACTGGCGCGCGGAGACGGTGTTGGTGACCAGGATCAGCGTGGTGGCCTTCGCGTGCGCCATGGCCGAGGCGCCGACCAGGGTCTTGCCGGCGCCGCAGGGCAGCACCACGACCCCCGAGCCGCCGTGCCAGAACGACTCGGCGGCGTCGCGCTGGTAGTCGCGCAGGGTCCAGCCGCTCTCGTCGAGCTCGATGGGGTGCGCCTCGCCGTCGACGTACCCGGCGTAGTCCTCGGCCGGCCAGCCGATCTTGAGCAGCGCCTGCTTGAGGTTGCCGCGCTCGGAGGCGTGCACGACCACGGTGTCGGCGTCGATGCGCTCCCCGATCATCCCCTGCACCTTCTTGGCGCGCAGGACCTCCTCGAGCACCGGGCGGTCGGTGGTGGCCAGGGTCAGCCCGTGGGTGGGGTGCTTCTCGAGCCGCAGCCGCCCGTAGCGCGCCATCGTCTCGGCGACGTCGACCAGCAGCGAGTGCGGGACCGCGTAGCGGCTGAACTCCAGCAGCGTGTCGACGACCTGCTCGGCGTCGTGGCCCGCGGCGCGCGCGTTCCACAGCCCCAGCGGCGTGAGCCGGTAGGTGTGCATGTGCTCGGGGGAGCGCTCGAGCTCGGCGAACGGCGCGATCGCCTTGCGGCAGTCCTGCGCGCGCTCGTGGTCGATCTCGAGCAGGAGCGTCTTGTCCGACTGGACGATGAGGGGGCCGTCTGTCACCGGGCAAGCCTACGGGGCGGGCCAGGGGCCGCCCCGGCCGCTGTCAGGGCGAGACGGGGGCCACGGAGGTGATCCGGTGCACCGCGAAGCTGCGCAGGTCGTCGGCCCGGTGGTCGTGGGCGGTCAGGGTGCCGCCCTCGACGCTGCGGGGGTCGACGACGCGCTCGGAGCGGGTGCCGTGGTTGTCGACGTAGCCGATCAGCACGCTGGCGCCGGTCTCGACCGCCTCGCGCAGCGCGGCCAGCGAGCCCGACGGGCTCAGCGCCTGCCCGGCGCCGGCGGGTCTGCTGGAGGCGGCCCGGTCGCCGGCGCGCACCGCGGTGACCACCGCCGCGACGGTGGCGCTGCCCCGCGCCGCCCTGAGCCCCTCGGGACGCCGGTCGCGCGGGGTGCGGGCGCGCAGCTGGTCGGGTCGGGCCACCCGCACCGTGCCGTCGGGGCCCTCCACGACCGGGGCGGCGCCGAGCTCGCGCAGCCGCGGCAGCAGCACGTCGAGGGGCGTGGCGGAGACGAGGACGGTGGGGGCGATGCGGCGCAGGCCCAGCGAGGCGGCCTTGGGGTGGTGCAGCACCTCGCTGAGCGCCGCCTCGTCGTCGGCGCGCAGGAACGCCTCGGCGTGCCCGACCCGGATCGAGCCGAAGGTGCGGGCGGTGTCGTCGACGAGGTAGCTCAGCGGCTGCGGCACCGGGGTGCGCGAGACCGAGGAGATGAAGTCGTGCACCTCGACCGCAGACCACCCGGTGTCGAGGGCGCGGCGCACCGAGGAGGAGGTGAAGCGGTAGACCGTCGCCCCGCCGCGCGACTCGACGTCGGCGAGCAGCTGCAGCCGCTTGGCCAGCGTCGACTCCAGCGGGCCGGGGGCCACCGCGGTCAGGTCGGCCTGCAGCAGCACGTGGTCGACGGGCGGCGGCATCAGCGCGTCGAGGGCGGCGACCGCGGCGGCGCCGTCGCCGTCGCCCACCAGCCCCGCGGCGTACGACGCCACCCCGCCCAGCCCGGCGACGCCGAGCGCCTCGGCCTCGCTGAGGGCCCAGGCGACCTGGTCGGCGCGGGTGCGGGGCCGCCGCGGGCGCAGCCAGGCGACGCGGGCCACCAGGGCCGGCAGGCCGGTGCCGGAGGCCAGCACCTCGCCGGCCGGCACCGCCGCCAGCTCGCGCAGGGTGAGGTGGCGGGTCTCGACCTGGTGCACGCCCGCCAGCTCGGGGGCCAGCGCGTTCCAGGTCTTGCCCGCGGGGTCACGGGTGCCGACGAGCCCGGGGAGGCGGGCGCTGTCCCACCAGGCGCGCGCCAGCACCCACCAGCGCTCGGCGGGCGAGCGGGTGCTCCACCGGTCGAGCTCGTCGGTGGGCAGCCACGCGGCCTCGCCCTCGGCGCCCTGGCCGGTGGCCAGCAGCCCGGCGGCCGAGGCGGTCTCGACGAGCAGCGCGGTGGTGGGCTCGTCGACGTGCAGCAGCGCCGAGGCGGCCCGCAGGTCGCGCACCCCCAGCCCGCCGCTGCGCAGCGCCGCCGGCGGCTGGGTGCCCCAGTGGTCCAGCAGCAGCTCCACCCGGCGTACGGCCTCGAAGGCGGCGCCGGCCGCGACCTTGTCGACCATCGCGGCGGAGCGCTCGGTGGTCGGCAGCGCGGGCACGTCGTCGACGGGCTCGGTGGTGGTGCGCCCACCGCGCAGGACCAGGCCCACCTCGCCGGGCAGCACCACCGACCCGCCGCCACGCGGCACCAGCAGCCGGCGGGCCAGCAGCTCCTCGGCGGGGGTGGCGGCCTCGGCGGCGGTGACGGTGTGGCGCGAGGTGCCGGTGGTGGCCTCGCCGCCGTGGTCGAGCACGTGCTCGAGCAGCGTGCGGGCCGGGGCCGACAGCTCGGCGAGGCGGGCGGCCACGACCGCGGGGTCGACCGGCTCGGGGGAGCGGGTGCGCAGCCCGCTCACGCCGGCTCCCGGACCTCCGGCCAGGCCCTCGGCGACACCGCTGAGGACCCGGGGCCCGGTGGGGGAGTCCCAGACCAGCGCGAGGTCGGTGAGGTGCTCGAGCGCGGCGGTCGTCGCGGCCGGGTCGGCGTGCACGAGGGAGACGAGTTCGGCGCGGGTGGTTTGACCCGCCACCACGAGGGCATCAAGCACGCAGAGCTCGAGCCGGGTCAGCTGGTCGAGCGCGCGGAGCAACGAGGACCGGGTGGCGGCACGCGACGCCAGCTGGCCGGAGTCGTGAGGGGCTGGAGTGGCGAGATCGGGACGGGCCAGCAGCAGGCGGGACAGCCGCGCGTCCGGCCAGCTGCGCAGCTGGTCGGCGAGCGTGCGGAACCCCTCGGCGGACATCGCTGACACGCTAGCGCCACCGAGCCACGAGCCGGCACACGACGCGGTGGTCGGCTGATGCAGGTCGAGCTGCACCACGGCGCCTCGACCGACGTGGGGCTCGTGCGGGAGGTCAACGAGGACGCCTTCCTGGCCGCGCCCCCGGTCTTCGTGGTGGCCGACGGGATGGGCGGCCACGACGGCGGCGACGTCGCCAGCGCGATCGTGGTCGAGGAGTTCGCCCACCTCGCCGACGAGGGCTACGACCCTCAGCGCGGCGCCGAGGCGGTCGCGCGGACGCTGGAGACCTGCCGGCGTCGCATCGACGCCTACGGGGCCGAGCAGCGGGCCGGGGGCCAGGGCGGCTTCTCGGCCGGCACCACCGCGGTGGTGGCGCTGCTCGTCGAGGACGACGGGCAGCCCAAGTGGTTGCTGGCCAACCTCGGCGACTCGCGCATCTACCGCTTCAACGACGGCCGGCTCGACCAGGTCAGCGTCGACCACTCGGTCGTCCAGGAGCTCGTCGACGCGGGGGCGATCACCGCCGAGGCGGCCGCCCACCACCCCGAGCGGCACGTCATCACCCGGGCGCTGGGCACCTCCGAGACCTCCGAGGCCGACTACTTCCTGCTCCCGCTGCCGGCGGTCGAGCGGCTCGTGCTGTGCTCCGACGGGGTCAGCGGGATGATCGACGACGACGAGATGGCCGGCATCCTCGACGGGGCCGCCGACCCCCGCGACGCCGCCGACACGATGATCGCCGCCGCCCTGGCCGCCGGGGGTCGCGACAACGCGACCGTGGTGGTCGTCGATGTGGTTGGGTTGGCCCGAGACCACCCCTACGACTCCGAGCGCCAGCGCATGAGCATGGAGCAGAAGCTGGGAGCCCTGCCGTGACGTCCCCCGACACCGCTGCCGTCGACACCGCTGCCGTCCCGACCCGTGCCTACCTGCCGGGCGAGTGGTACGTCGTCCTGGGCGCCGAGGTGGTCGTGGCGCTCCCGGGCGAGGAGCGCGAGCGCGCCGCCGCGGCGTGGTCGCTGGTCGAGGCCGGCGCCGGCGCCGACGAGGTGCTCGACGCGCTGCTCGGGGCGGGCCTCAGCACCCTGGGCGGCCTCGCGCTGGTCAGCGAGCACGACGGCGCCACCCGGGTCCTGCTGCGCGGCCGCGCCGGCTGGTCCGGCGACGGCGCCGACGGGCCGGTTGACGCCACCGGCGGGCTCGCCTCCACCTGGCACGAGCAGCGGGTGCACGGCGTACGGTCCTGGACCCTCGACCTGCCCGGTGCCGTCGTCGAGCGGGGAGCCCACGCCGGCGAGCCCGACCACGACCCGGAGCAGCAGGGGTGGCCGGTCGCCGCGGGCCTGGTGCGCGCCGCCTGCGTGCGGCATGGCGCGGTCCTGAGCCGGCCCGAGGCCCCCGCCGCCGTCGCGCCGGCGGCCCAGCCCGAGCCCCAGCCCGAGCCCCAGCCCGAGCCCCAGCCCGAGCCCGAGCCCCTGCCCCCGCCCGAGCCGGCGCCGGAGCCGGAGCCTGTGGACGAGACGCCGGTGACCCCGTCGGCGTGGAGCCCCGGGCAGTCCGACCACGACGGGATGACCAAGAGCGGCGACTGGGGCCGCGAGGAGTTCCAGCGCCACCAGCCGGGCATCCCCGGCCAGCCGCAGGCGCCCAGCATCACCGCGTCCCCGGTGGCACGGCTCGTCGTCTCGCACGGCGAGGAGGTCGAGGTCGACCGGGTCGTCCTGGTGGGCCGCGCCCCCGAGGCGCGCCGCTTCACCTCCACCGAGCAGCCGCGCCTGGTGACCGTGCCGAGCCCGCAGCAGGAGATCTCCTCCACGCACCTCGAGGTGCGGCCGGGGTCGGGCGCCGACCACGGCAGCGCCGTCGTCACCGACCTCGGCTCCACCAACGGCACCGTGCTGGTCCAGCCGGGGCTGCCCCCCGAGTCGCTGCAGCCCGGCATCGCGGTGCAGCTCATCCCCGGCGCCATCATCGACCTCGGTGACGGGGTCAGCATCCAGGTCGTCCGGCCCTGAGCGCCGTGTCCACCCCCGTCGCACCGCCCGGCCCCCCGCCCGGCCCCCCGCCGCCCGCGCCGCCGGCGCGCACCGACCTGCCGACCGCCGACCTCGAGCGCCGCTACTACGCCCACGTGGTCGACCGGGCCCTGGCCTGGACGACGTACGCCGCCGTCGCGGGTCTCGGCTGGTGGCTGCTCGACGGCCCCCTGGCCGTGGCGCTGCTGGTGCTCGGCTGGGCGCTGGTCGTGCAGGTGGCGCTCGGGGTGCTGCTGGGCCTGCGCGGGCTCAGCCCCGGCAAGGCGCTGCTCGGGCTGCGCGCGGTCTCGGCCGCCACCGGTCGCCCGGTCGGGGTGGGGCCCGCCCTGCTGCGCGGCCTCGTCGTCGGCCTGGCGGGGCTGCCCACGCTGCTGCTCGGCGCCGCCACCCTGGCGTGGACCAGCGCCTCCGACCGCGACCGGCAGCGCCGCGGCTGGCACGACCACCTCGCCGGCACCGTCGTGGTCGACCTGCGCCCCGTGCCCGAGGCCCAGGAGCCCGACGAAGCCCGGCCCCGGGCCATCGTCAACCTCACCGCGATGCGGCTCGTGCCCGCGACGGTGCGACCGGCGGTCACCGCCACCCGCCCGCCGACCACCCCGCCGACCACACCGGCCCCGGCCCGCACACCCCGGGCGCCGACCACCCCGCCGCGGGGTTCGCGCCCCAGCAGCCCGCCCAGCAGCCCGCCCAGCAGCCCGCCGGCAGACCCGCCTGCCGGGGCGCGGCGCCGTGCGGTCCCCACCGACTCGCCCACCCCGCCCGCCGGCTGGCAGGTCGAGCTCGACTCCGGCGAGCGCGTCGTCGTCGACGGCCTGGTGCTGCTGGGTCGCGGCCCGGTGGCCGGCCCTGGGGAGCAGGTGCGCCACCTGGTGCCGCTGCGCTCGCAGGACATGTCGGTCTCCAAGACCCACGCCCAGCTGCAGGTCGCCGCCGACGGCGCCCTGGTGGTGATGGACCGCGGCTCCACCAACGGCTCGGTCGTGCTGCGCGCGGGCGTCTCGCGCGAGCTGACCCCCGGCAAGCCGCTGACCCTGCTCGAGGGCGACACCGTGCGGCTGGGCGACCGCAGCCTGCGGGTGCTGCAGCGGGGCTGAGCCGCACCCGCCCCCGTCCCTGGTTACGGTGGGTCGCGTCATGACCCACGTCTGGTACGTCGCCTACGGCTCCAACCTCAGCCTCGACCGCCTCGCCTGCTACGTCGCCGGCGGGCGCCCGCCCGGCGGTACCCGCAGCCACCCGGGGGCCCGCGACCGGACCCTGCCCGAGCGCAGCGTGCCGGTCGAGCTCCCGGGCACCACCTACTTCGCGGGCCGCTCGGCCCAGTGGGGCGGCGGGGTCGCCTACTACGACCACGCGACCCCCGGGCGCACCGCGGCGCGCGGCTACCTGGTCACCGCAGGCCAGTTCGCCGACATCGCCGCCCAGGAGATGCACCGCGAGCCGCGCGCCGACGACCCGCTCGAGCAGCTCGTGCTCGCCCCGCTGGCCGCGGGACGCCACGAGGCCGGGCCCGGGGCCTACGAGACGGTGGTCGACGTGGGCCGCCACGAGGGGGCGCCGATGCTGACCTTCACCGCACCGCACGGTGCCGCGACCGCCGAGCGCACCCGCCCCTCGCCGACGTACCTGGCCACCATGGCCCGGGGCCTGGGGGAGTCGCACGGCTGGGACGAGCACCTCGCCCACGAGTACCTGGCGGGATTGCAAAAACTGGCTTAGGTTGCCCGGTCATGGACTTCGTGCACACCGAGACCGCCTCGACCTCCGCCTCGCCGGGCGACGTCTGGGCACTGTGGTCCGACACCTCCACCTGGGCCGCGTGGGACCCCGCGGTCGAGCGCGTGGTGCTCGACGGGCCCTTCCGTCTCGGCACGACCGGCACGATGCGCCTGGCCGGGGGCGCCGAGGCGCCCTTCACGCTGGTCGCGGTGAGCCCCGACGTGCGCTACTGCGACGAGCTCGAGCTCGGCGGGCTGCACCTGCGCATCGACCACCGGGTCGAGCCGCAGGGCGAGGGCGCCGTGGTCACCGTCGAGACCCGCGTCAGCGGCCCCGGCGCCGACGAGGTGGGCCCGATGGTGGTGGCCCAGGCGCCCGAGGCGCTGCGGCTGCTGGCGGCCCAGGCCGAGGCCCGAGCGGCCGCGCGGGGCGAGCGCGTCAGCGGGTGAGCTGCACCGGCACCCGGGTGCGGGTGCCGTTCCCGCCGCGCCACAGCACGTAGCCGTCGTCGCTGGTGCGGGTGCCGCCGGCGACGCGCACCGTGTACGTCGCGGACTCGCCGGGGGCCAGGCGCAGCGCCGCCGGGGTGACGCTCACGTCGTGGGCCTCGAAGCCGGCGGTCGAGGACGAGAAGTAGCGGGCCTTGGTGCCGGCGTTGGTGACCGTGCGGGTGGTGGTCGACCGGCCGCCGCTGAGCAGCACCGAGGGCAGGTTCAGCGGCTCGCCGGCGGGCAGCGCCCCCTCGAGCCAGGCGCGGTAGTCGCCGAGGTCGAGGTCGTGCACCAGGCCCGGTCGCAGGGCCCGCTGGCCCCGCACCCGTCCGGAGCCGGAGGCCAGCGCCGAGGCGCCGGGCACCGCGTCGGCGGTGCTGACCAGCGCCGAGCGCACCCAGGTGGCGCTCCACCCGCGCCGGGCCAGGAGCCGCGCCGCCGTGCCGCTGGTCCAGGCCGTGGCCGGCGAGGTGCCGGTCTGGGTGTCCCACCGGCGCCCCACGGCACCGGTGGGGGCGGCGCCCACGAGGCCCGCGCCGGGTGCGACGAGGTCGGGCTTGAGCACCGGCCCGGCGGGGTCGCCGGTGGCCGAGAAGCCCAGCACCCGCAGGTCGAGCGAGCGGGCCCCGCGCGGCACCAGCCGCACCTTCGCGTCGGGGTGCGCACGCGCCCAGCGGCGTACGACGCCCGCGTCGGTGGCGCCCACGTGCACGGTGGGCACGCTGTGGAAGTCGGCGTCGACGGAGTCGGGGCCGCTGTTGAGCAGGACCATGCCGACGCCGTCGGCGCGCTCGACGGCCGCGGACTTGTCGGTGCGGCCCACGCCGCCGCGCTCGCACAGCACGACCCGGTCGGCGACGCGGGCGGCGTCGAGGCTGCCCGGGGTGCACAGCGAGGCCTGCTGGCGGGTGGCGCCGGGTGCGGCCGCATCGGCGCCGCGGATCCACCGAGCCGGGCCGACCGCCTCGTCGGCGATCATCGCGCCGTCGACGCGCGGGCCGTCGGAGCCCAGCCGCAGCCGGCCCTCGCGCACGGTGCCGCTGCTCGCCCCGACCGTGCTCACCCACGGCGAGGGGTGCGCGGCGGTGCCGCTGGTGCTGCGGTCGCCGGCGGCGGCCACCACGACCGTGCCGGCCTCGGCGGCGCCGAGCAGCGCCGTCTCGACGGTGTCGAGGCGGGGCGGCCCGCCCACCGACAGGTTGAGCACGTCGACACCGTCGGCGGTGGCCCGGTCGACCGCGGAGACCAGGTCGGCGGTCGCGCACCCGTCGTCGGCGGGGTCCGGGGCGCTCCAGCAGGCCTTGTAGACCGCGATCCGCGCCTGCGGCGCGACCCCCGCGTAGCGGCCGAGGTCCTGGTCGCCGACCCGGACCGCCACCTCGGCGTTGCCGGCCGCGATCGAGGCCATGGCGGTGCCGTGGCCGTCGTCGTCGCGCGGGGAGAGCGAGGAGGAGGAGCGCACGGCGTCGGCGCCGAAGCCCTCGACGAACCAGTCGCCCGCCACGACCTTGCCGTTGCAGGTGGCCGGGCCCCAGTCGTCGGCGTCGGCGCAGACGCCGCCGAAGCCCTCGGGGGCGGGGCCCAGGCCGGGCACCGAGGAGAAGACGGGGCCGTCGGGGTCGAGGCCGGTGTCGACGAAGCCGATCACCACCCCCTGGCCCCCGCGGGTGCGTGCCGAGGGGGACAGCCCCGGGGCGTCCTGGCCCTCGACGCCGTCGGCGGCCGCCAGCGGCCGCACGCTGTTGGGCTCGACCATCGACACCCCGGGCGTGGCCTCGAGGCGTGCGGCCTGCTCGCGGGTCAGCTCGACCGCGACGCCGTTGAGCGCGGTCGTCCAGCGGTAGACGGGGTCGGGGGCGTCGACGGCGTCGAGCACCCGCTGCTGGCGGGTCTGCATCCGCAGCTGCTGCAGCCCCCGGTCGACCTCGGAGGCGGTGCCCGAGGTGCCGGGACCCTCCAGGGTCACCAGGTAGAGCTCCGCGCGGGCGTCGTCGGCCCCGCGCACGGCGTGGCCGGTGCCGGCCACCCCCAGGGTCGCGGCGGCGCCGGCCGCGAGCGCGCAGGCGGCCGCGAGCACCCGGCGTACGCCGGGGTGCGGGCTGCGGTCGCGGGGCGGGGTCACGGGGTGCTCCTGGCTGGCGGGTCTGGGCGGCTGGTCTGGGTGGCTGGTGTCGTGCGGGGTCGCCCCCACGGCCGGTCACTGGCCGGCGTCCGGGGGGTGAGCAGCCCATTGTGACCGACGGGGCGGTCCGACGACAGGCGAACGCCGTGGTTGGGGACGACGGGGCCCCTCCGACGGGTCGTCTACCCTCGGGGCCGTGTCCGTCCCGAGCTCGTCCGCGGCCCCGTCGCTGGTGGTGGGCTTCGACCTGGACATGACGCTCATCGACTCGCGCCCGGGCATCGCCGAGGTCCTGGAGGTGCTGGCCGCCGAGCTCGGGGTCGTGCTGCCGGTGGCCGAGATGACCGCGCGCCTGGGCCCGCCCCTCGACCTGATGCTCGAGCCGCACCTGCCGGCGGAGGCCATCGGCCCGGCGGTCGACCGCTTCCGCGCGCTCTACCCCGAGCGCGCGGTGCGCAGCGTCCCCTCGCTCCCGGGGGCCGCGGCGGCGCTGGCCGCGGTACGAGCCCACGCCGGGCGGGTCGTGGTCGTCACCGGCAAGCACACGCCCAACGCCCGCCTGCACGTCGAGCACCTCGCCCTCGACGTCGACGTCGTCGAGGGCCGGGTGTGGGGCGTCGGGAAGGCCGACGTGCTGCGCCGGGAGGGTGCCTCGATCTACGTCGGCGACCACGTCCACGACGTCGAGGGGGCGCTCGCGGCCGGCGCCACCAGCGTCTCGGTGCTCAGCGGCGGGGCCACCCGCGAGGAGCTGCTCGCCGCCGGCACCCACGTGGTGCTCGACGACCTCGACCAGTTCGCGCCCTGGCTCGAGGAGCACCTGCTCGAGCAGCGCACCGCCGCGCTCGAGGCCGACCTGCGCGAGCGGGGCTCGCTGCTCGTCGCCTACAGCGGCGGCGCCGACTCGGCGCTGCTGCTCGCCGCCGCGACCCGCGTGCTGGGCCCCGAGCGGGTCGTGGCCGCCACCGGCTACTCCCACGCGCTGCCGCAGGTCGAGCGCGACCCGGCGCGCACCTTCGCCGAGGCGCTGGGGGTGCGGGTGCTCACCCCGCCGACCCACGAGATGGAGCGCGAGGGCTACCGGGCCAACGCGGGCGACCGGTGCTTCTTCTGCAAGGCCGAGCTGCTCGACACGCTCGTGCCCCTGGCCGCCGAGCACGGCCTGGCCCACGTCGCGACCGGCACCAACGCCGACGACGTGGTCGCCGGCTTCCGCCCCGGCATCCGTGCGGCCGCCGAGCGCGGGGCGCTCACCCCGCTCGCCGACGCCGGGCTGACCAAGGCCCAGGTGCGCGAGCTGTCGCGGCGCTGGGCCCTGCCGACCTGGGACAAGCCGGCCGCCGCCTGCCTGTCCTCGCGGGTCGCCTACGGCATCGAGGTCACCCCGCACCGGCTGGCCCGCGTCGAGCGCGCCGAGGGCGCGGTGCGCGAGCTGCTGGCCGGGGCCGGCGTCGCGGTGCGCGACCTGCGGGTGCGCGACCTCGGTGGCGGCCCCGGCGAGGAGCGCGCCCGGGTCGAGGTCGACGCCGCGCTGCTGCGTGGACCGCTGGGCGAGGGCCGGGCGCTGGTCGACGAGCTGTGCGCCGCCGTGCGGCGTACGGGCTTCGCGACGGCCGAGCTGTCGCGCCGGGGCTTCCGGTCGGGCTCGATGAACGAGCTCCTCGACGAGCCCGAGCGCTGGCGGTGAGCCCGCGCGACGTGGTGTCGCGGCTGTGGGACGAGGTGACCTCGCGCCAGCCGCTGCCCGACGCCTCGCTGGTGCTGCTGACCGGGGCGGTGGCCCTGGTCCTGGTCTGGCTGCCGAGCACCTGGCCGCGGGTGCGGCTGGGCGTCACGGTCGTCCACGAGGCCGGCCACGCCGTCGTCGCCGTGCTCGTCGGGCGTCGTCTGCAGGGCGTGCGGCTGCACTCCGACACCTCCGGCGTGACGCTCTCGCGCGGGCGCCCCCGCGGCCCCGGGATGGTCGCGATGCTCGCCGCCGGCTACCTGGCGCCCGCCGGGGTCGGTCTGGGTGCGGCGCTGCTGCTGGCCGACGGGCGCGGGCTGGCGCTGCTGTGGCTGCTGGTCGCCCTCCTGGTCTCGCTGCTGGTCTGGGTCCGCAACGGGTACGGCGTCCTGGTGCTGCTGGCGTTCGGCGCCGGCGTGGTCGCGGTGACCTGGTGGGCGCCACCGCTGGCCCAGTCGGTGCTGGCCCACCTGGTCGCGTGGCTGCTGCTGCTCGCGGCGCCACGCCCGCTGCTGGAGCTGTGGGGCCGCGGCGCCCGTGGGCGTCGCGGCTCCGACCCCGACCAGCTGGCGCGCCTGACCCGGCTGCCGTCGGTGGTCTGGGTGCTGCTGATGCTGCTGGCCAACCTCGCCGGGCTCGTCGTCGGCGTCGCGACCCTCGCGCCCGACTTGCTGCAGCGCTGAACCGGTTGGTGCGGCGCGCGTGCGCCTGCCTATCCTTTCGGCCTCCGGCGCTCCGCCGGCCCGCAGAACCGTTGACGACCGGAGGACGTGCTGTGCCCAGAGGCAAGGTGAAGTGGTACGACGCCGACAAGGGCTTCGGCTTCCTGTCCCAGGAGGACGGGCCCGACGTGCACGTGCGCGCCGAGGCCCTCCCCGAGGGCTCGGCGACCCTCAAGGCCGGCACCCGGGTCGAGTTCGGCATCGCCCAGGGCCGCCGCGGCGACCAGGCGCTGCAGGTGCGCGTGCTCGACCAGCCCGCCTCGGTCAGCCGCAACCAGCAGGCCGCGCGCCGCAAGCGCCCCGACGACATGGCGCCGATCGTGGAGGACCTGATCCGCCTGCTCGACGGCGTCAGCGAGACCTACCGCCACGGCCGCCACCCCGACGCGCGTACGGCCGCCCCCACCGCCAAGCTGCTGCGCGCCCTCGCCGACGAGCTCGAGCGCTGAGCCGGCTCGGGGCGGCTCGGGGCGGCTCGTAGGTTCATCGGGCACCCGATGGAACTCGCGCCACCGGGCTGAACCTTCGTGGTGGTGGCGACAGGTTCATCGGGTACCCGATGAAACTCCCGCAGCGACCGCTCACCCGGTGACGGGCACCTCGCCGGGGTAGCGCCTGCTGCGCCCGGCCAGGACGAAGAAGGTCCAGGCCGAGAGCACCGCGAAGGCGACGCCCAGGCCGAGGCGGGCGGGGTCGAGGGGCAGGGCGATGCCGACGAAGCCGCCGACGACCCAGGCCAGCTGGAGGGTGGTGTCGCTGCGGGCGAAGGCGCTGGCCTGCACCTTGGTCGGTACGTCGCTCTGGATGGTGGCGTCGAGGCAGAACTTGGCCAGCGACTGGGCCAGCCCGGCGCACAGGCCCAGCACCACCAGCGGCAGCACGCCGTAGAACAGGGTGGCCAGCAGGGCGGCCGCGGCGTCGAGGACGAGCACGACCACGACGGTGGTGCCGGGGTGCAGGTTGCGCAGCAGGGAGGCGATCGCCACCCCGCCGGCGTTGCCGAGGCCGGCGGCGGCCACCACGATCCCCACCAGCACCTCGGCGCGCAGCCCGGTCTCGGGCGGGTTCTCGCGCAGCAGGAACGCCATGAACATCAGCAGGAAGCCGCTGAGCCAGCGTGGCCCGCAGTTGGCCCGCAGGGCGAAGGCCACCGAGGTCGGGATGCGGGTGCGGGGCCGGGCGCCGGCCCGGGGCGGGGCGAGCCGCTCGCCGGGTGCCGGGGCGCTGACGCGCACGGTGTCGCCGGGCGCCATCAGCACCAGCACCTCCTCGCCGACCGAGGAGTCGACCCGCTCGGGCAGCCGGATCGCGAAGACGGTGGCCACCACGAAGATCACGAACGCGTAGCGCAGCGACCACTCCGGGCCCGCCAGCGAGGCGAGCCCCGCGATCGGGGCGGAGATGGTGGCGCCGAGGATGCCCGAGAGCGAGACGCGGCCGTTGGCCTTGACCAGGGAGATGCCCGCGGGCAGCAGGCGGGGCACCGCGGCGGCCCGGGTGACGCCGTAGGCCTTGGAGGAGACCAGGACGCCGAGGGCGGCCGCGAAGAGCCACGCCGACTCCCCGGTCACCGCGCCGGCCAGCCCCCAGCACAGGAAGGCGCGCATGGCCATCGTCGAGCCGATCGCCCAGCGGCGGCCGTGGCTGAAGCGGTCCAGGAACGGGCCGATCAGCGGCGCCACGATGGCGAAGGGCAGCATCGTCAGCCCCAGGAACAGCGCGACCTGGCCCCGCGCCTCGCCCGAGGGCACGGTGAAGAAGAGGCTGCCGGCCAGCGAGATGGCCACCGCGGCGTCGCCGGCGGTGTTGAAGAAGTGCAGGTAGAACAACCGGTTGAGGCCCGACTGCTCGGCCCCCTCGGCGTTCGCGGCGCGCTGGGCCTGGCGACCGACGTAGCGTCCGGCCCTGGTGGTGGCGCGGGTCGCCCCGCGCGCCGCGCCGGCGGCACCTCGCGCGGTGGCCCGGGCCCCGGTGCCCAGCCCTCGCCCGACCGCACGGGCACGCTCGCCGGAGGGCCCCGACGGGCCCCCCGTGGCGTCGGGACCGGGGCGCTGCGAGGGCATGGCCCCATCCTGCCTGGTGGTCCCGACGCCGGCGGCGCCAGCACGCCGGGCGGGCCCGGGGGAGGGGGCGCCCTCGCCGGGGCGGGGGTCGGGCAGGCATGATGTCGGGCCGTGAGCACCATCGCCCGGGTCAAGCCCGATGCCGTCGCCGTCGCCGCCGCCGAGGTGGCGCGCGAGGCCCTCGTCTCCGACGTGGGTGCTGCCGTCGTCGGTGAGCACCTCGGTCACCTCGTCGAGGCCGAGCGCGTCGTCACCCACCAGTTCGCCTGCACCCAGCCGGGGTACGTCGGGTGGCGCTGGTCGGTGACCGTGGCCCGCGCGCCGCGCCAGAAGCACGTGACCGTCGACGAGGTCGTGCTGATCCCCGGCGACGAGGCGATCGTCGCGCCGCCGTGGGTGCCCTACCGCGAGCGGATGCAGCCCGGCGACATGGGCCCCGGCGACCTGCTGCCGGTCGACGACGACGACCCGCGCCTGGTGCCGACCTACTCCTTCGGCGACGACCCGCTCGACCCCGACGAGAAGGCGCAGGTGCGCCAGGTGGCGCAGGACCTCGGCCTGGGCCGGGTGCGCACCCTCTCGCCCGAGGGGCGGGACATGGCGGCCCAGCGCTGGTACGACAGCGACCAGGGCCCGGGGTCGGCGATCGCCAAGCAGGCCCCGCAGAGCTGCTGGTCGTGCGGGTTCCTGATGCGCCTGGCCGGGCCGCTGTCGGAGACGTTCGGCGTCTGCGCCAACGGCGACGCCAACGACGACGGGCGGGTCGTGTCGGTCGACCACGGCTGCGGGGCGCACTCGGAGGTGCGCCTGGCCAAGAAGCACGAGCCGCAGCCGCTGCCCGAGCACGTCTTCGACACCCTCGCGCTCGACCCGCTCGACGCCGGTCGCTGAGCCGGCCGCGACTCAGTCGGCGGCGCTGAGCACCCACACGGCGTACTCGTCGGAGGGCGGGTGCAGCTCGTAGGAGCCGAAGCGGTGCTGCACGCGCAGCCCCGCGGCGCCGACGTCGGCGACGAACTCCTCGGGCGGGTAGCTGCGGGCGTGCTCGGGGCCACCGACCAGGTGGAACCCGACCAGGACGCGCCCGCGCGGCGCCAGCCGGGACCGCAGCGTCGCCAGCGCCCGGCGCTCGGTGCCCTCGGCGAGGAAGACCACGACGTTGCCGACGCACACCAGCAGGTCGACCTGGTGCGGCCGGTCGCCGAGCACGCCGGCCACCCGGGCGTCGTCGAGCTCGAGCAGGTCCGCGTGCACCACGTCGACCTCCGGGTACGTCGCCCGGCACTGCTCGACCAGCGCGCCGTCGGGCTCGACGGCGGTCACCCGGTGGCCCCGCGCCTGCAGCGCGGCGCTGACCCGGCCCATCCCGGCCCCGACGTCGAGCACCCGCCCGCCGCGGGGCAGGAGGGCGTCGGCCAGGCGGGCCTCGCCGTCGACGTCCTGGCCGGTCGCGACCAGCTCGGCGAAGCGCCGCCCGAAGCCCTCGGTGGCCTCGGGGCCGGCCTGAGCCCAGCGGCTCGCCGGCACCGGTGCGGGGTCGCTCACGGGGCCGCGGGCCCGTTGTCGGTGGTCTCGTGCGCCTGCTCGTCGAGCTCGCGGCGGGTCGCGCGCCGGCGCCGGCAGTACTCCAGGCCCAGCAGCCCGAGCCCGAAGCCGGTCAGGCAGGTCCACAGCCACCAGGTGCGCCCCTGGGTCTGCAGCTCGCCGTAGAAGGGCAGCAGCGCCACGAAGGCGACCAGCCACACGCCGGTGCCGACTTCGACGGTGCGCACCCCGTCGACGTCGAGGGGCTCGACGTCGGCCACGAGGAACGTGCGGTTGCCGATCTCGTGCTTGCCGGGCTGGTCGTCGCGCAGGTCCACGAGCCGACTGTAGTGGTCGGGGGTGTCCACCACCGGACCCGCGTTGACAGCAGGTGGTCGGCTCCTGGGATGCTCTGCGTCCGTGAGCACCCAGACGGCGCCGGCCAGGTCCGGTATCGACGGCTTCTTCAAGATCTCCGAGCGCGGCTCCACCGTGGGGCGGGAGGTGCGCGGCGGCATCGTGACGTTCCTGACGATGGCCTACATCGTCGTGCTGAACCCGCTGATCCTCGGCTACGTGCCGGACTCGGAGGGCAACTACCTCGGTGGCGGCACCGAGCCCAACCTGGCGGCGATCGCCGCGGGCACCGCGCTGGTGGCGGGGGTGCTGACGATCCTGATGGGCTCGTTGGCCAACTTCCCGCTGGCCCTGGCCGCCGGGCTCGGCCTCAACGCCTTCGTGGCCTTCTCGATCGCCACCCAGTCGACCTGGGCCGACGCGATGGGCCTGGTCGTGCTCGAGGGCATCGCGATCCTGGTGCTGGTGCTGACCGGCTTCCGCACCGCTGTCTTCCACGCCGTGCCCACCCAGCTCAAGGTCGCGATCTCGGTCGGCATCGGCCTGTTCATCGCGCTCATCGGCTTCGTCGACGCCGGCTTCGTCAGCCGCATCCCCGACGCCGCGGGGACCTCGGTGCCCGTCCAGCTGGGCACCACCGGCACCCTGTCGGGCTGGCCGGTGCTCGTCTTCGCCGGTGGCCTGGTGCTGCTGGTCGCGCTGTGGGTGCGCCAGGTGCGCGGCGCGATCCTGATCGCGATCCTCACCACCACCGTCGTGGCGCTGGTCGTCGAGGCCGTCCTCGACCTCGGTGCGCGCAACGAGAACCCGGGCGGCTGGTCGCTGACGGTGCCGCGCTTCGACGGCTTCGTCGACCTGCCCGACTTCGGCACCCTGGGCCAGTTCTCCCTCTTCGGCGCCTTCGCCTCGATCGGCGTCGTCGCCGCGCTGCTCCTGGTCTTCTCGCTGATGCTGGCCGACTTCTTCGACACCATGGGCACGATGACCGCCATCGGTGCCGAGGCCGGCCTCAACGACGAGGAGGGCACCCCGCCGAGCATGCAGCGGATCCTGGTCGTCGACTCGATGGCCGCCATCGCCGGTGGTGCCGGCGGTGTCTCGTCCAACACCTCCTACATCGAGTCCGCCTCGGGCGTCGGCGAGGGGGCGCGCACCGGGCTCGCCTCGGTCGTGACCGGTGCGCTGTTCCTGCTCACGATGTTCTTCACCCCGCTGGTCGAGGCGATCCCCTCGGAGGCGGCCGTGCCGGCGCTGGTGCTGGTGGGCTTCCTGATGATGCAGCAGGTCGGCCAGATCAGCTGGTCCGACGTGGAGATCGCGCTCCCGGCGTTCCTGACCATCGTGCTGATGCCCTTCACCTACTCCATCTCGGTCGGCATCGGCGCCGGCTTCCTGGCCTTCGTGCTGATCAAGCTGGTGCTCGGCAAGGCCCGCCAGGTGCACCCGCTGCTGTGGCTGGTCTCGGCGCTCTTCGTCGTCTACTTCGCCATCGACCCGATCACCGACCTGCTCACCTGAGGCGGCACGCCGCCGGGAATGCCCGGCGGGGTCCCGACGTTCGTGCCCACGAGTGCCCCGTGACCGACGACCCCGTGTGAGCGAGCCTGGTTGAGCCCCACTTTCCGTTCCCTGTCCCACCCGAACTACCGGCGCTACGCCGCCGGCTCGCTGGTGTCCAACACGGGCACCTGGATGCAGCGGGTGGCCCAGGACTGGCTGGTGCTGCTGCTGACCGGGTCGGGTGCGGCCATCGGCATCACGACGGGGCTGCAGTTCCTGCCGTTCCTGCTGCTCTCGCCGTGGGCGGGGCTGGTCGCCGACCGCATCCCGAAGCGTCGGCTGCTGCAGATGACCAACATCGGGATGGCCGTGCCCGCCGTGGTGCTGGGCCTGCTCGCGGTCACCGGCACCGCCGAGATCTGGCACGTCTACGTGCTGGCCCTCGTGCTGGGCGTGGCCTCGGCCTTCGACGCCCCGGCCCGCCAGTCGTTCGTCTCCGAGATCGTCGGGCCCGACGACCTGACCAACGCGGTCGGCCTCAACTCCGCCAGCTTCAACACCGCCCGCCTGGTCGGCCCCGCGCTGGCCGGGCTGCTGATCGCCGGCTTCGGCGGGGGAGTGGTCGGCACCGGCTGGGTGATCCTGCTCAACGGGCTCAGCTACGCCGCCCCGGTGCTGACCCTGCGCGCCCTCGACGCCTCGCTGCTGCGCACCCCCGAGCCGTCGTCGCGCCGACCGGGCCAGGTGCGCGAGGGCGTGGCCTACGTGCGCGGGCGCCCCGACCTGCTCCTGCTGCTGGGCATCGTCTTCTCCGCGGGCACCTTCGGGCTGAACTTCCAGATGACCAGCGCCCTGATGGCCACCGAGGTCTTCGACAAGGGGCCCACCGAGTACGGCCTGCTCGGCACCTTCCTGGCCGTCGGCTCGCTGACCGGCTCCCTGGTCGCCGCCCGGCGCGTGCAGGTGCGCCACCGGCTCGTGGTCGGTGCGGCGCTGGCGTTCGGCTCGCTCGAGGTCGTCGCCGGCCTCGCGCCGTCGTACGTCGTCTTCGCGCTGCTGTGCCCGCTGCTCGGGCTCTCGGCGCTGACCATGATCACCAGCGCCAACGCCCACCTCCAGCTCTCGACCGCTCCCGAGATGCGCGGGCGGGTGATGGCGCTCTACATGATGATCTTCATCGGGGGCACGCCGCTGGGCGCGCCCTTCATCGGCTGGGTCGGGGAGGCCTTCGGGGCGCGCTGGACGCTGGTGGTCGGAGGGCTGCTGACGGTGCTCGGCACGCTGCTCAGCAGCCTCCTGTTCCTCGGGGGGCGGCGCGTTTTGACCGGTCTCCGGGCGCCCGGTAGCCTCGTTCCTCGTGTCTGGGACAACCAGGCCGTTGCGCGTGCTCGGAAGTAGACCGGCGGATCAGGATCGTCGCTGCACCGGGCCGACAAGCCGCAGGCCACTGCACCAGGGTGGCTGCCGACGAGGGCGACACGCCCGACCTCGGGGGCGAGCGACGCCGGAACGCAAGCACCACCCGGACACGGCGGAGAAGCTCCGTCGAGACTCCGCTTGAACATCGTGCGCTGCAGAGTGCGGCGCACTGAGAGAGAAACAGAAGGGGAACCACTCGGTGCCCACGATCAACCAGCTGGTCCGCAAGGGCCGCCAGGACAAGGTGTCCAAGAACAAGACGCCTGCCCTCAAGGGTTCGCCCCAGCGACGCGGTGTCTGCACCCGCGTCTACACGACCACCCCGAAGAAGCCGAACTCCGCCCTGCGCAAGGTCGCCCGTGTGCGCCTGTCCAGCGGCGTCGAGGTCACGGCCTACATCCCGGGTGTCGGTCACAACCTCCAGGAGCACTCGATCGTGCTCGTGCGCGGCGGCCGTGTGAAGGACCTCCCCGGTGTCCGCTACAAGATCATCCGCGGCTCGCTCGACACGCAGGGCGTGAAGAACCGCAAGCAGGCTCGCAGCCGTTACGGCGCGAAGAAGGAGAAGAGCTGACATGCCGCGCAAGGGTCCCGCACCGAAGCGGCCGCTCGACGTCGACCCGGTCTACGGGTCGCAGCTGGTCACCCAGCTCGTCTCCAAGGTCCTCCAGGACGGCAAGAAGCAGGTCGCCCAGCGCATCGTCTACAGCGCGCTCGAGGGTTGCCGCGAGAAGACCGGCACCGACCCCGTGGTGACGCTCAAGCGCGCCATGGACAACGTGAAGCCGGCCATCGAGGTCAAGTCGCGCCGCGTCGGTGGCGCCACCTACCAGGTCCCGATCGAGGTCAAGGGCACGCGTGGCACCACGCTCGCGCTGCGCTGGCTCGTCGGGTACGCCGCGGACCGTCGTGAGAAGACGATGTCCGAGCGCCTGATGAACGAGATCCTCGACGCCTCCAACGGCCTCGGTGCCGCTGTGAAGAAGCGCGAGGACACCCACAAGATGGCCGAGTCCAACAAGGCCTTCGCCCACTACCGCTGGTGATCTGCGCAGGGCGGCCGCGACCCGGCCGCCCTGCCCCCACCGCCCCTCCGACTTAAGGAACGCGACCCCACGTGGCTGTCAACATCACCACTGACCTCCGAGTCGTCCGCAACATCGGCATCATGGCGCACATCGATGCCGGCAAGACGACCACCACCGAGCGCATCCTGTTCTACACCGGCATCACCTACAAGATCGGTGAGGTCCACGACGGCGGCGCCACGATGGACTGGATGGAGCAGGAGCAGGAGCGTGGCATCACGATCACGTCCGCTGCGACCACCTGCTGGTGGAAGGACCACCAGATCAACATCATCGACACCCCCGGCCACGTGGACTTCACGGCCGAGGTCGAGCGCTCCCTGCGGGTGCTCGACGGTGCCGTGGCCGTCTTCGACGGCGTGGCCGGTGTCGAGCCCCAGACCATGACGGTGTGGCGCCAGGCCAACAAGTACTCCGTGCCCCGGATGTGCTTCGTCAACAAGCTCGACCGCACCGGTGCGGACTTCTTCCGCTGCGTCGACATGATGGTCGAGCGCCTCAACTCCACCCCGCTCGTGCTCCAGCTGCCCATCGGCGCGGAGTCCGACTTCCTCGGTGTCGTCGACCTGGTCGGCATGCGTGCCCTGACCTGGCGCGGCGAGACCACCATGGGTGAGGACTACGAGATCGAGGAGATCCCCGCGGAGCTGGCCGAGCAGGCCGCCGAGTACCGCGAGAAGTTCCTCGAGACCCTCTCCGAGGCCGACGACGAGATCATGGTCAAGTACCTCGAGGGCGAGGACTTCACCGTCGAGGAGCTCGAGGCCGCGATCCGTCGCGCCACCCTCGCCGACAAGGTCAACCCCGTCCTGTGCGGCACCGCGTTCAAGAACAAGGGCGTCCAGCCCCTGCTCGACGCCGTGGTCAAGTACCTGCCCTCCCCGATCGACGTCGAGGGCATCACCGGCCACGCCGTCAACGACGAGGAGAAGCCGGTCGTCCGCAAGCCCAGCGACGACGAGCCGTTCTCCGGCCTGGCCTACAAGATCGCCGCCGACCCGCACCTGGGCAAGCTGACCTACGTGCGCGTCTACTCCGGCAAGCTCGAGGCCGGCGCGACCGTGACCAACTCGGTCAACGGCCGCAAGGAGCGGATCGGAAAGGTCTACCAGATGCACGCGAACAAGCGTGAGGAGATCGCGTCGGTCGGCGCCGGCCAGATCGTGGCCGTCATGGGCCTGAAGGACACCAAGACCGGGCACACCCTCTGCGACCCGCAGAACCAGGTGGTCCTGGAGTCGATGACCTTCCCGGCCCCGGTGATCGAGGTCGCGATCGAGCCCAAGACCAAGTCCGACCAGGAGAAGCTCTCCACCGCGATCCAGCGCCTGTCCGACGAGGACCCGACCTTCACGGTCAAGTCCGACGAGGAGACCGGCCAGACCATCATCGCCGGCATGGGCGAGCTGCACCTGGAGATCCTGGTCGACCGGATGAAGCGCGAGTTCCGCGTCGAGGCCACCGTCGGCAAGCCGCAGGTCGCCTACCGCGAGACCATCCGCAAGGAGGTCAAGAACCACAGCTACACCCACAAGAAGCAGACCGGTGGTTCGGGCCAGTTCGCGAAGGTCGTCATCTCGGTCGGTCCCAGCATCGACCCCGAGACCGGCGCCGGCGCGGGCTACCAGTTCGAGAACAACGTGACCGGCGGTCGCGTGCCGAAGGAGTACATCCCCTCGGTCGACCAGGGTGCCCAGGAGGGCATGGAGTTCGGCGTGCTCGCCGGCTTCCCGATGGTTGACGTGAAGATGTCGCTCGAGGACGGCGCCTACCACGACGTCGACTCCTCCGAGCTCGCCTTCAAGATTGCCGGCAACCAGGCCTTCAAGGAGGCCGTCCGGATGGCGAAGCCGGTTCTCCTCGAGCCGATGTTCGCCGTCGAGGTGACCACCCCCGAGAGCTTCCTCGGCACGGTCATCGGCGACATCAACAGCCGTCGCGGCCAGATCCAGGCCCAGGAGGAGCGTCACGGTGACATGGTCATCGACGCGCTCGTCCCGCTGTCCGAGATGTTCGGGTACGTCGGCGACCTGAGGTCCAAGACCTCCGGTCAGGCGTCGTACTCGATGGAGTTCGACTCGTACGCCGAGGTTCCTTCGAACATCGCCGACGAGATCATCAAGAAGGTTCGCGGCGAGTAATCTCTCCGAGTTCCTCGGCACCATCCCAGCAAGTACGAGTCAAGTACCAACCCACACCAGGAGGAGCCCCCAGTGGCTAAGGCGAAGTTCGAGCGGACCAAGCCGCACGTCAACATCGGCACCATCGGTCACATCGACCACGGCAAGACGACGCTGACCGCGGCCATCTCGAAGGTGCTTCACGACAAGCACCCGGACCTCAACGAGGAGTCGCCCTTCGACTCCATCGACAAGGCCCCCGAGGAGCGTCAGCGCGGCATCACGATCTCGATCGCGCACATCGAGTACCAGACCGAGGCGCGTCACTACGCGCACGTCGACTGCCCCGGTCACGCCGACTACGTGAAGAACATGATCACGGGTGCGGCGCAGATGGACGGCGCGATCCTCGTGGTCGCTGCCACCGACGGCCCGATGCCGCAGACGCGTGAGCACGTGCTGCTCGCCCGCCAGGTCGGCGTGCCGGCCCTGGTCGTGGCGCTCAACAAGTGCGACATGGTCGACGACGAGGAGCTCATCGAGCTCGTCGAGATGGAGGTGCGCGAGCTCCTCTCGGAGTACGACTTCCCGGGTGACGACCTTCCGGTCGTCCAGGTGGCGGCGTTCCCGGCCCTGCAGGGCGAGCAGAAGTGGGTCGACTCGATCGCCGAGCTCATGGACGCGGTGGACTCCTACATCCCGCAGCCCGAGCGCGACACCGAGAAGCCCTTCCTCATGCCCGTCGAGGACGTCTTCACGATCACCGGTCGTGGCACCGTCATCACCGGTCGCATCGAGCGCGGCATCGTCAAGGTGAACGAGGAGGTCGAGATCGTCGGCATCCGCGAGACCTCGCAGAAGTCCACGGTCACCGGCGTCGAGATGTTCCGCAAGCTGCTCGACGAGGGCCAGGCCGGCGAGAACGTCGGTCTGCTCCTGCGCGGTACCAAGCGCGAGGACGTCGAGCGCGGCATGGTCGTCATCAAGCCGGGCACCACGACCCCGCACACCAACTTCGACGCCTCGGTCTACATCCTGTCGAAGGAGGAGGGCGGCCGTCACACGCCGTTCTTCAACAACTACCGCCCGCAGTTCTACTTCCGCACCACGGACGTGACCGGCGTCGTGACCCTCCCCGAGGGCACCGAGATGGTCATGCCGGGTGACAACACGGAGATGTCGGTCGAGCTGATCCAGCCGATCGCCATGGACGAGGGCCTGCGCTTCGCGATCCGTGAGGGTGGCCGCACCGTCGGCGCCGGCCGGGTCACCAAGATCACCAAGTGATCCCCGCCGGTCGCTGACCGGCACCAGCAGCACAGCAGCACCAGGACGGCCCCGGACCACTCGGTCCGGGGCCGTCCTGCGTTCCGCTGGCCCCCCGCGGATTCCGCGTCGGCGGGGGCCGGCGGCGATGATGGACCCATGCCCGAGCAGCACCTGCGCGTCGCCCCCGCCCGTCCTCACCAGAAGCTGACCGAGGACGGACGGCGCATGCGCGAGGTCCTCAGCTACTCCCGGCGCGGCAGCCGGTTCACGCCCAGCCAGCAGGAGGCCTGGGACGCCCACGCGCAGGCGTGGGTGGTCCCCGACGAGGAGGTCGACCGCCCCGGCGTCGACATCGCCTCCTGGTTCGGTCGCGAGGCCCCGCTGGTCGTCGAGATCGGGTGCGGGGTGGGGGAGGCCACCGGTGTGCTGGCCGCGGCCCGGCCCGACGTCAACGTGCTGGCCCTCGAGGTCTGGCTCCCCGGGGTGGCCGCCTCGCTGGCCGAGGTGGCGGCGGCCGGCGCCGACAACGTCAGGTTCTGCTCGGTCGACGCCGCCTGGTGCCTGGAGCACCTGGTCGCGCCCGGTGGGCTCGCGGAGCTGTGGACCTTCTTCCCCGACCCCTGGCCCAAGACGCGCCACCACAAGCGGCGCCTGGTCTCCGCCCCCTTCGCCTCGATGGTCGCCTCACGGCTGGAGACCGGCGGCCGCTGGCGCCTGGCCACCGACTGGGGCGACTACGCCGAGCAGATGCTCGAGGTGCTCGACGCGGAGCCGGCCCTGGAGGGCGGGCAGGTCGAGCGCTGGGCGGAGCGTCCGGTGACCAAGTTCGAGCGCAAGGGCCGCGAGGCGGGGCGCTCCATCACCGACCTGACCTACCGCAGGCGCTGACCTCGCCGGCGATTTGGACGACGTCGCGCCGGTCTGCCAAGATGTTCAGGTTGCTCCGGCGGGTCGCCGGGGTGCGGCACACCTTGACTACTGAATCGCGTCTCCCCATCACATGATGGTTCGTGACTTCGGTGTCCGGCGTGCAGCCGCACCGCTCCTGCTGCACAGCAGGGGGGAGACCCGATCAGCCTGACGAACCGTCGGGCGTCATCCGGTCACGACCAGCAGGCAGGACCCGGTCCTGTGTTGCGCCCGGACTCAGCGTCCGGCCCGCGACACGCCCGACCGCGGGGGTCGGCTGGAGGATGAAGAGCAGCTGGGGGGACCGACTCAAGCCCGAGGACGTCCCGGACACGCACGCGGCAGATGAGAAGTAAGGACGAGAGAGACCTATGGCGGGACAGAAGATCCGCATCAGGCTCAAGGCCTATGACCACGAGGTGATCGACACCTCGGCGCGCAAGATCGTGGACACGGTCACCCGCACGGGTGCCAAGGTCGCCGGCCCGGTGCCGCTGCCGACCGAGAAGAACGTGTACTGCGTCATCCGCTCGCCCCACAAGTACAAGGATTCCCGCGAGCACTTCGAGATGCGCACCCACAAGCGCCTCATCGACATCATCGACCCCACCCCGAAGACCGTCGACTCGCTGATGCGTCTCGACCTTCCGGCCGGTGTCGACATCGAGATCAAGCTCTGAGGTCCGAGGACATGACGATCGAACACAACATGAAGGGGCTGCTGGGCACCAAGCTCGGCATGACCCAGCTGTGGGACGAGAACAACCGCGTCGTCCCCGTGACCGTGATCGCTGCGAGCACCAACGTGGTCACCCAGGTCCGCACCCCCGAGGTCGACGGCTACAACGCCGTCCAGATCGGGTACGGCGAGATCGAGGGCCGCAAGGTGAACAAGCCCAGCGCCGGTCACTTCGCCAAGGCGGGTCTCACCCCGCGCCGCCACCTCGTCGAGCTCCGCACCTCTGCGGCCTCCGGCTACACCGTGGGCCAGGAGCTCGCGGTCGACACCTTCGCCGCTGGCGAGGAGATCGACGTGACGGGCACCAGCAAGGGCAAGGGCTTCGCCGGCGTCATGAAGCGTCACGGCTTCGCCGGCGTCTCCGCCTCGCACGGTGCCCACCGCAACCACCGCAAGCCCGGCTCGATCGGCGCCTGCGCCACGCCGGGTCGTGTGTTCCGTGGTCAGCGGATGGCCGGTCGCATGGGTAACGACACCGTCACCACCCAGAACATCACCGTGCACGCCGTCGACACCGACAAGGGCCTGATCCTGCTGAAGGGCGCCGTCCCCGGCCCCAAGGGTGGTCTCGTGGTGCTGCGTTCGGCCGCCAAGAACATCCAGGAGGCCTGAGCATGGCTGTCAAGACCGTCAAGGTCGACCTGCCCGCCGACATCTTCGACGCCAAGGTCAACGTCCCGTTGATCCACCAGGTCGTCGTCGCGCAGCAGGCCGCCGCCCGTCAGGGCACGCACGCCACCAAGACCCGCGGCGAGGTTCGCGGCGGTGGCCGCAAGCCCTACAAGCAGAAGGGCACCGGCCGCGCCCGCCAGGGCTCGACCCGCGCTCCGCAGTTCGCCGGTGGTGGCACCGTGCACGGCCCGCAGCCGCGCAGCTACGACCAGCGCACCCCCAAGAAGATGAAGGTCGCCGCCCTGCGCGGTGCCCTCTCCGACCGGGCGCGCCACGACCGCATCCACGTCGTCGAGTCGCTGGTCACCGGTGACAAGCCCGCCACCAAGGCCGCGCTGGCCTCGCTGGCCGAGCTCACCGTGCGCACCAAGTTCCTCGTCGTGCTCGAGCGCACCGACACGCTGACCTGGCTCTCGCTGCGCAACGCGCCCGAGGTCCACCTCGTGGCCGTCGACCAGCTCAACACCTACGACGTGCTCGCGGCCGACGACATCGTGTTCAGCAAGGGCGCGTACGACGCGCTCGTCGCCGGCACCGCCACGTCGACCAAGGAGGCCTCCAAGTGAGCACCCTGCACAAGGACCACCGCGACGTGCTGCTCGCGCCGGTCGTCTCGGAGAAGAGCTACAGCCTTCTCGACACGAACAAGTACACGTTCGTGGTGCGGCCCGACGCCAACAAGACCGAGATCAAGATCGCCGTCGAGAAGATCTTCAACGTCAAGGTCACCTCGGTGAACACGCTGAACCGCCCCGGCAAGACCCGTCGCACGCGCAACGGGCTGGGCAAGCGCAAGGACACCAAGCGCGCCATCGTCAGCCTCGCCGAGGGTCACCGCATCGACATCTTCGGAGGTCCGGTCTCCTGACCGGGCCTGACGACACGAGGACTGAACACACATGGCTATCCGCAAGTACAAGCCGACAACGCCGGGCCGTCGCGGCTCGTCGGTCGCCGACTTCGTCGAGATCACTCGCACGACGCCGGAGAAGTCGCTGACGGTGCCGCTGCCCAAGAAGGGCGGCCGCAACAACCAGGGCCGGATCACCACCCGGCACCAGGGTGGCGGTCACAAGCGCGCCTACCGGATCATCGACTTCCGTCGCTACGACAAGGACGGCGTCCCCGCGAAGGTCGCTCACATCGAGTACGACCCCAACCGCACCGCGCGCATCGCGCTGCTGCACTACGCCGACGGCGAGAAGCGCTACATCATCGCTCCTCGTGGCCTGGCGCAGGGCACCGTGATCGAGTCGGGCACCGGCGCTGACATCAAGACCGGCAACAACCTGCCGCTGCGCAACATCCCGGTCGGTTCGACCATCCACTGCGTGGAGATGCGACCCGGCGGCGGCGCCAAGATCGCCCGCTCGGCCGGCAACTCCGCCCAGCTCGTCGCCCGCGAGGGCTCGCGCGCCACGCTGCGCATGCCCTCGGGCGAGATGCGCTTCGTCGACGTGCGCTGCCGCGCGACCCTCGGCGAGGTCGGCAACGCCGAGCAGTCGAACATCAACTGGGGCAAGGCCGGCCGCATGCGCTGGAAGGGCAAGCGCCCGACCGTGCGCGGTGTGGTCATGAACCCGGTCGACCACCCGCACGGTGGTGGCGAGGGCAAGACGTCCGGTGGACGTCACCCGGTGTCCCCCTGGGGCAAGCCCGAGGGCCGCACGCGCAAGCGCAAGGCCTCCGACTCCCAGATCATCCGTCGCCGCAAGTCCGGCAAGGGTAGGAAGTAAACGACATGCCTCGCAGCCTGAAGAAGGGCCCCTTCATCGACGGCCACCTGCAGAAGAAGGTGGACGCGGAGAACGAGAAGGGCACCCACAACGTCATCAAGACCTGGTCGCGCCGGTCGATGATCGTGCCGGACATGATCGGTCACACGATCGCCGTGCACGACGGTCGCAAGCACGTCCCGGTCTTCGTCACCGACTCGATGGTCGGTCACAAGCTGGGCGAGTTCGCCCCGACCCGCACCTACCGCGGGCACGTCAAGGAAGACCGGAAGGGACGTCGCCGATGAGCACCACCGAGCGCATGCGCACGAGTGCCCGCCGCGAGACGCTTCTCGGCGACCAGCCGGGAGCCTTCGCGACCGCCCGCTTCACGCGGATCACGCCGATGAAGGCGCGTCGCGTCGTGGACATGGTCCGCGGCATGGCCGTCGACGAGGCCCTGGCGCTGCTGAAGTTCGCGCCCCAGGCCGCGGCGCAGACCGTCTACAAGGTCCTCGAGAGCGCCATCGCCAACGCCGAGACCACCGAGGGCCTGGCCGCTGCCGACCTCGTCGTCTCCGTCGCGATGGTCGACGAGGGTCCCACGATGAAGCGCTGGCGCCCCCGGGCCCAGGGTCGGGCGACGCGCATCAACAAGCGCACCAGCCACATCACCCTGGCCGTCCAGCCCGCCGACGTCGTGGCCGCCAAGGCCACCAAGCGCGGCCCGAAGAACGGAAAGAGTGCCTGATGGGACAGAAGATCAACCCCAACGGCTTCCGTCTGGGTATCAGCACCGACCACAAGTCGCGCTGGTACGCCGACAAGCTGTACAAGTCCTACGTCGGCGAGGACGTCGCCATCCGCAAGCTGCTCAGCAAGGGCATGGAGCGGGCCGGCATCGCCAAGGTCGAGATCGAGCGCACCCGTGACCGCGTCCGTGTGGACATCCACACCGCGCGTCCCGGCATCGTCATCGGTCGCCGTGGCGCCGAGGCCGACCGCATCCGCGGCGAGCTCGAGAAGCTCACCGGCAAGCAGGTGCAGCTGAACATCCTCGAGGTCAAGAGCCCCGAGGTCGACGCGCAGCTGGTCGCCCAGGGTGTCGCCGAGCAGCTCGCCGGTCGTGTGCAGTTCCGCCGCGCGATGCGCAAGGCGATGCAGACGACGATGCGCTCGGGTGCCAAGGGCATCCGGATCCAGTGCTCGGGCCGCCTCAACGGCGCCGAGATGTCGCGCACGGAGTTCTACCGCGAGGGCCGCGTGCCCCTGCACACCCTGCGTGCCGACATCGACTACGGCTTCTACGAGGCCAAGACCACCTTCGGCCGCATCGGCGTGAAGGTCTGGATCTACAAGGGTGAGGTGTCCGGCTCGCGTGCCGAGCGCCAGGCCCAGGCCGCTGCCCGCGCCGGTGTCCCCGGCCGCGGCGGCAACCGCCCCCAGCGCGGTGGCGAGCGCCCCAGCCGCGGTTCGCGCGGCGACCGCCCGACGCGTTCGGACCGCGAGGGCTCGGCCCCCGCCGCCGACGCGCCGGCGCAGGCTGCTGCTCCCGCGAGCACCCCCGCTGAGTCCACGGCCGGATCGGAGGCCTGAGAAAATGTTGATGCCCCGTCGCGTCAAGCACCGCAAGCAGCACCACCCCAAGCGCACCGGCATGGCCAAGGGCGGCACGCAGCTCGCCTTCGGTGACTTCGGTATCCAGGCGGTGGAGGGTCACTACGTCACGAACCGACAGATCGAGTCGGCTCGTATCGCCATGACCCGTCACATCAAGCGAGGCGGCAAGGTGTGGATCAACATCTACCCCGACCGCCCGCTGACCAAGAAGCCTGCCGAGACCCGCATGGGTTCGGGTAAGGGCTCCCCCGAGTGGTGGGTGGCGAACGTCAAGCCCGGCCGCGTCATGTTCGAACTTTCCGGTGTCTCTGAGGACGTCGCTCGCGAGGCCATGCGCCGCGCGATGCACAAGCTCCCCATGAAGTGCCGGTTCATCTCGCGAGAGGCGGGTGAATTCTGATGGCCAACGGTGTCAAGGCCCACGAGCTCGACGAGATGAACGACGTCGACCTCGAGGCACGTCTGCGCGAGGCCAAGGAGGAGCTCTTCAACCTCCGGTTCCAGGCGGCCACCGGCCAGCTGGAGAGCCACGGTCGTCTGCGGACGGTCAAGAAGGACATCGCCCGGATCTACACCGTGGTGCGTGAGCGCGAGCTCGGCATCCGGACCGCTCCGGGCAGCGACGAGAACGAGGACGGTGCCGCATGAGCGAGCAGGCAGTCGACAACGGCACCCCGCGCAACGACCGCAAGGTCCGCGAGGGTCTCGTCGTCAGCGACAAGATGGACAAGACCGTGGTCGTCTCCGTCGAGGACCGCGTCAAGCACGCCCTCTACGGCAAGGTGCTGCGCAAGACCAGCAAGCTCAAGGCGCACGACGAGCAGAACGAGTGCGGCACCGGCGACCGGGTCCTCATCATGGAGACCCGTCCGCTGTCGGCGACCAAGCGCTGGCGCGTGGTCGAGATCCTCGAGCGCGCCAAGTGACCCCTCGCCCCGCGCGAGAGAACAACCCCACCAGTTCGGCCAGGCTCGCCGTCCCTGAGACGCCGAGAACCGGCACGACAACCAGGAGAAATCGATGATTCAGCAGGAGTCGCGACTCAAGGTCGCCGACAACACCGGTGCGAAGGAGATCCTCTGCATCCGTGTTCTCGGCGGCTCGGGTCGGCGCTACGCCGGTATCGGCGACACCATCGTCGCCACCGTCAAGGACGCGATCCCCGGCGGCAACGTGAAGAAGGGTGACGTCGTCAAGGCCGTCATCGTGCGCACCGTCAAGGAGCGCCGCCGGGCCGACGGGTCCTACATCCGCTTCGACGAGAACGCGGCAGTGATCCTCAAGACCGATGGCGAGCCGCGCGGTACGCGCATCTTCGGCCCCGTCGGTCGTGAGCTTCGTGAGAAGAAGTTCATGAAGATCATCTCGCTCGCCCCGGAGGTGCTCTGAGCCATGGCGAAGAGTGTGAACATCAAGAAGGGCGACACCGTGAAGGTGATCGCCGGCAAGGACAAGGGTGCCGAGGGCAAGGTCATCCAGGTGCTCCGTGAGGAGCAGCGGGTGATCGTCGAGGGTGTGAACCGCATCAAGCGCCACACCAAGGTCGTCAACCAGGGTGGTCGCGCCGGCAACACCGGCGGCATCATCACGGCCGAGGCCCCCATCCACGTCTCCAACGTGATGCTCGTCGAGGGCGACGGCACGACCCGGATCGGCTTCCGCCGTGACCAGGTCACCAAGCGCCGCCCCGACGGCTCGACCTACGAGGCCGAGCGCAGCGTCCGCATCTCGCGCAAGTCCGGCAAGGAGATCTGAGATGACTGAGACCCAGACCACCGACGCGCCGGAGATCTCGGCGAAGGTCCCGCCGCGCTTCAAGACCCGCTACCGCGAGGAGATCCTCCCCGCGCTCAAGGCGGAGTTCGAGATCGCGAACGTCATGCAGGTGCCCGGCCTGACCAAGATTGTGGTCAACATGGGCGTCGGCGAGGCCGCGCGCGACTCGAAGCTGATCGAGGGTGCGGTCAAGGACCTCACCGCGATCACCGGCCAGAAGCCGACCGTGACCAAGGCCCGCAAGTCCATCGCGCAGTTCAAGCTGCGCGAGGGCATGCCGATCGGTGCGCACGTCACGCTGCGCGGCGACCGCATGTGGGAGTTCCTGGACCGCCTGCTGACCCTGGCGCTGCCCCGCATCCGCGACTTCCGGGGGCTCAACCCCGGCCAGTTCGACGGTCGCGGCAACTACACCTTCGGTCTGACCGAGCAGGTCATGTTCCACGAGATCGACCAGGACAAGATCGACCGCTCGCGCGGCATGGACATCACCGTGGTCACCACGGCCACCACTGACGACCAGGGCCGCGCGCTGCTCAAGCAGCTCGGCTTCCCGTTCAAGGAGAACTGACATGGCGAAGACCGCCCTGAAGGTCAAGGCTGCTCGCAAGCCGAAGTTCGCGGTGCGTGGCTACACCCGTTGCCAGCGCTGCGGCCGTCCCAAGGCCGTGTACCGCAAGTTCGGCCTGTGCCGCATCTGCCTGCGGGAGATGGCGCACCGTGGCGAGCTGCCCGGCGTGACCAAGTCCAGCTGGTGAACCAGACCTCCCGTTCCATCTACACACGATCGCTGCAGGTCGCCCCTGAGATGCAGGGGCGATACCACGGTGGAGAAAGGGCCTCACGGCCATGACGATGACTGACCCGATCGCAGACATGCTGACCCGTCTGCGCAACGCCAACCAGGCGTACCACGACGCTGTGACCATGCCTTACAGCAAGCTCAAGCAGGGCGTCGCCGAGATCCTCAAGCAGGAGGGGTACATCACCTCCTTCGACGTCGCCGAGCCGGCCGAGGGTGAGGTCGGCAAGACGCTGACCATCACGCTCAAGTACGGCCGCAACCGGGAGCGCTCCATCGCGGGCGTTCGCCGCATCAGCAAGCCGGGCCTGCGGGTCTACGCCAAGCACACGGGTCTCCCGAAGGTGCTCGGCGGACTGGGCGTCGCGATCATCTCGACGAGCCAGGGCCTGCTGACCGACCGCCAGGCAAACCAGAAGGGCGTGGGTGGGGAAGTCCTCGCCTACGTCTGGTGACGACGAGACCGAGATAGGAGAACTACAGCATGTCGCGCATTGGCAAGCTCCCCGTCGCGGTCCCGTCCGGTGTCGACGTGGCGATCGATGGTCCGCTGGTGACTGTGAAGGGGCCCAAGGGCACCCTCTCGCACTCCGTGGCGAGCCCGATCACCGTCGAGCAGGGTGACGGCGTCCTCGACGTCAAGCGTCCTGACGACGAGCGCGAGTCGCGCTCGTTGCACGGGCTGACCCGCACGTTGGTCAACAACATGGTCGTCGGTGTCACCGACGGCTACGAGAAGAAGCTCGAGATCGTGGGCGTGGGTTACCGCGTCCTCTCCAAGGGCCCCACCCAGCTGGAGTTCCAGCTCGGGTACTCGCACCCGATCATCTTCGACGCCCCCCAGGGCATCACGTTCACGGTCGAGGGCCCCACCAAGCTCGGTGTCCAGGGCATCGACAAGCAGCTCGTCGGTGAGGTCGCGGCCAACATCCGCAAGCTGCGCAAGCCCGAGCCCTACAAGGGCAAGGGCGTGCGCTACGCCGGCGAGCAGGTCCGCCGCAAGGTCGGAAAGGCTGGTAAGTGACCATGGGTATCTCGCTGTCGAACAACAAGCACACTGCGACGCGCACCCGATCGCGCCTGCGTCGTCAGATGCGGGGTCGCAAGAAGGTGCACGGCACCGCCGAGCGTCCGCGTCTCGTCGTCACCCGCAGCTCCAAGCACATCTCCGTCCAGGTCGTCGACGACCTGGTCGGCAAGACGCTGGCCAGCGCCTCCACCATGGAGAGCGACCTGCGGGGCGACGAGGGCGACAAGACCGCCAAGGCGAAGAAGGTCGGCGAGCTCGTCGCCGAGCGCGCCAAGGCTGCCGGAGTCGACGAGGTCGTCTTCGACCGCGCCGGCAACAAGTACCACGGTCGCGTCGCGGCCCTGGCGGACGGCGCCCGCTCGGGCGGCCTGACCTTCTGATCGCACGTCAAGCAATAGAGAAGAGGAAAGTCTCATGAGCGGAGCCCAGCGCGGACAGCGTGGTGGCGAGCGCCGTGGTCGCGACGACCGTCGCGGTAACCAGGGTGCGGACAAGACCGCCTACATCGAGCGCGTCGTTGCGATCAACCGTGTCGCCAAGGTCGTGAAGGGTGGTCGACGCTTCAGCTTCACCGCCCTCGTGGTCGTCGGCGACGGTGAGGGTCTGGTCGGCGTCGGCTACGGCAAGGCCAAGGAGGTGCCCGCGGCGATCGCCAAGGGTGTCGAGGAGGCGAAGAAGAACTTCTTCCGCGTCCCTCGCATCCAGGGCACCATCCCGCACCCGGTCCAGGGGGAGAAGGCGGCTGGCGTCGTCATGCTCCGCCCGGCCGCGCCCGGTACCGGTGTGATCGCCGGTGGCCCGGTGCGTGCGGTGCTCGAGTGCGCCGGCATCCACGACATCCTGAGCAAGTCGCTCGGGTCGTCCAACCAGATCAACATCGTGCACGCCACCGTCGAGGCGCTGCGCATGCTCGAGCAGCCCGAGGCCGTGGCCGCCCGTCGCGGCCTGCCGGTCGAGGACGTCGCCCCGGCGGCGCTGCTCAAGGCGCGCACCGAGGTGCCGGCGGGTGTGTCGCAGGAGGTGTCCTCCTGATGGCACAGCTCAAGGTCCAGCAGAAGAAGGGCCTGGTCGGCCTCAAGGCCAACCAGCGCGAGACGCTGCGCACCCTCGGTCTCAAGCGGATCGGTGACGTGGTCGTCAAGGAGGACCGCCCGGAGATCCGCGGCATGGTCAACACGGTTCGCCACCTGGTGACCGTCGAGGAGGTCGAGTGACATGACGACGCTCAAGCTGCACCACCTGCGCCCGGCCAAGGGCGCCAAGACCGCCAAGACCCGTGTGGGTCGCGGTGAGGCCTCGAAGGGCAAGACCGCGGGTCGCGGTACCAAGGGCACCAAGGCCCGGTACCAGGTCCCGGTCGCGTTCGAGGGCGGCCAGATGCCCATCCACATGCGGCTCCCGAAGCTCAAGGGCTTCAAGAACCCGTTCAAGGTGGAGTTCCAGGTCGTCAACCTCGACCGCCTCAGCACGCTGTTCCCCGAGGGTGGCACCGTCACCGTCGAGGACCTCGTCGCCAAGGGGGCCGTCCGTGACGGCCACCCGGTGAAGGTGCTGGGTCAGGGCGACATCTCGGTCAAGGTCGACGTGAGCGCCCAGGCGTTCTCGGCCTCGGCCGTCTCGAAGATCGAGGCCGCCGGCGGCTCGACCACCACGGTCTGAGTCTCGGCGACACCACAATGAGGGCGCGGGAGAGCGCCGCCGCAAGGCGGCCTCCCGCGCCCTTCGTCGTCGGTAGCCGGTGTCGGTGCCCGCGCACGCCAGGGAGCGTGACATCGTGGCCCCGACAGCCTGTTAGGCTTCCCGAGGCTTCCTGGGTGTGCCCGGGGAGCCGCAATTCTGTGTGGAGAAAGAGGATCTCGTGCTAGGCGCTTTCGCCAACGCTTTCAGGACGCCGGACCTGCGGCGCAAGCTGCTGTTCGTCCTGATGATCATCGTGATCTTCCGGGCCGGATCGCAGATCCCGGCACCGGGGGTGAACGTCGCCAACGTGCAGCAGTGCATCGACCTGGCCTCCCAGGGCGAGAACGCGAGCCTGTACAGCCTGGTGAACCTGTTCTCGGGTGGAGCGCTGCTCCAGCTGACGATCTTCGCGCTCGGGATCATGCCCTACATCACCGCCAGCATCATCCTGCAGCTGCTCGTCGTGGTGATCCCACGGCTCGAGGCGCTGAAGAAGGAGGGCCAGGCGGGGCAGACCAAGATCACGCAGTACACGCGCTACCTGACCCTGGGCCTCTCGGTCCTGCAGGCCACCGGCATCGTGGCCCTGGCGCGCTCGGGCAACCTGCTGCAGTGCAACCTGCCGCTGCTGCACGACGACTCCACCTCGACCTTCCTGGTCATGGTGATCACCATGACCGCCGGCACCGCCGTGATCATGTGGCTCGGCGAGCTGATCACCGAGCGCGGCGTCGGCAACGGCATGTCGATCCTCATCTTCTGCCAGGTCGTCGCGACCTTCCCGGCCGCGCTCTGGGAGGTCCAGAAGTCGCAGGGCTGGTGGCTCTTCGGGGTCGTGCTGGCCATCGGCCTGGTCATCGTGGCGGCCGTCATCTTCATCGAGCAGGCCCAGCGCCGGATCCCGGTCCAGTACGCGCGCCGCATGGTGGGGCGCAAGATGTTCGGCGGCTCCTCCACCTACATCCCGCTCAAGGTGAACCAGGCCGGCATCATCCCGGTCATCTTCGCCTCGTCGCTGCTCTACCTGCCCGCGATGGCGGTGCAGTTCAACCAGAACAGCGACTCGACCTGGATCACCTTCGTCAGCCGCTACTTCGTCAACGGTGACCACCCGCTCTACATGATCACCTACTTCGCGCTGATCGTCTTCTTCACCTACTTCTACGTCTCGATCACCTTCAACCCGCACGAGGTGGCCGACAACATGAAGAAGTACGGCGGCTTCATCCCCGGGATCCGGGCCGGTAAGCCGACCGAGGACTACCTGTCCTACGTCCTGTCCCGCATCACGCTGCCGGGCGCTCTCTACCTGGGTCTGATCGCGCTCATCCCGCTGATCGCCCTGGTCCTGATCGACGCCAACCAGAACTTCCCGTTCGGAGGCACCTCCATCCTGATCATGGTGGGTGTCGCACTCGACACGGTGAAGCAGATCGAGAGCCAGCTCCAGCAGCGCAACTACGAAGGATTCCTGCGTTGAGGCTGATCCTGATGGGCCCCCCCGGGGCCGGCAAGGGCACCCAGGCCAAGTTCGTGGCCGAGCACTACTCGGTGCCCGCCATCTCCACCGGCGACATCTTCCGGGCCAACGTCTCCCAGGGCACGCCCCTGGGCCTCGAGGCCCAGCGCTACATGGACGCGGGCGACTACGTCCCCGACGAGGTCACCAACTCCATGGTCGCCAACCGGATCGCGGAGGACGACGCCAAGGGCGGGTTCCTGCTCGACGGCTACCCGCGCACCCTGGCCCAGGTCGAGGAGCTCGACGCCATGGTGGGCGAGCGCCAGGAGCGCATCGACGCCGTCGTCGTCCTCACGGTCGAGATGGACGAGATCGTCCAGCGGCTGCTGCAGCGCGCGCAGACCGAGGGCCGCGCCGACGACACCGAGGACGTCATCCGCCGGCGCCAGGAGATCTACGCCGAGCAGACCGAGCCGCTCATCGAGGTCTACCGCGAGCGCGGGCTGCTGGTCGAGGTCGACGGCATGGGCGAGGTCGCCGAGGTGACCGGGCGCGTGCTCGAGGCGCTCGACTCCTCCCCGCGCGGCTGAGGGCCGCCCGCGATGGGACTGCGTGACCGCGGGCTCGAGATCAAGAGCCCCGAGCAGGTCGACCTGATGCGCAGGGCCGGGCTGGTGGTGGGGGAGACCCTCGAGCTGCTGCGCGGCTCGGTGCGTGCCGGCATCTCCACCGCCGAGCTCGACGCCATCGCGGAGGACAGCATCCGCTCGCGCGGGGCCACCCCATCCTTCAAGGGCTACTACGGGTTCCCCGGCTCGATCTGCACCTCGGTCAACGACGTGGTCGTGCACGGCATCCCCGACGGGCGGGTGCTCGCCGACGGCGACGTCGTCTCGATCGACTGCGGCGCCATCGTCGAGGGCTGGCACGGCGACGCGGCGCTCACGGTGGCCGTCGGGGAGGTGCCCCACGAGGTGCGCGAGCTGATGCGCACCACCCAGGAGGCGCTGTGGCGCGGCATCGCCGCGGCCCGCGCGGGCGGGCGGGTCACCGACATCTCCCACGCGGTGGAGAGCCACGTGCGCTCGCAGGGCTCCTACGGCATCCTCGAGGACTACGTCGGGCACGGCATCGGCACCGAGATGCACCTGCCCCCCGACGTGCCCAACTACGGCAAGCCCGGGCGCGGTGCGCGCCTGGTCGAGGGCCTGGCGCTGGCCGTGGAGCCGATGATCACCCTGGGTGGCAACGACACCGCGGTGCTCGAGGACGACTGGACCGTGGTCACCACCGACGGCTCCTGGTCGGCGCACTACGAGCACACCTTCACCCTCACCGAGACCGGCACCTGGGTGCTGACCGCCCTCGACGGCGGCGAGGCCGAGCTGCGCGAGCTCGGCGTGCCCTTCGGCGGGCGCTGAGCGTCGTACGACACCGGCGAGGCGGGTCCTCCACCACGCCCGTGCGATGATGGCCCCCGCAGGGGGGAGTATTCCTTCGTCACCGCCTCGTCAGCACGACCGGTCCTCGACCGGTCCGGGGCGGTGGGTCGCAGCAGCGGCGGGAGAGACCTCGGCGCTGCCGCCAACCCTTTGACCCAGGAGGAACCCTGTGGACGTCTCCGCCCTCGAATGGGGCATCACGATCACCGTCACGTGTGCCGTGCTGCTCTTCGACGTCATCATCATCTCGCGCAACCCGCACGAGCCGACCATGCGCGAGAGCACCGTCGCGTTCATCCTCTACATGGCCGCGGCGTTCGCGTTCGGCGTGTGGACCTGGGGCTTCCACGGCCAGGAGTACGGTGTCGACTACTTCACCGGCTTCGTGGTGGAGAAGAGCCTCTCGGTCGACAACCTCTTCGTCTTCATCGTGCTGATGGCGGCCCTCAAGGTGCCCCGCAAGTACCAGCAGGAGGCCCTGATGGTGGGCATCATCCTGGCCCTGGTCTTCCGCGGCATCTTCATCGCGGTTGGCTACGCGCTGATCCAGAACTTCAGCTGGGTCTTCTACATCTTCGGTGCCTTCCTCATCTACACCGCGGTCAACCTGGTGCGCTCCTACCGCAAGCACGAGGAGGAGCACCCCGAGGACTCCCGCATCGTGAAGTTCGCCCAGAACCACCTCAACGTGGGCGACCAGTGGCACGGCCTGAAGCTCTTCTACCGCGAGAACGGGGTGCGCTTCGCCTCCCCGATGCTGATCGTCATCATCGCGCTCGGCTTCACCGACGTGCTGTTCGCGCTCGACTCGATCCCGGCGATCTTCGGCATCACCCAGGAGCCCTACCTGGTCTTCACCGCCAACGTCTTCGCGCTGATGGGCCTGCGCCAGCTCTACTTCCTGATCGGCGGGCTGCTCGAGCGCCTGGTCTACCTCTCCCTGGGGCTGTCCTTCATCCTGGCCTGGATCGGCGCCAAGCTGGTGATCCACGCCCTGCACGAGAGCGAGATCATCGGCTGGGAGGTGCCGACCCTGCTGAGCCTCGCGGTGATCCTGGTCGCGCTGACCATCACGGCCCTGGCCAGCCTCGCCAAGACCAAGAAGGACGAGCGCACCGAGGTGGAGGCCACCGACTCCACCCCGCCGGCGCCGCGCCCGGCCGAGTGAGGGACCTCGGCGGTCCGGAATAAGCGACGGGTCGACGGACGCTCCTGAGAGGTGACTTCGCCGAACCTCTCCGTCCTCGACCTGGTGCCCGTGCGCACCGACCAGACGTCCGCTGACGCGGTGCGGGCCAGCCTCGACCTGGCCCGCACCGCCGACGAGGTCGGCGCCACCCGCTACTGGGTCGCCGAGCACCACAACATGCCGGCCGTGGCGGCCACCAACCCTCCGGTCCTGATCGGGCTCATCGCCGGCGCCACGTCGCGGATGCGGGTCGGCTCGGGCGGGGTGATGCTGCCCAACCACGCCCCGCTGGTGGTGGCCGAGCAGTTCAGCCTGCTGGAGGCCGCGTTCCCCGGGCGCATCGACCTGGGCATCGGCCGGGCGCCGGGCACCGACCCGGTGACGTCGTACGCGCTACGGCACGGCGCCGGGGGAGTGGGCGACGACGCCGTCTCGCGCTTCCCCGAGTACGTCGACAACGTGGCGGCGATGATGGCTCCCGAGGGTGTCGGGGTGGCGGTCCAGGGCCGCACCCAGCCGTTGCGCGCGACCCCGGTCGCAGCGAGCGTGGCCAGCCTGTGGCTGCTCGGCTCCTCCGACTACTCCGCGCGACTGGCCGCCGAGCGTGGGCTGCCCTACGTCTTCGCGCACCACTTCTCCGGGCAGGGCACCGCCGAGGCGCTGGCGCTCTACCGCGACACCTTCCGGCCCTCGGAGGTGCTCGAGGCCCCGCGCACCTTCCTGACCGTCAACGCCGCCGTCGCCCCCACCGCCGAGGAGGCCGAGCGCCTGGCGCTGCCGCACCTGCAGATGATGCTGGCGCTGCGCACCGGGCAGCCGCTGGGCCTGCAGCGCCTGGTCGAGGAGGCCGAGGAGGTCGAGATCCCCGAGGAGCAGCGGTCGCTGGTCGAGGCGATGTCGCGACGCTGGGTGATCGGCGACGCCGAGACCGCCCGGGCGCGCGTGCGCGACCTCGCGGCCGAGCACGGCGTCGACGAGGTGATGGTGCACCCGGTGGCGTCGGCGTACGCCGGCACCGACCCGGCCACCTCGCTCGCGCGCGAGCAGACGCTGCGGCTGCTCGCGTCCTGATTAGGGATCCCGAGCAGGGCGCGTCTAAACTGGCGTGTCGGCCCAACGTGGGTCTGTTTCGTGGCGCCTCGCGGCTGCCCGTCACCGTGCTCGACCACCTCGTCAGAGAGGGTCGCGTGCGTGCGGGTGAGGGGCCAGGGGACGACCGCACGAGGTCCACCGGCTCGAGGTCCGCCTCGGCGCCGGAGGTTCCCGGGCCACCTGCTCCGGCACCCGTCGGGGCAGTGCAGCAAACGATAGACAACAGATTGTGGAGGACATGCCGAAGAAAGAAGGCGTGATCGAGATCGAGGGCTCCGTCGTGGAAGCCCTGCCGAATGCCATGTTCCGCGTCGAGCTGAGCAACGGGCACAAGGTTCTCGCCCACATCAGCGGCAAGATGCGCCAGCACTACATCCGGATCCTCCCCGAGGACCGCGTGGTGGTGGAGCTCTCGCCGTACGACCTCACCCGAGGTCGGATCGTCTACCGCTACAAGTAAGCGAAGCCGACGGTTCCCGGCGGGAGCCACGAAAGGACCTCGACATGAAGGTCAAGCCCAGCGTCAAGCGCATCTGCGACAAGTGCCAGGTGATCCGTCGCCACGGCCGCGTCATGGTCATCTGCTCCAACCCCCGCCACAAGCAGCGCCAGGGCTGAGCAGGCACCGGCCCTCGGGTCGGTGCAGCGCACAACTGAACAACCTCCATACGTGAACGCTTAGCCGCACACCGCGGTGAAACCACCCCCGGAGCAGAAGGCCGGGGCCCGACCGACGAGGGACGGGACGCGTCACGACCGACACCTCTGCGAACCACCGAAAGGCCATCACATGGCACGCCTCGTTGGTGTGGACCTCCCGCGCGACAAGCGCATCGAGATCGCACTCACCTACATCTACGGCATCGGCCGTACCTCCGCCCAGCAGCTGCTCGCCGAGACCGGGGTCAACCCGAACACTCGCGTGCACGAGCTCGGCGACGACGAGCTGGTCAAGCTTCGCGACGCCATCGACGCCAACTTCAAGATCGAGGGTGACCTCCGCCGCGAGGTCCAGGCCGACATCCGTCGCAAGATCGAGATCGGCAGCTACCAGGGTCGCCGTCACCGCATGGGCCTCCCGGTCCGCGGTCAGCGCACCAAGACCAACGCGCGCACCCGCAAGGGTCCCAAGCGCACGGTCGCCGGCAAGAAGAAGTCCAAGTGATCGCACGCCCCCGGGCGTCTCACTGCACTTCGATCTCGAACTCACCGACCAGCTAACCCAGGAGTACATCTATGCCTCCCAAGAGCCGCTCCGCGGCCGGCGCCAAGAAGGTGCGCCGCAAGGAGAAGAAGAACGTCGCGCAGGGCGAAGCCCACATCAAGAGCACGTTCAACAACACCATCGTCACCATCACCGACCCCACCGGTGCGGTGATCTCGTGGGCCTCGGCCGGCACCGTCGGCTTCAAGGGCTCGCGCAAGTCCACCCCGTTCGCCGCGCAGATGGCCGCCGAGGCGGCCGGTCGTCGGGCGATGGAGCACGGCATGAAGAAGATCGACGTCTTCGTCAAGGGCCCCGGCTCCGGTCGTGAGACGGCGATCCGCTCGCTGGGTGCGATCGGCCTCGAGGTCGGCACCATCCAGGACGTCACGCCCACGCCCCACAACGGCTGCCGCCCGCCCAAGCGCCGCCGCGTCTGACCCGCGCCCGAGAACAGGAGACTTGAGAGATGGCCCGTTACACCGGTCCCATGACCCGGAAGTCCCGCCGTCTCGGCGTGGACCTCGTCGGCGGTGACGCTTCGTTCGAGCGTCGCCCCTACCCTCCCGGCGCGCACGGCCGTGCCCGCATCAAGGAGAGCGAGTACCGCTCGCAGCTGCAGGAGAAGCAGAAGGCCCGCTTCACCTACGGCGTGATGGAGAAGCAGTTCCTGAACTACTACAAGGAGGCCTCGCGCCGCTCTGGCAAGACGGGTGACAACCTGCTCCAGATGCTCGAGTGCCGCCTCGACAACGTGGTCTACCGCGCCGGCTTCGCGCGGACCCGTCGTCACGCCCGCCAGCTGGTCTCGCACGGCCACTTCCTGGTGAACGGCAAGAAGGTCGACATCCCGTCGTTCCAGGTCACCGCCCACGACATCATCGACGTGCGCGAGAAGTCCCTGGAGATGACGCCCTTCATCGTGGCTCGCGAGACCCACGGCGAGCGCGTCGTCCCGGCCTGGCTCGAGGCGCTGCCCGAGCGGATGCGGGTCCTGGTCCACCAGGTCCCCACCCGGGCGCAGATCGACCTCCCGGTCCAGGAGCAGCTCATCGTCGAGTACTACTCGAAGAAGTGATCCTCGGGCGCTGTCCCGGGCCCGCCCGGGACAGCGCCTGGCTCCTGCACCACCGCTCCATCTTCCTTCCACCTCGCAGTTCGGGCCCGTCAAATAGTGGGTGGGCCCGGAAAGGAAAGACCCAGTGCTCATCGCACAGCGCCCCACCCTCTCGGAAGAGACCGTCGACGAGTTCCGCTCGCGCTTCGTCATCGAGCCGCTCGAGCCCGGCTTCGGCTACACGCTCGGCAACTCGCTGCGCCGCACGCTGCTCAGCTCGATCCCCGGCGCGTCGGTCACCAGCATCAAGATCGACAACGTGCTCCACGAGTTCTCGACCATCGAGGGCGTCAAGGAGGACGTGACCGAGGTGATCCTCAACCTCAAGGGTCTCGTCGTCTCCTCCGAGCACGACGAGCCGGTCACGATGTACCTGCGCAAGTCCGGTGCCGGTGACGTCACCGCCGCCGACATCGCGCCCCCGGCCGGTGTCGAGGTGCACAACCCCGACCTCAAGATCGCCACGCTGTCCGACAAGGGCAAGCTGGAGATGGAGCTCGTCGTCGAGCGCGGTCGCGGCTACGTCTCGGCCGTGCAGAACAAGGGTGCCGACAACGAGATCGGCCGGATGCCGGTCGACTCGATCTACAGCCCCGTGCTGAAGGTGACCTACAAGGTCGAGGCCACCCGTGTCGAGCAGCGCACCGACTTCGACAAGCTCGTCATCGACGTCGAGACCAAGCCCTCGATCCGTCCCCGCGACGCGATCGCCTCGGCCGGCAAGACCCTGGTCGAGCTCTTCGGCCTGGCCCGCGAGCTGAACGTCGAGGCCGAGGGCATCGACATCGGCCCCTCGCCGGTCGACGAGCAGCTGGCTGCCGACCTCGCCCTCCCGGTCGAGGACCTGCAGCTGACCGTCCGCTCCTACAACTGCCTCAAGCGCGAGGGCATCCACACCGTGGGTGAGCTCATCGGTCGCTCGGAGCAGGACCTCCTCGACATCCGCAACTTCGGTGCGAAGTCGATCGACGAGGTCAAGGCCAAGCTGGTCGAGATGGGCCTGTCCCTCAAGGACAGCGCGCCCGGCTTCGACCCGCACGCCGCCCTCGCGGCGTACGGCGACGACGACGACGACGCGTTCGTCGAGGACGAGCAGTACTGACCTGGTGAGACCGGGGGCGCCCGCGCCCCCGGTCCCGCCCAAACCGGTCGGCGACCGCCGACCGTCTACCCCGGTACCTGGTACGGCCGGAGAGAAGAGAGAGAACGATGCCCAAGCCCACCAAGGGTCCCCGCCTCGGCGGCAGCCCCTCCCACCAGCGCCTGATCCTGGCGAACCTGGCCACCCAGCTCTTCGAGCACGGCCGGATCACCACCACCGAGTCGCGGGCCCGTGCCCTGCGTCCGTGGGCGGAGAAGCTGATCACGAAGGCCAAGAAGGGCGACCTGCACAACCGTCGCGAGGTCCTCAAGACCATCCGCGACAAGGGTGTCGTGCACGTGCTCTTCACCGAGATCGCCCCGACCTTCTCGGAGCGTCCCGGCGGCTACACCCGCATCACCAAGATCGGCCCCCGCAAGGGCGACAACGCGCCGATGGCCGTGATCGAGCTCGTCACCGAGGCCTACAGCGCCACCCCTAAGGCGGCCAAGCCCGCCCCGGCCGCCCCGGCGGCCGAGGAGACCCCCGCCGAGGAGGCTCCCGCCGAGGAGACCCCCGCCGAGGAGACCGCTGTCGAGGAGACCCCGACCGAGATGACCGAGGAGGCTTCCCCCGAGGAGTCCGTGGTCGCCGAGGCCGAGGTCGCCGACGAGGACGACACCAAGTCCTGACCCGCACCGCCGACGACCCGCCCGAGCTCCTCGGGCGGGTCGTCGTCGTTCCCGCCCCCGGCACGCACCAGGAGGAGAGATGGCCCTGCACGTCCCCGGAACCAGCGAGGAAGTGGTCCTGCGCGACCGCTACGAGGTCGCGAGCATCGCCAACGACCTGCTCATCGCGCTCTGGTTCCTGATCGGCAGCATCCTGTTCTTCCAGGAGTCGACCGCGTACGCCGGCACCTGGCTCTTCGTGATCGGCAGTGCCCAGCTGGGCATCAGGCCCGCCATCCGTCTCGCCCGACGCGTGCACCTGCGCAGGCGGGGCGGCCAGGGCGGGCAGCGGCACGAGAGCGGCGACGACTTCTAGCCGGCGCCGGGGAGCCGGGCCAGCAGGTCGGCGGCGTCGAGCAGCCGGGCCGCGGAGCCCTCGCGGGCCAGCCGGTTCACGGTGAGCTGCACCAGCTCGTTGGCCGGCGTCGCGACCCCGTGCAGGCGTCCCAGGAGCACGATCTCGCCGTTGAGGTGGTCGACCTCCACGTCGCCGGTGCGGCGGGCCAGGCTCTGCCAGGTCGACGAGCCCGCCTCGTCGCGGCGCACCAGCGGGCGCAGCAGCTCGCCGCGCCGGGCGAGGTCGTCGGCGCGGCTGACCACCGGCACGCCGGCCGCGTGCAGGACCCGTTCGCCCTCCTCGCGCACCAGCTCGACCAGGCGCTCGGCAGCGGGTCCGTCCTGGCAGGCGGCGTCGACGCCGTTGCCGAGGTTCACCAGCAGCTTGCGGTGCTTCCAGGCCATCGCGTCGGGGCGGGGCACGCTCTCGAAGCCGGCGCTGCGCAGGTCGGCGGCGACGGCCTCGTCGACCGCGTCGACGCCCGCGGGGTAGGAGCCGATGTCGAGCAGGCCCGGGGCGCCCAGGGAGTGCAGGACGACCTGGCCGGGGCTGAGGTGGCTGGCGGGCATCATCACGGTCACGGCGTGCACCGCGGCGAAGTGGCGCAGCACGGCGCGCTCGTTGCTGACGCCGTTCTGCAGGCACACCACCGGGGCACCGGGGGGCGCGTGGGCGGCGAGGTCGGCCAGGGCCGCCTGGGTCTGCTGGGACTTCACCGCGAGCAGGACCACGGTGTCGTCGTGCCACGCGACCTCGGCCGGGCCGGCGGCCGTGCGCAGGCGCACCACTCGCTCGTCGTGGCCGACGGCCAGGCGCAGCCCCTCGGCGCGCAGCCGGGCCAGGTGCTCGCCGCGGGCCACGGCGGTGACCTCGAGGCCGGCCTCGTGCAGCAGCGCGGCGACGCCGCCGCCGACGGCACCCACCCCGACCACGACGTAGCGGCGCGGGCGGTGCTCGCTCACCGCGACCACTCGCGCTCGACGAGGCGCAGCGCGTCGCCCACGCCGAGACCCAGGCGGCGCAGCGCAGCGACGTACTCGGCGGCGGCCCGCTCGGCGTCGCCCGAGCCCGCCTGCGCGGCCGAGGCCACGAAGGTGCCGCGGCGGCCCTCGGTCGCCACCACCCCGTCGGCCTCGAGCTCGCGGTAGGCGCGCGCCACCGTGCCCGCCGCGACGCCCAGCTGCTCGGCCAGCGCCCGCACCGTCGGCAGCCTCGTGCCGGGCGCCAGGTCGCCCGAGGCTGCGCGGGCGGCCACCTGGCGCCGCAGCTGTTCGAAGGGCGCCTCGTCGGACGACGGGTCGAGCGGTCGCACGGTCATGCCCGAACCCTAGGCTGGCGGTGACCGAGGTGGTCGCGGACGTCCCGGCGTGGTAGACCCGCGCTATGGACAGGGACGTGATGGTGGTCGGGGAAGCGCTGGTCGACGTGGTGCGCACCGCCGACGGGTCGGTCGGCGAGCACCCCGGGGGGAGCGCGGCCAACGTCGCGGTGGCACTGGCCCGCCTGGGCCGCACGGTCCGCTTCGCCACGTCGTACGCCGACGACGCGCACGGCCGGATGCTCGCCGAGCACCTGGGGGGCTCCGGCGTGGCGCTGGCGCTCGACCCGCACGTGGTCGAGCGGACCTCGACGGCCGCCGCGACGATCGGCGCGGACGGCGCGGCGTCCTACGAGTTCGACCTCGACTGGCGGCTGGGCGACGTGCCCACCGATCCCGCCCCGGCGGCCGTGCACGTGTGCTCCTTCTCCGCGGTGATCGAGCCGGGCGCCGGCACCGTCCGCGCGCTGGTCGACCGCCTGCGCGAGCACGCCACCGTCTCCTACGACGTCAACGTGCGTGCGGCCGTGACCGGCACGGGGCCGGACGTGGTGGCCGGGGTCGAGAGCGTCGTGGCGCTCGCCGACCTGGTGAAGGTCAGCGACGAGGACGTCGAGCTGCTCTGGCCCGACCTCACGGTCGAGCGGTCGGCCGCCCGGCTGTTGACGATGGGTCCGTCGGTCGTGGTGCTGACCCGCGGGGCCGAGGGCGCGACCTGGTTCGACCACGAGCGCGAGGTGACGGTGGCGCCGCGCCGCGTCGAGGTCGCCGACACGATCGGGGCCGGCGACACCTTCGCCGCCGCCCTCGTCGACGGGCTCGCCGAGGAGGGCCTCCTGGGCGGCCGCCTCCCGGCGCTGGCGCCCGAGGTCGTCCAGCGGCTGCTGGCCCACGCCGCCCACGCCGCCTCCATCACCGTCTCGCGCCCCGGCGCCGACCCGCCGTACCGCGCCGAGCTGGTTTGAGGAGAGGATGGGCGGGTGCGCCTGCGGATCGACCTCGCCTACGACGGGACCGACTTCCGGGGCTGGGCGACCCAGCCGGGGCTGCGCACCGTCCAGCACGAGGTCGAGACGGCCCTGGCCGTCGCGCTGCGCGTCGGGGTGCGTGACGACGACCCGCCGGGCAGCGCCCGGGTGCCGGTTGTCTGCGCCGGGCGCACCGACGCGGGCGTGCACGCGCGCGGCCAGGTGCTGCACGCCGACGTCGACGAGCAGGCGGTCACCGCCTCGGCCGGCCGCTCGCCGGCGCCGCCGCTGGAGGCGCTGGTGCGCCGGCTCAACGGGATCCTGCCGCCCGACGTCGTCGTACGACGCGTGAGCCGGGCGCCGGAGGGCTTCGACGCCCGCTTCTCGGCGACCTGGCGCCGCTACACCTACCGGGTCGCCGACCGCGCCGAGAGCCTCGACCCGCTGGCCCGCCACCACGTGCTGGCCTGGCCGCGCCCGCTCGACGTCGGGCTGCTGGCGGCCGGGTCGGCCGCGCTCGTCGGGCACCACGACTTCGCCGCGTTCTGCAAGCGCCGCGAGGGCGCCACCACCGTGCGCACCCTGCTCGACCTCGACTGGCGGCGCACCCCGACCGGGCTGGTCGAGGCGAGCGTGCGCGCCGACGCCTTCTGCCACTCCATGGTGCGCGCCCTGGTGGGCTGCCTGCTGACCGTGGGGGAGGGGCGGCGCCCGGTGGAGTGGCCGGCCCAGGTGCTGCTCTCCCGCGAGCGCCAGCCGCAGGTCGCGGTCGCGCACGCGCACGGGCTGACCCTCGAGGAGGTGGCCTACCCCGGCGACGACGAGCTGGCCGAGCGCGCCGACCAGACGCGCGCGCGGCGGGCGGCGCTGCCCGAGCCCCACCCGCGCGAGCCCCACCCGATCAAGCACAGGCACAGCCCCGAGGAGACGGCGTGAGCGACGAGCACTACTTCACCGCCGACCCGTCGGTGCCCTTCAAGCGGGCCCCGGTCACGGTGTCGGTCTGGGGCCACGACCTCGACCTGGTCACCGGCTCGGGCGTCTTCGCGCAGGGCCGCCTCGACGTCGGCACCGCCGTGCTGTTCCGCGAGACGCCGCCGCCGACCGGCGGCCGGCTGCTCGACCTGGGCTGCGGCTACGGCGTCATCGGGCTGGCGGCGGCCGTCGCGGCCCCCACGGCGCAGGTCGACGCCGTCGACGTCAACGAGCGCGCCCTCCTGCTGGCCCGCGAGAACGCCCGGTCGCTGGGGGTCGCCGAGCGCTACGCCGCACTGCTGCCCGACGAGGTGCCGGCGGAGGCGGCGTACGACGAGATCTGGTCGAACCCGCCGATCAGGATCGGCAAGCAGGCGCTGCACGAGCTGCTGCTGACCTGGCTGCCGCGGCTCGCGCCGGGCGGTCGTGCGGTGATGGTCGTGGGCAAGAACCTCGGCGGCGACTCGCTGCAGCGCTGGCTCGGCGAGCAGGGCTGGCCCACCACCCGGCTCGCCAGCGCCAAGGGCTTCCGGGTGCTGGAGACCCGGCGCGCGGCGGACGTGGGCGCCGGACCCGTCAGGGAGTGAGCCCGAGCGCCAGGAGCGCCGCTGCGGCGGGGTCGTCGCTGGTACGACGCCGGTAGGCCAGCAGCGCTAGCTCGCCCGCAGGGGCGTTGAGCTCGACCACGGGGCGCCCGTCGCCGACGGCGACCGGCTCGTCGTCGAGGTCGGTGGGGGTCAGCAGCAGGGTGCCCGGCAGCGGGTCGATGCGTCCCATCCGCAGCTGGCGGGGGTAGAAGAGGGTGACCACCTCGCGCACGGCCTCCCAGGCCAACGGTGCCGGCACGTCCCACTCCCCGGCCCGGCCCTGCGAGTCGAGCAGGTCGAAGGTGTGCAGCGTGGTCTCGAGGGTCTGGCGGCGGGTCCACCAGCCGGCGGTGCCGCGGCCGCGGCCGAAGGTCCAGGTCTCCTGGTCGGGGTCGGTGCCGGTCAGCACCCGCACCAGCTCGTCGACGTGGCCGCGGAACCAGACCGGCAGCTCGCCGAGGTCGGTGGGCGCCGGCACGGGGTGCACCTCGGGGTCGCCGGTGCGGACCACGTGGGCGGCCCACTGGTAGACCCCGCCGACGTGCTCGACCAGGTCGGCCGCGCACCAGTCGGGGCACCCCGGCACCGGTGCGGCCGGGTCGGCGTCGTCCACGAGCCCGGCCAGCCGCTCGGTGGTGGTCTGCAGCAGCCGGTTCCAGTCGTGGGGCACCGAGCCATCCAAGCACGACGACGGCGCCCGGTCCGCGAGGGACCGGGCGCCGCCGTCAGTGGTGGTGCCCTGGGTGGTGCTCGTAGTGGTGCTCTGGGTGGTGCGGATCAGCCGGCGTCCGGGACACCGCTCTCGGGCGGGGCGTCGTTGGCCTGGTCGGAGGAGTCCTCCTCGATGGGGGCGTCGCCGATGTCGCTGACGAGCACCGGGGTGAGCTCCTCGGCCTTGCCGCCCTGGAGCTCCACGACACGCATGCCGGAGATGCCCATGTGGCTGTCGGCGCTGAAGCGGAACGGCGCCAGCTGCGGGCCCTCGATGTCCTCGAACGACTCGACTGCCTCGACCAGGCCGTCGCGGGTCAGGTCCTCGCCGGCGGCCTGCAGGGCCTGCACGAAGGCGTAGGCCTGCGACATGCCGTAGATCCGGTAGTTGGTCAGCTCACCGCCCTCGCCCTCCTGGTCCCAGACCTTCTGCCACAGCTGGACCCACGGGTCGTCGGCGGCGTCGACGCCGGGGATGTACTCGGTGGTGAGCACGCCGTTGAGCGCGCTGTTGTCACCCTCGACGGCACCCTCGGAGAAGCGGTTGAGCAGCGAGCCGACGAGCTGGGGGTCGGAGCCGACGTTGGAGTAGAACCAGGTCGGGTCGTAGCCGAGGGCCAGCGAGGTGAGCTGGGTCAGCGCGGTGTACGACGGGGTGTTGAACGCGATCACGAGGTCGGCGCCCGCCGCCTGGAGACCGGCCACCTGCGGGCCGACGTCGGTGTTGCCGGAGGTGTAGCGCTCCACGCCGACGATCTGCTTGTCGAGGTACTGGCGCACACCCTTCTCGCCGTCCTCGCCGAAGTCGTCGTCCTGGAGGAACAGCCCGACCTTCGCCTTGGGCATGTTCTCGGCGATGTACTGGCCGATGATCTTGCCCTCGATCTCGTAGTCGGGCTGCCAGCCGAAGGTGTAGGGCTTGGACTCGACGTCGTCGCCCCACTGCAGCGAGCCCGAGGAGACGAACAGGTCGGGCACGCCCTCGGAGTTGAGGAAGTCGACGACGGCGCTGTGAGTGGGGGTGCCGAGGCCGCCCACCATCGCGAAGATCTCGTCTTGGAGGACCAGCTCGTTGGTGACCTGGCTGGTGTTGGTCGGGTTGTAGCCGTCGTCCTTGACGATGTACTCGATCTGGCGGCCGTTGACGCCGCCGGCGGCGTTGACGAAGTCGAAGTAGGCCTGGGCGCCGGTGGGGATCTCGCTGTAGCCGGGCGCGGCGACACCGGTGAGCGGGAAGTGGCCGCCGACGGTGACGGTGTCCTCGGTGACACCGACGTCGGAGGCGCCCCCGCCGTCGCTGCCGCCGTCGCTCTCGCGGTCGCCTCCGGCGCCGCAGCCCGCCAGGACCATGGTGGCCGTGAGCAGGCCGGCCACGGGGGCCAGCAGTCGTGCCTTCATCGTGTACTTCCCTTCGAGGTGGTGGACCCGGATGCCGAGGGCTTGCCGGGGTCGGGCTCGGTGGTGCTGTGGTGCGGGTCGTGCGGGGAGTCGTTGCGGTCGGGGGAGTCGGGGGACGTGGCGCCGCCGGCGGCGGCCATCTGGCGCCGTGCCCGGCGGGTGGCCAGCGACATCTTGGTGGTGCCGACCAGGCCGGCCGGGGCCAGGAGGATGACCAGGACCATCACCAGGCCGTAGACCAGCGGCGCCAGCTCGGCGGCGCGGATGTCGGAGAGCCCGGCGTCGCCGCCGATGCGGGTGACGAACGGCGGCAGGAAGGTCAGCAGGCCGGCACCGATCAGGGCGCCGGACAGATAGCCGAGACCGCCGAGGACCACGGCGGTGAGCAGCGTCAGGCTGAGCACGATCGTGAAGCCGCTGGGGGCCGCGAGCCGGGCGGTGATGGCCAGGACCGAGCCGGCGGCGCCGGCCGCGGCCGCGCTGACCATGAACGCCGAGATGCGGGCCCGGCCCAGCCGGATGCCGGCGAGCTCGGCGGAGACCTCGTCGTCGCGCACCGCGCGCCAGCGGCGACCGACCCGGCCGCGGGCCAGGTTGGCCAGCAGCACGAAGGTGACGATGAGGGTGATCCAGCCCAGGTAGGCGACGTACTGGCTGCGCGACATCTCGGTGCCGGTGACCAGGTACTCCAGGTCGAGCGCCCAGGTCGGGACCTCGGGCAGCGAGACCCGCAGACCCTGCTCGCCGCCCAGGAAGTCACGGAAGTAGAGCGCGATGCCGGGCACGGCGATGGCGAGCGCGAGCGTCGCGCCGGCCAGGTAGGGCCCGTGCAGGCGGGCGGCGGCCACGCCGACGGCGGTGCCCACGACGAGCGCCACGACCGTCGAGGCGAGCACGACCAGCGAGATCGGCATCGAGCCGGTCGGGTCGTCGAGCAGCAGCGCGGTGGTGTAGGCGCCGAAGGCCATCAGTGCCCCGTGGCCCAGGGAGATCTGGCCGTTGATGCCGGTGAGCACCGTCAGGCCGCCGGCGGCGATGCCGAGGTAGGCCATGGCGGCCAGCTGGAGGGCGCGGAAGTCGCTGACGCCCTCGAGGACCACCATCACCACGAGCAGGCCGAGGACGGCGGTGAGCAGGTGGCGACCCAGCACCGAGTGGCGCCACACGTCGAGGAAGCGGTTCATCAGACCCTCCTGGCGGAGGCGACGGCGAAGAGCCCGCCGGGCCTCAGGGTGAGCACGAGCATCAGGATCAGCAGGGCGGCGAGGGCGACCAGCTCGGAGCCGAGGTAGCCGCTGACGAAGCTCAGCGACAGGCCCAGGGTCAACCCGCCGACGACGGCACCGACGGGGCTCTCGAGCCCGCCGAGCACGGCGGCGACGAAGCCGTAGACGACGATGGAGTCCATGTAGCCGGGGTGCACCAGGCCGCCGCTGGCGATCAGCAGGCCCGAGAGGGACCCGACCACCGCGGCCAGGGCCCAGCCCAGGGTGAGCATCCGGCCCACCCGCACGCCCAGCAGGCGCGCGACCTCGGGGTTGTACGCCGAGGCGCGCATCCGCAGACCCACGTCGGTGTAGCGGAAGAGCAGGAGCAGCAGCACCATCACCGTCGCGACCGCGGCGATGGTGAAGATGCCGGAGGTCGTGAGCCGGATGGTGGTGCCCCCGACCTCGAGGCCGCGCAGCCCGAACGGGGCGGGGAAGGAGCGGAAGCGGTTGCCGAAGATGACCGCGGCCAGCGCGTGCAGGGTGATGAAGAGACCCAGCGTCAGGATGACCGCGTTGATCTCGGGCTTGTCCTCGACGGGGCGGATGATCACCCGCTCGATCACCGCGCCGAGCACCAGGCCGGCCAGGAGGGCGGCGGCGAAGCCGATCCAGTAGGAGTAGCCGGCGTCGATCAGGGTCAGTGCGATGAAGGTGGTCACCATCGCCATCGGTGCCTGGGCGAAGTTGACGATCCGGGTGGACCGGAAGATCAGCACCAGCGCCAGCGCGAACGCGGCGTACACGGCGCCGAGCGTGAGCCCGCCGAGGGCGGTGTTCACGAGTTGTTGCACGTCGATCTCCGTTCTTGGGGTGGGCGGTGCGGTCAGAAGCCGAGGTAGGCGTGGCGCAGCTGGTCGTCGGCGGCCAGGACGGAGGCGGCCTCGTCGGCCACGACGCGGCCGAGGTTGAGGACGATCCCGTGGTCGGCGACCGACAGGGCGCTGCGGGCGTTCTGCTCGACCAGCAGGACGCTGAGGCCCTGGTCGTCGACGAGCCCGCGCAGCAGGTCGAAGATCTGGGCCACGATGCGCGGCGCCAGCCCCAGCGACGGCTCGTCGAGCAGCAGCAGCCGGGGCTCCGACATCAGGGCCCGGCCGATGACCAGCATCTGCCGCTCGCCGCCCGAGAGGGTGTGGGCCAGGCCCGCGCGCCGGTCGGCCAGCACGGGGAAGAGGTCGAAGACGCGCTGCAGGTCCTCGGAGCGGAACTTGCCGCCCTTCGCCAGGCCGCCGAGGCGCAGGTTCTCCTCGATGGTGAGCTCGGTGATCACACCGCGGCCCTCGGGGACGTGCACCATGCCCAGCGCCGGCATCTGCTCGGCGGTGACCTTGCGCAACGGCTGGCCGTCGAGGGAGATGGTGCCGGACTCGGGACGGTGCAGGCCCGAGACGGTGCGCAGCAGCGTCGTCTTGCCGGCGCCGTTGGCGCCGAGCACGGCGGTGATCTGGCCCTTGCCGGCGGTGAAGGAGACGTCCTGCAGCGCGGTCACGGGTCCGTAGCCGGCGGTGAGACGGTCGAGGGTCAGCATCAGTGGGTCACCTCGTCGCCCAGGTAGGCCGCGAGCACGGCGGGGTCGTTGCGCACCTCGTCGGGGGTGCCGTGGGCGATCACCTTGCCGAAGTCCAGCACGGTGATCTCGTCGCAGACCCGCATCACCAGGTCCATGTGGTGCTCCACGAGCATCACCGACATCCGCGAGCCCAGCGACGACACGAGGTCGCCGAGCTCGTCCATCTCGGCCGCCGACAGGCCGCTGGCGGGCTCGTCGAGCAGCAGCAGCGTCGGCTCGGCCGCCAGGGCGCGGGCCAGGGCGACGCGCTTGCGGACCGGGTAGGGGAGGCTGGCGGGGTAGCGGCCGGCGTACTGCTCGATGCCGAGGTCGGCGAGGACCGCCATCGCCCGCTCGCGCAGCGCCTTCTCCTCGCGGCTCGCGCCGGGCAGGGCCAGCAGCGAGCCGAGGAAGCCCGAGCTGGCGTGGCGGTCGGCGCCGACGATGACGTTGTCGAGCACGGTGATGCGGTCGAAGAGGCCGAGGCCCTGCAGCGTGCGGGCCATCGAGAGGCCGGCGAGCTGGTGCGGGGCCAGCTTGTCGAGCGTCCTGCCCTCGCGCACGATCCGACCGGTGTCGGGGGTGACGAAGCCGCAGGCGACGTTGAACAGCGTGGTCTTGCCGGCGCCGTTGGGACCGATGACGCCGTGCACGGAGCCGGGACGCACCGAGAGGCCCACCTCGCTGAGGGCGGTGATGCCACCGAAGCGGACGGTGACGTCAGAGAGCTCCAGGGCTGCGGCCCTCGTGCCGGTGGCGGCGGACGGTGTGGACGACATGGGGTCCTTCCGGGAACGGGCAGCCGGACGCGTTCGTCCCGCTGTGACGTCCACCACTTTGGTCGCAGCGCACAGATCGCGCACTAGGCGCATCGCACAAAATATGTTGGCCGATGCGCCATTTCACCGCCTTTACGCTGGCGCTCCTTGTGCGATGGGTGCGAACGTGCTCGTCATGCGTCTCGACGTCGGACCCGGGCGGGTCACCCTGGAGGACGTCCAGCGCGCCTGGCTGCCCCTCGTCGAGCAGTCCGACCGCATCGCCGACAGCATCACGCTGACCCTGCTCGAGCGCGACGCCGCGATCTACGACCAGGTCGACCCGGACATGCGTGCCGACGTGCGGGAGAGCACCCGGGTGCACATCCGGCGCGGCCTGGAGGTGCTCACCGGCCAACGCCCCGCGGGCAGCTCGGCGGCGGTCCAGGTGTGGCGCGAGACCGGCCGGCGACGGGCCCAGCAGGGCGTGCCGCTGGAGCTGGTGCTCAACGCCTACACGGTCGGGGCGCGGATGCTGTGGGAGGCGCTGGTGGCCGACTCCCAGCGCCGCGACGGGCGTGGCGACGAGCCGGTGCTGCTGCTCGCCGCGCGCATCGTGTGGTCGAACCTCGACGTCCAGACCGCGGTGCTCATCGACTCCTACCGGCGCGAGAGCGCCCGCCTCACCCGCGCCGACCTGCAGCGCCAGCAGTCGGTGCTCGACGCGCTCGTCGAGGGCCGCGGCGCCGACCCGGAGTACGCCGCGGAGGTGCGCGACGCGCTCGGCGTCGACCCCGACGCCCCGGTCGGCTGCCTGGTGGCCCTGCTGGACGGCGAGCCCGACGGCGGCATGGGCCCCAGCGAGGACCGCCTCGAACGGCTCGGCCTGAGCGTGCGCTGGCACGTGCGCGGCGGCACCTACTTCGGGCTCGTCGCCGCCTCGGCCGACGTCGCCCACCCCGTCCCGGTCACCCTCGGTGAGGACCAGCTCGTCGAGGCTGTCGGCCCCCAGGTCCTGGCTCGGGTCGGGGTCTGCGTCGCACCCGACGGCGTGGCCGGCTTCGCGTCGGCGTACCAGCTCGCCACCCGGGCCGCCGAGACGATGCCGCGCGGCACCACGGGCGCCGTCGCGGTCTCGCAGCGACTGCCCGAGGTGCTGCTCGCCGGGTCACCCCAGGTGGCGCCGCTGCTGCTGCGCGAGACGCTGGGACCGCTGCTGGCCCAGCCCGAGGCCCAGGCGCGCACCCTGCTCGACACCCTCGCGGCCCTGCTGCGCCACGACGGCTCGCCCACGCACGCCGCGGAGGAGCTCTACTGCCACCGCAACACCGTCATCTACCGGCTCAAGCAGATCGAGGAGCTGACCGGCCGGTCCCTGAACAGCCCCCGCGACAAGCTGCTGCTCGAGCTGGCACTGATGGCCCGCGACCGCTGACCCCCACCCACCCTCCGCAGCCGGAGCGGTCGTCGAGACCCGCCGTGTGGTTGCCGCCCGTTGGTCGAGCAGTGACGAGCGCCAGCGAGGAACGTCGTCGAGACCCGGTGAGGTGGGCGCCGCCGTACGCCGGGCCGTCCCGTGCGCGGAGTGGTCACGGACGACAGGTCAGTGGCCCTCTGCTGTGTCGTCGGTGACCACTCTGCGCCGTGCCGCTGCCCGCCGTACGCCGTGTGGTCGCGGGTTCTCGACGCCGCTCGGGCCTTCGGCCCTCGCTGCTCGACCAACGCTGCTCGACCCGCGCGCCGAGCCGGCCCGTTCGAACGAGCCGGCTCGCGGTGGGTCAGGGGTGCAGGAGGGGGCGGAAGAGGGCGAGGGTGTCCTCGACCGCCTTGTCGGCGGCCTCGGAGTGGCGGCCCATGTCGACGAAGCCGTGGATGAGGCCGGGGAAGACCTCGTGCTGCACCGGGACGCCGGCGGCCTCGAGGGCACGGGCGTAGGCGTTGCCGTCGTCGCGCAGCGGGTCGAGCTCGGCGGTGACCACCACGGCCGGGGCGAGGCCGTCGAGGTTCCCGTGCAGCGGCGAGAGGCGCGGGTCGGCGGGGTCGAGGTCGGTGGCGTCGCCGACGTACTGAGCGCCGAACCAGGCCATGGTGGCGGCGTCGAGGAAGTAGCCCTCGGCGTTCTCGGAGTGCGAGGGGTAGGAGCCGGCCGAGTCGGTGACGGGGTAGATCAGCAGCTGCCCGGCCAGCGCCCGGCCCTCGTCGCGCAGCACCTGCGCGGTGACCGCGGCGAGGTTGCCGCCGGCGGAGTCGCCGGCCACGCCCATCGCCTCGGAGCCGCCGAGGTCGGCGAGGTGGTCGTGGATCCAGTGCGAGGCGGCCAGCACGTCCTCGAGCCCGGCGGGGAAGGGGTGCTCGGGGGCGAGGCGGTAGTCGACCGAGACGACGACGGCCTCGCAGCGCGCGGCGATCAGCCGGCAGGTCAGGTCGTGGGTGTCGAGGTCGCCGATGACGAACCCGCCGCCGTGGAAGAACGCGACCGTGGGCAGCCGGTCGAGGTCGCTGACCGGCCGGTAGACCCGGCCCGGGCGGGCCGCGGCGCCGCCGGGGAGCCGGACCTCCTCGACCGAGGCCATCTCGGGCAGCACCGACGGGTCGCGCAGGTCGACGGCCAGGGTGCGGAACCCGGCGCGCGCCTCGTCGGCCGTCCCCTCGTGCATCGGCGGGGTGCCGGCCTGCTCGAGGAAGGTGAGCAGGGTGGCGAGCTGCGGGTCGATCGGCACGGGTGGTCCTCCTGGTGGCGCGGTCGGGTGGGTGCGGTGCTGGGGAGCGGGGCTGCTGCGGCTCAGACGAAGGCGCTGATGCCGGTCTCGTGGCGACCGATGAGCAGCTTCTGGATCTGGCTGGTGCCTTCGTAGAGCGTCATCACGCGGGCGTCGCGCAGGTACTTGGCCGGCGGGTACTCGTCGACGTACCCGGCGCCGCCGTGCACCTGCAGCGCGTTGTTGGCCGCGCGCACCGCCGCCTCGGAGGCGAAGAGCTTGGCCTTCGAGGCCGCCACCCCGTAGGGCTCGCCGCGGTCGATGAGGTCGGCGCAGCGCCAGGCCAGCAGGCGGGCGGCGTCGGCGTCGAGCGAGATGTCGGCGATCATGTCCTGCACCAGCTGGAAGCCGGCCAGCGGACGACCGAACTGGGTGCGCGAGGTGGCGTACTCGACCGCCGTCTCCAGGCAGCCCTGGACGATGCCCACGCAGCCCGAGGCCACGGCCAGGCGGCCCTTGTCGAGGGTGCTCATCGCGATCTTGAAGCCGCTGCCCTCCTCGCCGAGCATCGCCGAGGCCGGCACCCGCACCCCGTCGAGGAAAAGCTCGGCGGTGGCCTGGCCGCGCAGGCCGAGCTTGCCCTTGATCTCGCGGGCCTCGAAGCCGGGGGAGTCGGTGGGCACGAGGAAGGCGGAGATGCCGCGTGGCCCGTCGCCGCCGGTGCGGGCGAAGACCAGCGCCACGTCGGCCCAGGTGCCGTTGGTGATGTAGAGCTTCTGGCCGTCGATGACGTAGTCGTCGCCGTCGCGGCGGGCCCGCGTGGTCAGGTTGCCGGCGTCGGAGCCCACGTCGGGCTCGGTGAGCCCGAAGCAGCCCAGCTTGGTGGCCTCCGCCAGCTGCGGCAGCCACTCCTGCTTCTGCTCCTCGCTGCCGTGGAAGAGGATCGACTTCCCGACCAGGCCGCTGGAGACCGAGACGATGCCGCGCAGCGCCGAGTCGGCGCGCCCGAGCTCCTCCATGGCCAGCGAGTAGGTCACGTAGTCGCCGCCGAGGCCGCCGTACTCCTCGGGGATGGTGAGGCCGAAGAAGCCGATCTCGGCCATCTTCGGCACGATCGCGAGGTCGACGGACTCGGCGCGGTCCCACTCGACGCGGTGCGGCACGGCCTCCCGGTCGAGGAAGTCACGGGCCAGCGACCGGAAGGCCTGCTGCTCGTCGCTCAGTGAGAGGTCCATGGCGTCATCCTGCCTCGGGGCCGGGCAGGCCGACCAGGGTCGCGAGGGCGTCGCGGTGGGCGTCGGGGCTGCCGAGCAGCACGTGGTCGGCCTTGGCCCGCTTGAGCCGCAGGTGCACCGGGCTCTCCCAGGTCATCCCGAGCCCGCCGTGCAGCTGGACCGCCTCCTCGGCGGCGTGCACCGCCACCTCGGAGCAGAAGGCCTGCGCCACCGCCACCGACACGGGTACGTCGGTGCCCTCGGCGAGCGCGGCGGCCGCGTGGGCCGCGACGGCTGAGGCCTGGCCGACCTCGGCGTACAGGTCGGCGAGGCGGTGCTTGAGCGCCTGGAAGCCACCGACCACGCGCCCGAACTGGCGGCGCTCGGAGAGGTGGGCGACGGTCTGCTCCAGGCACCAGGCGGCGAGGCCGGCCTGCTCGGCGGCCAGCAGGCCGGCGGCGGTGGCCAGCGCGTGGTCGAGCGCGGCGGTGACCATCTCGCCGGTGGCCAGGGGCGTGCCCGCCCCGTCGAGCGGGACGTCGAGGTGGACGTCGGTGAGCGGGCGGGTGGCGTCGAGCGAGGTGACCGCGGTCAGGGTGACGCCCTCCGCGCCTGCCTCGACCAGGTGCAGGGCGGGCCCGTCGGGACCGGCCACGGGGACGAGCAGCAGGTCGGCGGGCAGCCCCACCACACCGCGCACGTCGCCGACCAGGCGGCCCCCGGTCGCGGAGACGGCCGCGCCCCGGGACCAGCCCTGCGCGGAGCGGGTGGCGGCCGGGACGACGAGGGCCGCGGTGCCGCCCTCGGCGAGCCGGCCCAGCGCCTCGGTGGCGCCGAGGGTGACGAGCAGGTCGGTGGCCAGCACGGCGCTGGTCAGGAACGGCACCGGGGCGCAGGCGCGCCCGCACTCCTCCGCCACGACGGCCGCCTCGCGCGGCCCGGCGCCGGCGCCGCCGTGCTCCTCGGGCACCAGCAGCGCGGCCAGCCCCAGGTCGTCGGTCAGTGCCGACCAGGCGGCGGCCGAGACCTCGTCGGTGCCGTCGGCGAGCGCGGTGAGCGCCTCGGTGGGGCAGGTCTTGGCGAGCACCGCGCGCACCGAGCGGCGCAGGTCGGTCTCGACGTCGGTGGCGAGCAGGTCGAGGTCGGGGGCGGGGGGCAGCGTGGGGGTGGTCATCGGGGCAGGTCCTTCCACGCCACGTCCTTGTCGACGCGCGGTTCGCCGGGCAGGCCGAGGACGCGCTCGGCGATGATGTTGCGCAGGATCTCGGAGGTGCCGCCCTCGATCGAGTTGCCCTTGGCGCGCAGGTAGCGGTAGCCCGCGTCGCGGCCGGTGAAGTCGACCTTCTCGGGCCGCGTCGGGGTCCAGTCGTCGTAGCGCAGGCCCTCCTCGCCGAGCAGCTCGACCTCGAGCGCGGAGAGCTGCTGGGCCAGCCGGGCGAAGACCAGCTTGGTGGCCGAGCCCTCCGGCCCGGGGGCGCCGACGGCCAGCTGCTGGCGCACCCGGCTGCCGGTGATCCGGGCGGCCTCGGCCTGCACCCACAGGTCGAGCAGGCGCTGGTGCGCGCCGTGCGTACGACGCCCGGGGTGCGTGCGCCAGGTCTCGGCGACCTTGCCGACCATGCCGGCCTCGCGCGGCACGGCCTGGCCGCCGATCGAGACCCGCTCGCTGTTGAGGGTGGTGTTGGCGATCGGCCAGCCCTCGCCGACCGAGCCGAGCAGCTGGTCGCCGGGCACCCGCACGTCGGTGAGGAAGACCTCGTTGAACTCGGCCTCGCCGGTGAGCTGGCGCAGCGGCCGGACCTCGACGCCGGGCTCGCGCATGCCGAGCAGGAAGTAGCTCAGCCCGCCGTGCTTGGGCACGTCGGGGTCGGTGCGCGCGACGAGGATGGCGAAGTCGGCCAGGTGGGCCGAGGAGGTCCACACCTTCTGGCCGTTGACGACCCACTCGCCGGTGGCCTCGTCGGGCACCGCCCGGGTCGCCACGGCGGCCAGGTCGGAGCCGGCACCGGGCTCGGAGAAGAGCTGGCACCAGATCTCCTCGCCGAGCCACAGGGGCCGCAGGAAGCGCTCGTGCTGCTCGGGGGTGCCGTGGGCCAGGATCGTCGGGGCGGCCATGCCCAGGCCGATGCCGTTGCGCTCGGGGGCGTTGTCGGGCGCGCCGGCGGCGGCCAGCAGGTCGTCGACGTACGCCTGCAGGTCGCGGGGCAGGCCCAGCCCGCCGAGGCCGACGGGGAAGTGCACCCAGGCGAGGCCTGCGTCCCAGCGGGCGCGCAGGAACGCGGCGCGCCCGGTGGTGGCGGGGTCGTGGGCCTCGAGCAGCGCGGTGACGCGCTGCTCGAGGTCGCTGCGCTGCTCGCTCACGAGGTCGCGGTCTGCTTGCGGATCTCGGCCTTGGCCAGGGCGTTCTTGTGCACCTCGTCGGGGCCGTCGGCGAAGCGCAGGGTGCGGATCGAGGCGTAGGCGTTGGCGAGCGGGAAGTCCTGCGAGAGGCCGCCGGCGCCGTGCACCTGGATGGCCTTGTCGAGGATCCACTGCACCGTCCTGGGCGTGGCGATCTTGATGGCCTGGATCTCGGTGTGGGCGCCGCGGGCGCCCACGTCGTCCATCATCCAGGCGGTCTTGAGCACCAGCAGCCGCAGCTGCTCGAGGCGCACCCGGGACTCCGCGATCCAGTCGCGGACGACGCCCTGCTCGGAGATCGCGCGGCCGAAGGCGACCCGCGAGTCGGCGCGGGTGCACATCAGCTCGATGGCCTTCTCGGCCACGCCGATGGCGCGCATGCAGTGGTGGATGCGGCCGGGGCCGAGCCGGGCCTGCGCGACGCCGAAGCCGCCGCCCTCCTCGCCGATCAGGTTGGCGACCGGCACCCGCACGTCCTCGAAGCGCAGCTCGGCGTGGCCGCCGTGCTCGTGGTCGTCGTAGCCCATCACGTGCATCGGGCGCACGACGGTGAGCCCGGGGGTGTCGCGGGGGACCAGGATCTGGCTCTGCTGGCGGTGCCGCGAGGCGCTCGGGTCGGTCTTGCCCATCACGATGAAGACCTCGCACTGCGGGTTCATCGCCCCGGTGATCCACCACTTGCGGCCGTTGATGACGTACTCGTCGCCGTCGCGCACGATCGAGGTCTCGATGTTGGTGGCGTCGGAGGAGGCCACGTCGGGCTCGGTCATCGCGAACGCCGATCGGATCTGGCCCTCCATCAGCGGGCGCAGCCAGCGCTCCTGCTGCTCGGGGGTGCCGAACATCGCCAGCACCTCCATGTTGCCGGTGTCGGGCGCCGCGCAGTTGAGGGCCGCTGGGGCGAGGTGGCCGGCGCGGCCGGTGATCTCGGCGAGCGGGGCGTACTGCAGGTTGGTCAGCCCGGCGCCCAGGTCGCCGTAGTGGCCCACCGGCAGGAAGAGGTTCCACAGGCCGCGGCTGCGGGCCTCGGCGCGCAGCTCCTGCAGCACCGGGGCCGTCGACCAGGCCCACCGGTCCTCGAGCCCGGCGAGCTGGTCGGCGAAGACCTGCTCGTTGGGGTGGACGTGGGTGTCCATGAAGTCGAGCAGGCTCTCGCGGAGCTCCTCGGTGCGGGTGTCGAAGGCGAAGTCCATGGTGGGGTCCCTTCCGGGGGTCAGAGGTGCGAGGTGGCGGCCAGGCCGGCCGCCAGCAGCGGCGGCACCGCCTCGCCGATGGCGTCGAAGCCCTCGCCGACGGTCTGGCCGTGGGCGTGGCGGTAGTGGATGCCCTCGAGGATGACGGCGAGCTTGAGGTGGGCCAGGCCGAGGTGGAAGTCCATGGGGCCCAGGTCGCGCCCCGAGGCGGCGGCGTACGCCGTCAGCTGGTCGTCGGGCGAGGGGTAGCCCGGTGCGGTGGAGACGTCGGCGAGCCCGGCGTCGGCGACCGAGGCGCCGGAGCCGGCGACCAGGTCGGCGAGCCGGTCGTAGACCACCAGCAGGGCCAGGTCGGTGAGCGGGTCGCCGAGGGTGGCCATCTCCCAGTCGACGACTGCGCGCACCGGCTGGGCGTGGTCGGGGTCGACGAGCAGGTTGTCGAGCCGGTAGTCGCCGTGCACCACCGCGGGCGCGCCGTCGGGCGGCACGTGGGCGGCCAGCCGCTCGAGCAGCAGGTCGGCGTCGGGCAGGTCGCGGCTGCGCGACCCCTCGAGCTGGCGGCCCCAGCGACGGACCTGGCGCTCCAGGAACCCGGCCGGTCGACCGAGGTCGCCCAGGCCGACCGTGCCGGGGTCGACGGCGTGCAGGTCGGCGAGCACCCCGACCATCCGCTCGACCAGGTCGCGGGTGCGCTGCGGGCCGAGCGGCTCGAGCTCGGCGGCGCGGCGCAGCGCCACGCCGTCGACGACCTCCATCAGGTAGAAGGGCGTCCCGAGGACGGAGTCGTCGGCGCAGTGGGCGTACATCTGCGGCACCGGCACGGGCGTGGGGGCGAGCGCGTCCATCACCCGGAACTCGCGGCCCATGTCGTGGGCGGTCGCTTGCACGTGGCCGAGCGGGGGACGGCGCAGCACCCAGCGGCGGGCGGGGTCCTCGCGCACGTGCAGCGCGTAGGTGAGGTTGGAGCGGCCGCCGGCCAGCAGCCGGGCCTCGACCTCCTCGGGCGGCGGCATGTCGCCAGGTCGCTGCGTGTCGTACCAGCGCTGGACGGCGGCGACGTCGAGGCCGGGCAGGGAGCCGCTCATGCGGGCCCGGCCAGGTGCTCGTCGAGCTTGCCCTGCAGCCGGCGCATCCCGGCGAGCCACCGGTCGGTGTCGGTGGCGCGGGCGGCGTAGTAGCCCGCCACCTCGGGGTGCGGCAGCACCAGGAAGCGGTCGTCGGCCAGGGCCTCGACCCAGCAGCCTGCGACGGTCTCGGGGGTCAGCGCCTCGTCGTGGGAGAGCAGGTCCTGCAGCGGGCCGGCCTCCTCGAGCATCCGGGTGCGCACGCCCTGGGGGCAGATTGCCTGCACCGTCACGCCGCGGTGGCCGTAGGTGACCGAGAGCCACTCGGCGAAGCCGACCGCGGCGTGCTTGGTCACCGAGTACGGCGCGCTGCCGATCATCGTCAGCAGGCCGGCGGCCGACGCGGTCACCACGAAGCGGCCGCCAGGGCCGCCCGCCTCGGCGGAGGCGACCCACTCGGGCACCAGCAGCCGCGCGGCACGCACGTGGGCCATCACGTTGACGTCGACCACGCGCTCCCACACGTCGTCGGGGGTCTGCAGGCTGTCGGGCCCGCCGGCGCCGTCGATGCCGGCGTTGGCCAGGTAGACGTCGATGCGGCCCAGCTCGGCGGTGGCCTGCTCGACCAGGGCGCGCACGCCCTCGTCGGAGGAGCAGTCACCCGGGACGGCGACCGCGCCGATCTCCTCGGCCGTGCGGCGTACGGCGTCGGCGTCGAGGTCGTTGACCACGACCCGGGCGCCCTCGGCCACCAGGCGGGTGGCCAGCGCCCGGCCGATGCCGCCGGCGGCGCCGGTGACGACCGCGCCGCGGTCGGCCAGGGCCTCGTGGCCGGCCATCACACGCCGCCGGTGAGGGTGACGCCGCCGTCGATGAGCATCGTCTGGCCGGTGACCCAGCCGGCGTCGTCGGAGAGCAGGAAGGCGACCGCGCCGGCGACGTCCTCGGGCACGCCGAGGCGCTTGAGGGGGTACTGCGAGGCGACCTCCTCCTCGCGGCCCTCGTAGAGCGCGGAGGCGAACTGGGTCTTGACCACCGCGGGCGCCACGGCGTTGACGCGGATGCTCGGGCCGAGCTCGACGGCCAGCGACTCGGTCAGCGAGATCATCATGGCCTTGCTGGCGCCGTACATCGAGATGCCGGGGGCGGGCTTGACGCCGCTGACCGAGGAGATGTTGACGACCGAGCCGCCGTGCTCGCCCATCCAGGCGCGGTGCGCGGCCTGCACCCAGGCCAGCGCGCCGATCGCGTTGACCTCCACGATCTTGCGGGCGGCGTCGAGGTCGAGGTCGACCAGCGGGCCGTAGGCGGGGTTGATGCCGGCGTTGTTGACCAGCAGGTCGAGGCTGCCGAACGTCTCGACGGCGCGGGTGACGACCTCCTCGCGGTGCGCGGGGTCGTCGGCCTTGCCGGCCACGGCGAGCGCGACCTCGGGGCCGCCCAGCGCGGCGACGGCCTCCTCGAGGGCCTCGGGCTTGCGGGCGGTCAGCACGACGCGCGCGCCCTCGTCGACGAGTCGCTGGGCGATGCCCAGGCCGATCCCGCGGCTGGCGCCGGTCACGACGGCGGTGCGGCCCTTGAGTCCCTGCATGGTGCTCCCTCTCGAGTGGGTCGTTGCGCTCTGACTAAGCGCTTGCTTACTCTGACGCCATGGCCGCCGCTCGTCAACCCTCACCCACCGACGCGCGCGAGCGCCTGCTCGAGGCCGCGGTGGCCGCCTTCGCGGTGCGCGGGTTCCACGGCACCACGACGCGCGACATCGCCGCCGGCGCCGGGATGAGCCCCGCCGCGCTCTACGTGCACCACCGCTCCAAGGAGGAGCTGCTGCACCTGATCTCGCGCGAGGGGCACCTGCGCACGCTCGCGCTCGTGGAGGCAGCCGTGGCCGGGCACGACGACCCCGTCGCCCAGCTGACCGTGCTGGTCGAGGAGTTCGTGCGCCACCACGCGCTGACCCACACCACGGCGCGGGTCATCAACTACGAGATGGCCGCGCTGAGTGCCGAGCACCTGGCCGAGATCATGGACCTGCGCCGGCGCATCGACGCGGTGGTGCGCGACGTCATCGAGCGCGGCGTCGCCGCCGGCGTCCTGGCCACCCCCCACCCCGCCATGACCGCCACCGCCCTGCTCTCCCTGGGCATCGACGTCGCGCGCTGGTACCGCGACGACGCCGGCTGGACCCCCGAGCAGGTCGCCGCCCACTACCGCGACCTGGCCCTGCGGATGGCCGGCGCCTGAGCGACGCGACTGGTCGAGCGTCGCCGAGACCCCGTGAGCGGTCGGCGTACGGCGCCGCCCCTGCTCGACCGCCCCTGGCGCTGGGTCAGGCCGCGTCGAGGGTGGCCACGACCAGGTCGGCGACCTCCGCTGCGTCGGCGGCGTCGGCGGAGGTGACGGTGATGGTGACGACGTCACCGCCGACCTGGGCCAGCAGCACCTCGAACTGGCCGGCGGTGCCGTTGATGTCGAGCTGGTAGTCGGCGCGCAGCACGTCGCCGACCGGGGCCTCGACGGTGGCGACGTCGCCGGTGGTGTCGGCGAACTGCTCGAGCTGGGCGGCGAACTCGTCCTCGCCGGGCAGCTCGCCGGACTGGTGCAGCACGTTGACGTTGGTCAGCACGCCGTCCTGGGCGCCGCCGTCGGCGACCGCGACCAGGTCGACGTTCTGCAGGGTGGCCTCGAGCTGCTCGGGCGGGACGCCGAGGCGCTCGGCGATCGAGGCGAGCGTCCCGTCCTCGCCGTCGGCCTGGGCGAGCGCCTCCTCGGCGTCGAGGCTCTCCCAGCCCCCGGGCAGGCGCAGCGTGACCTGGTCGGTGCTGACCTCCTGGCTGTCCTCGGTGGACCCGGCCCCCTCGGGGTCGTCGGTGCCATCGCCCCCGTCGGTGCCCGCGGAGGCCGAGGTGGAGGTGTCGTCGGCGGTGCCGGTCTCCGCGTCGTCGCCGCAGGCGCTCAGGCCCCCGGCGGCGAGGAGGGCGAGCAGGGCGAGGGCGGCAGGCGCGGTGCGCGGTCGTCGGGTCACCACCGCACGTCTACCCACCTGCTCGCCGTCCACACCTGCGCCGGCCTCCGGACGCAGCTCGGCCGGGCGACGCCCGCAGGCGCCGCCCGGCCGGTGGGACGAGCGAGGTGGAGCTGGACCGAGCAGGATCAGGCGATGGCGAGGGGGTCGAGGTCCTCGTGGTCGGTGATCCGCTCGGACAGGCCGGCCAGGTGGTGGGAGCCGTCGCCGAGCAGGTGCTCGAGCATCGTCAGCACCGACGTGTAGGAGCCGACGGCGTACTCCGCGGTCATGCCGATGCCGCCGTGGAGCTGGATCGCCTCCTGGCCCACGTGCCGCCCGGCCCGGCTGACCTGCAGCCCCGCGCGGGCCGCGGCGTCGCGCACCGCGTCCGGGTCGCCGCTCTCGACGACCATGGTGGCCCACTGCACGAGGCTGGTGGCCAGCTCGAGCGAGACGTACATGTCGGCGGCCCGGAAGGTCAGCGCCTGGAAGGTGCTCAGCGGCACCCCGAACTGCTTGCGGCTCTTGAGGTACTCGGTGGTCTGGCGCAGCGCGACCTCCATCGCCCCGATCGCCTGGTTGCCGGCCATGATCCGGCCCAGGTCGAGGATGGTGGCGATGCTCGAGGTCAGGTCGCGGCCCGGCTCGCCCAGCGGCGTCGCCGGGGTCGAGTCGAGCACGACCTTCGCCGCGCGCCCGCCGTCGTACGTCGGGTAGCCGGTGCGGGTGGCCGCCTCGCCGTCGACGACGAAGAGGCCGGTGCCGCCGTCGGGCAGCTGCGCGCTGACCACGAGGGTGTCGGCGCGCGCGCCCTGCACCACGGGCTCCTTGGTGCCGCTCAGCGTCCACGACCCGCCGTCCTCGGTGGCGCTGACGCCGCTCGCGGTGGCGGCCCAGCGCGAGCCGGGCTCGTCGTGGGCGAAGGCCAGCAGCCGCTCGCCGGCGGAGAGCGCCCCGAGGAGCTCGCCGCGCTGCTCGGCGCTGCCGCACGCGGCGACCAGGCCACCGGCCAGCACCACGGCGTGCAGGTAGGGCTCGGGGGCGACCACGCGGCCCAGCTCCTGGCACACGATCGCGATCTCGACCGGGCCGGCGCCGACCCCGCCGTCGTCCTCCGAGAACGGCAGGCCCAGCAGGCCCATCTCGGCCATCTGGGTCCAGGTCTTCTCGGAGAAGCCCGGGTCGACCTTGGTGGTCTGGCGGCGCTGCTCGAAGTCGCCGTACGCCTTGGTCAGCAGCCCGCGCACCGCGTCGCGGAGGGCGTCCTGCTCGTCGTCATAGGTGAAGTCCATGTCTGCTCCTCACAGTCCCAGGATCGTGCGGCTGATGATCTGGCGCTGGATCTCGTTGGACCCGCCGTAGATCGAGGCCTTGCGCAGGTTGAGGTACGTCGGCGTCGTGTGGTGGGTCCACTCGTCGAGGGCGCTGTCCTCGCCCGCGCCGGAGGCGATGCTGGCCGGGCCGGCCAGGTCGACCATCAGCTCGCTGACCGCCTGCTGCAGCTCGGTGCCGCGCAGCTTGAGCACCGAGGAGGCCGGGTGCGGCTCGCCGTCGGCGGAGTGGGCGACCACGCGCAGCGCGGTCAGCTCGAGCGCGAGCAGGTCGTTCTCGAGCTCGGCGATGCGGGCCGCGAGCAGCGGCTCGCTCGCCCGCTCGCCGGCCAGCGACTTGGCCCGGGCCAGGATGCGCTTGGTGGTGCCGACGGGTGCGACGCCGACCCGCTCGTTGCCGAGCAGGAACTTGGCGATCGTCCAGCCGCTGTTGAGCTCGCCGACGAGGTTCTCGGCGGGCACGCGCACGTCCTCGAACCAGACCTCGTTGACCTCGTGGCCGCCGTCGATCAGCTCGATGGGGCGCACGGTCAGCCCCGGGCTGGTCATGTCGATGAGCAGCATCGAGATGCCGGCCTGCTTCTTGACGTCGGGGTCGGTGCGCACGAGCGTGAAGATCCAGTCGCCGTACTGGCCCAGCGTGGTCCAGGTCTTCTGGCCGTTGACGACCCAGTCGTCGCCGTCCTTGACCGCGGTGGTGCGCAGGCTGGCCAGGTCGGAGCCGGCGTCGGGCTCCGAGAAGCCCTGGCTCCACCAGATGTCGAGGTTGGCGGTCTTGGGCAGGAACCGCTCCTTGATCTCCTGGCTGCCGAACTGCGCGAGCACCGGGCCGATCATGCTGGCGTTGAAGGCCAGCGGCGTCGGGACGCCGGCGCGCTGCATCTCCTCGTTCCAGATGTGGCGCTGCAGGTCGCTCCAGTCCTGCCCGCCCCACTCGGTCGGCCAGTGCGGCACCGCCAGGCCGGCCTTGTTGAGGGTCTGCTGGCTCTCGACGATCTGCTCCTTGGTGAGCTCACGTCCCTCGATCACCGCGCGACGGATGTCCTCGGACACCTCGGTGGTGAAGAAGGTGCGCATCTGCTCGCGGAACTTCTGGTCCTCGGCGGACAGGGCAAGCTGCATCCGGGGCCTCTCTCGGATCGGGTGGCGCCTCGCGGCGCGAGGGGCGGGTCCTGTCCATCATGGCCCCTCGGCGCAACGTCCGGCGCAGCAGGATCCCACCGTGGACCGACCCCGTGGCGGCCCGACCAGACGGGGTTGTGGCCGGCGCCCAAACGGGCGGCGGCTCAGACGTCGACGGCGATCTCCTCACCCAGCCGGGCGCCGTGCTGCAGCGCCAGCGCGTCGCCCGACCAGAAGGTGCCCGGGTCGTAGTAGTTGCTCGGCAGGTCGTCGGGCAGCAGGCCCATCGCGACGTACGACGACGCGACCACCTCGGCGCAGTAGGTCAGCTCGGCGGGTGCCGCGCGGCGTACCCGACCGCGCGCCCAGCGGCCCACGAGGGCTGCGGTGCTGGGGAACGGGGTGCCGTCGAGGCGCGCGATGCTGGCCAGCAGGGCGTCCTCCATCGCGGGCGTGACCTCGACGTCGAGCTGGCGCAGCCAGGCGCGCTGCTCGTAGCGGCCGGTCCACTGCCCGACGGCCGCCCGCAGGTCGTGCAGCTGCACCCCGCGCTGGTGCTTGCCGCTCCACACGTCGACGAGCCCCTTGCCGAGCTCGGCGTGCCACATCAGCGGGGGCAGGTCGTCGAGGACCACCGCCATCCCGACGTGGTTGACCGGCGCGTTGGTCAGCACCCGGATCGCGTGGTCGGCCGCCGAGTGGCCGCGGAAGAGCCACAGGTCGCCGGTGCGGGTCAGCTCGACCGCCTCGTCGAGGCCGATCCGGCTGCCCGGTCGGCGTCGGCCGGGGCCGCGGTGCCGGGGGTGCTGGTGCTCCATGGTGGGAGAGTCTGGGCCATGGATGCGAGCAGGGTGTGGAAGGTGCTGGGCGTGGCCGGCCTGGCCGGGGTCGCGGCTACCGGGGTGGTGGTGGCGCGCGACCAGCGACGGCGTGCGCGCCTGACGCCCGACGAGGTGCGCGCCCGGCTGCACGAGCGGGTCAACGGGACCGCGGCCGACCCCGGCGAGGGGAAGTAGCGCCGGCTCGGCGAGGAAGTGGCGCCGGCTCGGCGAGGAAGTGGCGCCGGCTCGCGCTACTGGCCGAGCATCGCCCCGACCCGCTCGCGCTGGAAGCCGGGGAAGACGACGGCGGGGGAGGCGGGGGTGCGGGCGGCGACGACCTCGGCGAGCACGGAGCGGTAGTCGGTGGTGACGGGCACGTCGGCGTCCAGGCCGGTGCCGAGCGGGGTCCACGAGCCGTGGTAGCCGCCGCGCACGCCGGCGCCGGCCAGCAGCATCACGGTGCCCCAGCCGTGGTCGAGGCCGTGGTTGGCGTTCTCGGCCACCCGGCGGCCGAACTCCGAGACCGTCACCAGGGTGACCCGGTCGGCGACCGGTCCGAGGTCGTCGAAGAAGGCGGCGATGCCGCTGGCCAGCGACTCGGCCTCGCGCCGCATCCGGCCCCAGCCCAGGGTGCCGAGGTCGGTGTGCATGTCCCAGTCGCCGTGGTCGACGGTGACCAGCGAGACGCCGACGTCGCCGCGCAGCGTGCGGGCCACCGAGGCCAGCGCGCGGCCCAGGTCGTCGTCGGGGTACGCCGCGCTGCGGTCGGCCTGGGCGCGGGCGGGCTCGAGGTCGTCGACGGCCGCCATGGCCGAGCGGAAGGCCCGGCCCATCGGGTCGGAGGAGCGCTTCCACATCCGCTCCAGCGACCGCACCCGGGTGCCGTTGGGGTCCCACTTGTCGTCGCCGGCGATGCGCGTCCGCTCCAGGGAGCGGAAGCCCATCACCGGCTCGGGGCCGAAGAGCGAGGTCGGCACCTCGGCCCGGCCGGCCGCGAGCCCCTGCAGCGGGGAGGAGCCGGGCAGCTCGCCGAGCAGCCGGTTGAGCCAGCCGACCCGCTCGGTCGAGCCGGGGGCGGCGTCCTCGACGGCCTCCATGGCCGCGAAGTGCGACCGGTTGACCACCGGCAGCCCGGTGCCGTGCACACCGGCCAGCCTGCCGGCCCGCCACAGCGGCAGCAACGGCTCGAGCGAGGGGTGCAGGCCGAAGAAGCCGTCGGGCACCAGCAGCCTCTCGGCCGGTACGGCGATCCGCGGGCGCGCCGCGTAGTAGGCCGGGTCGCCGTGGGGCACGACCAGGGACAGCCCGTCGGCCGCGCCGCGCAGCGAGAGCACCACCACGACCGACCCGTCGGTCGCGGTCGAGGTGGTGGTGGCGGCCAGCGCCGGCCCGGCGGCGCTGACGACGGCGGAGCCGACGCTCCAGGTCAGGGCGGCGGCGCCCATGCCGCGCAGCAGTCCGCGGCGCGACACGGCGGCGTACTCGGCGCAGCCGCAGGAGGCGCCGGAGCCGGTGGGGGCGGTGAGCTCGGGGGTGCTCAAGGTGGCCTCAGCGGTGGTAGTGGTGGGGATGGTCGAGCAGGACGCCCAGCAGCCGGTTGAACTGCCAGGCCATCAGCCGGTGGTCGCCGGTGATCCGCTCGCCGGGGCGGGTCTCGACCGCGTCGCACGCCGCGCGCAGCAGCTGGCGGCTCGAGCGGCGTCCGTGCACCGCCCGGGAGAGGTGGTCGACGAGGTCGCGGAACTCGATCGGCAGCTCAGGGGCCCACTGCTGCGGCGACTGCCAGGTGACGCCCTTCTTGGGCCACCAGCCGCCGGCCAGCGACCAGTGCACCTCCATCGAGGCCAGCGCCCGGCTGGGCGAGGCCCACGGGTCGCCGTGCAGCGGCGGGCCGTCGGGGCGCGGCCAGGCCGCCGGGCGCATCCCGACGGCGTCGCTCTGCCAGAGCACCGCGTTGGCCGCGTGGTCGTCGGCGCGGGGAGCGACCACCGCGGCGCCCAGCGCCCGGTAGGAGGCCACGACGTCCTCGGCGGGGTCGCGCAGCTTCTGGCCCTTGGCCTTGCGGAACTCCTGGGTGCGCACCAGCGCGCGCAGCACCGGCACCACCGCGGTGTCGTGGGCCAGGTAGACCTCGGCGAGCTCGTCGACCACCTGCTCGGAGGGGGTGTCGCTGATGAACTTGGTCGCCAGCTTGCGCGCGATGCGGCGCGCGGTGGCGGGGTGGTGGGCCAGGTGGCGCAGGTAGCGGCGGGTCAGCCTGCGCCCGTCGGGGTCGGTGTTGGCGTCGCGGAAGTCGCCGACGGCGACGGGGCCGGTCCAGTGGTCCTGGGGCGAGTAGGAGGCCTCCCAGGTGCGCCACAGGTCGACCCGCCAGCCGGTCAGGATGCGCGCCGAGGCCTTCACGTCGGCCTCGGTGTGGGCGCCGACCCCGACCGTGTGCAGCTCGAGCAGCTCGCGCCCGAGGTTCTCGTTGGGGTGCGACTTCGTGGAGGTCGCGTTGTCGAGGAAGATCAGCATCGCGGGGTGCGTGACCGCCTCGACGAGCAGCTCGTCGAAGCGCCCCAGCGCGTGGCGGCGCACCACGTCGCCGTACGACGCGCGCCAGACGCCCTGCGAGTCGCCGTTGGCCGGCACGTGCAGGTGCGACTCCCAGAAGTCGGTCATCACCTCGTGCACCTGGTGCGGCGAGGTCATCCGGCGCACCAGCAGCCGCCGTGCGTAGTCGGCCATCACCTCCCAGGTGCCGCGGCCGCCGCTGACCTGGCGCTGCCAGATCGTGGCGGCGTCGAGGTGCAGGTCGGGCCACCAGTCGCACAGCGAGGCGTCGGCGGTGGCGTCGTAGGGCCGGTCGAGCTGGGCGTCGAACCAGGCCAGCCCGCCCCCCGCCCCCTTGACCGCCGAGACCAGCCCGGGGGTCAGCCCGTAGGAGAAGCGCAGCGCCAGGTGCCGGGCACCGCCACCGAGCGTGGGGGTGGCCCGGTAGCGACCGGGGGCGTACGGCGACGGCACGGCGGGCCTCTCTGCGGGCGGGGGCGGGGGCGGGTCCTGGGGGGATGGGGGGCGACGTCGGGGGACGGCGTGGCACCCACTGTGGGGTGCCCGGCGCCCGCGCGGGAGGTCCTCGGGCGGGATCCGGCCGCTCGAGGCCCAGATGTGCCCGACCGGTGCGCGGCATGGCCCGAACGGACTACGCCGGTGGCGTCCGGGGGTCGGTAGGGTCACGGCTCCGAGCCCGATACCTGGAGGTCCCGTGTCCGAGCAGAGCCCCTTCCCGCCGCCGCCCCCGACGGGGGAGCCCGTCGCGGGCCAGCAGCCGCCGCCGCCCTACGGCTACGCCCCGCAGGCCTACGGCCAGGCGCAGCCGCAGGGTCCCGGTCCGGTGGGCGAGGTGCGCAGCACCGGGGTGGCGATGCTGCTGTTCGTGGTGACCTTCGGGATCTACGGCTGGTACTGGTGGTTCAAGGTGCACGAGGAGATGAAGCGCCACACCGGTCAGGGCATCGGGGGCGTGGTCGCGCTCGTGCTCGCGATCTTCGTGGGCATCGTGATGCCCTACCTGACCTCGGCCGAGGTCGGCACGATGCAGGAGCGCGCCGGTCGCCGGCGCACGGTCAGCGGCGCCACCGGGCTGTGGTACTTCCCCGGCATGTTCATCCTGGTCGGCCCGATCGTCTGGTTCGTCAAGACCAACGGCGCGATCAACGACTACTGGCGCTCGCTGGGCGCCCGCGGCTGATCCGCGGGACCGAGGTCCCACAGGTGCCGGCTGCTCGGCACCAGGTCGAGGTCGCGGTCGGCGCCGATGCGCGCGACGCTGGCCATCAGCTGCTCCAGGCGTCGCCCCAGCTCGGCGTCGTCGCCCCCGCTGCCGTAGAAGTCGTGCACGTCGTGCACGGCGGCAGCGGGGAACAGCTCCTCGACCAGCGCCTCGACGCGCGCGTCCTCGGGGGCGACGCGGCCCAGGGGTGCGACGACGACGTTCTGCACGTAGCCGGTGGTGGCCTGGGTGCGGATGGCGACACCCGTGTGGTCGACCAGCCAGCGCTGCAGCCAGGTGGCCCGGTCGAGCTCGGGCGGACGGCGCAGCAGGGCCACGTTGGCCAGCTCCTCGGCGCGGGAGCCGTCGTAGGTCTCGGCGGGGTCGAGGCGACGCCGCTCGTCGACCAGCCAGCCCGAGGTCGGCCCGACCGCGTCGGTGACGACCGCGGCCACCTCGGCCGGGTCGTGCGCGGGGTCGGACCAGACGCTGAGCACCGCGGCCACCGGGGCTGCCGTGCTCAGCCGCAGCGCAGGCGCGACGTGCTCGTCGTCGAGGTTGAGCTGCACCCGCAGCGCCCCGGCCCCGGCGAGACCGGCGCGCAGGTCCGGACCGCCCAACGGCGTCGGGTCCTGGCGCACCAGGTACATCGTCTTGGTGGTGCCGGCGGGCAGCCAGGTGGTCATCGCGCTCACAGCCCGGGCAGCGCGTGCAGCAGCCCGCGCACCAGGTCGTACGTCGCCCGGTCGGCGGCCGCGACGAGCCCCGCGGGGGCGGGCGCCTGCGGCCGGTAGGGCTCGCCGTCGAAGGTGCCGAGCACCCCGCCGGCCTCGCTGAGCAGCAGCGCACCCGGTGCGTGGTCCCACGGCTTGGTCTTGCGGTAGAGCGCGTAGTCGGCGCCGCCCTCGACCACGCGCGGGTAGTCGACGCCGCAGCAGACCCAGGTCAGCTCCAGCGCACCCAGGGTGCCGAGCGCGCGGCCGATCCAGCTGCGGCGCGAGGTGACCCCGCGCAGGTGCTCGCCGACCGGCGGGCGGGTGAGCCGCTCCCCGTTGCGCCAGGCGCCGCGGCCGCGCTCGGCGACGTACGCCGTGCGGTGCTGCGGCTGCCAGATCCAGCTGCGCACGACCTCGCCGTCACGCAGCTCGGCGATCATCATGGCGTGGTCGGGCGAGCCGCGGACGAAGTTCTTGGTGCCGTCGACCGGGTCGACGGTGAACGCGTGGTCGGCGGTGGCGAAGCGCTCGAGGACCGAGTCGTCCTCCTCGGCGGCCTCCTCGCCGAGCACGACGGCGCCCGGGTGCTCGCGCTCGAGGACCTCGGTGATGCGGACCTCCGCCTCGCGGTCGGCGACGGTGACCAGGTCGCCGGGGTTCTTCTCCATCACCTCGGCGTCGGCGAGGCTGCGGAAGCGGGGCTCGACGACCTCCTCGCCCACGGTCCGGAGCAGGGTCAGCACGTCGGTTGTCTGCACGTGCTGACCGTACCGATGCGGGGCTCAGGCCGAGGTCGGCAGGTCGTCGCCCATCACGTCGTCGCCCATCACGTCGTCGCCCACCAGGTCGTCGGCGGGCAGCGGCACCAGCCGCTGGTCGGTGGCCAGGTGCACCACGTCGGTGACGACCCCGGCGCGGCGGCAGGCCTGGGCCAGCCCCCGCGCCCAGGCGCGGTCGGTGCGGTCGGGCCCGTGCGAGCCGGGCCGGCTGCGCAGGAAGACCCAGCGGCCCGGCGGGGTGCCGGCGACCCGCAGCAGCATGGTGGTGAGGGAGTCGAGGTCGTCGGCGACGGGCTCGCCCGCGCAGTCGTCGATCTCCAGCAACCGTCGGGTGGGCCGGTCGTCCTCGTCGAGGTGCAGCACCCAGGTGGAGGAGCGCGTGAAGCCGAGGTCGCCCATCAGACCGCGCCACAGCTGCAGCAGGTCGCTCTGGGTGCGCACGACGGGGCGGTGGTGGGCGAGGGGAGTGGGGTCCGGTGTGGTGTCCATGGCCGTCACGCTGCCGCGTCGCGGTCCCTCCCGCGACCGGCTCTCCACAGGCCACCGGCGCCGGGCGGACGGGGCGTGGCCGCTCCACAGCCGAGGGGTGCGGGCCTTGACAGCCGGGCCGCTCACAGCACCGAGCGGTAGACCTCCATGGTGCGCTCGGCGATCGCCGGCCACCCGAAGGACGCGACGGCCCGCTCGCGCCCGGCCCGGCCCATGCTCGCGGCCCGCTCGGGGTCGGTGACCAGCGACGTCAGCGCCTCGGCGAAGTCGGCGACGTAGCGCTCAGGGTCGAGGGGCGTGCCGCTGCCGTCGTCGGCCTGCTCGATCGGGACCAGCAGCCCGGTCGCCGCGGCCTCGCCACCGGGCGCCACGACCACCTCGGGGATGCCCCCGGTCGCGGTCGCCACCACGGCGGTCTCGCAGGCCATCGCCTCGAGGTTGACGATGCCCAGCGGCTCGTAGACCGAGGGGCAGGCGAAGACGGTGGCGGCGCTGAGCAGGGCGACCACGTCGGCGCGCGGCAGCATGTCGGCGATCCACACGACGCCGTCGCGCCCGGTGCGCAGGTCGGCGACCAGCGCCTCGACCTCGGCCATGATCTCGGGGGTGTCCGGGGCGCCCGCGCACAGCACCACCTGCACGTCGGGCGGCAGCGCGGCCACGGCGCGCAGGAAGAGCGGCAGGCCCTTCTGGCGGGTGATCCGCCCGACGAAGACGACCGACGGGCGGTCGGGGTCGACGCCCAGGCGGCGTACCCGCTCGGGGTCGTCGACCGGGGTCCACAGCGCCGTGTCGATGCCGTTGTGCACCGTGTGCACCCGGGCGGGGTCGACGGCGGGGTAGGAGCGCAGCACGTCGTCGCGCATCGCCGCCGACACCGCGATGACCGCGGCCGCCGACTCGTACGCCGTCCGCTCGACCCACGAGGAGAGGCGGTAGCCGCCGCCGAGCTGCTCGGCCTTCCACGGCCGCAGCGGCTCCAGGGAGTGCGCCGAGACGACGTGGGGCACGTCGTGCAGCAGGCCGGCCAGGTGACCGGCGAGGTTGGCGTACCAGGTGTGGGAGTGCACCAGGTCGGTGCCGGCGCAGCCGGCCGCGATGGCCAGGTCGACGCCCATCGTGCGCAGCGCCGCGTTGGCACCCTCGAGCTCGGCGGGCTCGGCGTAGGAGGAGGTCAGGTCCTCGGCCCGGGGCGCGCCGAACGCGTGGACCCGGGCGGTGAGGTCGTCGCGCGCCCGCAGCGCGCGCACCAGCTCGGCGACGTGCACGCCGGCGCCGCCGTACACCTCGGGTGGGTACTCCTTGGTCAGCACATCGACTCGCACCCTGCTGAACCTACTCGCCCTGCCGGACCTGTGGGCAGTCGAGCGTGTCGCCGGTCACAGGGCAGTACGGTGGGCCCATGAGATCCGCGGCGCGCAAGAAGGTCCTGGCGATCGTGCTGGCGGGGGGCGAGGGCAAGCGCCTGATGCCGCTGACCGCTGACCGCGCCAAACCGGCCGTGCCCTTCGCCGGGATCTACCGGCTCATCGACTTCGCGCTGAGCAACGTCGTGAACTCCGGCTACCTCAAGGTGGTCGTGCTGACGCAGTACAAGTCGCACAGCCTCGACCGTCACGTCTCGCAGACCTGGCGGATGTCGACGCTGCTGGGCAACTACGTCACCCCGGTGCCGGCGCAGCAGCGCGTCGGCAAGCACTGGTACCTCGGCAGCGCCGACGCGATCTTCCAGTCGCTGAACCTGATCAAGGACGAGAAGCCCGACATCGTGGTCGTGGTCGGCGCCGACCACGTCTACCGCATGGACTTCGCGCAGATGGTCGAGCAGCACGTCGAGAGCGGCGCGGCCTGCACCGTGGCGGCGATCCGCCAGCCGATCGGGATGGCCGACCAGTTCGGCGTCATCGACGTGCACCCCGACGAGCCGTCACGCATCCGCGACTTCCTCGAGAAGCCGACCGACCCCACCGGGCTGCCCGACAGCCCCGGCGAGGTGCTGGCCTCGATGGGCAACTACGTCTTCGACGCCGACGCGCTGGTCGAGGCGGTGACCCGCGACGCCACGACCACGGGCTCCAAGCACGACATGGGCGGCGACATCGTGCCGGCGTTCGTGCGCCGCTCGCAGGCCGGGGTCTACGACTACAAGGACAACGTGGTCCCCGGCGCGACCCAGCGCGACAGCGGCTACTGGCGCGACGTCGGGACGCTCGGCTCCTACTACGCCGCCCACATGGACGTCGTCTCGCCGCTGCCGGTCTTCAACCTCTACAACTTCGACTGGCCGATCTACACCTCGTACGGCCCGCAGCCCCCGGTCAAGGTCGTCCAGGGCGCCGACGGCACCCCCGGTGTCACCGACGAGGCGGTCCTCTCGCCCGGCGTCGTGGTGACCGGAGGCCAGGTGCGCCGCTCGGTGCTCTCGCCGGCCTGCTGGGTCGACTCGGGCGCCGACGTGAGCGGCTCGGTGCTGCTCAACGGCGTGATCATCGGTGCCGGCGCGGTGGTGAAGGACGCGATCCTCGACAAGAACGTCGTGGTGCCCGCGGGTGCGCGGATCGGCGTCGACCCCGAGGAGGACCTGGCGCGCGGGCTGATCGTGCAGGACGGGCTCACCGTGATGGGCAAGGACCAGCAGCTGCCCCGCTGAGGTCCTGGCCCCGGCGCGAGCCTCAGGCTCCCCAGGGACGCACCTCGACGTCCACCGGCATCCGGTCCGCCTCGGCGACGGTGACGGGTGCGGTGCGCCGTGCGAGCATCCGCCGCCGCACCAGCTGCTCGTGCGGCTCGTCGCTCCAGTCGTTGCCGTCCATCCCCACCAGCCACACCAGCCCGCGGCCGTCGCGGGGGTCCTCGACGACGAGGGCGATGGCGTACGTCGCCGATGCCCCGGCCTGGCGCTGGGCCCAGTCGACGACCTGCAGGACGTCGGCGCCGGTGACGTCGTAGGTCGCGGTCGTGCCGCCGGTCGTCTCTGCGGTGCCGGCGCGCGCCCCGCCCTGGACGTAGACCCGGTAGCGATGACCCGGGCGCTCCCAGGACGAGTCGCGCTCGTCCACCTGGCTGACGTCGATCGTGTTCATCGACGCATCGTGCCAGCGTCGATGATGCCGGCGGCGCGTCCGACCTCGGCGTACGCCTCGGCAAGGGTGGCGACGGTCTCGTGCGCGTTGAGGCCCGAGGGGTTGGGCACCACCCACAGCTCGCTGCCGGCCAGCGGCTCGGGCTGGCGCCCGACCTGGGCCTTCGGCTGGCCGAAGGCGCTGCGGTAGGCGGTCACCCCGGCGACCGCGACCACGCGCGGACGCACCTCGGCCACCAGGGCGCGCAGCCGCTCGCCGCCCTCGACGAGCTCGTCGCGCGTCAGCTCGGAGGCCTTCGCGGTGGCGCGGCGCACCAGGTTGGTGATGGCGATGCCGCGGCGGCGCAGCACGTCGCGCTCGGCCTCGCTCATCCCCGCCGCCGGGTCGACCGGCTCGGTGATGACTCCCGCGCGCAGCAGCGCGGGGTAGAAGCGGTTGCCGGGGTGGGCGAAGTGGGTGCCGGTCGCGGCGGTCCACAGCCCGGGGTTGATGCCGACGAAGAGCAGCCGTACGTCGGGGCCCAGCAGGTCGGGCACCTCCGCGTCACGGAAGGACTCCAGCTCGGCGCGCGAGAACGATCGACCCACGCCCCGAGCCTCCCACGCCCGGGCTTGTGGTCCGGCTTGTGGTTCGGGTCGTGTGCCCGAGGCCGCGCCCTGGCGCGTCACCGGGCCACGACCCAGACCACGACCCAGACCACGACCCAGGCCACGACCCGGGCCACGACCCGGGCCACGACCCAGACCGGCGCGGGAACCGCGCTGCGGTGGGTACCGTCGCATCCTCATGCGACCTCTCGGAACCCTCCTGCACCTGCCTGCTGCGCTGCTCGTGGCCACCTCGCTGGTGGCGTGCGGCGGGGACCCGGAGCCGCGGGGCGCCGACGGCGCTGCCGCGAGCGTCGGCGACTCCGCCGAGACCGAGCCCGTGGTGCTCCGGCAGCGCCTGGTGACGGCGACCGACGCGGGGGAGGGGCCGGGCGAGGTGGCGGGCGAGGTGGCGGTGGCCGTGGGCGACGACGCGGCGATGGACGCCTTCACCGCCGACCTCGGAGAGGACCTCGCCGCCGACGTGGTTGAGGCGGCCGACGCCCTCGAGGTCGGGGGCGACGAGGAGCTGGCCGCCCAGGTGGTCGCCATCGGCTGCGACGAGCCGACCAGCGTCACGGTGCGCCGTACGCCGGCTGGCGTGGTGCTCGAGCCCGGCCCGGTGCCGAGCCCGGGGCGTCAGTGCTTCGCGGCGATGACCACCGTCGCGGTCGTGGTGCTCGAGGCCGGCACGCTCAGCGCTGGGTGACGACGAGGCCGTTGGCGACCTGGCGCAGCGACCCGTCGGAGGGCGAGTTCTGCACCTGCAGCGCCCCCTGCTCGCGGGCCACCATGGTGCTGGAGCCGCCGCCGTCGAGGTTGAGCGCCTCGTCGGCGCCCAGCTCGACCATCGTGCGGGCCAGCTCGACGAGGGTCTGGCCGCGGCTGGTCGAGGAGCGGCCGTCGACGACCAGCAGCAGCACCTCGTTGGTGTCGCGGTCGATGCCGACCGCGGTGCGCGGGTGCATCTCGGTGTCGTCGACGACCTGCACCACGCCCTCGTCGATGAGGGCCTTGCTGCCGGTGACGACCATCGAGGGTCGTCCGCCCAGCCACCAGCGCACGGTCGCAGAGCCGCGCCGCAGCTTGCGCAGCTGCTTGGCGCCCTCGCCGCGGCCGACGAGCACGAGCCCGCGGATCTTCGAGCCGGGGCGCAGCCTGGCGCGGTTGGCCACGACCCGGCCGTCGCGCACCTCGACCATCCGCACGTCCTTCTCCTGGCCCTGCGTGACGGCGTACCCCGGCGAGGAGCCCCAGCGCTGGGTGTAGACGCCGATGCCGCCGGGCGCCACGAAGTGGGAGTTGAAGTTGGTGACGGTGGCGGCGGGGCGCTCCTTGATGGCGCCGCGCAGGGTCACCTCGCCGACCTGGGGGCGGCCCTTCCTGGTGAGGTAGAACGCCGAGTTCCAGCCGCTGGCCCGGGCGTTGAACAGCCCGCGGGTCACCGAGCGGCCGACGCCCAGCGGGGCACCGGTGCGGCCGATGTCGAAGAAGTCGCCGTTGACGGCAGCGATCGCCTCGCGGGCTCGCGCCAGGGACATCACGTCGTCGGTGGCGGCCACCGTGGTCGGTGCGGCGTAGTCGAGCTGGAGGCTGCTCTCGTCGAGGTCGACGGCGAGCAGGTGGGAGCGCACCGGGCCGCGCGAGTCGGTCTCGCTCCACGAGGAGAACTTCACGCCCGGGGCGATGCGGCGCTGCTCGAGCACCACCCGCGTGCCCGGCTCGTCGTCGCGCGCCACGGCGCGCGGGGCGACCTCACCGCGCACCCCGTCGGAGCTGTGCGGACCGTCGACCCCGCCGGCCGGGACCCCGGGCTCGGTCGCGGCGAGGGGGGCCCGACCCGTGGGGGACTCGTCGGCCAGCGCGGGCGTGCCGAGACCCGCGAGCACGACGGCGAGCGCGAGGGCGGTGGTGCGTGAGCGGGGGAGCACCGGCCCAGGTTAAGGGCGGCGAGCCACCAGGCGGCGCAGGTGCACCACCGTGTCCTCGAGCACGATGACACCCGGGGTGCGGCTGCTCATGCCCACGAAGGTCTCGCTGACCGGGCTGGCCAGCAGGTAGAGGCTCTGCCCCGCGGGCACGTCGACGCCCACGGCGGGCAGCGGGATGCGGCGCTTCTCCCCGACCACGGGCAGCGGCTCGCGCAGCGGGAGCACGTTGTTCTGCACCAGGCGCGCGTTCGCCGGCGAGGTGCCGACGGCCAGGCCGTAGAAGGCGCGGTTCTCGACACCGACCGCGGTCACGTCGGCGGTCAGGTACGCCGAGCCGGCCACCGTGAACGGGCCTGCGGCGATCTCGGTCGCCAGGGGCAGGCCGGCGGCGGTCGAGCTGGCCACGGTGCCGATCTCGATGCTGCGGTTGGGGCGCTCGGCGCGCGTGGTCAGGCACTCGTCGGTGGGCGTGGCGATGTGCAGGCGGCCGTAGCCGGCCAGGCCGGTGTCCTGCCCGCGCAGCTGCTCGTCGAAGAACCGCAGCGAGAGCTGCTCGAAGCTGCCGCCGGCCAGTGCCTTGCTGCACGGGTCGGAGGTGATCGAGACGCCCATCGGGAGCACGGCCGGCAGCACGTGGCCGCCGTTGTAGCCGACGAAGATGCTCTGCCTGCGGGCCTTCGGAGTCAGCGCGGTGCGCCAGTTCTCCAGACCCTCCTGGAGCGGGAACAGGCCGTCGGTGGTGCCCTGGCCGAGCAGGACCGGGATGTCGAGGCGGCGTCCCTTCGAGACGTGCCACGCGGGGCCGTTCCTCCTCATGAAGGAGGCCATGTCCTCGGTGCCGGGCACCGAGCCGTCGGGCCACTCACCGAGAGCAGCCCCCTCGAGGAGCGCCTTGTAGACGTTCTGCGGCAGCGCGTCGGCGGGCACCGAGGCAGCGGCCAGCAGCAGCGCCCACTCGGTGCGCACGACACCCTCAGGAGCCAGGCTCGAGGAGAGGTCGTTCCAGGTGATCTGCGGGGCCAGCGCGTCGAAGACCGGGCGGCCCTTGGTGCGCAGCGACTCGAAGGCGCCGAGGAACTGGTAGCCGCCCCCGTAGGAGCCACCGATCGCGCCGAGGCGCGGGTCGCCCGGGCGGTCCTGCTGCACCCACCCGAGGCGGCTGACGAGCCGCACCAGGCGTCGTACGTCGTGGCCCTCGAAGGCAGGGTTCTCGACATGGGCGTGGCCGCCGGACTCGCCCCAGCCGCGCTGGTCGAAGGAGAGCACGCCGTAGCCCGCGTCGAGGAAGGTCTCGAAGGAGGCGGGGTCGGTGGTGCGCGAGCCGCCCCAGCCGTGGCTGTGCACGATCATCGGCACCGGCCTCTTGCGCGTCGCCCCGGCGGGCCGGAACAGCGAGTAGCAGATCTCGACCGCGTCGCTCCCGCCCGGCTCGGGCACGCTGCCCACGCAGCCCTCGCTCACCCTGACCTCGCCGGTCGCGGCGTACGCCGACGGGGCGGCCGGGCCGCCCAGGGCGCTGAGCCCCAGGGTGGCGAGCGTGGCGGCCGCGGTGGCCAGGGCGGTGACTCGACGCATGTGTGCTCCTGGTGGGTGGTGACGACCGACACAACGAGTGCGGGGACCCGGGGTCACGCGCTCGCCCCCGCGCCGGCGCGAGTCCACGCCGTACGACGCTCCGTTGGTCGAGCAGCAAGGAGCGCCAGCGACGCGCGTCGCCGAGACCCCACAAGAATTGCGCGGACCTCGCCGCACGCCATGGGGTCACCAGGTATCGACGGTCGCTCGACCCACGGCGGTACGCCGAGTCGGCTCGTTCGAACCGGCCGGCTCGCGGCGTTCGCCGTCCTGGTGCTCACGCAGGGAAGAGCGGGGTCTAGGTGCGGTGGTGGAAGGTGACCTGGTTGTCCCCACCGATGCTGGTCTCGTAGTCGGGGTCGTGGATGCGCCGGTGGTGGTACGGGCACAGCAGGCGGCCGCGGGCCAGGTCGGTGAGGCCGTGGTGGGCCCAGGGGTCGTCGTGGTGGGCGTGGCACATCGCGGGTGGTGCGTCGCAGCCCTTGGCGGTGCAGCCGCCGTCGCGGATGCCCATCGCGATGCGCTGGGTCTTGGTGAAGAACCGCTTGGCCCGGCCCACGTCCAGCGGTTTGCTCTCCCCGTCGAGGACGACGGGGACGATGCCGGCCTCGCACGCCAACCGCCGTGCGGCCCCGGCGCTGATCCGGCCGCCGGTGTCGAGCGCAGCCGCGGCGAGCCCACCCTGCAGCGAGGCGAGGGTCATGGTGACGACCACGGTGGCGTTGACTCCGCCGGCGCGGGGCAGTCGCTTGGGGTCGAGGCGTTCGATGAGCTCGACGAACGCATCGCCCAGCCGCCGCGCGGTGGGCCGGCGTACCGGTTCCGGTGCCTCGTCCGTGCCTGCCCGGTTGGCGATCTGGTGCTTGGGGGCGGCGAACGCCATCAGGGCTTTCTCGAGCATCTGCCCGACCAGGGTCGGGACGGTGAAGGAGCCTTTGATGCGGCCGTGGCCGTCCTCGCGCATCCGGAACACCGACGACTTCTCGGCCTCGCGTTCCTCGCGGTCCAGCTGCTCGGCCTCCCAGGCCTCACCGACTTCGGGTGCGACGACGTCGAGGATGCGGCGCCCCAGCACCCGCAGCGCTTTCGCGTCGTGCACCTGCGCGAACTCGACCAGCGCTGTCGTGGCCTGCTCGAGGACCGCCGCCTCGAGGTCGTCGGGCAGCGCGTCCAGCGACGTACAGATCACCGAGGCCTGCTCCGCGACCAGGTCCCCACGCCCCAGCGCTTCACGCACCAGCACGTGTCGGGCGAGCCCTTCGGCGAGGCGTACCTGGCGGAACGACTCCCGCTTGGTCGACCTGGTGACGTTGGAGTGCCAGACCGCCAACGACGGCGAGGCGTTGCGCTCCTGCACCCCGACGCTCTCGGCATGGGTCAGCAACCCCGAGCGCACCTCGACCAACATGGCCTCCACCCGCGCGACCTCCGCCAGCGCCTCAGCAGCCTCGCCTTGGCTCATCGACCACAACGGCGTACCGGCGACCTCGCTCAGCACCGAGCGCACCTGCGCGACAGCACTCCCGACGGGGTGCGCGGCGGTGGTCGACATGAGTGAAGTATCTCAGCCGCCACCGACAAAGCACCAGGTCAAACCCCGTTTTCCACAGGTGGATCGAAAACTTTTTCGAGGGTGCGGAAGTGACTGGTCGAGGGTTCAAACCTGACTGCTCGATGGTTCAGAAGTGACTGCTCGGCCGACTTGGGGTCGGGATGGGCGAGCCCCCATACTTCCCGCTCGTGACCACTACGACGCAGTCCTCCCGACCCGCACTCAGCTCCGGCTGGTCCACCCTGTCCCGAGCGCTGGTGGTGGTCCTCGGCCTCGCGCTGCTCGGCAACGCGGTCAACGCGGTGTTCTCGTCCTGGGCCTGGCGCACCTTCGCCGGCTGGGCCTCCGACCCGGCCTCCATCGACCAGGGCCGCGCGACGGCGTACGACGCCGGCACCGTCGTCACCGGGCTGGTGCTGGTCGTCCTGCACATCATGGTGCTGGTGCTGATGATCATCTGGCTGTTCCAGGCCCACCGCAGCGACCGGATGGACCCGGCGCGGCTGGAGCACAGGTCGGGGTGGGCGATCGGTGGGTGGTTCGTGCCGGTGCTCAACCTGTGGCGGCCCTACCAGATGGTCGAGGACGTGCGGCTGGGCAGCCGGAGCGGCTCGGGCCCCTCGACCAACGTCGTCCTGTGGTGGTGGATCAGCGTGGTCGGTGCCTCCATCGCCGACCGCGTGACCTCGGTGCTGCTCGGTGGCGCGGACCCTGCCGACCCCGACTACTTCTCCGCCCTCGCGAACGCCAACCTGTCCGACGTCGTCGCATCGGCCCTGTGGGTGGCGGCCGCGGTCCTGGGCATCCTGGTGGTCAAGGACGTCACCGAGGCTGTGGAGCAGTCGCCGCACGCGCCCGCCCCGGCGCGCGCCTGATCAGTCCTGGCCCGCGCGGCGGCGGGCGGCCAGCGCGACGGCGGCGCGGCCGCGCAGCCCGCGCGGCAGGGCGTAGGTGCCGACCGGGTCGTCCGCGTCGGCGAAGCGGTACTTGTAGTCCTCGTCGCCGCGCAGGAACCGGAACTCACGCGCGCCCGACTCGAGCGCGTCGCGCACGGCGTGCACGAGGAGCACGAAGCCCACGGACTCGCGGTCCATCTCCGGATCGCGCCCGAACTGGTAGCAGTACACGTCGGGGCCGAAGGCGAAGGTGAGCAGCGACGAGACGCACCGGCCGTCGACGTCCATCGACCACAACCGCAGCCAGCCGCGCTCCAGCGCCAGCGTGGCGAAGGCCCGCGTGAAGCGGTGCTGGCGGGGGTCGAGCAGGGGGCTGTCACCCTCCCACCTCGCGGCGTGCAGGGCGAAGAGCGCGTCGAGGTCGCCCGCGAGCGTCTCGGCCGTGGCCAGGCGGACCACCACGTCGTGGTCGCGCTCGAGGGTGCGCGGCTTGCGGTTGACCTGACCGCGGAAGTTCTTGCTCTTCGAGCCCAGCCACGACTCCCAGGTCAGGCCCTCGGCGAAGCGCAGCACCGGGCTCACCTCGGTGCTGATCGGGCGGGCGTCGAACGGCTCCCACCAGGGCGCGGCGACCGGGCAGTCCTGGAGGAGCACCACGTCGGCCGGCAGGTCGCCGCCCTCGAGCGCCGCGCGCAGCAGGGGAGCCGCACGGGGCAGGTCCTCGGGCGCGCACACCGGCCCGAGCAGGTCGGCCGGGCCGTGGCCGATCCAGCGCACCTGGCGCAGCGCACGACCGCGCGAGTGCAGCGGCAGCACCACCCGGGGTGCCTGCGGGTCGTCCACGAGCACGTGCGGGGTGGCGCCGTCGGCGTACTCGCCCCACCACGTGCTGGCCCAGGCGTGGGTGGCGAAGAGGTTGCGGGCGGCCAGCGCGAGGTCGTCCCAGGTCGTGGGGTCCGGTCCTCCGAGGGGCAGCACGGCGCGAGTCTAGGGGGGAGGCACCGCATAGGGTGGCGGCGCCATGGACGCCCTGGACCTCTACGACGAGCACGCGCGCGAGCGCCTGGTGCCCGAGCCGCCCAAGCGGGTCGACGCGCCCGAGCGCACCCCCTTCGAGCGCGACCGCGCCCGCGTGGTGCACGCCGCAGCCTCCCGGCGGCTCGCGGCCAAGACCCAGGTGGTGGGTCCGCAGAGCGACGACTTCGTGCGCAATCGGCTCACCCACAGTCTCGAGGTCGCCCAGGTGGCCCGCGACCTGTCGCGCGCGCTGGGCAGCCTGCCCGACATCGCCGAGACCGCGGCGCTCGCCCACGACCTGGGCCACCCGCCGTTCGGCCACAACGGCGAGCGGGTGCTGGCCGAGCTGAGCGGTGCCTGCGGCGGCTTCGAGGGCAACGCCCAGACGCTGCGGCTGCTGACCCGGCTCGAGGCCAAGACCATCGACGCCGAGGGCCGCTCGGTCGGGCTCAACCTGACCCGGGCCACCCTCGACGCCTGCACGAAGTACCCGTGGCCCCGCGGGGCCGCCGAGGCACCCAGCGGGGTGCACGCCGACGGCTCGCCGCGCGAGGTGCACAAGTTCGGGGTCTACGAGGACGACCTGCCGGTTTTCGACTGGATGCGCGCCCCGGTGCCCGGGGGTGGGGTGCGCCGCTGCCTCGAGGCGCAGGTGATGGACCTCGCCGACGACGTCGCCTACTCGGTGCACGACGTCGAGGACGGCACCGTCGCCGGACGCGTCGACCTCACCGAGCTCGACACCGCAGGGGTCTGGGCGACCGTCCGCGCCTGGTACGAGCCGGGCGCCGACGACGACGTGCTCGACGAGGTGCTCTCAGGGCTGCGCTCGGTCGGCTCGTGGCCCACCACGCCGTACGACGCCTCGCGGCGCAGCCTGGCGGCGCTGAAGAACCTGACCAGCGACCTGATCGGCCGCTTCTGCGGCGAGGTGCAGGCCGCGACCTTCGCGGCCGCCGACGGCCCGTTCGTGCGCTACCGCGCCGACCTGGTCGTGCCCGAGCGCACCCGCCTCGAGGTCGCGGTGCTCAAGGGGGTCGCGGCCCACTACGTGATGCAGGCCGAGGACCGGATCGCGGTGATGTCGCGCCAGCGCGAGCTGATGGCCGAGCTGGTCTCCCTGCTCCTCGAGCGTGGTCCCGACGCCCTCGACCGGCCCTTCGCCGACGACTGGCACGAGGCCCGCGACGACGCCGAGCGGCTGCGGGTGGTCGTCGACCAGGTGGCCTCGCTGACCGACGCGAGCGCGGTGGCGCGCTGGGAACAGCTCAGGGCCCGCGGCTAGCGTGTGGCCATGACCGATCAGCGCGAGCCGCTCGTCTGGCTGCCCTTCGACCCCGCCGAGCTGGGCGAGGTGCCCCGCGGTCTGCGCTACGAGGTCGTCGACCCCCGCGAGCACGTGCCCGACACGGTCGCCGACGTCGCCTTCTACGTGACGCCGTACGCCATGGGGCCGCAGGTCGGCGACGTGCTGGAGCGGATGAGCGGCCTCCAGGTGGTGCAGACCCTCAGCGCCGGCGTCGACAACGTGCGCAGCCGGGTCCCCGAGGGCGTCACCCTGTGCAACGGCCGCGGCATCCACGACACCTCGACGGCCGAGCTGACCCTGACGCTGGTGCTGGCGGCGCTGCGCGACGTGCCGGGCATGGTCCGCGACCAGGAACAGCACCGGTGGAACACCCGGTGGCGGCCCTCGCTCGCCGACAAGCGGGTCCTGCTCGTCGGGTACGGCGCGATCGGCCAGGCGATCGAGGACCGGCTGCTGCCCAACGAGTGCGAGGTCGTCAAGGTCGCGCGCACCGCCAGGGAGACCGAGCGGGGGCCGGTGCACGGCTTCGACGAGCTGCCCGACCTGGTCGGCGACGCCGACGTGGTGGTGCTCATCGTGCCGCTCACCGACGAGACCCGGGGGCTGGTCGACGCCGACCTGCTGGCGCGGATGAAGGACGGCGCCCTGCTGGTGAACATGGCCCGGGGGCCGGTCGTCGTCACCGCCGACCTGCTGGCCGAGCTGCACGCCGGCCGCCTGGTCGCGGCCGTCGACGTGGTCGACACCGAGCCGCTGCCCGCCGACGACCCGCTGTGGGACGCACCCGGTCTGCTGGTCTCCCCGCACGTCGGCGGCGCCACCTCGGCCATGTGGCCGCGTGCCCACCGGCTGGTGCGCGAGCAGCTCGAGAGGTACGCCGCGGGGGAGCCCCTCCACAACCAGATGACGGGCGAGTACTGACCGCGCCCGCCCGCCCGTAGGATCGCCGACGTGGTGGGCAGGATTCGCGAGCAGAGCATCGCCGAGGTGCGCGAGAAGGCCCGTATCGACGAGGTCGTCTCGCAGTACGTGACCCTGCGCAACGCCGGCGGCGGCTCGATGAAGGGCCTGTGCCCCTTCCACGACGAGAAGTCCGCCTCCTTCCACGTCACCCCCTCCCGTGGCTTCTTCCACTGCTTCGGGTGCCAGGAGGGCGGCGACGTCATCAGCTTCGTGATGAAGATCGACGGGCTCTCCTTCGGCGAGGCCGTCGAGCGCCTCGCCGACAAGTCCGGCGTGGCGCTGCAGCGCGACGAGGGCGACGGCACCTACGAGAAGCCCAAGGGCCCCCAGCGCGGCCGGCTCGTCGAGGCGCACAAGGAGGCGCAGGCCTGGTACGCCGAGCAGCTCGCCACGCCCGACGCCCTCGTGGCCCGCCAGTTCCTCGACGAGCGCGGCTTCGACCAGGCCGCCGCCCAGACGTTCGGTGTCGGCTTCGCGCCGCGCGACGGCGAGGCGCTCTTCAAGCACCTGCGCCAGAAGGGGTTCAGCGTCGACGAGCTGACCACCGGCGGGCTCGTCGCGGTCGGCCGCTCGCCGTACGACCGGTTCCGTGGACGGCTGCTGTGGCCCATCCGCGACGCCTCCGGAGACACCATCGGCTTCGGTGCCCGACGCATCTTCGACGACGACCGCATCGACGCGAAGTACCTCAACACCTCCGAGACCCCGATCTACAAGAAGAGCCAGGTGCTCTACGGCATCGACCTGGCGCGCCGCGAGATCGGCCGGTCCAGCCAGGCCGTGATCGTGGAGGGCTACACCGACGTGATGGCCTGCCACCTGGCCGGCGTCGGCACCGCGGTGGCCACCTGCGGCACCGCCTTCGGTGACGAGCACGCCAGGGTGCTGCGCCGCTTCCTCAACGACCACGAGGAGTTCCGCGGCGAGGTGATCTTCACCTTCGACGGCGACGCCGCCGGGCAGAAGGCGGCCCTGCGGGCCTTCGGCGGCGACCAGAACTTCGTGTCCCAGACCTACGTCGCGGTCGAGCCCGGCGGGATGGACCCCTGCGACCTGCGCATCCAGCAGGGCGACGCCGCCGTGCGCGAGCTGGTCGCGCGCCGGGTGCCGCTCTACCGCTTCGTGCTCTCGAACGTGGTGTCCCGCTTCGACCTCGACCGCGCCGACGGCCGCGTCGACGCGCTGCGCGAGGGGGCCAAGCTGGTCACGAGCGTGCGCGACAAGTCGAAGGTCGACGCCTTCTCGCGCGAGCTCGCGCAGATGGTCGGCACCGACCCCGACGAGGCGCGGTCCGAGGTGCGCCGGGCCGCGGCCCGCGGCCCGCAGAGGTCCGGGCGTCCCGACCGGCGCGACAGCGCCACCACCGGCGCCCAGTCGCCCGACGCGGGGGAGCAGCCGGCCGCCCCGGCGCGCCAGGCGCTGCCCGACCTGCGCGACCCCCGGTTCGAGCTCGAGCGCGAGACGCTGAAGCTGGTGGTGCAGCACCCGATGGCGATCGGTCGCAGCACCGCCGACATCGGGCCCGACGACTTCACCCACCCCACCTACCGCGGCGTGTGGGCGGTCGTGGCCGCCGCCGGCGGGCCGGCCGCCGGTGCGGGCGACCCCGGGTGGGCGGGGCGGCTGCGCGACGGTGCCAGCGACCCCGACGTGCTGGCCGCGGTCTCGATGCTGGCCGTCGAGCCGCTGCTGACCGACAAGGAGCCCGACGCGGCGTACGTCGGCCACCACGTGCTGCGCCTGCTCGAGCTGACTGCGGCACGGCGGATCACCGAGGTGAAGTCGCGGCTCCAGCGCACCAACCCCGTCGACGACCCCGACAGCTACAACCGGATGTTCGGCGAGCTGGCCGCGCTCGAGCAGCACCGCCGCGCGCTGCGCGACCGGGTGGTGGGCGCATGAGGTTCTCTCGGCGTGCCGCCCGGCCCGACCTCGGCGTCGCCCGCGGCGAGCGGCTGCTGGCCTGGGCCGGCCCCGACGGCCCCGACGGCCCCGACGGCCCCGTGGTCGGCGGCAGCCGCGATGCGCTCTACCTGCGGCGGGGCCAGGCACCGGTGCGCCGGCTGCCCTGGGAGCAGGTCGAGGCGGCCGACTGGGACGCCGAGACCGACACGCTGCGCGTCAGCGAGGTCGGCTCGTGGGGCGAGCAGCGCGTCGAGCACGAGCTGGTGCTGCACGAGGCCACCCGCCTGCTGGAGCTGGTCCGCGAGCGGGTGACGGCCAGCATGGTCTACCAGCACCAGGTCTCCCTCGGCCCGCGCCGCGGACTGCGGGTGGTGGCCCGCCGGGCGCCGTCCGGGCGCGAGCCGGTGCGCTGGTTCTACGAGTACGACGAGGGCGTCGACCCCGCGGATCCGGCGGTCCGGGAGGCGGCCGAGCAGGCGCTCGCCCTGGCCCGCCAGCAGGTCGAGGGCGGCTGAGGACCTCGATTTCTCACCGCCCGGGCACCTTGCTACTGTGTGCGCGCTGCACCGATCCCCTGTAGCTCAACTGGCAGAGCATTCGACTGTTAATCGGAGGGTTGTTGGTTCGAGTCCAACCGGGGGAGCAGAGAGCGAAGGGCCCGCACGCGACATCGTCGCGGCGGGCCCTTCGGCGTTGCTGGCGGGGCTACTCGCCCCAGCCCATCGGGAACACCTCGAAGGGCGCGGCCAGCGGCGTGCCGAGGCGCTGCCCGCTCGCGCGGGCCATGCCCTCGAGGAACTCGCGGGCGTCGAAGTCCTCCCAGCCCAGGCCGTCGATGTAGGCCCGGTGCGCCTCGAGGGAGGCGACGCCGGCGTCGAAGCTGTCGGTCGTGTCGACCGCGTGGGTGGCCTGCGGGGAGCCGAACGCCCACACCTCGCGCACCCCGCCCCACGGCTCGAGGGTGCCGACGGAGCGCTCGCCGGTGAGCTGCTCGGGGAAGACCCAGCGGTTGCCGGCGTCGCGCACGGCGTCGAGGACCGCCTGGCCGACGGCGATGTGGTCGGCCTGGTTGAGGTTGCGCCCGCCCCAGGTCTCGCGGAAGTTGCCGGTCAGCACGATGTCGGGGCGGTGGCGGCGCACGACCTCGGCGATCACCCGCCGCAGCGCGACGCCGTACTCCAGCACCCCGTCGGGCAGGCCGAGGAACTCGACCACGTCGACCCCGACGACCCTGGCGCTGTCGACCTGCTCCTGCTCGCGCAGCGGCCTGGCCTCGTCGGGGTGCAGCGCGTCGATGCCGGCCTCGCCGCTGGTGACCATGCAGTAGGCGACCTCCTTGCCCTGCCCGGTCCAGCGCGCCACCGCCGCTGCGGCCCCGAACTCCAGGTCGTCGGGGTGCGCGACCACGCACAGCATCCGCTGCCAGGTCTCGTCGAGGTGCTCCAGGGGCTGCGGTGTCTCGGTCGGCTGCGACATCCCCCGAGACTGGCACGCCCCGCCCGGCCGCGCATCCCCTCCGCCGGGGGGCGGGCGCCCGCGGGGGAGTTTCATCGGGCACCCGATGCACCTGTCGCCGGGACCATGAAGGTTCATGCTCCCGCCAGGAGATCTGTCGGGCACCCGATGAAACTCCCGGGCCCGGCGGCACCCGCGGTGGGGGAGGCTGGCTAAGGTACGACGCCGAGGGGCGGTAGCTCAGCCGGTCAGAGCAGAGGACTCATAATCCTTGGGTCGTGGGTTCGAGCCCCACCCGCCCTACCAGGGGATCGCCGTGCCTGGGGCTACTGTGCCCGGCATGGGTGACAAGGCGACCGACCTGCTCGACGCGCTGGTCGGGGCCGGGCCCCGGGTGCTGCTGGCCCTGGGGGTCGTCGTGCTCGGGTACCTGCTGTCGCGGGGGCTGCGGTGGGTCCTGCAGCGGCTCCTGCGCTCGCGGCACACCCCGAGCTTCACGACGGTGATGAGCAAGCTGGCCGGCTGGGTGCTGCTGTTCCTCGCGGTGATGGCCGCCGTCGTGCTGGTCTTCCCCTCGGTCAAGCCGGTCAACATGCTCGCCGGGCTCGGGTTCTTCTCGGTGGCCGCCGGCTTCGCGTTCCAGGACATCCTGGAGAACCTGCTCTCCGGCCTGCTGCTCATCCTGCGCCAGCCGTTCCGCTCCGGTGACCAGATCAGCGTGGGGGAGGTCTCCGGCACCGTCCAGGCGATCACGATCCGCGAGACCCGGCTCAGGACCTTCGACGGACAGCTCGTGCTGATCCCCAACCGCGACGTCTACAAGGCGGTCATCACGGTCCGCACCCACTTCCCGAGCCGCCGGGTGGCCTTCGTCGTCGGGATCGCCTACGAGAACGACACCGGCGAGGCGTGCCGGGTGATCCGCGCGGCGCTGGAGGAGAACCTGCCGCGCGTCGACGACACCCCCGAGCCGGAGGCCGTCGTGACCCAGCTGGGGGTCTCCACGGTCGACATCGAGGCCCGCTTCTGGTGCGCGCCCGACCAGCACGACGTCGTGCTGGCCACCGACGCCGCCATCCGGTCGGTCAAGGCCGCGCTCGACGGGGCCGGCATCGAGATGCCGGCCGACATCGTCGTCCTGCAGGCCACCCCGAGCCTGCGCGCCGCGATCTCGGGCGAGGCCGAGGTGACCCCCGGCGGCGGGGTGCGCGACTCCTCGGGCTAGGCCCCCTCAGCCCCTCGCGTCGTACGCCGCCCGCTCGCGCTCGGCGGCGACGCGGTCGCGGCTGCGCACCAGGCGCAGCAGCGTCACCAGCCCGATGCCGCCGACCATGTTGCCGAGCACGGTCCAGGAGAACCACCGCGCCCAGTCGGCGTACCCGAAGCCGGCCTCGCCGGTGTGCAGGGCGCCGAAGGCCATCAGCGAGTCGAGGATGGAGTGGAACATCTGCAGGCCCGCGAGCAGGAAGCCGATGGCCACGGCCGCGATGATCTTGGCGACCATCTCGTCGGTGCCCTGCTGCATGCGGGTCATCAGGGTGATGGCGGCGCCGGCGAGCACGGCGAGGCTGAAGGTCTCCAGCGACAGGCCCGCGTCGACGAAGTGGGTGCCCATGTCGACCAGGTCGGAGTGGTATGCCGGGAAGGCCTGCACGACCAGCCACATGATCACCCAGCCGCCGAGCAGGTTGCCCAGCAGCGTGAGGCCCCACAGCCGCAGCAGCGAGCGGAACCGCGCCCGTCGTGCGGCCACCGTCACCACCGGGATGAGGAAGCCCTCGGTGAAGAGCTCCGAGCGCGCCAGCAGCAGCGCCACGAAGCCCAGCGAGAAGGCGATGCCGGCCAGCAGGTGGCTGCCGGTCTCGTGGTAGACCGCGAGCAGCGCCAGCACCCCGAAGGCCACCTCGGAACCGCCGAAGAAGCCGGTGACCGCGGTGGCCACGACGCCGCGGCCCATCCGCTGCACGCCCTCGTCGAGCTGGCGGTCGATGGCGTCCTCGAGCTCGTCCTCGAGCGGCCCGTCGGTGCTGCCGCGCGAGCGCGAGGGATCGTCCGCGTGGTCGCGGTCGCCGGTGGACGGGTGCTCGCTCATGGGCCCATCCTGTGGCCGGTCGTGCCGCCCCGTCGCGCGCCGCGCCGCTCAGCCCTGCGCGTCACCGCTCTGGTCACTGTTCTGGCCGCCGCCCTGGTCACCGGTCTGGAGCCGGTCGATGTGCTGGGAGGCCTCGGCCTTGGTGAGGTCGGCGTCGATGGTCTCGCCGGCCTCGCGGGCCAGCGTGTCGAGGTAGCTCTTCTGGGCACCGGTGGCCGGCTCGTCGCCGCTGACCCAGTCCGAGGGGTCCTTCTCGGTGGCGCTGGGGTCGGGGCGCTCGGCACCCAGGACATCGGGCTGCTCGGCGGGGACGTCGTTCGTACGTGCGTTCGATTCCATGCCGGTGACGCTACCCACCGGCGACCACCGCCCCAAGGCCCCTGTGGGGTGAGGGCCGGCCACGCGGCAGACTGGAGCCATGATCGCCGCCCCCAAGTACGGCTTCGTCGTCCTCGCCGTGCCCAAGTCGGGCTCCACCGCCCTGGAGGCGGCCTTCGCCAAGCACGCCCAGCTCGTGACCTCGGGCCCGCACTCGCTCAAGCACGTCGGGGTGCAGGGCTTCGAGCGTGACATCGCCCCGCTGCTCGACGAGCACGGCTACCCGCGCACCGGCTACGAGGTCGCGGCCCTGGTGCGCGACCCGGTGTCCTGGATGTCGTCGTGGTGGCGCTACCGCTCGCGGCCGGGCATCGTCGGCACCGCGACGTACACCGGCGAGATGAGCTTCGACGAGTTCGTGGGCCGGGTGTCGACCGGCGAGATCGACCTGCCCTCGCAGTCCAGCTACGTCACCGGCCCCGATGGCGCCCCCGGCGTGGACCGGCTCTACCGCTACGAGGACCTCGACGACTTCCTGGCCTGGCTGCACGAGTGCCTGGGGCCCAAGAAGGCGCGCAAGAGCCAGCTCAAGCAGCGCAACGTCTCGCCCGAGCGCCAGCACGAGGTCTCGGCCGCCACCCGCGACCTGGTCGAGGAGGTGTACGCCGCCGACGTGGCGCTGCACCGCGACGTCGCCACCGGACGCCTCACCGGCCGCTGAGCCGCACGACGGCAAAGCCTGACGAGCCCCGCGCCGAGGTCCCCGTCGGGGCCCGGCGCGGCTGGTACCTTCCCAGCGCCCGTCTTCCCCTGCCAGCGAGGTCGTCATGGACGAGCCCAGCGCCCCACCGCGCCGCGGCAAGCGTCGCCGCCCCCCGTCGCGCCGGCGCGCGCAGGGGCTGCCCGGCACCGTCGGGGTGACCCTGATGGGCGCCCTGCTCCCGGGCTCCGGCTTCGTCTGGACCGGTCGCACGCTGCTGGGCCTGCTGGTGCTCGTGCCCAGCTGCGTGGCGGCGGCGTACGCCGTCGGGATGGCGAGCCGGGCGGCCGACCTGCGCGCCCTCATCGACCTGGCCATGGACCCCGGGCGCCTGAAGGTGCTGGCCGCGGTGGCGCTGGTCGGGCTGGTGGTCTGGGCCCTGACGGTCTGGCTCACCTATCGCCAGGCCCGTCCCGTACGCCGCTCGCGCACCGCGACCGTGGCCGGCCACGCCTTCGTGCTGCTGCTGGTCGTCCTGGTCGGTGCTCCGCTCGGGGTCGCGGCGCGCTACGCCACGGTGCAGGCCGACCTCGTCGAGACGGTCTTCGAGGAGGCCCCGCGCAGCGCCACCATCCCGCGCGACGTGACGGTGGCCGACCCCTGGGGCGGGCGCGAGCGCGTCAACGTGCTGCTCCTGGGCGGCGACGGCTCCGACTCCCGCGCGGGGGTGCGCACCGACAGCCTGATCCTGGCCAGCATCGAGACCGCCACCGGGAAGACGGTCCTCTTCTCGCTGCCGCGCAACATGATGTACGCCCAGTTCCCCGAGGGCAGCGTGCTGCACGAGCTCTACCCCGACGGCTTCACGGGCTACGGCGATCCGGCCGGCTACATGCTCAACGCGGTCTACGGCCAGGTGCCGCTGCTGCACCCCGGGGTCCTGGGTGCCAGCGCGGAGGAGGGGGCCGACGAGGGCGCCGACGCCCTCAAGCTCGCCGTCGCCGGCTCCCTGGGCATCGACGTCGACTACTACGTGCTGGTCAACCTGCGTGGGTTCGAGCAGGTGGTCGACGCGATCGGCGGCATCACCGTCAACGTCAACGAGCCGGTGGCCGTCAACGGCAACACCGACGCCGGCATCGAGCCGACCGCGTGGATCGAACCGGGGCCCGACCAGCACCTCGACGGGTTCCACGCCCTGTGGTTCGCCCGCGGCCGCTACGGCTCCGACGACTACCGCCGCATGGAGCGGCAGCGCTGTGCGGTCGACGCCATCATCGAGGCCGCCGACCCGATGACGCTGCTGCGCCGCTACACCGGGCTCGCCGAGGCCGGCATGGACATCGTGACGACCGACATCCCGCGCGACCTGCTGCCGCCGTTCGTCGAGCTGGGGCTGCGGATGAAGGACGCCAAGGTCCGCTCGGTGGTCTTCAAGCCCTCGGAGCGCTTCTCCTCCGGCGACCCCGACTACGACCACGTGCGGGCGACGGTGGCGCGGGCCATCGACCCGCCCGAGCGCTCGGTGCGCAAGGCCGACCCCGACCGGGCCCGCGGCACCGAGGGCTCGTGCGCCTGGACCGGCGACGACGTCGTCGAGGCCCAGGACCCCGGCAGCACGACGACGGAGCCGGTCAGCCGCTGAGGCCCCGGTACCACTCCTGGTAGGAGGCCAGCGCCGCGCGGCCCCGCTCGAGCGCCTCGTCGGCCTGGGGCAGCAGGTCGGCGGCGCCCTCGACGGTCCCGCTGTCGGCGACCTGCTCGATGCGCCGCACCGCCTCGCCCGCGTAGGTCACGCCGAGGTTGAGCGCACCGCCGGCGAGCTTGTGCGAGGCCTGGCGCAGGGCGTCGGCGTCGCCCGCGGCGATCGCGTCGCCCATCGCGGTCATGGCCTCGCCGCAGTTGCGGGAGAAGTTCGCGATGGCGCGGTCGAGGTAGTCGGTGCTGTCCTCGTCGAGCTCGCGCAGCATCTCGAGCCGGTCGACGTCGATGCCGGCCAGCGCGGGGTCGTGCGTGGGCGGGACGGGCTCGCTCATCGCGGTCTCCTGGGGTTCGGTGCCGGGTGGCAGGTGGTGCTGGGTGTCGGTGGCGGGGTCGGGCGCGGCGTCGAGCCAGCGGGCGAGGGTCTCGGCGAGCGCGGCCGGGTCGACCGGCTTGGTCAGGTAGTCGTCCATGCCGGCCTCGGCGCACCGCTCGCGCTCGCCCTCCACGGCGGCGGCGGTCATCGCGATCACCGGCAGCCGGGGCGCGCCGGCGTCGGCCTCGGCCGCGCGGATGCACCGGGTCGCGGCGTACCCGTCGAGCACGGGCATCTGCACGTCCATCAGCACCGCGTCCCAGCCGCCGGCGGCCACCGCCTCCACGGCCGCCCGGCCGTCGTCGACGGTGTCGTGGTCGTAGCCGAGGTGCTGGAGCAGCCCACCGGCGACCATCTGGTTGACCGGGTTGTCCTCGACGACCAGCACGCGGTGGCGACGACCGGGGCGCTGGGGCTGGCCCGCCTCGGCCGGGGCGGTCGCCAGGTGCTCGAGCAGCGTGGTGCGCAGCACCCCCGAGAGCACCGGCTTGACCAGGCAGTCGTCGAGACCCGCCCGGCGCAGCTCCGCGGTGCCGAGGTGGGTCATCGACGTCAGCATCAGCAGCACGGTCGCGTCGTGGGCGGGGTCGGCGCGCAGGGTGCGGGCCAGGTCGAGGCCGTCGCGCTCGGGCATGGCCATGTCCAGCAGCACCGCGGCGTACGGCGCCGCCTCGCGCCCGGCCCGGGCGGTCGCGGCCAGCGCCTCGTCGACCGACGCCGCCACCTCGACCTCCAGGTCCCACCAGCCGAGCTGCTCGACGAGGATCAGGCGGTTGGCCGGGTTGTCGTCGACCACCAGCACGCGGCGCCCGCCGAGCAGCGCGCGGGCCTGCTCGTCGGCGGCGTCGACGACGTCGCCGGTGGGGGGCGCGAGCGGGACCCGCGCGGTGAAGACGGCGCCACCGGTCGGGTTCGGGCGGTGCTCGAGGCTGCCGCCGAGCGCCTGCACGATCTCGTGCGAGATGGCCAGGCCCAGGCCGGTGCCGCCGTACATGCGGGTCGTGGAGGCGTCGGCCTGGGTGAAGGGGTCGAACAGCCCGGCGACCTTGTCGGGCGGCACCCCGATGCCGGTGTCGGTCACGGTGACGACGAGGGTGGTGTCCCCGCCACCGTCCCCGTCCTCGCCGGGCCGAGCGGTGGCGTCGACGTCGACACGGCCGTGCTCGGTGAACTTCACGGCGTTGGAGACGAGGTTGGTGAGCACCTGCGCGATGCGCGTGGGGTCGCCGGCCAGCACCCGGGGCACCTCGGGCGCGCACGACAGGGTCAGCTCCAGCCCCTTGGCGCGGGCCTGGCCGGCCAGCACGCCCACCACCTGGTCGAGCACCGGGCGCACCTCGAAGTCGAGGACCTCCAGCTCGAGCCGGCCCGCCTCGATCTTCGAGAAGTCGAGGATGTCGTTGATGACCCCCAGCAGGGCGCGGCTGGCGACCTGCACCCCGGCGGCCAGGCGCTGCTGCTCCCCGGAGAGGGAGGTGCGCAGCAGGAGGTCGTTGAGCCCGATCACGCCGTTGAGCGGGGTGCGGATCTCGTGGCTCATCGTGGCCAGGAACTCCGACTTCTGCCGGGAGGCCTCCATCGCCTGGTCGCGGGCCTCGGCCAGCTCGTGGCGGACCCGTTCGCGCCAGGCGACGCGGGCCATCTGCATCGACACGTGCTCCACCATCTGCTCGATCATGGCGTGGCGGTAGAGCGGCGGCGCGGAGGTGATCGTGAGCACGGCCCACACCTCGTCGAGCAGGACCACCGGGAAGGCGATCGTCAGGCGCGCCTGGTCCCACAGGACCCCGCCCTCCTCGAGGACGCGCTGGGCCAGCGCCAGCTCGGCACGCGCCGTGACCGGGTCGGCGCGGTCCTCGTCGGCTGCGTCGGCGTCGACGTAGAAGGGGACCAGACGCCCCTCGCGGACGGTGAAGGCGCGGGCCCGCTCCCAGTCGTCGTGCAGCAGCACCAGGTCGCGTGCCTGGCGCAGCAGCTGGTCGAACGTCTCGGCGTCGTTGGCCGCGGTCGAGACGGTCTGCATGAAGGTGTTCTGGGCCGCCTGGTCGGCCAGCGCGAGCTCGGTCTGCTTGCTCTCGGTGACGTCCTGGAGGGTGCCGATCATCCTGGGGTGGTCGGGGTCGTCCTGCAGGACGCCGCGGCCACGGGCCCAGCGCCACTCCTCGCCCACCAGGACCTGCACGGTGAAGTCGAGGTCGCCCCTGCCGGCGAGCCCGTCGGCCACCATGGCGCGCACCCGGTCCCGGTCGTCGGGGTGGACCTTCTCGACGAAGCGGTCGAGGGTCCACGGCTCGTTCGTGGCGTCGGTGTCGAAGAGGCGGTCGATCTGCTCGGAGCCCAGGATCTCGCCGGTGCCCAGGTCCCACGTCCAGGCCCCGATCCGGGCGATCTCCTGGGCCTCCTCGAGCCGTCGCAGGCTCTCCTCGTGGGCCAGCGCGGCGGCGCGACGCTCGTCGTAGTCGCTGAACGTCATCTGCACCGCGGTCGGTCGTCCCGCCTCGTCGCGGACCGCGCACTCGCGCACCAGCACCCACACGATGCTGCCGTCGCGGCGCACGAGCTGGACCTCGACCGAGTCGTCCTCGACGTGCCCGTCGCGCACCTGCGCCAGGTGCGCCTCCAGCTGGGTGCGACCGACCTCGTCGAGCGTCGCCTGCATCGGCACGCGCTGCATCTCGTCGTGCTCCACGCCGTACAGGCGCGCCATGGCCGGATTGGCGTAGATCGTCCGGCCGGCCAGGTCGACGACCCAGATGCCGTCGGGAGAGCGCTCGACGATGTCGCGGTACACCTCGCCAGTCGTCATCGCACCTCCCGCCCCGCCACACCCTAGGGCCTCAGGGCCCTCCGGCGCCGTCACAACGTGCGCGCGCCCGAGATGAGCAGACCGCCTCCCGGCTGCTGCTGCAGGGTGAGCTCGACCCGCTCGCTGACCGTGCCGACCCCGGCACGCTGGTAGGTGTAGTCGTAGGTCGCCGTGCCTGCTGCCGGGTCGGCCTCGACCATCTCGAAGTCGCTCACCTCGCGCACGCTGCCCCAGAACCCGGTGTAGCCGTCCAGCCCACCGCTGGCGCGCTGGTAGGCAGGGGTCAGCAGCGCGAACCCCTCCTCGGGGTCGGCGACCGCGGTGCTCACGTAGCCGCTGGCGAACTCCTCGATGTCCTCGGCGCTCGGCCGCTCGGGCTGCGCGGAGCCGGTGTCCTCGGGTGTGCTGCCGGCGGTGCTGGTGGGGTCGGTGCCGGCCGCCTCGTCGTCGCCCGGGTCGCGGCCCTGCCCCACGGCGAAGGCGATCACGACCAGGACGGCCACCACGGCGGCGCCCAGCGCCAGCGGCGCCAGCGCGCCGCGGCGTCGCCGCTCGGACGGCGATCCCGACCCGGTCGCAGGCCCGGTCGCGGGCCCGGTCGGCGGCTCGGCCGAGGGGATGACGGTGGGGTGCCCGCCGGTGGTGACGGGCGCGATCGTCTCGAGGGAGCGGGTGTCGTGGCGGCGCGGCACCGGGGGCGTGGGCGCCGAGGAGCCGGGTCCGCGCTGCAGCACGTCGCGCACCGTGGCCATGTCCCAGCGCTGCTCGGGGTCGCGGCACATGGTCGCCTCGAGGAGCGGCCCCAGCCACCCGGGCTGCTCGAGGCGCGGCGGCTCCTCGTGCACGATGCGGTAGAGCGCACCGAGCACGTTGTCGCTCACCTCGTACGGCGGGTGCCCGGCCAGCGCGTGGTAGAGCGAGGCACCCAGCGACCAGACGTCGCTGCGGGCGGTGGCGCTGGCGCCCGAGGCCACCTCGGGTGCCAGGTAGGCGGGGGAACCGGTCACCAGCCCGGTCCGGGTCAGCGAGGGGTCCGCCTCGGCCCTGGCGATGCCGAAGTCGGAGAGCTTCACCTGCCCGTCGGCGGTGACCAGCATGTTGGAGGGCTTCACGTCGCGGTGCACGATGCCGGCCTCGTGGGCGGCGGCCAGCGCCTCGGCGGCCTGTCCGAGCAGCTCGGCGGCCCGGTCGGGGGAGAGCGGTCCCTCGGCGCGCAGGTAGCCCGCCAGGTTGGTGCCGTCGACGTGCTCCATGACCAGGTACTGCTCGTCGTCCTGCTCGACCAGGTCGTAGACGGCCACCACGTGGGGGTGGCTCAGGCGGGCGGCGAGCCTGGCCTCCCGCTCGGCGCGCTCGGCGCGCTCGCGGTCGTCGGTGTCCTGGCCCGGCACGGCCCCCAGGCGCTTGATCGCCACGGCCCGGCCCAGCATCTCGTCGCGGCCCAGCCAGACCGCGCCCATGCCGCCTCGACCGATCTCCCGCTCGAGGGTGTACCTGCCCGCGATCACGCCCGCCCGACCTCCATGTGCCCGAGGATAGGGCGTCGCGGGCCAACCGGGTGGTCGGCCCGGTCGGCGATGAGGCAGGCTTGGGACCGTCCGGCGGACGGTCCGTCCGCACCCCGCCTGCGGAGAAGGCACAGACGTGAGCATCGACCCCACCCTCCTCGACGACCTCGAGTGGCGCGGTCTCGTCGCGCACTCGACGGACCGCGACGCGCTGCGCGCCGCGCTCGCGGAGGACAGCGTCCGCTACTACGTCGGCTTCGACCCCACGGCGCCGAGCCTGCACATGGGCAACCTGCTGCAGATCGTCACCGCCATGCGGCTCCAGCGCGCCGGCCACACGCCCTTCGTGCTCGTCGGCGGCTCGACCGGCATGATCGGCGATCCCCGCGACTCGGGCGAGCGCACCTTGAACACCGTCGAGACGGTCTCCGACTGGGTGCAGCGCATCCGCAGCCAGGTCGAGCCGTTCCTCGACTTCGACGGCGCCAACGGCGCGACCATGGTCAACAACCTCGACTGGACCGAGAACGTCTCGGCGATCGACTTCCTGCGCGACATCGGCAAGCACTTCCCGGTCAACCGGATGCTGGCGCGCGACGTGGTGCGCAACCGCCTCGACGACGGCATCAGCTACACCGAGTTCTCCTACATCCTGCTGCAGTCGATGGACTACCTGCACCTGCACCGGGCGCACGGCGTCACGCTGCAGCTCGGCGGCTCGGACCAGTGGGGCAACATCACCGGCGGCGTCGAGCTCGTGCGCCGTGCCGACGGGGCCCGGGTGCACGCCTTCGTGACGCCGCTGATCACCAAGGCCGACGGCACCAAGTACGGCAAGAGCGAGGGCGGCGCCCTGTGGCTGGACCCCGAGATGCTCTCGCCCTACGCCTTCTACCAGTTCTGGCTCAACGTCGAGGACGAGAAGGTCGGTGAGCTGCTGCGTGCGTTCACCTTCCTCGACCACGCCCGCATCGAGGAGCTCGAGGCGCTGCACGCCGAGAAGCCCTTCCTGCGGGCCGGGCAGAAGGCCCTCGCCGAGGAGATGACCTCCCTGGTGCACGGCGCCGACGAGACCGCCCGCATCCAGGCCGCCTCGGCGGCGCTCTTCGGCGGCGGGGAGATGCGCGAGCTCAGCCCCGACACCCTGGGGGCGGCGCTGCGCGAGACCGGCGTGCTGCAGGTGCGGGGCGAGCAGGGCCTGCCCTCGGTCGTCGACCTCCTCGTGGAGACCGGCCTGGCCAAGAGCCGGGGCGACGCACGGCGCACCGTGGGTGAGGGCGGCGCCTACCTCAACAACGTCCGGGTCGAGGACCCCGAGCACGTGCCGGGGGCCGAGGACCTCCTGGGCGGCACCTGGCTGGTGCTGCGCAAGGGCAAGAAGAGCTTCAAGGGCGTCGAGGTCGTCTGAGGTGGGCGACCCGGGCGGCAGCTGGTTGGCGGGTCTGCCGGCGCGCGCCGCCGGGTCGATGAGCACCCCGCTGCGCGAGTACGTCGAGCACGGCAGCGGTGCCTCGGTCACCGCGGGTGAGGCCACGCAGGCCTGGGGCCGGCTGCGGCTGCACCCGCACGTGCTGCGCGACGTCACCGACGTGGACCCCTCCGTCGCGCTGCTCGGTCGCACCAGTCGGGCCCCCTTCGGCGTCGCCCCCACCTCGCTCCAGAAGGCCGTGCACCCCGACGGGGAGGTGGCCACGGCGCGCGCCACCGCGGCGGCCGGCGCGGTGATGGTGGTCTCGAGCAACGCGGGCAGCACCTTCGCCGACATCGCCGCCACCGGGGTCACCTGGTGGCTCCAGGTCTACCTGCCCTCCGACCGCACGCTGGCCGGCCCGTTGCTCGACCGGGCCGTCGAGGCCGGTGCCGCTGCGGTGGTCCTGACCGTGGACACCCCGGTGGTCGCCACCTGGCACCCCACGCAGGCGCTGATCTGGGACGTCGCCGACCCGGCGTGGACCCGCGTCAACTTCGGCCCGGGCCACGACGACCAACCTGGTTCGGAGAAGGCGCTCGACCTGGGACCCCACGACATCGACTGGCTGCGCGACCGCACCGGTCTGCCCGTCGTGGTCAAGGGCGTCCTGCGCGGCGACGACGCCCGACGCTGCGTCCAGGCCGGTGCGGCCGCGGTGTGGGTCTCCACCCACGGCGGGCGCCAGCTCGACCGCAGCGTCAGCACCGCCGACGCGCTGCCCGACGTCCGGGCGGCCGTGGGCGAGGAGGCCGAGGTCTACGTCGACGGGGGAGTGCGCAGCGGCCTCGACGTGCTCACCGCACTGGCCGCCGGCGCCGACGCCGTCTTCGTCGGGCGGCCGGTGCTGCACGCCCTGGTCGACGGCGAGGCGGGCGTGGCGCGCTGGCACGCCGCCCTGCTCGACGAGACCGTCGAGGCCATGCGGCTGGCGGGGTGCCGCACGCCCGCTGACACCCGCGAGCTGCTGCCCGACGCACGCCAGGAACGGCCACACCCCCTCTGACCTGCGCAAACGCGTATGTGCTCCGGGTCACGCCCACTCGATTTGTCGTCCAGCGGACGTTCGCCTAATGTTTTCCATGTCGCCAGGGAGCGGCGGGGAGCAAGGCCGGTCTGGCCGGGCTCCCGGCCCCAGGACGACCACCGCTCAGATCGCAGCCCGCTGCGACGACGAGCACAGAGCCCCGCCGCCGGTGCCGAGAGGTGCTGGGACGGTGTGCGTCTGATTCTTGAGAACTCAACAGTGTGTCATAGTCGACGAATTAGTTT
>NZ_BNET01000002.1:509384-642082 GCF_024341885.1 Nocardioides sp. OK12 | reverse complement strand
AACTTTCCACCACCATCTCATGCGAGAAGCGGTCATATCCGGTATTAGACCCCGTTTCCGAGGCTTATCCCGAAGTGGGGGGCAGATTACTCACGTGTTACTCACCCGTTCGCCGCTCGTGTACCCCGAAGGGCCTTACCGCTCGACTTGCATGTGTTAAGCACGCCGCCAGCGTTCGTCCTGAGCCAGGATCAAACTCTCCGTTGAAAACCAACACCACACCAACCCTCTCGCGAGAGCCGATGCGGAAAAAGAGATGCCTGACAAGAGAACAAAACTGACAATTGTCAGAATTATCGTCTTACCAAAGAAACCATCAACCACATCAGTCCGAAGACATCCATGATCGACGGGGCATAACAAACTAATTCGTCGACTATGACACACTGTTGAGTTCTCAAGAATCAGACGCACACCGTCCCAGCACCTCTCGGCACCAGCGGCGGGGCAACCTGCAGAAACTTACCCGTCCGGGTGTACCGCGTCAACTCCGGGGAGCTGCGCGACACTCGGCTGGCAAGCATCCGCCCCCAGGCACACCGACAGACCTGCCAGCGAGTCCTGCTGCTGGAGGTGCGAGGCGGTGACCTCGGGTCCTGCTGTCTCCCCCTCACCGGGCCTTTCGGCCGGCTGCCGGGGCAACGAGAAGAACATTAGGTCGGCTGTCCCGGAAGCGTCAATTCGGGGCGTCGCCACCCCCTCGAGGGCCCGTCCCGCGGGCCTCTCCGGGGGGTCGCCGGGCAGGATGGCGCGGTGCTCCCCTCCCCCGTCGTGCGCCTGCGCGAGCCCCGCGACCTGCCCGCCCTGGTGTCGTCGCTGGCCGAGCAGCAGCCGACCTCGTCGTACCCGATGCGGTGGCCGCTGCCGTTCCCCGTCGAGCAGTTCGTCGTGCGCGAGGGCCAGGAGCGCGCGTGGGTCGCCGAGGTCGGGGGCCGCGTCGTGGGGCACGTGGCGGTCGGGCGCCCGCGCGGCGACGTCGAGCAGGCCTTCCTCGACGCGCTGGCCGTGCCCGACACGTCGGGGCTGGGCATCGTCGAGGTCCTCTTCACCGAGCTCGCTGCCCGCGGCACCGGTGTCGGCGGTCTGATGCTCGACACCGCGGTCGCGTGGCTGCGCGCGCAGGGCCGCACCCCGGTGCTCGACGTCGTGACCGACCACGGCACCGCCGTCGAGGTCTACGCCCACCGCGGGTGGCAGCAGGTCGGTCGCATCCGGCCGCCGTGGCTGCCCGGGTCGCGCGCCGACCTGCTGCTGATGGTGCTGCCGCCCGGTCGCTAGCGCGCCAGGACCACGGCGCTGCCGTGGCCGAAGAGGCCCTGGTTGGCGGTGACGCCGACCCGCGCCCCCTCGACCTGGCGCCCCTCGGCGCGACCGCGCAGCTGCCAGGTCAGCTCGCAGACCTGCGCCAGCGCCTGGGCGGGCACCGCCTCACCGAAGCAGGCCAGCCCGCCCGACGGGTTGACCGGTATGCGGCCGCCGATCGTCGTCTCCCCCGCCCGCAGCAGCTCCTCGGCCCGGCCTCGCCCGCAGAGCCCCAGGTCCTCGATCCAGTCGAGCTCGAGGGCGGTCGACAGGTCGTAGACCTCCGCGACGTCGACGTCGTCGGGGCCGATGCCGGCCTCCTCGTAGGCAGCCGCCGCCAGCGACTCCTTGAAGGTGCGCGCCGGCTCGACGCCCCCGCTGGCGTCGGTGGAGAGCATCGGCATGTCGAGCACCGTCTGCGGGAAGGTCGGCGTGACCGTGGAGACGGCGACCATCCGCACCGCCCCGTCGGCCAGGCCGTGGCGCCGCGCGTAGTCGTCGGAGACCAGCACGACCGCGGCGGCCCCGTCGGAGGTGGCGCAGATGTCGAGCAGGTGCAGCGGGTCGCTCACCACGGCGCTGGCCAGCACGTCGGCCACGCCGACCTCCTTGCGGTAGCGCGCGTAGGGGTTGGCCAGGCCGTGCCGCGAGTTCTTCACCTTCACCCGGGCGAAGTCCTTGGTCGTCGCGCCGTAGAGGTCCATGCGGCGGCGGGCGTACATCGCGAAGTACGCCGGGTTGGTCATGCCGAGCAGCCGGAAGCGCAGCCAGTCGGGGTCGTCCCAGCGCTCGCCGGCGTTGGGGGCCAGGAAGCCCTTGGGCGTGGTGTCGGCCCCCACCACCAGGGCCACCTCGCACAGCCCGGCGAGGATCCGCGCCCGTGCGGTGTCGAGCGCCTGCGCGCCGGTGGCGCAGGCGGCGTACGACGTCGCGATGCGCGCGCCGTTCCAGCCCAGCGCCTGCGCGAAGGTCGAGCCGGCGACGTAGCCGGCGTAGCCGTTGCGCACCGTCTCCCCACCCACGACCAGGTCGACGTCGGTCCACGGGACCCCCGCGTCGGTGAGCGCCTCGCGCGCGGCGTGCACGCCGTACTGCACGAAGCTGCGGCCCCACTTGCCCCACGGGTGCATCCCCACCCCAGCCACCGCGACGCCGCGCTGCTGCCCGGCGCTCACTGGTCGGCCTCCTCGCCCAGCTCGGTGACGTGGCCCGAGCCCAGCGGCAGCCACTTCCACATCAGGGCGTCGCCCACGGCCTCGGGCTCGACCACGAGCTCGGCCTCGGCGCCCACGCTCAGGTCGGCGACGCCGTAGCCGCGCGCGACCTGGCCCAGCACCACGATCCCCTCGGGCAGCTCGACCGCTGCGAGCGCGAACGGCTCGAACGGCTCGGCGGCGGCGTACGGCGCCGGCGGCTGGTACTGCGCGTCGGTGTAGGACCACACCCGTCCGCGGCGCGAGAGCGGCACCCGCTCGAACTCCTCGCCGTCGCAGGCCGGGTGCCGGCAGAAGCCGCCCGCCGACATCGTCGGCGGGAAGTAGACGGTGGCGCACGACGTGCACCGCTCGCCGGTGAGCGAGGGGTCGGGGCCGGTGGTGAACCATCCCTCGATGGCAGGTGCGGACATGCGCCCTCCAAAACTAGAACGTGTTCTCACTCTAGGGGGCGGAGGGGTCCGCGGCCAGCACCGGTCCCGCTACTCGGTGACGAAGCCCTCCGACTCCAGCCAGTCGAAGGCCACGTCGGCGGGCTCGCGGCCGTCGACGTCGATCTCGGCGTTGAGCTCGAGCAGCACCTCGTTGGTGAGCTCCTCGCTGACCGGCGCGATCAGGTCGGCGATCTCCTCGTGCTCCTCCAGCGTCTCCTCGCGCACCACGAACGAGACGTTGTAGTTGGGGAAGAACTCCGCGGTGTCCTCGAGCACGGTCAGGTCGAGGGCCACGATCCGCCCGTCGGTGGTGAAGACCTCGCCGAAGGTGCAGTTGCCGTTGTCGGTCGCCGCGTAGATGGCGCCGGTCTGGTAGCTCTGGATGTTGTCCTCGGGCACGCCCTGGGGCGTGCCGAGCAGCGCGTCGTAGGCCTTGAGCATGCCGGTGAGACCGTCGGAGCGGTTGCGGAACTCGCTCTCGACGCAGAAGGTGCGCTCGGCGACCGGGACCTTGGTGATGTCGGCCAGCGTCGTCAGCCCGTACTCCTGCTGCACCGACTCGGTGACCGCGAAGGAGTAGGTGTTGTTCATCGGCGCCGGGGGCAGCCAGACCAGGTCGTTCTGCTCGAGGTCGGCCTCGCGCACGGCCTCGTACTGCTCCTGCTCGCCCTTGACCGGCTTGTCGTTGCCGAGGTAGTTGATCCACCCCGTGCCGGTGTACTCCCACATCGCGTCGATGGCGCCGTCGAGGTGGGCCGCGCGCGAGGAGGAGCTGCCGGGGATGTTGGTCAGGTCGGTGACCTCGGCGCCGGCCGACTTCAGCAGGATGATCGCCATCTTGCCCAGCAGGATGTTCTCGCTGAAGTTCTTGGAGCCGATGGTCAGCTCGGCGCCCTCGAGCCCCTCGACGTCGACCTCGGCCAGCGGGCCGGCGAGCTCGCCGGAGGGCACGAAGCCACCGGCGGTGCCGAGGCCGCAGGCCCCCAGGCCGGCCGCGAGGGTGAGCGTGAGGCCCGCCGTGAGGAGGCGGGCCGGGGTGGAGGTGGTGCGGGGCGGTCTCACTCAGAGTCCCTTCGGTCGCGTCGCGAGCTCGAGCAGACGGCCGAGCCACTCCACCAGCAGCGCCAGCAGGGCGATCAGGACTGCTCCGGCGATCATCAGCGAGAAGCGGTAGTTGGAGATGCCGGCGTCGACGATCGCGCCGAGCCCACCGGCGTTGATGAAGGTCGCGAGCGCGGCGGTGCCGACCAGCAGCACCAGAGCGGTGCGGACCCCTGCCATGATCACCGGCACGGCCAGCGGCAGCTCGACCCGCACCAGCACCGCCGCCGAGGACATCCCGAGCCCGCGGCCCGCCTCGACCAGGGTGGGGTCGACGCCCTGCAGGCCGGTGATGGTGTTGCGCAGCACCGGCAGCACGCCGTACAGGGTCAGCGCGAGCACCGCGGTCCAGAAGCCGAAGCCGACCCAGATCGCGAGCAGCACGATCAGGCCGATCGAGGGCGCGGCCTGGCCGGCGTTGGCGAAGCCCACGACCAGCGGCGCGGCCCGGCGCAGCGGGCCGCGGGTCAGCGCGACGCCCAGGGGCACCGCGACCAGCACCACGGCGACCGCCGAGACGGCCGTGACCTGGACGTGCTCGACGATCAGGCTCCAGATCGTCGACCACTGCAGCTGGTTGAGCTCGGTGGAGTCGAGGTCGGCGGTCTGGCGCCACCACACGAAGCCGGCGAAGACCAGCGCCACCAGCACCGGGGGGACCACCAGCATCGACCAGGTCTCGCGGTCGAGCCGACGCCCCTTGCCCTGCGGCTCGGGGGCCTTGTCCATCTGGTCGGCCAGGGACGGCTCGGCGTCCCCGGTCCGCGAGGTCGGCTCGGTGGTGCTCACTGCTCGGCGCTCCCGGCCTGCTCCTCGAGCATCCGCATGTGCTCGGTGACGGAGGCGAAGTCGACGACGCCGAGGTACTGGTCGCGCGCTCCGGTGACCACGGCCGCGCCGTGCCGGTTGGTCAGCATCGTGTCGAGCGCGTCGTTGAGGGTGGCGGCCTCGTCGAGGTCGATGAGGTCCTCGGTGGGCTCGACGATCGTGTCGCCGCGCAGCTGGCGCAGCCACGGCCAGCCCAGCGGCCGCCCGCGCTCGTCGAGGACGACCACCGCGCGGTCGCCGTTGGCCTCCGCGCGGGCCTTGACCTCCGCGGTGCTCTCACCGACCTTGGCGGTGGTCGGGGTGCGCAGGTCGAGCGCCCGGACCCGGGTCAGGGAGAGCTGCTTGAGCGTCGAGCCGGAGCCGACGAAGTCGCTGACGAAGTCGTCGGCCGGCGCCGCGAGCACGTTCTCGGGGGTGTCGTACTGGGCGACGTGCGCGCCCTCGCGCAGGATCACGATCTTGTCGCCGAGCTTGATGGCCTCGTCGATGTCGTGGGTGACGATCACGATCGTCTTGCGCAGCTCGCGCTGGATGCTGAGCAGCTCGTCCTGCAGCCGCTGGCGGGTGATCGGGTCGACGGCACCGAAGGGCTCGTCCATCAGGATCACCGGCGGGTCGGCGGCGAGGCCGCGGGCCACGCCGACGCGCTGCTGCTGGCCACCGGAGAGCTCACGGGGGTACCGGTCGCGGTACTTCGCCGGGTCGAGGCCCACGAGGTCGAGCAGCTCGTCGACGCGTGCGGTGACCTTGGCGTCGTCCCAGCCGAGCAGCTTGGGCACGATCGCGATGTTGGTGGCCACGCTCATGTGCGGGAAGAGGCTGCCGCCCTGGATGACGTAGCCGACGTGGCGGCGCAGGTCGGTGGCGCTGCGCTCGCGGACGTCCTGGCCGTTGATGCGGATCGAGCCCGACGTGGGCTCGATGAGCCGGTTGATCATCTTCAGGCTGGTCGTCTTGCCGCAGCCCGAGGGGCCCACGAACATCACGATCTCGCCGGCCGGGATGGTCAGGGAGAGACTGTCGACGGCCGCGTGCTGCTGGCCGGGGTAGCGCTTGACGACGTCCTCGAGGACGATCTCGGCGCCGCTGACCTCTGGTGTGCCGGGCCCGGTGGTCTCCTGCGTGGCGGTCATGCGCGAATTCCCTTCGAGATGGTCAGGCGCCCCACGAGCTGGAGCAGCAGGTCGGCGACGAGCGCCACGACGACGACGCCGACGGTGCCGACGACGGCGTAGTTGACGGCGTTGGCACCGCCGATCTGGGCGAGGCCGGTGAAGATGTAGGTGCCCAGGCCGGGGCCCTGGACGAGCGCGGCGATGGCGGCGACGCCCATCGACATCTGCATGGAGACCCGGACCCCGGCGAGGATCACCGGCCAGGCCAGCGGCAGGCGCACCCGCCACAGCGAGGTCAGCTCGCTCATCCCCATGCCCCGCGACGACTCCAGCAGCGTCTCGTCGACCCCCTGGAGCCCGACGACCGCGTTGCGCAGCACGGGCAGCACGGCGTAGAAGCACACGGCGGCGAACGCCGTGTAGGCGCCGAAGCCCAGGACTGGCAGCAGGATGCCCACCAGGGCGAAGGACGGGATGGTCAGGCCGATCGCGCTGATCGCGTTGGCCAGGCCCGCGAGCTGCGGCACCCGGATGATCACCACGGCCAGCACGACCGCGATCAGGGTCGCCAGCAGCACCGCCTGCAGCACCAGGTTCCCGTGCTGCAGGGTGTTGTAGACGATCTGTTCACGTCGGTCGAGGAAGAAGTCCCACACACCCCCACCCAAGCACACCTGTGCACCGCAGGGGTGGGGGCCGCAGCCGCCCGGGGGTCAGGCGCGGGCCAGGAAGGCCAGCAGGTCCTGTCGCGTCAGCACCCCGACGGGCTTGCCGTCCTCGTGCACCAGCACCGCGTCGGCGCTCTCCATCAGCCGCACCGCGTCGGTGGCCTCCTCGGCCGCGCCGATGGTCGGCAGCGGCGCCGACATGTGGTCCTCGACCCGGTCGGTCAGGTGCGCGTGGCCGGCGAACAGCGCGTCGAGCAGGGCGCGGTCGGAGACCGCTCCGGCGACCTCGGCGGCCACGATCGGCGGCTCGGCGCGGACGACCGGCATCTGCGAGACGCCGTACTCCTGCAGGATCGCGACGGCCTCGGCGATGGTCTCGTTGGGGTGCGTGTGCACCAGGTCGGGCAGCCGGCCGGACTTGCCGCGCAGCACCTCCCCCACGGTCCGCGAGGCGTCGCCGCCCTCGAAGGTCGCGAAGCCGTACTGCGCCAGCCAGTCGTCGTTGAAGATCTTGGTCAGGTAGCCGCGGCCCGAGTCGGGCAGCAGCACCACGACGACGGCGTCGGTGCGTCCCTCGGCGGCCAGCTCGTGGGCCAGCTGGCGCGCGGCCACCACGGCCATGCCGCAGGAGCCGCCGACCAGCAGCGCCTCCTCGCGGGCCAGGCGGCGCGTCATCGCGAACGAGTCGGCGTCGGAGACCTCGATGACCCGGTCGGCGACCGAGCGGTCGTAGGTCTCGGGCCAGAAGTCCTCGCCGACGCCCTCGACGAGGTAGGGGCGTCCGTCGCCGCCGGAGTAGACCGAGCCGGCGGGGTCGGCGCCGACGACCTGCACGTCGGGGTTGCGCTCCTTGAGGTAGCGCCCCACGCCCGAGATCGTGCCGCCGGTGCCCATGCCGGTCACGAAGTGCGTGATCCGGCCCTCGGTCTGCTCCCAGATCTCGGGGCCGGTGGTCTCGTAGTGGCTGCGCGGGTTGTGCGGGTTGGCGTACTGGTTGGGCTTCCAGGCGCCGGGCTGCGAGGCGAGCCGGTCGGAGACGTTGTAGTAGGAGTCAGGGTGCTCGGGGGCCACGGCGGTCGGGCAGACCACGACCTCGGCGCCGTACGCGCGCAGCACGTTGCGCTTGTCCTCGCTGACCTTGTCGGGGCACACGAAGACGCAGCGGTAGCCCTTCTCCTGGGCCACCATCGCCAGGCCCACGCCGGTGTTGCCGGAGGTCGGCTCGACGATCGTGCCGCCGGGCTGCAGCTCGCCGGAGGCCTCCGCGGCCTCGATCATCCGGGTGGCGATGCGGTCCTTCACCGAGCCGCCGGGGTTGAGGTACTCGACCTTCGCCAGCACCAGGGGCCCCTCCGCCAGCCCGTCGAGGGTGCGCCGCAGGCGCACGAGCGGGGTGTGGCCGATCAGGTCAAGGACGGAGTCGACGTACTGCATGTCCACAATCTAGGACGCGGCCGCGGGCCGGGACCAAACGTGACGACCTGCACTGCCCCCGCGGGTGCCGTCGGGGTGGTCCACCGCGCTGCGTGCCGGTCACTACACTCCCCGGTGTGGGGAAGGCAGCAGCAGCACGCAAGCTCGCGTCCGCCGCGGCCTACGGCGGCGGCGGTCTCTCCGTGCTCGGCGCCGGCCTCTACGGCGTCCTGACGGCCGAGGCCAAGCTCGCCCGCAAGACCATCGGGCCGATCCTCGAGGAGCCGCCCCCCGACCCGACCGGCTGGTACGGCCGCGGCCGACCGGGCCCGGCGATCAAGGTCGCCCTGCTCGGGGACTCCAGCGCCGCCGGCTACGGCGTCGACCGCGTCGAGCAGACCCCCGGGGCGCTGCTGGCCAGCGGTGTCGCCGAGCACGCCGACCGGCGCGTCTACCTGCGCGACTTCGCGGTCGTCGGCGCCAAGACCTCCGACCTCGACGAGCAGATCGACCGCGCGCTGCCGATCGAGCCCGACGTGGCGCTGATCCTGATCGGCGCCAACGACGTCACCCACATCGTCCCGCCCGCGACCTCGATCCGGCACCTGCAGGAGGGCGTGCGCCGCCTGCACGAGGCCGGCGTCGCCGTGGTCGTCGGCACCTGCCCCGACCTGGGCACCCTCAAGCCGATCGCGCCGCCGCTGAAGCAGGTGGCCCGCTCGTGGTCGCGCCGCCTCGCGGCCGGCCAGACCATCGCGGTCATCGAGGAGGGCGGGCGCACCGTCTCCATCGGCTCGGTGCTCGGCCCCGAGTTCGCCGCCGCGCCCGCGCTGCTCTTCGGGCCCGACCAGTTCCACCCCTCCGCCCACGGCTACCGCACGCTGGTCACGGTGCTGCTGCCCAGCGTGCTCGCCGCGCTCGGTGTCATCGAGGCCGACGAGGAGTCGCTGCAGGCGCTGCGCGGCGAGGGCGTGCTGCCGATCACCGACGCCGCCATCCAGGCCGTCAAGAACCCCGGCACCGAGCTCGACGGCACCGAGGTCGGCGGCGACCGGCGCGGGGTGCGCGGGCTGTGGGTGGAGCTGCGGCACCGCCGCCGCCACCCCGAGACCACCGGCGAGACCCCCGACGAGCACGACGAGACCGACGCGCCCGACGTGCCCGTCGACGCCTGAGCCGCTCGACGTACGACGAAGGCCCCCGGAGCGGTGCTCCGGGGGCCTTCTCGTGCTGCGGGGTGGTGCGGGTCGATCAGTCCTGCTGGAGGATCGCGAGGATGCGCAGCAGGTTGGTGTAGATCCAGACCAGGCTGACGGTCAGCGCGAACGCCGCACGCCAGGACTCCTGCTCGGGGATGCGGTTGGCCACGCCCTGCTCGACGAAGTCGAAGTCGAGGATCAGCATGAAGATGCCGAGCACCAGGCCACCGACCGCGAAGAGCAGGCCCAGGGCACCGAAGCCCAGGAAGCCCATGGCGCTGCCGAACATGCTGAGCACGACCTCGAGGAGGCCCAGGGCCACCATGCCGAACATGGCCGCGACCACGAAGGTGCGGAACTTGTCGCCGACCTTGATGTTGAAGAACTTGTAGGCGGCCAGGGTGCCGGCGAACGCGGCGAAGGTGCCGATGACCGCCTGCATCACGATCGAGCCCGAGCCCTGCGGCACGAAGGTCTGCTCGATGAACTTCGAGAACGCACCCATCGCGACGCCCTCGAGGGCGGCGAAGGCGAGCACCAGGCCGGGGCTGATGACCTTCTTGAAGGAGTTGACCATCGACAGGGCGAAGGCGCCCAGGCTGCCGATCATCAGCGCGGCGTAGAGCGCGCCGCCGGCCTGGGTGTTGTCACGCAGGTCGGGGGTGAGGATCCAGGTCGCGAAGGCCGTGACCAGGACGACACCCAGGGTGATCGAGGTCTTCTGGACCACCGAGTCGATGGTCATCGGGGCGGCGGGCGCCTGCGGGGCGCCGTAGCCGGTGTCACCGGGGGTGCCGGTGCCCCAGGTCGAGGGGTCGGAGCCGTAGCCCCCGGCGTACGTCTGGTTGCCGTAGGTGTTCGCGCCGGAGCGGTTGAACTCCTCCGAGCGCGAGAACACCGGGTTGTTGCTCTTCATTGGTCTCTCCTTGGAGGCCGGGTGGTGGCCGCGTCGACGGCCGCTGTGGTGGATCCACTGTAGTGGCTCTGACTGGTCCAACGCCGCGCCGGGCGCGGACGTTCCCGGATCGTGACGCCGAGGCTGTGAAGTCGCTGAGAACCGCGAGCCGGCGCTACTTCCTCGCCGACCCGGCGCGAGTTCCGGGAACTGGCGCCGGCTCGGCGGGGAACTGGCGCCGGCTCGCGGTGGGTCAGCGGCGTACGGCGTGCACGACGGTGTCGGTGACCGTGACCGGCTGCCCCTCGAGGTCCTGGGTGCGGGTCGGGGTGGCGGCCGTGCGCAGCTCCCAGTCGCGCTCGTCGAGCAGTGCGGTGACGCGCTCGGGGCCGAAGAGCAGGTCGTCGCCCTGCGGGCGGCGCACGCCGGTGTGCTGGTCGTCGGGGTGGTGGCCCACCACCAGCAGCGAGCCGCCGGGGGCGACGGCCGCGGCCAGGGCGGCGTACAGGCCGTCGAAGACGGGGCGCGGCACGTGCAGGAAGAAGACCGACACCAGGTCGTAGGGGCCGCCGGGCACCGGCTCCTCGAGCAGGTCGGCCCGGCGCCAGTCGACGTCGAGGCCCTCCTCACCGGCGCGGCGGGCGGCCCGGTCGAGCGCCACCTGCGACAGGTCGACGCCGGTGACCCGCCAGCCGCGGGCGGCCAGCCACAGCGCGTCACCGCCCTCGCCGCAGCCGACGTCGAGCGCGGTGCCCGGCGCCAGGTCGCAGGCCTGCTCCACCAGGCGGGGGTTGACCCGCCCGCTCCACACCGGTCCCTTCTCGGCGTAGCGCTCGTCCCAGGCGCGTGCGCTCCAGGACCTCTCCCCACCCTGCTCGCTCATGGACCCATGATGGCGCCCCCGGGAGGGGGGGAGGGTGACGGCAGGGCCGGGGACATGCATCACGGTCGCAGCGGATCCGCGGTCGGCCCTGCCGGGGGTAGGAGTGCCGACCACGGATGGGGGGCATGAGTGGTCGGCGCTCGGTTCCCTCCCCACCCCGAGGATACCCCCCACCGCATGTGCCCCCGCTGGGACTCGAACCCAGACTGAGCCGCTTTTAAGGCGGTTTCCTCTGCCGATTGGGATACGGGGGCGTGAGCCGTCGGGCTCAGAGGTAAGTCTTGCGCGCGTAGATCGCGTGGGCGCCGGCGGCCCGGTCGACGAACAGCAGGCCCTGGCAGTGGTCGATCTCGTGCTGCAGCGCGCGGGCCTCGAAGGCGCTGGTCTCGAGCTCGACCTCCTCGCCGGTGCCGGGCAGCTGGCCGCGCACGGTCAGCCGCGAGGCGCGCTTCACGTCGCCGGTGAGGTCGGGGACGCTCATGCAGCCCTCGCGGGCCTTCTCGTTGCGGCTCGAGGCGACGACCTCGGCGTTGCACAGCACGAAGGTGCCGTGGTGGCCGCGGGTCTTGGGGTGCTCGGAGACGTCGACGCAGAACATCTGCGCGCTCACCCCGACCTGCGGGGCCGCCAGGCCGACGCAGCCGGGGCTGACCCGCATGGTCGCGACGAGGTCGGCGGCCAGCTGCACGCTCTCGGGGCTGCACGGGTCGACCCGCTCCCCCACCGTCGAGAGCACGTCCGCCGGGGCCCGTACGACGTCGAGCACGCGCCCCTCGACGCCCAGGTCGTCCTCGCTCCAGGCCGCGACCGGGTGCTCGCTCACAGCTCGTCGGCCTCGGCCGCGCGGAGCGTGGCCCGCACCCCGAGCCCGGCGGCGGCCTCGCCGATCGCCTGCTCGAGGGCCTCGGCGTCGGCGTCGGCGGGGAGGTCGATCTCGGCGACCAGCAGGTAGAGGTCACCGGCCAGGCGCGTGGTCAGGTCGGTGATGTTGCCGCCGACCATCGCGACCCGGCCGACCACGGCCGAGACGATGCCGGCGCGGTCGCCGCCGTGGACGGTCAGCAGCCAGCTGGTGCCGCCCCCGGCGGCACCGGCCTCGCCGGGCTCGGCGTGGGCGTCGTCGACGTCGCGCACGGTCACGGTGAGCTGCCCGTCGGCGGACAGCGGGGCGAGCGCCTGCTCGACCTCGGCACCGGTGGCGGGCCCGGAGCACACCAGGGTCATCGCGAAGTGGCCACGCAGCAGCGTCATCGTGGAGTCCTCGATGTTGAGGCCCAGCTCGGCCAGGCGACCGGTGGTCTCGGCGATGATGCCGGGCCGGTCGTGGCCCAGGACGGTGATGGCGTGCAGGCTGGTCGGTGCGGTGGGTTCGGTGCTCACCCGGTCATTCTCGCAAGGACCGCGGCGCGACCCAGCACCTCGTCCGTCATCTGCTCGGTGAGCCGGCCCGTGACGGTGTTGTGCGGGCTCGGGTGGTAGCAGCCGAGCAGCGGCAGGTCGCGCCCGTCGAGGGGCAGGCGCACCTCCACCCCGTGGCCGAACCTCGGTCGCGGACGCGGCACCTCCGCGCCCACCCGGACCAGCGCCGTCAGCGCGGCCGCCCACCCGAACGCCCCCAGCGCCACCACCACCTCGACACCCGGCAGGAGCAGCGCCAGCTCCTCGTCGAGCCACGGTGCGCAGGTGTCGCGCTCGGTGGGGGTGGGCTTGTTGTCGGGCGGGGCGCAGCGCACCGCCGAGACCAGGCGGGTGCCGCGCAGCGCCTGCCCGTCACCGGCGTGGGTGCTGGTCGGCAGCGCCGCCAGGCCGACCCGATGCAGGGCCGCGAAGAGCCAGTCGCCGGAGCGGTCGCCGGTGAAGATCCGCCCCGTCCGGTTGGCGCCGTGGGCCGCCGGGGCGAGCCCCACCACCAGGATCCGCGGGTCGGGGGCGCCCCAGCCCGGCACCGGCCGCCCCCAGTACTCCTCGTCGGCGTACGCCGCGCGCTTCTCGCGGGCCACCTGCTCGCGCCACTCGACCAGCCGCGGGCAGGCCCGGCACCCGACCAGCCGGTCCTCGAGCAGGGCGAGAGCCGGGCGGGGCTGCTCAGCCGCCACCGCGGCCTCCGGCCAGGGCCGAGCGCACCAGGGCCGCCGACAGGCGGGCGACCTCGGCGGGGTCGCCGCCGACCGTGCCGGCCAGGTCGGCGGGGTCGGTGGGCAGCCCCAGCTCCTCCGCGCGGGCCAGCCCGCGCTCGTCGAAGAACGGGGCGACCTCGGGCCAGACCGCCTGCACCTCCCGGCAGAAGATCCCCGCACCGGTCGGCCCGATCCGAGGGAGCTCCTGCAGCGCCGCCAGCAGCGACTCCCGGTCGCCGTCGGCGTCGCGGCGCAGCCGGCGCAGGTCGCCGCCGTGCCGCTCGAGCAGCAGGGCGGCCGACTCCTCCAGCGTGGTGGCGGTCCGCTCGTCGTAGCGCCGGTAGCCCCCGCGCCCCAGCGCGTCGACCCGCTGCTGCCAGGTGGCCCCGCGCATCCGCTCCGGGGTGCGCCACCCGGCGCCGAAGAGCTCGCGGGCGGTGGCGGCCGCCACGTCGGCCGAGATCGGCGCCGAGGACAGCGTGGCGAGCACCAGCAGGCAGTAGAGCGGCGACGGCTCGTCGCGCAGCGTGATCCCGGCCTGGTCGGCGTAGGTGCGCCCGTGCTCGTCGAGCAGCGCGGCGACGTCGCGCCTCATGACGACGAGCGCCCCCCGGTGCCGGGCAGGCGCGGCAGGCGCGGCAGCGCCCGGGTCGCGGGCCCCTCGAGGACCTCGCCGTCGGCGGAGAAGCGCGAGCCGTGCAGCGGGCAGTCGTAGGTCTGCTCGTGGTCGTTCCAGCGCAGGGTGCCGCCCAGGTGGGTGCACACCGGCAGCGCGGCGCACCCGCCGCTGCGGGCTGCCTCCACCGGCGGCGGCCGGCGTACGCCGCGGGCGAGCGAGCCGGCCTGGCCCAGCGCCACCCCCGCCTGCACGCCCAGGAACGCCGGCACGTCGCGCAGCCGCGGGGCGCGCGTGTAGAGCCGCTCGCTCCAGGGCGCCTCGGCCCCGCTCTGCGCCCCGGCTAGCGCGATGCCCGCGGCGACGCCGCTGGTCAGGCCCCACTTGCGGTAGCCGGTGGCCACGCTGACCGACGAGCTCGGCCCGCCCAGCCCGCCGACGAGCGGCAGCCCGTCGAGCGACATGTAGTCCTGGGCCGACCAGGCGCCGAGCTCGACGGCGTCGGGGAAGTGCTCGTCGGTCCAGCGGCGCAGCCGGTCGACCCGGGTGCTCTCACGTGGACCGCGACCGGTCTCGTGGCCCTCGCCGCCGACCAGCAGCATCCGGCGGCCGTCGAGCTCGCCGCCGCGCCACGAGCGGCCGGGCGAGCCGGCCGAGAGCGCCATCACGTCCGGCGGGTCGGGGTGGGTGAAGGCGAGCAGGTAGCTGCGCTGCGGCGTCAGCCGCGCGAAGTGCATCCGCCGGTCGACCACCGGCGCCCCGGTGGCCAGCACGACGTGGCGGCCCTGCACCTCGAGGCCGTCCTCGCCCAGCACGTGCACCGTCTCCCCCCGCTGGCGCAGCCGCTGGACCCGGCGACCGGTCAGCAGCCGGCCACCTGCCTTGCGCACCTGCTCGAGCATCGCCAGCACCAGCTCCACGGGGTCGAGCTGGAGCTGGTCGGGCAGCACCGTGGCGGCGTACGCCGGCACCGGCAGGTCGGGGTCGGTCTCGAAGCGCACCCCGAGCCCGGCGTCGAGGGCCGCGTCGTGCTCGGCACGCACGGTCGAGACGCCGTCGCGCGAGGCGGCGTAGGTCACCGCGTCGCGCCGCTGGGTGGCCACCCCGTGCTCGTCGCAGAAGGCCGCGACCCAGTCGAGCGCCGCGAGGGTGCTCTCGACGTACGCCGTGACCCGCGGGGAGTCGCCGTGGCGGCGGCGCAGCTCGGAGAGGGTGGTGCCCTGCAGCGCGGAGACCTTGCCGGTGGTGCGGCCCGAGGTGACCGCACCGGGGTGGCGGGCCTCGACCACCAGCACCGACCGGCCGGCGCGCACCAGCTCCAGGGCGGTGGCCAGCCCGGTGACGCCGGCCCCCACGACGACGACGTCGAAGGTCTCCTGCGGGCCGGGGTCGCCGGGCACGGAGGGCTGGGTCGGCGGGTCGGCGCGGTGCTGCCACCAGATGCTGGGCTCGGTCATGCCCGGCAGCCTGCGCCAGCCGGCCGGGCGCGCGAATCACCCGCAGGGATGTCCTGGCCCGCGGGCCGGCGCACGCACGGTGGAGGGACGCCCCTCGGGGGACCGACGCACCACACGGAGGACAGCAGATGAAGGCAGTCACCTGGCAGGGCCCGCGCACGATGTCGGTCGAGGAGATGCCCGACCCCCGCATCCAGGACCCGACCGACGCGGTCGTCGAGGTGACCACCACCGGCCTGTGCGGCTCCGACCTGCACCTCTACGAGCCGCTGGCACCCTTCATGACCCCCGGCGACGTCGTGGGCCACGAGCCGATGGGGATCGTGCGCGAGGTCGGGCCCGACGTGCGCGACCTCGCGGTCGGCGACCGCGTGGTGGTGCCCTTCAACATCAGCTGCGGCAGCTGCTGGACCTGCTCGCGCGGCCTGCACAGCCAGTGCGAGACGACCCAGAACCGCGAGCACGGCACCGGCGCCAGCCTCTTCGGCTACAGCAGCCTCTACGGTGCCGTGCCGGGCGGACAGGCCGAGCTGCTGCGGGTCCCGTTCGCCGACTTCCTGCCGGTCAAGGTGCCGGAGGGCCCCTCGGACGACCGGTTCGTCTTCCTCTCCGACGTGCTGCCCACCGCCTGGCAGGGCGTCGAGTACGCCGACTGCCCCGCCGACGGCACCCTGCTGGTGATGGGCGCCGGGCCGATCGGTGACATGGCGGCGCGGATCGCGATGCACCGCGGCATCCGCACCATCGTGGTCGACCGGGTGCCCGAGCGCCTCGCCCGGGTGGCGGCCCGGGGCGCCGAGACGATCGACCTCGACGCCGTCGACGACGTCGCCGAGGAGGTCCGCAGCCGCACCGGCGGGCGCGGCGCCGACGCCGTGATCGACGCCGTCGGCATGGAGGCGCACGGCAACCCCGTGGCCGAGAAGGCCATCAAGGCCGTGGGCCTGCTGCCCGACGCCGTGGCGAAGCCGCTGATGCTCAAGGCCGGCTTCGACCGCCTGGCCGCGCTGCACGCCTCCCTGGACGCCGTACGGCGGGGCGGCACCGTGTCGCTGCTCGGCGTGTACGGCGGCGCGGCCGACCCGATGCCGCTGATGCAGATGTTCGACAAGCAGCTGCAGCTGCGCATGGGCCAGGCCAACGTGCGGCGCTGGACCGACGACATCATGCCGCTGCTCCTCGACGACGCCGACCCGCTGGGCACCGAGCAGTTCGTGACCCACCGGCTCCCGCTGGCGCAGGCGCCCGAGGCCTACGCGAAGTTCCGGGACAAGCAGGACGAGATGATCAAGGTCGTCTTCACGCCCTGACCCACCACGTACGACGACCGCCCGCCCCGGAGCCTTCCGGAGCGGGCGGTCGTCGTCGTACGTCGTGGCGCAGCGGGCCTCAGGGGGTCGGCGGCACCGAGTTCTGGCGCTTGGCGGCGTCGACGGCGTCGGAGGCGACCTCGCTGGCCTTCTCCTTCACCGTCTCGGTGGCGCGGTGGGCGGCGTCCTGCACCCGCGGGTCGCGGCGGACGCGGGCGGCCTGGGCCACGATCTGGTCGTAGCGCTCCCGGCCTGCGCGGGCGCCCAGCACGTAGCCGGCGCCGGCGGCGATCAGCATCGAGGTCTTGCTCATGGGTCTGGTCCTCTCGTCGGTGACCCGGTCCGCCTACCCCGCCGCGGCCCGCCTCAATCCACCCCTAGGCAGAGGTCAGGGCGAGGTCCCAGGCGATGCCGTCGAGGATGTCGCTCTCGCTGACCACCAGCTCGGTGGCCCGGCTGCGGGCCAGCACCCGCGAGACGATGAGGCCGCCGGCCGCGATGACGTCGGCGCGCCGCGGGTGCATCCACGGCAGGGCCCGGCGCTGCTCGACGCTGAGCCCGACCAGGCGGTCGCACTCGCGGTGCACAGCGGCGACGTCGAGCACGCTCTGGTCGATGCGGTCGCGGTCGTAGGCGTCGAGGTCGAGCACCCCGGCGGCCAGGGTGGTGATCGTGCCGGCGACGCCCACGACGCTCAGCGCGTCGCCGACGGCCACGGGGCTCTGGTCGAGGACCGCGTCGACGTCGGCGACGCAGGCGGCCACCTCGGCGGCGGTGGGCGGGTCGGAGTGCAGGTGGCGCTCGGCGAGGCGCACCGAGCCGATGTCCATCGAGTGCGCCTGGTCGGGGCGGTCCTGCTCGGCCCCCGCGTGACCGAGCACCAGCTCGGTGGAGCCACCGCCGACGTCGACGACCAGCACCGGCGCCTGCGGCGTCTCGCGCAGCACCCGCACCGAGCCGGCCCACGCCAGCCGGGCCTCCTCGCCGCCGCTGAGCACCTCGGGGCGCACCCCCAGGCGCTGCTCGACGCCGTCGCCGAACTCCTCGGCGTTGTCGGCGTCGCGGGTCGCCGAGGTGGCGCAGAACCGGGTGTGGGCGGGGTCGACGCCGTGCTCGCGCACCAGCGCGGCGTACTCCTCGACGGCGGCGAAGGTCCGCTCGAGCGCGGCCTCGAAGAGCCGGCCGGTGCGGTCGACGCCCTCACCGAGACGCACCATCCGCGACTCGCGCACCACGTCGGTGGTGGTGCCGGCGGTGACGTCGACGTCGGCGACGAGCAGCTTGATCGAGTTGGTGCCGCAGTCGATGGCGGCTACGCGCACGGGCCCGGCTCCCACCAGGGACCGAGGGCGTCGAGGACCTCGTCGCCGAGCGGGTTGACGCCGCGGCCCTGGGCCAAGGACTGGCCGGCCAGCACGTGCAGGCACTTGACGCGGTCGGGCATCCCGCCCGCGGAGATCCCCTCGATCTCGGGCACGTCGAGCCCGGCGGCCCGGCCGATCTCGTCTCGCGCGGCGAGGTAGCGCTCGTGGGCGGCGGCGTACGCCGCGGCGAGCTCCTCGTCGTCGGCGAGGCGCGCCTCCATCTCCTTCATCAGCCCGGAGCCCTCGAGGGTGCCGATGCGCGACGCGGCGCGCGGGCAGGTCAGGTAGTACGTCGTCGGGAACGGCGTGCCGCTGGGCAGGCGCGGCACCGTCGTCACCACGTCGGGGTTGCCGCAGGGGCAGCGGTGCCCGACCTCGGCGATCCCGCTGGCCGAGCGGCCCAGCTGGGCGTCGACGACCGCCTGGTCGGCCTCGCTGATGCCGGGCAGGTCGGGGGTGCTCACTGCTGCTCCTCGGAGCCGTCGATCTCGGTCAGGGGCGGGGTGCCGGGGTTGCGCGGCGGGTTGCCGGCCAGCAGCACCGAGGCCCAGGCGTCCTCCCAGAAGGCCGGCTCGACCTCGGGGCCGACCTCGTCGGGGTCGGCGAGCTCGGCGGCCGGCTCGAGCGGCTCGCCGTCCTCGTCGAGCACGACATACGACGTCTCACCGGGCATCACGTAGCCGAGCTCGCGCGCCTCCTGGGTGACGTACGCCGGGTCCTCCCAGCGCCGCATCTCGCGCTCGAGGTCGGAGATGCTGGCCTCCTTCTCGGCGATGTCGGCGCGCAGCGCGTCGAGCTCACCGCGCTGCTGGAGGTAGGCGCGCGCCGAGCTGGCGTAGGAGACGGCCAGCACGGCCACCACCAGCACCAGCACCGCCGCCCGGCCGGTCAGCCGGGGCCGGCGGCGACGCGAGGTGCCCGGGCGCGGGGTCGACCCGGCCGCGGGGCGCGCAGCCGGGCGCGGGGCACCGCCCCGGCCGGGGCCGGTGCGCCCGCGCGGGCCGCTGCCCCGCGACGGGGTGCGTCGGTTCTCGGGCATGTGTCCCAGGGTCGCTCAGGAGGTGTAGCGCGGGAACGCCGACACACCGGCGTACCGCGCGGCATCTGAGAGCTCGTCCTCGATGCGCAGCAGCTGGTTGTACTTCGCGACCCGCTCGGAGCGCGCCGGGGCACCGGTCTTGATCTGGCCGCAGTTGGTGGCCACGGCCAGGTCGGCGATCGTGACGTCCTCGGTCTCCCCGGAGCGGTGGCTCATCATGCAACGGAAGCCGTTGCGGTGGGCCAGGTCGACGGAGTCGAGGGTCTCGGTCAGCGAGCCGATCTGGTTGACCTTGACCAGCAGGGCGTTGGCCTGGCCGCCGCTGATGCCGCGCTGCAGGCGCTCGACGTTGGTGACGAACAGGTCGTCGCCGACGATCTGGACCTTGTCGCCGAGCTGGTCGGTGAGGGTCTTCCAGCCCTCCCAGTCGTCCTCGTCGAGGGGGTCCTCGATGGAGACGATCGGGTAGGCCTCGCACAGCTCGGCGTAGTAGGCGGTCATCTCGGCGGCCGTCTTGGACTGACCCTCGAAGGAGTAGACGCCGTCGGTGCAGAACTCGGTGGCGGCCACGTCGAGGGCCAGCACGATGTCGGTGCCCAGCTTCTGGCCCGAGCGCTCGACGGCCTCGGCGATCAGGTCGAGGGCGGCGCGGTTGGAGTCGAGGTCGGGGGCGAAGCCGCCCTCGTCGCCGAGGCCAGTGGCCAGCCCGCGCTCCTTGAGCACGGCCTTCAGCGCGTGGTAGACCTCCGCGCCCGAGCGCAGCGCCTCGCGGAAGGAGGACGCGCCGACCGGCGCGATCATGAACTCCTGGATGTCGACGTTGGAGTCGGCGTGCGAGCCGCCGTTGAGGATGTTCATCATCGGCACCGGCAGCACGTGGGCGTTGGGCCCGCCGACGTAGCGGTAGAGCGGCAGGCCGGCGGAGTCGGCGGCGGCGCGGGCCACGGCCAGCGAGACGCCGAGGATGGCGTTGGCGCCGATCTCGGCCTTGTTGGGGGTGCCGTCGGCGGCGAGCATCGCCTGGTCGACGAGCCGCTGGTCGTCGGCGTCGAGGCCCTCGACGGCGGGGCCGAGCACGCGGATCACGTTGTCGACGGCCTGCTGGACGCCCTTGCCGGCGTACCGGTCGCCGCCGTCGCGCAGCTCGACGGCCTCGAACGCGCCGGTGGAGGCGCCGCTGGGCACGGCTGCGCGGGCGAAGGTGCCGTCGTCGAGGACGACCTCGACCTCGACGGTGGGGTTGCCCCGGGAGTCGAGGATCTCGCGGGCGCCGACTGCTTCGATGGATGCCACTTGGGGTGCTCCTGAACGGTTCGGGGGTGCTGCGTGGTGGGCTGTGCTGCGGGGGCGGACGATCTCGCCGGCGCCGAGCCTAGTGCGTGGCGCGGCCCGCGAGTCGCGCGGTCCGGCCCCCGGGAGCACCGCCCGGTCACTACGGTGTGGCCATGCTCGACTACGCCGCCTACGCCGACCACGACGCCACCGCCCTCGCCGCCCTCGTCCGCGAGGGCTCCACCACCGCCGAGGAGCTGCTCGCCGCGGCCCGGGCCCGCGCGGCGGAGGTGAACCCGCGGATCAACGCGATCGTGCACGACGTCGAGCCGCCGGTGCCCTCGGGCCCCGAGCCCGAGGGCGGGCGCCCCTTCGCCGGGGTGCCGTTCCTGCTCAAGGACCTCAACCAGCGCCTGGCCGGTGTCCCGACCAGCGGCGGCAGCAGGGCCCTGGCCGGCCACCCGGCCGCCGAGACCGCCGCGGTGGTGCAGCGCTGGATCGAGGCCGGCCTGGTGATCTTCGGCAAGACCAACAGCCCCGAGTTCGGCGCCAAGGGCGTCACCGAGCCGCACGTCTTCGGCGCCACCCGCAACCCGTGGGACCTCGCGCACACCCCCGGCGGGTCCTCGGGCGGCTCGGCCGCGGCCGTGGCCGCCGGCATCGTGCCCTGCGCCGCGGCCAGCGACGGCGGCGGCTCGATCCGCATCCCGGCCTCGGCCTGCGGGCTCTTCGGTCTCAAGACCAGCCGCGGGCTGCTGCCCCACGGCCCCGAGTTCGGCGAGTCGATCGGCGGAACCAGCACCGACGGCGTGGTCTCGCGCAGCGTCCGCGACAGCGCCGCGATGCTCGACGTGCTCGCCGGCCCCACCCCCGAGTCGCCGTTCCTGGCCGCCCCCGGCCCGGCCGAGGGGTACGCCGCCGAGGTCGGCCGCGACCCGGGCCGGCTCCGGGTCGCCGTGAGCTGGCACAGCAGCGTCAACCCCGACCCGCACCCGGAGGCCAAGGCGGCCGTGCACCACGCCGCCGAGCTGCTGGCCGCCGCCGGCCACGAGGTCGTCGAGCTCGACGCCGCCCCGGTCGACGACGCGCAGCTGGCCGAGGACTTCCTGACCACCTGGTTCGTCAACTGCGCGGTGGCCGTCGACCAGGCCCGACAGCTGACCGGGGCGGGCGAGGACGACTTCGAGCCCGACACCCGGGTGATGGCCGCGCTGGGCCGCGCGACCGCCGCGACCGACTACGTGCGGGCCACCGAGAACCGCCACACCCACGTGCGCCGGCTGGCCGCGCTGCACGCCGAGCACGACCTGCTGCTGACCCCCACCACCGCGACCCCGCCGCCGCGCATCGGCGCCTTCGATCAGCCGCCCCTGGTGCAGCTGGCCCAGAAGGCGCTGCTGACCGCCCGCGTCGGCGGCCTGCTGCGCTTCACCCCGCTGGTCGACCAGATGATCAGCGAGAACCTCGGCTGGGTGCCCTACACCCAGCTGGCCAACCTCACCGGCCGCCCGGCCATGAGCGTGCCGCTGCACTGGACGCCCGAGGGCCTGCCGATGGGGGTGCAGCTCGTCGGGCGCCTGGGCAGCGAGGGGATGCTGCTGCGCCTGGCCGCCCAGCTCGAGGACGCCGCCCCCTGGTTCGACCGCCGCCCGCCCCTCTGACCCGACCCGGCGCTACTTCCCCCGCGAGCCGGCGCTACTTCCCCGCCGAGTCGGCGCCAGTTCCGGAACTGGCGCCGACTCGGCGGGGAACTGGCGCCGGCTCGCGTCAGGTGCGGCGGCGTACGGCGTCGCGCAGGGCCTGCTCGGGGTCGACGCCGTCGGCGCGGGCCTCCTCGACCAGGGCCAGGAGCCGCTCGCCGAGGTCCTCGGAGCCGGGCCGGAGGTCGACGTCGCGCCCGGCGCGGTGGAGCCGGTCGAGCACCTTGTCGGCGTAGAGCAGCGCCGGGAGGCCGGCGGGCACGCCCTCGTCGACGGTGGTGCGCCCGGACTTCTCGGCGGCCTTGATCTGCTGCCAGCGCTCGTTGACGGCGGCGGCGTCGCGCGTCCCCCCAACCTCGTCACCGAAGACGTGCGGGTTGCGGCGCAGCATCTTGTCGGTGATGCCGCGGGCGACGTCATCGATGTCGAAGCCGCCGGCCTGCGCGGCGACGGCCGCGTGGAAGTAGACCTGGAGCAGCAGGTCGCCGAGCTCCTCGCGCAGGTGCTCGAGCGCGCCGGGCTCCCCCGCCTCGAGGCGGTCGACCGCCTCGACGGTCTCGTGGGTCTCCTCGAGCAGGTAGCGCACCAGCGAGCGGTGGGTCTGCTCGGCCTTCCACGGGCACTCGGCGCGCAGGCGCGCCATCACCGCGCGCAGCTCGAGCAGCGGCTCGTCGGCGGCGTCCACGGGGCGGGCCCCGCTCAGGTGCAGCGCTGCGAGGCCGGCAGCCGCTCCTCGAGCCGCACCGCCGCCGGGTCGAGCGTCAGCAGCTCGACGGCCTGGTCGCTGACCGCGACCGAGAGCTCGTTGCGGCGCTCCTCGGGCGCGGTGAAGTCGACCTCGGTGAAGAGCGGGTTGGTCGAGATGTCGTGCGCGGCCTGCCAGGCCGACAGGTAGGTCTGGTACGCCGCCGTGCGGGTCGCGTCGTCGGCGTCGCCGTCGAGCGCCGGGTCGACGACCTCGGCGACCACCGCGCGCAGGTAGCCGCTGGAGGCGAAGACCGGCAGCACCTCCTCGAGGGCCTCGGAGTCGGCCTGGGCGAGCCCGAGCCGGGCCTGCTGGGCGGCGCTGCCGTAGATCACGTCGCCGTCGATGTCGTTCTCGGCCGCGATCAGGTCGGCGATCTCGCGCTGGGCCAGCTGGGCCAGCACCGTGTCGCGCACCGTCGAGCCGGTGTAGCCCTGGCCCAGGAGCTCGGGGTTGCTGCGCAGCACCTCGCAGGTCGCCACCGAGAGGTCGTCGACCTCCGCGACGCTGATCTGCCGGTCGTCGATCTCGGCGGCCACGCCGGGCGCCGCCTGGATCTCGGAGACACCGCAGCCGGAGAGCACACCGGTGCCCAGCAGGGCCGCGGCGGCGAGACCGGCGAGGGGACGGGACAGACGCACGGGAGCTCCTTGGGATGACGGCAGCGTGGGATGAGAAGTGAGGGCCGGGTCACACTCGACTGGTCACATTGAACCAGCCGCTCACGCCGGGTCGATCACCTGGTCGATCACTCCGCGCGCCCACTCGAGCAGCGCGATGCCGTCGAGCGGGCGCCCGCCGATGACCGCGGTCTGCGGTCGCGGCACCAGGATCGTGTCGACCTGCGGCTTGACCAGCGACTTCGGGTACATCCGCTGCAGCCGCACGACGCGCGACTCGGGCAGGCTGACCGGCGCGAACCGCACGTTCTTGCCGGCGATCGTGACCTCGCCGATCCCGGCCTTGCGGGCCCGGGCCCGGAACCGCGCGACCAGCAGCAGCGAGACCACCTCGACCGGCGGCTCGCCGTACCGGTCGAGCAGCTCCTCGTTGATCGCGTCGACGTCGTCGTCGGAGCGCACCTCGGCCAGGCGCTTGTAGATCTCCAGGCGCAGCCGCTCGGTGGGGATGTAGTCGTGGGGCAGGTGCGCGTCGACCGGGAGCTCGATGCGGACCTCGTTGAGCTCGGGCTCGCCGCCGTCGCCCTTGAACTCCGCGACCGCCTCGCCGACCAGGCGCACGTAGAGGTCGAAGCCGACGTCGGCGATGTGGCCCGACTGCTCGCCGCCCAGCAGGTTGCCGGCGCCGCGGATCTCGAGGTCCTTCATCGCGATCGCCATGCCGCCGCCGAGGTCGGAGTGCTGGGCCAGGGTGGCCAGCCGCTCGTGCGCGGTCTCGGTCAGCGGCTTCTCGGAGGGGTAGAGGAAGTAGGCGTAGGCCCGCTCGCGCGAGCGGCCGACCCGACCGCGCAGCTGGTGCAGCTGGGAGAGGCCGAGGGTGTCGGAGCGCTCGATGATCATCGTGTTGGCGTTGGAGACGTCGAGGCCGGACTCCACGATCGTGGTGCACACCAGCACGTCGAAGCGCTTCTCCCAGAAGTCGAGCATCACCTGCTCGAGCTGCTGCTCGCCCATCTGGCCGTGCGCGGTCGCGACCCGCGCCTCGGGCACCAGCTCCTTGATGCGCGCCGCGGCCTTCTCGATCGACTGCACCCGGTTGTGGATGTAGAAGACCTGGCCCTCGCGCAGCAGCTCGCGGCGCACGGCGGCCACCACCTGGCGGTCCTCGTAGGCGCCGACGTAGGTCAGCACCGGGTGCCGCTCCTCGGGCGGGGTGGTGATCGTGGACATCTCGCGGATGCCGGTGATCGCCATCTCGAGCGTGCGCGGGATCGGCGTCGCGCTCATCGACAGCACGTCGACGGAGGTGCGCAGCCGCTTCATCTGCTCCTTGTGCTCGACGCCGAAGCGCTGCTCCTCGTCGACGATGATCAGCCCCAGGTCCTTCATCCGGGTGTCGGGGTTGAGCAGCCGGTGCGTGCCCACCACGATGTCGACGGTGCCGTCGGCCAGCCCGGCCAGGACCTCCCTGGCCTCCTTGTCGGTCTGGAAGCGCGAGAGCCCCTTCAGCACCACCGGGAAGCCGGCCATCCGCTCGCTGAAGGTCGACAGGTGCTGGGTGACCAGCAGCGTCGTGGGCACCAGCACCGCGACCTGCTTGCCGTCCTGGACGGCCTTGAACGCCGCGCGCACCGCGATCTCGGTCTTGCCGTAGCCCACGTCGCCGCAGACCAGGCGGTCCATCGGGACCACCTGGCGCATGTCCTGCTTGACCTCGTCGACCGTGGTCAGCTGGTCCTGGGTCTCCTGGAACGGGAAGGCGTCCTCGAGCTCGCGCTGCCAGGGGGTGTCGGGGCCGAACGCGTGGCCCTGGGTGGCCTGCCGGGCGGCGTACAGCTTGATCAGCTCGGCGGCGATCTCGCGCACCGCCTTGCGGGCGCGGCCCTTGCGCTTGGCCCAGTCGCCGCCGCCGAGGCGGTCGAGGCTGGGCTGCTCGCCACCCACGTAGCGGGTGACCTGGTCGAGGGCGTCGGCGGGCACGTAGAGCCGGTCGGCGGGGCCGCCGCGCTTGGAGGCGCCGTACTCGAGCACGAGGTACTCGCGGGTCGCGCCGCCGACCTGGCGCTGCTTCATCTCCACGAAGCGCCCCACGCCGTGCTGCTCGTGGACGACGAAGTCGCCGGCCTTGAGCTCGAGCGGGTCGATCTGCTTCTTGCGGCGCGTGGGCATCTTGCGCATGTCGCGCGTGGACGACTTCTGGCCCGAGAGGTCCTCGCCGGTCAGCAGCACCAAGCGGTTCGTCTCGTCGACGAAGCCGTGCGCGAGCGCGCCGCAGCTGACGGTGACCACGTCGGGCGACAGGCGCACCTGCTCGCCACCGTCGCCGGGGCGCGGCTCGACCATCCGGGCCGGCACGTCGTGCTCGGCCAGCGCCTCGACCATGCGCTGGGCGGGGCCGTGGCCCTCGTGCAGCACCAGCACCCGGTAGCCCTCGGAGCGCCAGGTCTCGAGGTCCTTGATCGCCCGCTCGACGTCGCCGCGGTAGGCGTCGACCGGCTTGGCGGGCAGCGCCCGGCTGGGCACCGCGCCCACGGTCACGTCGACGTCGATGCCGGTGACCGCGCCCGACTCGTCGCGCAGCACCGGCCCGGCCGCCGCGCCGTCGGCGTCGTCGATGCCGAAGGGGCTCACGGTCCACCAGGGCTTGTCCTGGCCCAGGCTGTGCTCGCGCACGTCGGAGAGGGTGCGGTACGACGCCGCGCCCAGGTCGATCGGGGCGCTGCCGCCGCTGGCGGCCGCGGCCCAGCTGGCGCCCAGGAACTCCTCGCTGGTGGCGACCAGGTCGTGGGCGCGGCGGCGCGCGCGCTCGGGGTCGAGCACCAGCACGTGGGTGTCGACGGGCATCAGGTCGACGAGCAGCTCCATGTCGTCGACGAGCGCGGGCGCCAGCGACTCCATGCCCTCGACGGCGATGCCCTCGGCCATCTTGTCGGTCAGCTCGAGCAGCTGGGGGTGGGCCTGGCCGAGCGCGGCCGCGCGGCGGCGTACCTCGTCGGTGAGCAGCAGCTCGCGGCACGGCGGCGCCCAGAGCCGCTCGACGGGCTCGAGGGTGCGCTGGTCGGCCACCGAGAACGAGCGGATCTCCTCGACCTCGTCGCCCCACAGCTCCACGCGCAGCGGGTGCTCCTCGGTGGGCGGGAAGACGTCGATGATCCCGCCGCGCACCGCGAACTCGCCGCGGCGCTCGACCAGGTCGACGCGCGAGTACGCCGCGTCGGAGAGGCGGCGCACCAGGTCGTCGAGGGGCGCGGTGCCGCCGGGGACGAGCTCGACGGGCTCGAGGTCGCCGAGCCCCTTGACCTGCGGCTGCAGCACCGAGCGCACCGGCGCCACCACCACCTGCAGCGGGCCGTTGGTGGCGTCGGTGCCGGGGTGCTGCAGGCGGCGCAGCACCGCCAGGCGGCGACCGACGGTGTCGGAGCGCGGGCTGAGCCGCTCGTGGGGCAGCGTCTCCCACGACGGGTAGTAGGCGACCGCGGCCGGGTCGAGCAGGTCGCCGAGCGCGGCGACGAGGTCCTCGGCCTCGCGCGAGGTCGCGGTCACCGCCAGCACGCTGCGACCGGCGCGCACCAACCCGGCCACCACGAAGGGGCGCAGGGCCTCGGGGCCGGTCAGGTCGAGCGCACGGACCCGCCCCTCCCCCGCGTCGGCGAGGACCTCGGCGAGAGTCGGGTCGGCCAGCACCGCGTCGGCGATCCCGGCGGGGCCGGGGGCGAGGTGGGTCTCGAGGGTCGTGGTCGACACGTGCGCTGGCTCCTGGGTGGTCGCTGGTGCGTCAAGCACAGGGGGCGCCGCACGGGCAACGCCCCCGCTCGGGCGCGAGACGGGGGTGCGGTGCAGCGCGCTCGAGTCTACGACCGGCCACCGACACCGGCCGAAAGCCGGTTGTCCTCAGCGGCGGGCGCCGAACGCCTCCTCGCGCAGCGCGGCCAGCTCGTCGGAGCGGGCCTGGTCGGCGGTGTAGAGCACCCGCCCGTCGGCGGCCACCTCGGCCACCAGCTGCTCGCGAGCGGCGAGGTAGGCGACGTACGCCCGCTGCTGCTCGCCCAGGTCGCGGTGCCAGGAGCGCACCTCGACGCCGCGGCAGACCTCCAGCGCCCGTCGCAGCACCGGGCGGACCTCCTCGGCCTCGGCGGCCACGATCGCGTAGAAGCTGTCGCGGCCGCTGCCCTCGGGCACGGCCGCGAACGCCGGGCGCAGGTAGGCCACCATCGCGGCGAGCACGGTGTCGGTGCGCCGGGCCGCGGCCAGCGCCCGCTCCTCGCAGCCCGCCAACCGGTCGCGCTCGTCGTCGCGCCAGCGGGCGTCGAGGACCGCCAGCACGGCGCCCGCGACGACCAGCAGCGCCGCGAGCGCGGCCAGGAGCCTCAGGCGGCGTACGGCGCGCGGGCCCCGGGGCGGGCGCCCGCCGTCGAGGACCTCGACGCCGGCCACCGCGCTCGCCTCAGCCCAGCGCGCGGAAGGACAGGGCGTGCCAGCGCGGGCCGACGGGCGTCACCTCGACCCGGCGCGGGTCGAACATCGAGACCGGGTCCCGGTCGTCGTCGGGGTCGCCGATGGCGCGCACGATGCGGATCTCCAGGCGCGACTCCGAGAGCCCCTCGGCGAGGTCCTCGCCCCACTCCACCACCGTGACGGCCTCGTCGAGGGAGGTGTCGAGGTCGAGGTCGTCGAGCTCCTCGAGCCCGTCGAGGCGGTAGGCGTCGACGTGGACCAGCTCGGGGCCGCCGACCGTCGAAGGGTGCACGCGGGCGATGACGAAGGTCGGCGAGGTGACGTTGCCGCGCACCCCGAGCCCGGCGCCGAGACCCTGGGTGAAGGTGGTCTTGCCGGCACCCAGGTCGCCGGTCAGCACGACCAGGTCGCCGTGGCTGAGCTGGCCGGCCAGCGAGCGGCCGATGCCGCGCATCGCGTCGGCGGTCGGGGCCTGGAAGACGGCGGTGCGCAGCGGGCGGCGCATCTCGACCAGCGGCGAGTAGCGGCGGATCTCGCGGAAGCCCTGGCGGTCCCAGAAGCGCACCGTGGCCGGCAGCTCCTCGCGCGCCTGCACGATCAGGTCGTCGGTGCCCCGACCGGAGTCGGCGACCGCGTCGACGGCGGCGTCGATGAGCCGACCGGCGATGCCCATGCCCTGCATCCCGGGCACCACTCCGAAGCGACGGATGTAGGTGGAGGACCCGATCGGGTCGAGGATCAGGGTGCCCACGGGCTGGTCGTCGATGACGGCCAGCAGCCCGCCGCCGTCGGCGAGCTTGCCGCGGATGGTGTGCACCGTCTCCTTCAGCGCCCCCGGCGGCGGGTCGAGCGGCGGGCGCGCCGAGAACGCCTCGTGCACCACGTGCATCACGTGCTCGGCGGCCTCCGGCCCCACGCGTCGTACGACGACGTCGGGACGCGGGCGGGACTCCTCGCGCGCCGTGCTCACCGCTGCTCCGCCCGCTCGCTGGCGGCCGCGAGGAGCTGGTCGAGCTCGGCGTTGACCTGGTCGTGGCTCTCCATGACGACCATGTGCCCGGCGCCCTCGACCTCGACCAGGCGCGAACCGTCGATGTGGGCGTGCAGCTTGCGGCTGTGGCCGATCGAGGTGACCCGGTCGGAGGTGCCGCAGATGATCGAGACGGGCACCCGGCTCAGCACCTCCACGACGTGGAACTTGTCGAGCGACTCGAAGCTGGGGAAGAACTCGGCGACGACCTCGAAGGGGGTGCGGGCCAGCATCTGGTCGACGAAGCGCACGTAGGACTCGGGCACGTCGCCGCCGAAGGAGAACAGGTCGGTGGCCACGATCGCCAACGAGCCGCCGAGGCGGCGGGCCAGGTCGATGAGCCGGTGCCCGCGCGCCAGCGGCACCATCGCCCGCCCGACCGCGCGGCCCAGGAACGGCCCGGCGAGCTTGGCCGGCACGACCGGCAGCAGCAGGCGGCCCACGTCGAGACCGCCGGCGGTCGTGGAGACCAGCCCCACGCCGACCACCCGGTCGCCGAAGAGCTCAGGGTGCTGCTCGGCCAGCGCGATGATAGTCATCCCGCCCATCGAGTGGCCCACCAGGACCACGGGCCCCTCGGGTGCCTCGGCCTCGAGCACCCGGGCCAGGTCGTGGCCGAGCTGGTCGATGGTGGCGTGCTCGAGCGAGGAGCGCCCGGAGCGGCCGTGGGAGCGCTGGTCGTAGAAGACGGTGCGCACCAGGCCGCGGTAGCCGGCGCGCTGGAAGTGCCAGCAGTCGAGGTTGAGGGCGTAGCCGTGCACGAAGACCACCGTGAGCGGCTGGTGGTCGGGGCCGGTCGGGTCGGCGGGGTCGTGGGCGTCGGGCTCGTCGACCTCGACGTGCAGCGGCAGCCCGTCGTCGGCCACCACGGTGCGCGCCACGGAGCGCAGCGTGCCCAGGGGGGCGCGGTCGCCCGCGCCCCGGCGGGCGATGACGCGGCGGCGGCGGACGACCTCCGCGGCGGTGCCGGCCACCGCGACGCCCGCGAGGGCGCCGGCCAGCCCGGCCACACGACGACGCATGTTCACGACTGCTCCTCGCTGTCGACCCAGCGGCGCGCGAAGCGGCCGCCGATCCTGCTGACGATCTCGTAGGAGATGGTGCCGCACGCCTCGGCCCAGTCCTGCGCGGTCGGGTCGGGGGCGCTGCCGAACAGCACCACCCGGTCGCCGGCGCCGACGGCCGGCTCCTCGCCCGGCCCGGCCAGCTCGACGACGAGCTGGTCCATGCACACCCGGCCCCGGACCGGTCGGCGTGTGCCGGCGACGCCGACCTCGGCGGTGTTGCCGGCGTGGCGCGGCACCCCGTCGGCGTACCCCACGGGCAGCAGGCCGACGGTGACCGGCTGGTCGGCGACCCAGGTGTGGCCGTAGGAGACGCCGTCGCCGGGCGCGAGCCGCTTGGTCATCGCCACGGTCGCGGTGGCGGTCATCGCGGGGCGCAGGCCCAGGTCGGGGGTGTGGCCCGGGGCGGGGTCGAGGCCGTAGGACGCGAGGCCGACGCGGACCAGGTCGAAGCGGGACTCCGGCTGCAGCAGCGCCGCGGCCGAGTTGGCCAGGTGGCGCACCTCGGGCTCGAGCCCGGCCGCCTCGGCGGCGTCGAGCGCCTCGCGGAAGACCCGCTGCTGCGCGGGGTTGGCGGGGTGGTCGGGGTCGTCGGAGGCGGCCAGGTGCGACCAGATGCCGGTGACGCGCCAGTGGCCGGCGTCCTGGCCGGCGCGCGCCGCGGCGACCAGCGCCGGCCAGTCGGCGGGGGCGCAGCCGCCGCGGTTGAGGCCGGTGTCGATCTTGAGCTGCAGGCGGGCCGGGCGGCCGGCGCGGGCCACGGCGTCGACGAGGTGGTCGAGCTCGGCGGTGGTGTACGCCGTCACGTCGACGTCGGCGGCCACCGCGGCCGCCCAGTCCTCGCCGGGGACGGTCAGCCAGGCCAGCAGCCGGCCGGTGTCGCCGGCCTCGCGCAGGGCCAGCGCCTCGTCGAGGGTGGCCACGCCCAGCCAGGGCGCCCCCGCCTCGCGGGCGGCCCGGGCGACGGGCACCATGCCGTGGCCGTAGGCGTCGGCCTTGACGACGACCATGAGCGCCACGTCGGGGCCGACCTCGTCGGCGATCCGGCGCACGTTGTGTCGGACCGCCGCCAGGTCGACGACGATCTCGGCGCGCCGTGCGTCGTGCGGAAGGCTCATCGGGTCCATCCTTCCACCCGACGGCTCAGGGACTGCTCAGGGGCGCGGGCAGGGTCCGCACCACGTCGGCCACCGCCCCCGCGACCTGGCCCGCCACGATCGGCCCGCCGCGCGAGACGGCGGTGGCCGCGGCGCCGTGCAGCCACGACCCGACGCTCGCGGCGTCGAAGGGCTCGAGCCCCGCGGCGAGCAGGGCGCCGATGAGCCCGCCGAGCACGTCGCCGGCGCCGGCGGTCGCCAGCCACGGGGTGCCGGTGGTGGTGGCGCGGGTGCGCCCGTCGGGGCGGCTGACCAGGGTGTGGCGGCCCTTGAGCAGCACCACGCAGCCGTAGCGGCGCGCGGCCGCCCGGGCGAAGTGCAGCGGGCGCGCCTCGATGTCGGCGCGGTCCTCGCCGAGCATCGCGGCGAGCTCGCCGGCGTGCGGGGTGAGCACCGCCGGCACCTCCCCCGACCGCAGCAGCGGCTCGTGGGGCCCGAGCTGGTGCAGCGCGTCGGCGTCGACGAGCACCGGCAGGTGGTGCTCGCGGGCGTCGTCGAGCGCCTCGGCCAGGGTGCCGGCGGCGCCCTCGCCCGCGCCGGAGCCGACCACCCAGGCCTGCACCCGGCCGGCCCCGACCACCTCGGGGTGCGCCTGGCGCACCCGGTCGGCCACGGCGACGTCGCCGACGTACCGGACCATGCCGGCGAGGCCGGTCGCGGCGCCGGCGACGCTGAGCAGCCCGGCGCCGGGGTACTCCTCGGAGCCGGCGCGCACCCCGACCACGCCGCGCGTGTACTTGTGGGCGTCGTCGGCCGGGCGCGGCAGCAGCCGGGCGACGTCGTGGCCCTGGAGGCTCTCGACGCCCGGCTCGGGCAGGTCGAGGCCGAGGTCGACGAGGTGCACCGCGCCGCAGGCGCCCGCCGCGGGGTCGACCAGGTGGGCGGACTTGTGGGTGCCGAACGTGACCGTCAGCGCGGCCCGCACGTGCGGCTCGGGGGTCTCCCCGGTGTCGACGTCGACCCCGCTGGGCACGTCGACCGCGACCACCGGGACCCCCTCGAGCCGTGCCAGCGCTCGCTGCGCGTCGGGGCGCAGCCCGGGCTTGCCGCCGATGCCCACGATCCCGTCGACCACCACCTCCGGTCGTGCCCCCCGGCGTGGCTCCTGGCTCCCGCCCGGGGGCACGACCCGGCCACCGGCGGCCCGCAGCGCCGCCAGGCCGCCCTCGTGCACGGTCTCGGAGAGCAGCCACGCCTCCACCCCGGCCCCGCGCCGCGCCAGCAGCGCCCCGGCGTGCAGCGCGTCGCCCCCGTTGTCGCCAGAGCCCACCAGCAGCAGCACTCGCCGGCCGTACGTCGAGCCGAGCCAGTCGGCCACCGCCTGCGCCAGCCCGTGGGCCGCCCGCATCATCAGCGCGCCCTCCGGCAGCCGGGCCATCAGCCCCGCCTCCGCCGCCCTGACCTGCTCCACCGTGTGCGCCTGCCTCATGCCGCCCCAACCTAGCCCCGGGTCGTGCCCCTGAGGGTGACCCCGGAGACACCCACACCGGCACGACGCCGAGGTTGTGGAGGACGACCGCCCGCGACCCCCTGCTCCGGGCACCCTCGGGGCATGGACAGAGGACCGGAGGCGGCGTGGCGCGGGCTGGCGCGTCGGCAGGAGGGGCTGTTGAGCCGCCGGCAGCTCCACGCGCTCGGCGTCGACCGGTGGGGCGTCCGTGCGCAGGTGCGCGCCGAGCGCTGGGTCGCGCGCACCCCGATGGTCGTCTCCACCACGACGGGCCCGCTCGACCGCGCCCAGACCCGGTGGATGGGGGTGCTGCACGCCGGTCCCGCGGCGGTGCTCGGCGACCTGAGCGCCGCGGAGGTGCACGGCCTGGAGCGCTGGCACCGCGACGACGTCACGGTCGTCGTACCTCAGGCCCTCGAGCTCGACGAGGACGTCGAGGGGGTGGTCTTCCGGCGTACCCGGAGAGCACTGGAGCCGATGACGGCACCCACGGCCCTGCCCACCATGCGACTCGAGCCGGCCGTCCTGCACTTCGCCGCTTACCAGCCGTCCCGGCGCACGGCGCAGGGAGTGCTGGCCGCGGTGGTCCAGCAGCAGCTGACGACCCCCGACCGGCTGCGCGACTGGGTACGCCGGATGCGGCCGCTGCGGTGGGCGGGCCTCTTCCGCACCGCGCTCGACGAGATCGACGGCGGAGCACGCTCGGTCTCCGAGCTCGACGTGGCACGGCTGTGCCGCGACCACCGCCTCGTGCCCCCGCACCGGCAGGTGCGCCGCCGGGGCTCCGACGGCCGGTTGCGCTACACCGACTGCGAGTGGGACCTGGCCGACGGCGGTGTGCTGGTGCTCGAGATCGACGGCGCCTTCCACATGCACGCCGAGCACTGGGAGGACGACATCGCCCGGGAGCGGTCGCTGGTCGCCAGCGACCGGGTGGTGGTGCGGTGCACGGCGCGAGAGCTGCGGGAGGAGCCCCGCAGCCTGCTGGCCGACCTGCTCCGCCTGGGCGTGCCCGGCACCGCCACAGGGTCGTGCCCCTAAGCGTGGCCTCGCGGCCACGCCCAGGGGCACGGTTGGGGTCAGCGGACGGTGCGGAAGACCGCCTTGCCCTTGCTCTTCTTGAAGGGGTCGGCGGGCAGGAACCGGACGATGACCTTGCTGCGGCCCAGCGAGCGGGCCTTGAAGCGGGTCTCGGCGACTCCGTCGACGACCTCGGCGCGGCGCACGACGTCACCGTCGACGAGCACCTTGACCTTGCCGGCGGGGGCGATCGAGCCGGCGGCGCCGACGGTGGCGACCAGCGAGACCTTGGAGCCCTTCGAGACCTTGTCGTCGCTGAGGTCGACGTCGAGGGACGTCGGGACCTTGCGCACGTCGACCTCGGCGTCGGCGGCCTCGACCACGGTGGTGGCGGTGCCCTCGGAGTCGACGGTCTCGAGCTCCTCGACCACCAGGCCGGTGGGCCCGGAGGCGGTGGCCACGAAGGTGAGGGTGGCCAGGGTCGTCTCGCCCGAGGTCGCCGGCGAGGTGCCGAGCTTGGTGTGGGTCACCGCGACCTCGCCCTCGCCCGTCGACTCGTAGGTCGCGCCGGTGTCGTCGGTGCCGGCGCTGTCGACCACGTAGGTCACCGCACCGGGGTCGAAGCCGATGCTGAGGTCGTAGGCGTAGAGGTCGGCGGCGTCCTGCTCGACGGTGACCGTGAACTCCTGGCCCGCCTTGACCTTGGCCGGCGCCGAGATCGTGACCGTCCCGTCGCCGGGGGTCGCGGACTCGTCGCTGCCGACGCCCTCGAGCACGTCGCCGGCGAGGGCGCCGTAGAGCTCGGGGGTGGTGCGGTGCGCGGTGGCCTGCTCGTAGGCGTAGGTCATGCCCAGCAGGTCGCCCTCGGCGTACTCACGGCCCAGGAACTCCAGGTTCACACCCGCCCCGGTGACGGACAGGTCGGTCGCGACGGCCTGGCCCATCGGCACGGTCACGGCCGGCAGCCCGGTGTTGGGGCTCAGGCGCATGTTGGTGCTGTGGGTGCCGTACGGGCGCCCCGAGGGGTAGACGAGCGCGTCGAGGTCGTTGTCGTCGAGCGCCGAGGTGACCAGGCTGCGCCCACCCTCGAGGACGGCGGTGTGGGTGGTCATCCAGGCCTCGTACTCGGCCTCGGTGACCTGCTCGCGACGCTCGTACGTCGAGGCGCGCGAGGGGACGATGTGGCCGGTGTCGATGATGGCGCGCAGCGAGCGGGCCGCGACGCTCTCACCGAGGTGGGCCTCGATGTAGTCGTCGAGGTCGTGCTTGAACTCGTTGGTCGAGCCGCTGCCCTCGCCGAGCACCGGGTCGATGCCGTCGATGGAGATCTCCTCGACCGTGGCGCCCTGGGCCTCGAGGTCCTCGACCGCCTGCGCCCACAGCCGCTGCACCGCGAGGTCGTTGGGCAGCATCGAGGCCAGGTAGCCGATCCGCACGCCCGCGAGCGCCTCGGGGTCGAGGTAGGAGGTGTACGACTCGGGCGCGCGGTCGTCGGCGTCGGCGGTCACCGGGTCGGCGGGGTCGCTGCCGACCACGGCGTCCAGCGCGATGGCCGCGTCGGAGACCGAGCGGGTCATCGGGCCGCCGGTGTCCTGGCTGAGCGCGAGCGGCACGATGCCGTCGCGGCTGGCCAGGCCGACCGTGGGGCGCACGCCGACGAGCTGGTTGTAGCTCGAGGGCACCCGGATCGAGCCGCCGGTGTCGGTGCCGAAGCCGATCGCGCCGAGGTTGGCGGCGATCGCGGCACCGGTGCCGCCGCTGGAGCCGCCCGCGGTCTTGTCGGTGGCGTACGGGCTGGCGACGTACACCGTGTCGCCGGGCTCGGAGCCGGCGCTGAACTGCGAGGTGAAGCCGAAGGCGAACTCGTCGAGGCTGGCCTTGCCCAGGATGATCGCGCCGTCGGCGCGCAGGCCCTCGACCATGGCGGCGTCGTCCTCGGTCTGGTTGTCCTCCCAGCACCCGCAGCCGGCGGTGGTGGGCATGTCGACGGTGTCGTAGTTGTCCTTGAGCAGCACCGGGATGCCGTCGAGCATGCTCGAGGGCCCGCCGTTGACGGCGCGGGCGGCGTCGCTGGCGGCCGCGGCCTCGAGGGCCACGTCGCTGGTGGCGATGATCGAGGCCAGGGCGCGCCCGGTCGGGGAGGTGTCCACGACGGTGCGGTCGTAGGCGGCGATGCGGTCGAGGTAGGCCTGGGTGAGCTGCACCGAGGTGACGACGCCGGCGTTCATCGCCTTCTGCATCTCCACGGCGCTGGCCTCGACGAGCGCGAAGTCGCCGTCGTCGTGCAGCACCCGCTGCGAGAGGGCCGCGAGGTCGGAGACGGTGATGACGAGGTCGCCGTCGAGGTCGGCCGGCGCCACGTCGGGCCACGACGCGTCGGTGCTGGTGGTGCCCATCGCCTCGACCAGCAGGTCGAGGTCGTCGACGGTGACCTCGCGGTCACCGGTCAGGTCGGCGGCGGTGAAGTACGGGGCGAGGTAGCCGCCGCCGGCGGCGGCCGGGGCCGCCGCGGTGGACAGCGCCGGGGTCGACAGCGCGGGGGCGGCGGTGGGACCGACCGCGAGCACGGCGATCCCCATCGAGCCGGCGGCGAGCAACGACGCCCGGGTGGTCTTCTTCTTGTTCACGCTGTTCCTCTCGAACGGGCAGGTAGGCAGGTGAACCATCGCTGCCGCGTGTTATGCGGCAAGACCGTTCTTTACCTCCCCGGTCACCAGCGTGTTAAGCCCGACGAGACCTGGATCACGTCGGCGCGCTCCCGCGGCGGGTCACGCCTCGAGGACCACCACGGCCGAGGCGATGCCCGCGTCGTGGGAGAGCGAGAGGTGCAGGTGGGCGACCCCGAGCTCGTCGGCGCGGGCGCGCACGCTGCCCCGGATCTCCAGCAGCGGACGCCCCGACGACTCGTTGACCACCTCGCAGTCGTGCCAGGCCATCCCCACCGGGGCGCCCAGGGCCTTGGCCAGCGCCTCCTTGGCCGCGAAGCGGGCGGCGAGCGAGGCCAGCGGCCGGGTCGCCTCGGCTGGGGTGAAGAGCCGCTCGCGCAGCGCGGGGGTGCGCTCCAGGGACTCGGCGAAGCGCTCGATGTCGCAGACGTCGATGCCGACGCCGATCACGGGCACGGCGCGCTCACTCGACCGTGACGGACTTGGCGAGGTTGCGCGGCTGGTCGACGTCGTGGCCCATCTGGGTGGCCAGCTCGCAGGCGAAGAGCTGCAGCGGGACCACCGCAACCAGGGGCTGGAGCAGCACCGGCACCCGGGGCAGCCGGACCAGCACGTCGGCGTACGACGAGATCGAGTCGTCGCCCTCCTCGGCCAGGCAGATCGTGCGGGCGCCACGGGCGCGGACCTCCTGGATGCCGCTGAGCATCTTGCCGTGCAGCTGGTCGCGCCCGCGGGGCGGGACCACGCACAGCACCGGCAGGTCCTGCTCGATCAGCGCGATCGGGCCGTGCTTGAGCTCGCCGGCGGCGAAGCCCTCGGCGTGGATGTAGGCCAGCTCCTTGAGCTTCAGCGCCCCCTCGAGCGCGACCGGGTAGCCGGCGTGGCGGCCCAGGAAGAGCACCGAGCGGGTGCCGACGTGGTCGGCGGCGAGCGCGTAGACGTCGTCGGCGCGCGAGAGCACCGTCTCGATGTGGCCGGGCATCTCCTCCAGCTGGCTCATCACCTCGGCGATCTCGTCGCCGTAGCGGGTGCCCTTGACCTGCGCGAGGTAGAGCGCGAGCAGGTAGCAGGCCACCAGCTGGGTCAGGAACCCCTTGGTCGAGGCGACGCCGATCTCGGGGCCGGCGTGGGTGTAGATGACCGCGTCGGACTCGCGCGGGATGGTCGAGCCGTTGGTGTTGCAGATCGCCAGCACCTTCGAGCGCTGGGTGCGGGCGTGGCGGATCGCCTGCAGCGTGTCGGCGGTCTCGCCGGACTGGCTGATCGCCACCACGAGCGTGGAGTAGTCGAGGATCGGGTCGCGGTAGCGGAACTCGCTGGACAGCTCGACCTCGACGGGGATCCGGCACCAGTGCTCGATGGCGTACTTGGCGACCATGCCGGCGTAGAAGGAGGTGCCGGCCGCGATGATGATGATCTTGTCGACGTCGCGCAGCTCCTGGTCGGACAGGCGCATCTCGTCGAGGTGCAGCGCCCCCTCGCGGGTACGGCGCCCCAGCAGCGAGTCGGCCACGGCGCGCGGCTGCTCGAAGATCTCCTTGCGCATGAACCAGTCGTGGCCGTCCTTCTCGGCCGCGGAGAGGTCCCAGTCGACGTGGTAGGGCCGGCCCTGCGCCGGGGTGCCGTCGAAGCCCGAGACGGCCACGCCGTCGGCGGTGATGGTCACGACCTGGTCCTGGTCGAGCTCGAGCGCCTCGCGGGTGTGCTCGATGAAGGCGGCGACGTCGGAGCCGAGGAAGTTCTCGCCCTCGCCGAGGCCCACGACCAGCGGGCTGTTGCGGCGCGCGGCCACCACGGCGGTGGGGTCCTGGGCGTCGACGGCCACGAGCGTGAAGGCACCCTCGAGGCGGCTGCACACCCGCTGCATCGCGGTGGTCAGGTCGACGCCGGAGGCGACCTGCAGCTCCAGCAGGTGGGCCACGACCTCGGTGTCGGTCTCGGAGACCAGCTGGTGGCCGTCGTCCTCCAGGCGCGCCCGCAGGTCGTCGAAGTTCTCGATGATGCCGTTGTGCACCATCGCCACCCGCCCGGTCGCCCCGACGTGGGGGTGGGCGTTGACGTCGTTGGGGGCGCCGTGGGTGGCCCAGCGGGTGTGCCCGATGCCGATCGTCGAGGGCGGCAGCGGGTCGTCGTCGACGACCTTCTCGAGGTTGGCGAGCTTGCCGGCCTTCTTGCGGGTGACCAGCGCCCCCTCGTCGACCAGGGCGATGCCGGCCGAGTCGTAGCCGCGGTACTCCAGGCGCCGCAGCCCCTCGATGACGACCAGCTCGGCCGGCCGCTGACCGACGTACCCCACGATCCCGCACATGGGTGGTGAGTCTATCGAGGCGCGGACCGCCCGACGCGCGCGGCGCGGGGGCTGCAACAATCGCGGCCATGTCCTCGCCTGGCCGGGGCCACCTCAACGGCGGCCACGACGACAACGGCCGCGAGACGTCGCCGTACATCGAGCTCGACCGCTCGGCCTGGGCGGCGCTGGCCGACACGGCCACCGCGGACCCGCTCTCCGAGGAGGAGATCCACGAGCTCAGCGGGCTGGGTGACGAGCTCGACCTCGACGAGGTGCGCGAGGTCTACCTGCCGCTCTCGCGGCTGCTGAGCCTGTACGTCGAGTCGGCCGGCGAGCTGCACCGCAGCCAGGAGGACTTCCTGCACCGCCGCACCCCGCCGCGCACGCCGTTCGTGATCGGGCTCGCGGGCTCGGTGGCGGTCGGCAAGTCGACCACGGCGCGGGTGCTGCAGCAGATGCTGGCGCACTGGCCCGAGCACCCCAACGTGGCGCTGGTGACCACCGACGGCTTCCTCTACCCCAACGCCGAGCTGGAGCGCCGCGGCATCCTGCAGCGCAAGGGCTTCCCCGAGTCCTACGACCGGCGCGCGCTGCTGCGCTTCGTGGTCGACATCAAGTCGGGCAAGGACGAGGTGGAGGCGCCGACCTACTCCCACCTGGTCTACGACGTGGTGCCCGACGAGAAGGTCGTCATCAAGCGCCCCGACATCGTGATCATCGAGGGCCTCAACGTGCTGCAGCCGCCGCGCATCCGCGAGGACGGCACCGCCGGGCTGGTGCTCAGCGACTTCTTCGACTTCAGCGTCTACGTCGACGCGGGGCGCGACAAGATCCGCCAGTGGTACGTCGACCGGTTCCTGCGGCTGCGCGAGACCGCGTTCCGCGACCCGGGGTCCTACTTCTCCAAGTACGGCGCGCTGAGCCACGACGAGGCGGTCGCGGAGGCCGAGCGGATCTGGGACACCATCAACGGGCCCAACCTGGTGCAGAACGTGCTGCCGACCCGTTCGCGGGCCACCCTGGTGCTGCGCAAGGACATCGACCACTCGGTGCGCTACGTGCGGCTGCGCAAGCTCTGAGCCGGCTCGCCCGAGGTGGGGCGCAGGCTGCCCAGCAGCCGGTCGGCGGCGGCGTCGCCGAGCGCGTCGGGCACGCCCCGGTCGCGCACCAGCACCACGCTGGAGGTCCAGCGGCCGGTGTCGAGGCTGACCACGCTGACCTGCACCCGGGCCGCCTCGCAGACGCCGGGGTCGGCGACGCGCAGCGCCACGTCGGTGCGCACCGCCGCAGAACCGTCGGCGAGCTCGACCTCGCGGGTGCGCAGCGGGCCGGTCTCGTGGGTGGTGGCGGTGCGGTGGTCGTAGGCGACGGCGTCGCGCCACTGCCGCGCGAGCTCGCGGCTCGTGGGCCGTGGCGCCAGCCGCGAGACCCGGCCGAACCCGGCGATCGCCCGGTTGGAGGGCCGGCCGGAGGCTCCGGGGCCGTCCGCCTCGCAGAACCCGTCGCGGAACACCGCGGCGCCGTCGATGCCGGCGCTGATCCGGCCCTGCGCGTCGGTGTAGAAGAGCGAGGTGCCGCGCGGGCGGAGGGTCCAGCCGTCGCCGACCTCGAGGACGGCCGCGTCGTGCTCGCCGCCGCGCACCAGCTGCACGGCGCCGGCCCCCTCCCCCGGGTCGCCTGCGGGTGCCGGGCCACCGACGCGACCGGCCCAGCCGGCCACCACGACACCGCCGGTCACCAGCACCAGCGCGACCGCCACCGCGGCGAGCGCCAGCAGCGGCGCCGGCGGCCGGTCGGTGCGCGAGGTCATGGCCGGTGCCTACCCGACCCGGCCGCCGCGCACACCTCGCCCGGCCCCCGCCTGTGGAGGAGCGCCGCGCGGAGCGTCAGCCCACGTCGCTGGAGCGGGCCCGCCACCAGCCCACCAGGGCCAGCGCGGCGACGTACGCCAGCAGCACGAGGGCGCCGCCCCAGCGCGGCAGCAGGTCGGCGCCGCCGAAGCCGCTGAAGAAGCTGGCGCCCACGACCGCGTCGGCGGCGGCACCGGGCAGGTAGGCCGAGACCCCCGAGAGCGACTCGAAGGCCGCGAGCGCGACCCGGGCGATCGGCTCGACGAACTGGGTGAAGGCCAGGACCACCACGATCGCGGCGACCTGGTTGGTCAGCACGGCTCCGAACGCCGCGCCCAGCACCGCCCACAGCGCGGTGACGACCACCCCGAGCAGCAGCGTCTCCCAGACGCGGCCGCTGGTGAGGAAGGCGCCGTCGCCCTGCCAGGCCAGCACCGGCGCGGCCGTGGCGACCAGGCCGGCGGTGCCGACGGCACCGAGCAGCAGCCCCACCGGCACGGTGCCGAGCAGCTTGGCCACCAGCACCACACCGCGGCGCGGCTCGACGAGGTAGGTCTGCTCGATGGTGCGGTGGCGGTGCTCGGTGGTGACGGCCAGGGTGCCGACGACGAGCGGGAAGACGTAGCCGATCGCGTTGAGCACGCCGTACGTCGACAGCGCGGCGTCGATGCCGGTGAGCTGCGGAGTGCCCTCGCCGGGCGGCGTGACGGTGGCGCTGAGGGCCAGCACGCCGCCGACGAAGGCGAGGTAGGCGGCCATCGCGAGCGCGAGGATCCACCAGATCCGGGTGCTCACGAGCTTGCGGTGCTCGGCGACCAGGGCGACGCGCAGCCGCTGCGGGGTGCTCATGCCACGACCTCCTGGGGCTCGGGCCGGTCGCCGGCCTGCTCGACGAGGTGGAAGAAGACGTCCTCGAGGTCGGTGCCCTGCGAGGTGAGCTGGTGCACCTCGAGGCCGGCGGCGTGCACGGCGGCGCCGACCCGGGCGGCGGCGACCCCCTCGACGACCACGCCGGTGGCCCCTCTCGCGCCGGGCGAGGTGGCCCAGCCCTGCTCGGCCAGCACGCCGGTGAGGCGCTCGACCTCGGGCGACTCGACGTAGGTGCGGGGCTCGGCGAGCGCGGCCAGGCCCTCGAGCGGGGAGGCGTGCACGAGCCGGCCCTGCGCGATGATGACCACGTCGTCCACGGTGTGCTGCACCTCGCCGAGCACGTGGCTCGAGACCAGGACGGTGCGCCCCTCGGCCGCGAGGTGGCGCAGCATCCCGCGCAGCCACTTGATGCCCTCGGGGTCGAGGCCGTTGGCGGGCTCGTCGAGCACCAGCACCGGCGGGTCGGCCAGCAGCGCGGCCGCCAGGCCCAGGCGCTGGCGCATGCCGAGGGAGAAGCCGCCGACCCGGCGCTCGGCGCTCTGGTCGAGCCCGACCATCGCCAGCACCTCGCGGCAGCGCGCCCGGCCCGCCCCGACCTGGGGCGCCCAGGCCTCCAGGTGGCCGCGGGCGGTGCGCCCGGGGTGGAAGCCGGGCTCGAGCGCGGCGCCGACCACGGCGCCCGGCACCGGCAGCTCGGCGTACGGCCGCTCCCCCACGAGCGCCCGGCCGGTGGTGGGCCTGGTCAGGCCCAGCAGCATCCGCAGCGTCGTGGTCTTGCCCGAGCCGTTGGGGCCCAGGAACCCGGTCACCCGGCCCGGCGCGACCGTGAAGGACAGGTCCTCCACCGCCTGCACCGACCCGAACCTCTTGCCCAGTCCCTCGAGGACCAGCGGTGGCGCGTCGATCATGCGCCCACCCAATCAGCAGGGGTGACTAGATGCGACCCGGGGTATCGCGCTGATGCACACAGTGACCGTCCGCGGGGACATATTGCGCTCTCCTCCGAGAGCAGCACTAAGCCCGCGCAGGCGGCCCTACTCCTTTACCTTGAGCCGTCCTCATCACCTCGACAGTGGAGTCACCGTGCTTCTACGCCAGCGCCGAGTCGCTGCCGGCCTCGCCACCCTCCTCGCCACCTCAGGCCTGGTCGCCTTCGGCGCTTCCGCCCCCGCCGTCGCTGCGGAACCGGGTACGCCCGTCTCCGGCACGATCGACGTCGACACGACGTGGAGTGCCGAGGACAGCCCGTACGTGCTGACCGGGCGGATCACCATCCCGGAGGGCGTCACCCTGACCATCGGCGACGGGGTCACGGTGGGCACGTCGAACGCCTACGGATCTGGCTTCGACGTCGCTGGCACCCTGGAAGCGCTGGGCATCGAGTCTGAGCCGGTCGTCTTCGACTCATCATGGAGCGACAAGTACGACGACCTGCTCCGGCCCGTGGGGGCGCTGGCTCGGCTTGACCTCTCCCACGTGGAAAGTCTTTCGGCCAGATATCTGACCGGCTCCGGCTACTACGCGTCCCCCGCGGCCTTCGCGCAGGTTCGTGCCGTCGACTCACGACTCACCGGCCAGCTCCACCTCAGCGGCGCGTCCGGGACCATCGAGCTGAGACGCAACCGGTTGCTCTCCAGCCAGCTCACCATCAACAACCCGGTGGAGAGCGCCATCAGCATCACCGACAACCGGCTGCGGGACTCCTCCTTGACGTGTGGCGGCGCCGGCCGGCTGACGATGTCGGGAAACACGTTGGAACGGACGAACTGGCAGGGTTCCCGGATCAGCAGCCAGGACGACTGCCTTCTCACCGCCTCCGGCAACTACTGGGAGGCGACGGCCGAGCAGGTCGGCAACCGCGTCCAAGGTGCAGCTCGCGTCGTGGTCACTCCCCTGGCCGACGCACCTTCTGCCGACACCCCTGCGCTCCCTCCCTCGCGGCCAGCGATCTACCGGAGCAGTGGTGCCGGCAATGCCCCCGTCGCGGACGTGCAGGTGGATTCCGACGGTGGGCAGGCGGCCACCGTCGTCGCCATCGCCACCAACCGCGAGACCGGCGAGGTCGATGAGACGCACGAGCTGCCCATGCTCTCGTGGCGTGACAACGCGCAGCTGAGCTTCATGTTCACCGACCTCACCCCCGGCGCTCTCTACCGTCTGTCGGCCTACGCCGAGAACGACCAGGGAAGAAGCGCGGTGAGCGAGACCGAGTCGTTCATCGCACCCACCTTGGCTGACCCGGGACCGGCGCCGACGCCTGGCACGCTCACCGAGGACACCACGTGGACCGCGGAGATGAGCCCCGTCGAGCTGACGCGGACGGTCACCGTCCCTAAGGGCGTCACCCTGACGATCGAAGCCGGCGTCTCCGTCGCCATGTCTGAGGAAGTCTGCTGCCGTACGCCGCTCTTTCACCTGGGCGGGACCATCAACGTCCAGGGCGAGGCGGGAGCCCCAGTCCTCGTGGACTCGGAGCGTGGCTCGTTCATCCGTCCGCTCGGCGAATCGGGTGTCTTTGAGGCAACTGGACTGGACATCCGCGGCGGCTACTACGGGGGGTTGGTCGAGGCGAGTGAAACCACAGCTATGCAGTCCGTGCGCATCACCCGCTCGCGTCTGCGCGGCCTGTCCCTGAGCATCGACGTGACCCAGTCCTCCTTGGACTTGACTCGTTCATTGGTGCTCGGACCTGAGTACAACGGGCCCGCAGTCACGCTCCTCGACGCGGATGATGAGCGCGTCAACATCACCGACAACCGCTTCCGCGACTCTCGGCTGTCTTGTGAAGGCTTGGGTCGGCTGGACGTCTCGGGCAACACCTTCGAGCGCACCTCGGGGGTCGCCAGCAACGACGACTGCGTCCTCGACGTGTCGGGCAACTTCTGGGAGGCTCCGGACTCCTCGCTCGGCAACCGCATCCAAGGGGCCGGACGGGTGACGGCGCTACCGACCACCGACAAGCCGACCGCGGGCACTCCGGCGCTGGCGCCGTACTCGATCAGCGCTGGCAACGAGACCCGGGACGGACGGGTCCGACTCGGTGTCTACACCGGATCGGACGGTGGGGCGCCCGGCACGGTCACTGCGACGGCCACCGACCGGGAGAGCGGCGATGTTGTCGAGGCACACACCGTCGCGCTGCCGACTTGGCGGGACGAGAGCCATCTGTCGATTAGGTTCACCACCCTCACGCCGGGCGGGCTGTACCGGCTGTCCGCCTATGCGGAGAACGAGCGGGGCCGCACCGAGACAGTCGAGACGGAATCGTTCCTGGCGCCCGAACCGGCACCGGAGCCCGAGCCGACTGAGGGCACGCTCGTCTCCGGGACCCTCACCCAGGACACCACTTGGACGATCGACGACAGCCCAGTGACGCTTACCGGCTTACTGACTATCCCTCACGACGTGACCCTGGAAGTCGAGCCCGGTGTCGTCATCCGTGCCTCGTACGTCTGCTGCTACAACCTTGGGTTCCTCGTCAATGGCACGGTGAAGCTGTTCGGCACCGACGACGCGCCTGTCACCATCGACAGCGACGGCTTCGCCATGAGGTCTGGTGTGCTGTTCACCAGTGCAGCAGCCGCGGGCGGAGCCCTGTCGATGGATCACGTCGAGGTGCGCGGCCCCGAGGTGTCGCTCTGGTACGCGGACAGCGCGTTTGGTAGCCCGATCTCGTTGTCTGTGGCCGACACCGCGCTTGGTCAGACGCGCATCGACATCGATGGCGCAAAGACAACCGACATCAATATCGTTCGCTCTAGCAGCCAATCGCGCATACACGTCTCGAATCCGCACGCTCGTACCGTTGTACGCAACAACCGCTTCCGGAACGGCTACGTCGGCTGCTCAGGTGCTGGGCGTTTGGACGCCCGGCACAACACTTTTGAGCGTCGGTCGACTCGTCTCTTCTCTTACGGCGATTGCATCCTGGACGTACGCAGCAGTCACTGGGAAGCCCCAGACGGGGACATCAACAGCCGCATCGACGGAGCCAAGCGCGCGGTGACCCTGCCATCGGCACCCATGTCCGCCGAGGAGACCCCGCGCCTCAGCCCCGCAACGCCGCAGATCGATCTCGAGATCACCGACCAGGGGGACGCGGTCGCCCACGGCACGCTTGCCTCCGATGGTGGAGCAGCCGCCGAGCTGATGGTCGCTCTCGTCAACCGCGACAACGGTGATGTCGTCGAGACGCGCACGATCGAGAGCACTTCCCCCGGCGACGAGTTCTCCGAGCGTTTCGCCGGTCTCGTCGAGGGCACGCTCTACCGCCTCGAGGCCACGGCGATCAACGAGATCGGCCGCTCGATGACCGCCACCACCGAGTCGTTCCTGGGGCAGCAGCAGGCGCCGCCGGCGCCCGTCGACGTGACCGCCACCCTCAACGCGACGACCGCGACAGTCACGTGGCGGATGCCCGAGGACAAGACGGACGGGATCACCGGTTACACGGTCGTCGTCGAGCCGTCCGGCGAGTCGGTCGAGGTCGCTGCCCCGGCCACCTCCGCCACCTTCACCGACCTGGAGCGCGGCACGAGCCACACCTTCACGGTCACCGCATCCAACGGTTCCACGACCAGCCCGGCGTCCGAGCCCTCCGGCCCGGTCACCCCGCCCGCACCGTCCACCGGTGGCGGCGGCGGTGGCGGTGGCGGTGGCGGTGGCGGTGGCGGCGCAACGCCGCCTCCGCCAGCGCTGCCCGCGGCGCCGACCGAGGTCTCGGCCGAGCGTGGAGACAAGAGCGCGACGGTGTCTTGGTCGGCGGTGACCGGCAACGTGAGCACCTACCGGGTGACGGTGTCGCCGGGTGGACGAGTGGTCGACGTGGCCGCGCCCGCCACCTCCGTGGTCATCTCTGGCCTCGAGAACGGCACAGCGCACACGTTCACCGTGGCCGCATCGACGGCGACCGGGACAGGGCCCGCGTCGGCGGCCTCGGAGCCGGTCGTCCCGGCCGGGCGCCCCGGCGCCGTCGCCGACCTGGCGAGCTCTTTCGAGGATGGCGTCGCCACCCTCGACTGGGCGGCTGCCGACCCCAACGGCACGCCCGTCACGGCGTACGTCGTGACGGTGAGCCCGGGTGACCGGAGCATCTCCGTGCCAGGCGACAGCACGTCCGCGGATGTCAGTGGCCTCGCCACCGGCCGGTCCTACACCCTGTCCGTGCGGGCCGAGAACGAGATCGGCACGGGCCAGGGCGCCTCGGTCGAGCTCGACACCGCCTCGGCACCGACCGCCCCGACGTCGGTCACCGTCACCCGTGACGGCGCGTCCACCCTCGAAGTCACCTGGGTGTCCGGAGACACCAACGGCGCCGAGGTCACCGGACACCGGGTGACCCTCTCCCCCGGTGACCACACCCAGGTCGCAGCACCGGGCAGCTCGTCGGTGCGCTTCGAGGACCTCGAGCCGGGTACGACGTACGCCGCCACCGTCGTCACGTCGAGCGATCTCGGCGACAGCGAGCCGACGACGTCGGATCCGGTCCTGGTGGCCGCGGTACCCGACCGGGTCGAGGCGCCTGAGGCCGATCGCATGCGTCGAGGCATCCGGGTGCGGTGGACCGCCCCTGACGACAACGGCGCCGAGGTGACGTCGTACGTCGTCACCAGCAACCGCGGGCACCAGCGGACCGTCGCGGGCGACGCTCTCGAGCGGCTGAAGCTGGTCTTCAAGGGCCTCGACGAGGGACGTACCTACAAGTTCCGGGTGCGGGCCGTCAACGAAGTCGGCACCTCTCGCAACGGCAGGTGGAGCGATCGGCTGCGCTGGTGAGCCACTGAGCTTGCCGAACAAGGACGGCGCCGGACCCCGTGGGTCCGGCGCCGTACTTGTTGCAGCAGGGCGAGAGGTAGGCGCTCTCAGGCCAGGGAGAGCCGCTCGCGCACCACGCCGGCGAGCCGGTCGGCGACGCCCTGCGCCTGCTCCATCGAGGGGGCCTCGACCATCACGCGCACCAGCGGCTCGGTGCCGGAGGCGCGCAGCAGGACCCGCCCGGAGCCGGCCAGCACGGCCTCCTCCTCGGCGACGGCGGCGGTGAGCACCTCGTCGTCCGTGCGGTCCTTGTCGACGCCGGGCACGTTGACCAGCACCTGCGGCAGGCGGGTCATCACCCCGGCGAGGTCGGCCAGCGAGCGACCGGTCGAAGCCATCCGGGCGGCGACGTGGAGCGTGGCCAGCAGGCCGTCGCCGGTGGTGGCGTGGCGGCTCATGATGACGTGGCCCGACTGCTCGCCGCCGAGCACGAAGCCCGAGGCGCGCATCTGCTCGAGCACGTAGCGGTCGCCGACCTTGGTGCGCGCCACGGTGATGCCGGCGGCCTCCATGGCCTGCACGAAGCCGAGGTTGCTCATCACGGTCGCCACGACCGTGTCGTCGACCAGCGAGCCGGTCTCGCGCCCGGCCAGCGCCAGGATCGCCAGCACCTGGTCGCCGTCGACCACGTCGCCGGCGGCGTCGACGGCCAGCATCCGGTCGGCGTCGCCGTCGAGGGCGAAGCCGGCGTCGGCGCCGTGCTCGAGGACCGCCTTGCGCAGCGGCTCGAGGTGCGTGGAGCCGCAGCCGTCGTTGATGTTGAGCCCGTCGGGGCTGGCGTGGATCGCGACCACGGTGGCGCCGGCCGCCTCGAGCGCGCGCGGCCCGGCGTCGTACGCCGCACCCTCGGCGCAGTCGAGCACCAGCCGGAGCCCGGCCAGCGGGCGGGCCCCGTCGGGGGCGGGCACCGTGGCGACCAGGTGGTCGGCGTAGCGCTGCACGGCCTCGGGGTGCGGGTGCACGCGGCCGACGTCGGCGCCGGTGGGCAGCGGCTCGTCGGCGTGCAGGCGCGCCTCGATCCGCTCCTCGAGGGCGTCGTCGAGCTTGTGGCCCCCGCGGGCGAAGAACTTGATGCCGTTGTCGGGCATCGGGTTGTGCGAGGCGGAGATCATCACGCCCAGGTCGGCGTCGAGCACGTCGGTCAGGTGCGCGACCCCGGGGGTCGGCAGCACGCCGACCAGGTGCACGTCGACACCGGCCGAGGCCAGCCCGGCCACGACGGCGGCCTCGAGGAACTCGCCGGAGATGCGGGTGTCGCGCCCGACGACCGCCCGGGGCCGGTGGCCCTCGAACTCGCCGGCGTCACCCAGCACGCGCGCCGCAGCAACGGAAAGGTCCAGGGCCAGGCCAGCGGTGAGGACACCGTTGGCCCGACCCCGGACCCCGTCCGTGCCGAAGAGGCGTGTCACAGAAGTGCTCACGCGTCCTCGCGGATCAGCGCTTGCTGAACTGCGGCGCCTTGCGCGCCTTCTTCAGGCCGGCCTTCTTGCGCTCGATGACGCGGGCGTCGCGGGTGAGCAGCCCGTCCTTCTTCAGCGTCGCGCGGTTGGCCTCGACGTCGATCGCGTTGAGCGAGCGGGCCACGCCCAGGCGCAGCGCGCCGGCCTGGCCGGTGATGCCGCCGCCGTGGATGCGGGCGATGACGTCGAAGCGGCCCTCGAGCTGCAGCGCAGCGAAGGGCTCGTTGACGACCTGCTGGTGCAGCTTGTTGGGGAAGTAGGAGTCCAGGGTGCGACCGTTGACGGTCCACACGCCGGTGCCCGGGACGATGCGCACGCGGGCCACGGCCTCCTTGCGACGGCCGGTGGCCGCGCCGGGGGCGATGGTCGCGGGACGCTCGGCGACAGCCTCGGCGCTCGGGGCGCTCTCGGAGCTGTAGGCGACGCCCTGCTCGTCGGGGGTGAAGGTCTCCTCGACCTCGGTGCTGTTCTCGTTCTCGGTGGTCTCAGCCACGATGTTCCTCACTCAGTCTTTCTCGACGACGACGATTACTGGGAGATCTGGCTGATCTCGAACGGGACGGCCTGCTGGGCCTGGTGCGGGTGGGTGGGACCCGAGTAGACCTTGAGCTTCTTCAGGATCTGGCGGCCCAGCTTGTTCTTGGGGAGCATGCCCCACACGGCCATCTCGATCGCCCGGCGAGCGTCCTTCTCCAGGACCTCACCGATCGGCGTCGCGGACAGACCACCCGGGAAGCCGGAGTGGCGGTAGGCCATCTTCTTGGTCGCCTTGTCGCCCGAGAGCGACACCTTCTCGGCGTTGATGATGACGACGAAGTCGCCACCGTCGACGTGCGGGGCGAAGGTCGGCTTGTGCTTGCCACGGATGAGGGTCGCGGCCTGGACGGCGAGGCGTCCGAGGCGGACGTCGGTGGCGTCGATGACGTGCCACTCGCGCTGGATGTCCCCAGGCTTCGGGCTGTAGGTACGCACGGCTGATCTACTCTCTTCGTTCGTTGGTCCCCGTCGAGCTGCTCGGCGGGGTGGTGGAGCACGGCCTCTGACGAACACGGCCCGGTTCGCACCGACCAGCCCCGGACCACGAGTGGTCTGGGTGGGGCTCGGCTCACGTCCGGATCAGCACCTCGACGAGGACGTCGGGGCGCGGCAGGGGTCGCGACCGGTAAGACTACGGTGGCGCGCGGCGTACGGCCAAATGCGTGACGGGGCCCGCTCCGCGGACACCGGGTTAACACTCGCTGCGGACGCGGGCTAAAGTCGCGAAGCGTGACCGAATCTCTGACAGTCCGTGACAACCGCACCGGACAGGAGTACGACGTCCCGATCACCGACGGCTCCATCAAGGCCGCCGACATCGGGAAGATCAAGGCCGACGAGGAGACTCCCGGCCTGGCCGTGTACGACCCCGGCTTCGTCAACACCGCCTCCTGCCGCAGTGCCGTGACCTACATCGACGGTGAGAAGGGCATCCTCGAGTACCGCGGGTACCCGATCGAGCAGCTCGCCGAGAAGTCGAACTTCCTGGAGGTCTCCTACCTCCTGATCCACGGCGCGCTCCCGACCAAGGCCGAGTACGAGGCGTGGGTGCACGAGATCACCTACCACACCTTCGTGCACGAGAACGTCAAGACCTTCATGCAGGGCTTCCGCTACGACGCGCACCCGATGGGCATGCTGATGGCCTCCACCGGGGCGCTGTCGACCTTCTACCCCGACGCGCGCAACATCTCCGACCCCGACAACCGGCACATGCAGATCGTGCGGATGATCGCGAAGATGCCGACGCTGGGCGCCTGGTCGTTCCGCCACGCGCAGGGCAAGCCCTACATCTACCCCGACAACGACCTCTCCTACACCGCGAACTTCCTCTCGATGCTCTTCAAGATGAGCGAGTCGAAGTTCGAGGCCGACGAGCGCCTGGTCAAGGCCCTCGACATCCTGTTCATCCTGCACGCCGACCACGAGCAGAACTGCTCGACCAACGCGGTGCGCTCGGTGGGCTCCTCGCAGGTCGACCCCTACTCGGCGGTCTCGGCCGGCATCGGCGCCCTCTACGGCCCGCTGCACGGCGGCGCCAACGAGGCGGTGCTGCGGATGCTGCGGCGCATCGGGACCAAGGAGAACATCCCGGCCTTTATCGAGGGCGTCAAGAACGGCAACGAGAAGCTGATGGGCTTCGGCCACCGGGTCTACAAGAACCACGACCCGCGCGCCACCATCATCAAGAAGGCCTGCGACGACGTCTTCGAGGTCACCGGGGTCAACCCGCTGCTCGAGATCGCCAAGGAGCTGGAGAAGATCGCCCTCGAGGACGAGTACTTCATCTCCCGCAAGCTCTACCCCAACGTGGACTTCTACTCGGGCCTGATCTACGAGGCCTTCCAGTTCCCGCCCGAGATGTTCACGGTGCTCTTCGCCATCGGGCGCACCCCGGGCTGGCTCGCGCAGTGGCTCGAGCTGGTCCAGGACAAGGAGCAGAAGATCGCCCGCCCGAAGCAGATCTACACCGGTGAGCGTCGTCTCGACTTCACCCCGGCCTCGGAGCGGTGGGCCTGAGCCCCACCCACGGTCCCGCCACGACCCCGGTCCCCCACGTGGGGGCCGGGGTCGTGTGGGACCTGGGCAACGTGCTGATCGACTGGGACGCCTCCCGGGCGATCGCGGCCGGGGTCGGCGAGCACGAGGCGGCGCGCTTCCTGGCCGCCGACGACTTCGACTTCCGCGCCTACAACCACGGCCCCGACTCGGGGCTGTCGTGGGACGAGGCGGAGACCGCGGTCGCGCGCAGCCACCCGCACTGGCTCGAGCACGCCCGCGCCTACCGCGCCCACTTCCCCGCCTCCCTGGTCGGCGAGGTCCCCGGCAGCAGCGACCTGGTGCGCGAGCTGCACGCGGGCGGCGTACGCCAGTGGGGGCTGACGAACTGGTCGCACGAGCTCTACCCGCACGCCCCGCGGATGTTCGAGGTGCTCGCGCTGCTCGACGACGTCGTGGTCTCGGGCACCGAGGGGCTGGCCAAGCCGGACCCGCGGGTCTACGAGCTGCTGGTGGCCCGCACCGGGCGCCCGCTGGCCGACCTGGTCTTCGTCGACGACCGCGCCGACAACGTGGCGGCCGCCTGCGCGCTGGGGATGACCGGGCTGGTCTTCACCGGCGCCGAGGCGCTGCGCCTCGACCTGCGGGGGCTCGGGCTCCCGGTCTGAGGACGGTCTGGACCCGGTCTGAACCCGTGCTCAGGAGCCCCCCAGCGCGAGCGTGCCTCGGGCCTTCCGGCCCTTCGTCGGCACGACCGTGACCCGCAGCCGGTCGGCCTCGCCGGCCCGCACCAGGCGCTGACCCAGCCGCGTCAGGCGTACGCCGCTCGCGCGAGGACGGTCGGGGTCGAGCCGCACGCGCCCGCGGGCCACCCGGCCCTTCGCACCGGGAGCGGTCGCGGTGACCCGCGCCGCGCCCGGCAGCGAGCTCAGCACCTGCAACGACAGGGTGCGCCCGCTGACGCCGGCGGTGCGCGGCAGCGCCAGGGTCGCGCGGCCGGGGAGCACCGTGATGGTGGTGCTGGCGGCGTTGTTGGTGAAGTCGACGTCGGTCGAGGCCGAGCTGACGGTGGCGGTGTTGACGAGCTCGGCCGAATCGTCGGTGCCGGGGGTCTCGACCTCGGTGCGGTCGTGCAGGCAGACCAGGTCGAGCAGCGCCTCCTGCGGCGACCCGGTGGGGTTGAGCAGCCGGAAGGCGCGGGTCTTGAGCCGCGGGTCGTGGCCGAGGCCCACCAGGCCGTCGGGCAGGTCGAAGGTGGCCACCACGCCCTTGGCGTCGTCGGGGCAGACCACCTGCTCCTCGACCACCGCCCCGGCCGGCACCACGACGCGGCGCTCGACGTGGGTGGTGCGCAGCTGGTGGGTGTGGCCCTGCGCGGCGGTGGTGGCGGTGCGCAGGCAGCGCACCGACGCGGTCAGCGTGGTCGCCTCCTGCACCAGCACGTCGAGGCGCCAGCCGGTCGCGGTGGGCTCGGAGGCCACCAGCCGGGCGGTGCCGCCCGAGAGGTCGTGACCGGGGGCCACGGGCGTGGTCGCCGCGGGGCAGGTCAGCCGGGTGCTGTGCCGTCCCGGCGCCAGGGCCCGGGTCTCGGTGACCAGCGCGGTGTCGGCGACCAGGTCGTGGGCGTGGCCGTCGGCGTGCCCGGTCTGCCGGTCGGCGGGCTCGGTGCTGCCGGGCAGGCAGACGCCGAAGGCCTTGGCCTGGGCGCGGCCGGTGGCGTCGTTGCGCACGACCGCCTTCCAGGTCCCGACACCGGTGCTCCGCGCCGAGAGCACCCGTACGTCGGCGAGCGTGCCGGTGCCCTGGTCGACGTGGTCGACGCGGACCGCGCCGTCGGAGACGATGCCGCCCGGGCAGCCCAGCGTCACCGAGCGGGTCTGCCCGGCCTCGAGGTCGACGTGCACCTCCTGCTTCGTGGGCGTGAGGTGGTGGTGGGCCTGCGGGTGCGCGGTGCGCCCGGACCCGGCGACCGGGTCGACGAGCACGTCGAGCCGCACACCGTGCGTGGCGCCGGCCGCGAGGTCACCGACCTGGCAGGTCACCACGCCCGCGGCCGCCGAGCACCCGGGGCTCGCGGACTCGAGGGTCACCCCCGCCGGCAGCGGGTCGCGGAGCACGACCCCGGTCGCCGTCGCCGTCCCGAGGTTGCGGGCGGTGAGCGTGTACGACGTCCGCCCGCCGCCGCGCACCGACGTCGCGGACGCGGTCTTGGTCAGCGTGACGTCGGTCGTCCCCGGCGGCTCCGGGGTGGGCGGCGGTGCCGTCGTGGGCGGGGAGGTCGGCGGCAGGCACAGGGTGGGCGAGAACAGCCGCTGGTGGGTCTCGAAGGCGGAGCTGAACCGCTGGGCCAGCACCTGGCCGATGGTGTGGCCGGCCCGGGCGACGACCACGTGGGCGGCGGGGGCCAGGATGCTGCCACCCCAGGCGCTGCCGATGTCGAGGGTCACCCGCGAGGCGTCGGCCAGGCTCCACAGCACCCCGGGGCGGGTGGCCATCGTCGAGTCGTTGGCCTGCTGCCAGCCTCCCGGCTCGCGCACCCAGACCTGGCCCCGGACGGTGACGTCGGCCCCGTCGACGACCACCAGCAGCGTCGAGCCGGTCGGCACGTCGTAGCCGATGTTGCGTCCGGAGGCGAGCTGCGCCGCGGTGGGGCGCACGACGTTGAGGACGGGGTCGGTGCCGCGCAGCACCAGGCTGGGCTGAGCGCTGATCTCGTTGTTCTCCAGCACCGTGGCGGTGCTCGGTGTCGCGGCGATCCGTGCGGCCAGGGCGCGCAGCCCCACGAAGGCGGCCGGGACGTCGACGGGGTTGGCGTCGAGGTAGGTGCCGCCGCCGTTGAAGTTGACCCCGCTGCGGGGCACCACCCAGGCGCTGCCGCGCTGGAGGTTGAACCACTGGCCGTGGGAGCCGGCCACGACCAGCGTGGGGGCGGTCTTCTCGGAGGTGAGCCGGGTGCCGACGGTCATGCCGCTGGCGGCGAGGTCGCCGCCGTAGGCGATGGCCCCCTCCGACTCCGAGCCGCGGGTGCCGTGGGTCGCGACGAACTCCGTGTACGGCGTGGCCGCGCCCAGCGGGTGGGTCAGCGTCTCGCAGGCCGCTCCCCCGCCGGTGCCGGCCGCGGCGCCCGACGAGCCCGGCAGGGCGATCATCGCGGCGGCCGCGAGGGCCCCGGCCAGCAGGCTCGCGCCCGTGGCCCTGGCGCCGCGTCGTACGAGCTGGTGGTGGTGTCGCAGCATGGTGGCCCCCCGCCTCCGGGGGCGCCGCTCGGCACCCCCGCCCCGACGCTAGGGGCCCGGGAGGGGGCGCGGGACGGCTGTGGAGGAGCCGTTACCGCCGCGTCGACGAACCGGGCACCGCCCGAGGACCGGGCCCTCGGGCGGTGCCGTCGTCAGCGGTCGTCGGCGGGTCAGACGCCCCGGTCGCGGTCGGCCCAGTACGGCGCCCGCAGCTCGCGCTTGAGGATCTTGCCGGTCGGGTTGCGCGGCAGCATCTCGATGACGTCGACGCTCTTGGGGCACTTGAAGTGCGCCAGGTGCTCGCGGCAGTGGTCGATGATCTCCTGCTCGGTGGCCGAGGCGCCCTCCTTGAGCGCCACCACCGCCTTGACCGACTCGCCCCAGGTGTCGTCGGGGATGCCGATGACCGCGACCTCCATCACCGCCGGGTGCTCGGCGAGCACCCGCTCGACCTCGGGGCTGTAGATGTTCTCCCCGCCCGAGATGATCATGTCCTTGAGGCGGTCCTCGACGAAGACGTAGCCGTCGGCGTCGACCTTGCCCATGTCGCCGGTGCGGAACCAGCCGTCCTCGGTGATCACCTCGGCGGTGGCCTCGGGGCGGTTGAGGTAGCCCTTGAAGAGCTGGGGCGTGCGCAGCCAGATCTCCCCGTGCTCGCCGGTGGGCAGGTCCTCGAGGGTCGCGGGGTCGACGATGCGCACCTCCACCTCGGGCACCGCGCGGCCGGCCGAGACCAGCCGCTCGGGGTGCCCGTCGGCGATCGCGGTGCGGTGCTCCTCGGGCATCAGGTGGGTGGCCACCCCGGAGACCTCGGTCAGGCCGTAGACCTGCATGAAGTCGGTGTCGGGCCAGGCCTCCATCGCCGCGCGCAGCAGCGGCGGCGGCATCGGGGCCGCGCCGTAGGTGTAGGTCTTCAGCGCCCCGAAGAGCTTGATCGCGTCGGGGCCCGACTGCAGCACCTGGGCGAGCACCGCCGGCACCAGGAAGGTGCGGTTGGCGCCGGCCAGGATCGCACCGGCCAGGGAGGCGCCGTCGGGGTCGCGGGTCATGATGCTGGGGATGCCGTCGTGCAGCCCGAAGAGCACGTACGACGACCCGCCGACGTGGAAGAGCGGCATCGCGACCATCGACTTGTCGCCGGGCTCGAAGCCCCACCCGTCGTGGGAGTTGATGGTGTGGGCGATCATGTTGGCGTGGGTGAGCATCACGCCCTTGGGGTGCCCGGTGGTGCCCGAGGAGTACATCACCAGGCAGGTGTCGTCGGGCTCGACGTCGGCGGAGCGTCCGGTGGGCGTGGCCGCGGCCAGGCGGGTCTCGTAGTCGTCGGGCCCTGAGTCGTCGCCGCCCTCGGGGGTGACCTCGATGACGTGCTCGACACCGGTGAGCCGGTCGCGGATCTGCTCGATCTGGCCCTTGAGCTCGGAGCCGACCAGCAGCACCTTGGCGCCGGAGTCGTTGACGGCGTAGTCGATCTCCTCCCCGGCGAGGCGGAAGTTGATGATCGCGTTGGCGGCCCCCAGCGCCCCCGCGGCGAGGCTGAGCTCGACGCAGGCCGGGTGGTTCTTGTCGAGGAAGGCCACCACGTCGCCGCGGCCGACCCCGAGCCCGGCCAGCATGCCGGTGCAGCGGCGTACGCGCTCGTCCCACTGCGCCCAGGTCCAGCTGCGGCCCAGGTAGCTCATCGCCTCCTCGTCGGGCTTGGTGGCCGCCCAGTGGGCGAGGCGGTCGTCGACGAAGCGGGGCGTCGGACCGGGCGCGGGGCCGGTGGTCGAGGTGCCCGGGGTGGCCGAAGTGGAGGTGTCGGTCGGGGTGGCAGTCATGGGGCCGAGTGTGACCGAGCCCACAGGGCCCATCAAGAGGTGTGCTGGATCGTCTCAGTTCTTGCCGCGCGTCCAGCGGGGTCTCAGGTGGCTCACAGCCGCGGTCGGCACCATGGGGACCATGAACGAGACTCCCCGCGACCCCGAGCACCCGACCGGGCACGGCCCGTACGACGACACCAGCGCCTACGACCTCGGCCCGCAGCCGACCTGGGCGCCGGACGACGAGACCGCCACCCAGCAGGTCGTCCCGCCGGCGTACGCCGCTGCGCCCGCAGCCCCGCCTGCGCGGGGGCGCAAGGGGTTCGCCGCTGCCGTGGTGGCGGCCTCGCTGGTCGTCGGCGGCGCGGCCGGCCTCGGTGGCGCCGCGACGTGGAGCGCCCTCGAGGACGACGGGGCGGGGACCGGCTCCCCCTCGGGCGTGCAGACCTCGCAGGTCGTCGACACCCCGGTCAGCGACGCCGAGCCCGGCTCGGTGCAGCAGGTCGCCGAGACGGTGCTGCCCTCGGTGGTGCGCATCGACGTCAGCAGCGGCCAGGAGGGTGGCTCGGGCTCGGGGATCGTGCTCTCCTCCGACGGGCAGATCCTCACCAACGAGCACGTGATCGCGGCCGCCGGGGAGGGCGCCGACATCACGGTCTCCTTCGACGACGGCTCGCGCGCCACGGCCACCGTGCTGGGCGCCGACCCGCTCACGGACACCGCGGTCATCCAGGCCGAGGGCGTCGAGGGCCTGACCCCCGCGACGATCGGTAGCTCCGAGGACCTGCGGGTCGGCCAGGAGGTGGTCGCCATCGGTTCCCCCTTCGGTCTCGACGCCACCGTCACCAGCGGCATCGTCAGCGCCCTGGACCGCCCCGTGGGCGTGGCCAGCGACGCCTCGGGCGACGCCACCATCTACCCCGCCATCCAGACCGACGCGGCGATCAACCCCGGCAACAGCGGCGGCCCGCTGGTCGACACCAACGGCCACGTGGTCGGCATCAACTCCTCCATCCGCACCTCGGGCTCGACCTCGGGCGCGAGCGGCGGCTCGATCGGCCTGGGCTTCTCGATCCCGATCGACGAGGTGCTGCCGATCGTGGAGCAGATGGCCGCCGGCGAGACCCCGACCCACGCCCGCCTGGGCATCTCGGTCAGCGACGCGACCGCCGCCGAGGGCCAGAGCGGCGCCGAGGCCGTCATCGGTGCGCTGGTGCGCGAGGTGGGCGAGGGCTCGACGGCCGGCGACGCGGGCCTCGAGCCGGGCGACGTGGTGGTCCGGGTCGACGACACGATGATCACCGGCTCCGACTCGCTGGTCGCCACGATCCGCTCCTACCGCCCCGGCGACACCGTCACCCTGACCTTCGTGCGCGACGGCGAGGAGCAGAGCGTCGACCTCGAGCTCGACACCGACGCCGAGACGTCGTGACCCGGCGCAGATCTCCCGCTGACCCGCACGGGTCAGGCGCGGCGCTCGAACCCGCCGTACCGCTCGAGGGGCCGGTAGCCCAGGGCGTCGTTGACCGCGACCATGAGGGTGTTGGTCTCGGCGTTCCAGGTGCGCACCATCCGCAGGTCGGCCACCTGCTCGTGCAGCAGCAGGTGGTTGGCGGCCTTGAGCGCCAACCCGAGCCGGTGGCCGCGGTGGGCGCGGTCCACGACCGTGCCCCACTGGTAGGCCAGCCCGGGCTCGTGCTCGGTGGTGATGATCTCGGTGTAGGCGACCACCCCGCCCGCGGGGCCGAGCGCCACCGTGGCGTGGCGGGTGCGGGCCTGGCGGGCCAGCAGCTTCTCCTCCTCGCGCACCAGCGCCGGGTCGACCACGTCGGCCTCGAGGCTCAGGGTGCCCACCGGCGCCTCGGTGTTGAGGCTGGCGGTGATCCGGGCCCAGTCGTCGAGCAGGTCGTCGGGCACCCGGCCCACGAACGACCGCACCTCGTACGCCGCGTGGTGCGGCGCCGCCTCGGCGGCCAGGGCCCGCAGGTGGTCGGGGTCGGGCAGCGGGTCGAGGACGCGCAGCACCTCGACCAGGCCGAGCCGGAAGCCGTGGCCGCGCAGCAGCGACGGCCCGGGCTCCCCGGCCCCGTCGACCGGGGCGCCCATCGGCCAGCTGGCCTCGGCGATCCACAGGTCGCGCCCCCGCGCGGCGGCCTCGTCGCCCAGGTGCGCCAGCATCCGCGAGCCGTGCCCGCGGCGCCGGTGGGCCGGCGCCACGTCGACCGAGAGCTGCGCCTGGGCCAGGTTGTCGAGCAGCGGCGTCTGCAGGTGGCCGGTCGCGACCGGCTCGCCGTCGACGCGGCCCAGCCAGGCCCCCGCCCAGGTGCGGCGACCGGGCCGCTGCAGCGCCGCGCGCATCTCCTCGCGGGTCCACGCCGTCACCGCCGCGGCGGGCCGCCCGTGGTGCTGGGAGGCGCGGTAGACCTCGTGCCAGGCGTCGAACGCCGCGTCGTCGTACGGGTCGACGGGCTCGATGCGCAGCGGGCCGCTCATCGCGACCGGACCACGCGGCCCTCGTCCCACACCGGCCCGGGCGACTCGTAGACCTCGCCGTCGGCGCCGTAGACCAGGAAACGGTCGAAGCCGCGGGCGAACCACCGGTCGTGGGTGACCGCCAGGACGGTGCCCTCGAACGCCTCGAGGCCCTCCTCGAGCGCCTCGGCCGACTGCACGTCGAGGTTGTCGGTGGGCTCGTCGAGCAGCAGCAGGGTGGCGCCCGAGAGCTCGAGCAGCAGGATCTGGAAGCGCGCCTGCTGGCCGCCCGACAGCGAGTCGAAGGTCTGCTCGCCGGCGTGCGCGAGCTCGTAGCGGTCCAGCACCCGCGCGGCCTGCTCCCGGCCCAGGCCGCGGCGCCCGTCGGGGTGGCCGTCGCCGCGGTGCAGGATGTCGAGCAGCGGGCGACCGACCAGCTCGGGGTGCTCGTGGGTCTGCACGAACCAGCCGGGCCGCACCCGGGCGCCGAGCTTGGCCTTGCCGGTGTGCGGCACCGGCGTGACCGGCACCTCGCTGACGGGGCGGTGCTCGACGTCGGGGTCGGTGCCGCCGGCGGCCAGCAGCCGCAGGAAGTGCGACTTGCCGGAGCCGTTGGAGCCCAGCACCGCCACGCGCTCGCCGTACCAGACCTCGAGGTCGAAGGGCTTCATCAGCCCGGTCAGCTCCAGCTGCTCGCAGACCACGGCGCGCTTGCCGGTGCGCCCGCCCTTGAGGCGCATCGCGACCTGCTGCTCGCGCGGCTGCTCGGTCGGCGGGCCGACCTCCTCGAACTTGCGCAGCCGGGTCTGGGCGGCGCGGTACTGGCTGGACATGCCGTCGTTGTACTCGGCCTTGATCTTCAGGCGCAGCACGAGCGCCTTGAGCTTGGCGTGCTCCTCGTCCCAGCGCTTGCGCAGCTCCTCGAAGCGCGCGAACCGGTCGGTGCGCGCCTGGTGGTAGGAGGAGAAGCCGCCCGGGTGGGTCCACACGCTGTTGCCGACGCCGTGGCCGCTGCCCAGCTCGACGGTCACCACGCGGGTGGCGGTGTTGTCGAGCAGCTCGCGGTCGTGGCTGATCATCAGCACCGTCTTGTCGGACTCGCGGATGCGGCCCTCGAGCCAGATCTTGCCGGGCACGTCGAGGTAGTTGTCGGGCTCGTCGAGCAGCAGCACCTGGTCGGGGCCGCGCAGCAGGAACTCCAGCACCAGCCGCTTCTGCTCGCCGCCGCTGAGCGTGGCCAGCTCGCGGTACTTGGCGCGGTCGTAGGAGACGCCCAGCGCCGCCGTGGCGCACACGTCCCAGGTGACCTCGACGTCGTACCCGCCGGCGTCGGCGTACTCCGAGAGCGCCTCGGCGTAGCGCATCTGGGTGGCCTCGTCGTCGGTCTCCATCAGCGCCAGCTCGAGCCGCTCGACCTGGGCGGCGGCCTCGCGGACCCGCGGCGGGGCGACGCTGAGCAGCAGGTCGGCGACGGTCGCGCCCTCGCGGAGCCCGGCCTTGACGTCCTGCCGCATCACGCCGAGCCCGCCCGAGCGGGTCACCACGCCCGCGTGCGGGGTCAGCTCGCCGGTGACGATGCGCAGCAGGGTCGTCTTGCCCGCGCCGTTGGCGCCGACCAGCGCGACCTTGGCGCCCTCGCCCACCCGGAACGACACGTCGTCGAGCAGCGCCCGCCCGTCGGGGAGCTCGTACCTGACACCTGCGACATCCACGTGACCCACGAGCGACCATGCTCCCCGATCAGGGGCCGCGGGTCACTTCCTTTGTCGCCCGCCCCGGGTCGTGGTGCGGGTCGTGGCTTGAGTCGTGGTCCGGGTCGTGGTCCGGGTCGTGTGCCTGAGGACGCGCCCTGGCGCGGCCAGGGGCCACGACCCGAACCACGACCCCGCAGCAGTGGCCTAGGCGGAGGGCAGGTCGGGCACCCACTCGACGCGACCGCGGTCGGTCAGCGCCCAGGTGCCGGGGCGCGGGGCGAGCAGCAGGCCGTCGTCGGCGAGCTCCTTGCGCGCCGTACGGGCCGCGGTGCGCCACCGCACCTCGCCGGTCGGGCCCTTCTCCAGGTCCCCGGGGCGCAGCACGTCGCCGAGACGCTCGGCGAGCTCGGTGAGCAGGTCGTCGGACTCCGCCTGGCCACCGGCCTCCTGGAGCAGCTTGACGATCCACGGCTTGAAGTCGACCGAGGGCGTGCGCCGGCGCGGCCGCGCGGGCGCCGCGGGGGCGGTGGAGCCAGCCGCCGCCGCGGTCGTCGTACGACGCCGGGTGACGGGCGAGGCCTTGGGCGGCGCCTTCGGGGGTGCCGGGGGCGGCTCCACGGGCTTGGGCATCCCGTGCACGCAGGTCGAGAGCGGGAGGTCGCACAGGTCGCAGTAGTCGGTGGCGCTCACGTGCCGACCGTACCCACGCCCCACCGCCCCTGTGGAACCCCCCGCCCCCACCCCGCCTGTGGACGAGACGTGGCGCACGGCGGCCGGGGAAGTTTCATCGGGTACCCGACAGAACTCGCGCCACCACCACGAACCTTCAGCAGGGTGGCGACAGGTCCATCGGGTACCCGATGAAACTCCCGCGCCGCCCTCACCCCCGGCGGCGCAGCCGGACCAGCACCTCGTGGTGGGTGGTCTGGGGGAACATGTCGAGCAGCCGGGCAGCCTCGACGTCGTACGACGGCAGCGCGGCCAGGTCGCGGGCGAGCGTGGCGGCGTTGCAGCTGGAGTAGAGGACGTGCCGCACCCGCGACGACTCCAGCCAGCCGGTCAGGGCCGGGCCGATGCCGCGCCGCGGCGGGTTGACCACGACCAGGTCGGGGTGGTCGGCGGCTGGCTGCTCGAGCGCCCACGCGGTCGCGTCGGCGGCGACGAAGCGGGCCTGCTCGAGCCCCGCCTCCCCCGCCGACTGCTGGGCCGACTGCTGGGCCGACGCGACCGCCTCGGGCGCGATCTCGACGCCGGTGACCGCCCGGCCGGGCGCGGCGAGCGCCAGCGCGAAGCCGCCGACGCCGGCGTAGAGGTCCCACACCGACGCGGGTGCGGTCTCGTCGACCCAGGCCCGGGCCTGCTCGTAGAGCGCGGTCGCGACCGCGGTGTTGGTCTGGAAGAACGACTGCGGCCGCAGGTGCAGCCGCAGCCCGGCGCCGACCTCGAGCCGCATCTCGAGGGTGGCGGCGTCGGTGAGCACGATCTCGCGCTCCCCCTCGAGCACCGCCTTGTGCTCGGGCTGCACGTTGATCGAGGCCACCGCGACCGGCAGGCGGTCGGTCAGCCAGCCCAGGTGCTTGCGCAGCCGCGCCTCGGGCTCGGTGGAGCGCAGCACCCAGCGCACCATCAGCTCGCCGGCGGGCGAGCGGGTGACGAGCAGGTGCTTGAGCTCGCCGCGGCGGGTGGTGAGGTCGTACGGCGCCAGCCGGGCGCGGACGACGTGCTCGGCCAGGACGGGCAGGGCGTCGTGGAGCCCCGGCTCGTGCAGCCCGCAGTGGCGCAGGTCGGTGCCGCGTCCGTCGGCGCCGAGGATCCCCAGCGTGGGCGCGTCGAGGGTGCCGGCGACGACCATCTTGGCCTTGTTGCGGAACCCCTCCTCGGGGCCCGTGACCGCGGGCAGCCACGCGACCGGGCGACGGCCGGCCAGCGCCGGGGCGAGGAGGCCCTCGACGTGGCGCTGCTTGTCGGCGACCTGCTCGGCGTAGGGCCGGCCCATCCACGTGCACGACCGGCACGCCCCCGCGTCGAAGTAGTCGCACTGCACGGGGCGTCAGCCTACGTGCGCGCCGTGCGCCGCGGACGCGCCGCGTCGACTCGCGGGCACCCCCAACGGGTGAACCCCGAGCGCCACAGGTGCGCGTAACGTCGATCTGCCGTCCGGGCATCGGACGGGACAAGGACGACTAGGAGGGACACACCATGTTCAACATCATCGGACTGCTCGTGGTCGGCCTGATCATCGGCGCGCTGGCCCGGCTCATCAAGCCCGGCAAGCAGGCCCTGGGGCTGCTCGGCACCCTCGCGCTCGGCGTCGTGGGCGCCCTCATCGGCGGCATCGTCGCCAGCGCGCTGGGCAAGGGCGACATCTTCGAGCTCAACGTGATCGGCTTCGTCGTCGCCGTGGTCGCCGCCGTGCTGCTCATCGGCGTGGCGGAGGGCATGTCGTCGAAGGGCAAGGCTCGCGTCTGACCTCACCACGCCCCGGTCAGGGGTCGGCACGCGGGACGAGCGTCGGCGAGGAGGCACCCCCTCGTCGGCGCTCGTCGCTGTTGCGGGGGGTGTCTCAGGAAGGATCGGTCGAGGTCGCCGTGGCGGACGCCGACGGCGAGGTCGTGGGGGTCTCGCTCGCGGTGACGGACTCGGACGGCGTCGGGTCGACCTCGGCGCTCGTCGACGCACCGGCACCCGCGCTCGCGCTGCCGCTCGGGCTGGTGCTCGGGCTGGTGCTCCCACTCGCGCCCTGGCTGGGACTGGTGCTGGGGCCGGCGCTCTGGCTCTGACCGGCGCTCGCACCCGGTGCAGCGCTCGCGCTCGGCGCGGCGCTCCCGCTGGGGCCGGCGCTGGACGACGGCTCGTCAGCGGGCCCGGCGGAGGGCCCCTCGGAGGGCCCCTCGGTGGGCTCGTCACCCGCGCCGGGACCCGGGGCCACCTCGACGGTGACCGCCCGGGAGACGCTGCCCTCGGCCATCGGCCGCTCGGCGAAGCGCCAGCGGTAGCTCGTCGCCTTCTCGGGGGCCACCTCGGCCACCGCAGCGCCCCCGTCGACCTCGACGACCTGGTCGACGGTCCAGCCGGTGGTGCCGACGACGCGCTTCTCGAGGATCATCGTCACGCCGCTCATCGCGGCCCCGGTGCTGTCGACCAGGGCGCCGCGCAGCTCGACGGGCTGACCGGCCGCGGCCCGGTTCGCGGGCGGGGCCAGCATCGACGCGGTCGTCGCCAGGCCCTCGAGGTCGTACGTCGTCGCGGTGCCGGCGGTCTCCAGGCGCAGGGCGTCCATGGCGAACTCGTTGCCGTCGCAGCCGAGCCCGCTCATCACGAACCCGGCGCCGTCGCCGCGGTGGCGCACCACCATGTCGGCCAGCGTGCCGTCGGGCACGGCCTCGCTGGGCGCGTCGGCTACGGGGGCCTGCTCGTACATGTCCCACTTGGTCCAGCTGTAGGTCAGGTCGACGGCCTCGATGCGGGTCCACCGCCCGGCCGGCACGACCACCTCGGCGCGGCCGAACCACACTCGCCCGGTGTGGCGGTCCGCGGGCTCCTGGTAGCCGGCCCACACGACGCCGGTGGTGCCCTCGGCGGCGTACGCCGTCAGCCCGGCGCTGCGGGTCTGCGCGACCGACGAGACGTAGCTCAGCGGACCGAGCGCGTTGCCGCCGACGAGGTCGTAGCGCAGGCTGCGCTCCCCCGCCGGCGCGGTGGCCGGGCCGGTGCCGATCATCGCCTGCGGCGTCTCCGCGACCCGGTCGTAGACGCTCTCGCAGCCCACCAGACCCAGGCGCATCGCGCGCCCGGCGGGGAAGGCGAGACCGCGGACCACGACGGTGGACTGCTCCGCGACGACGCCGCGGGTGGTCGGGACGACGGCCTGGGCGGGCACGGCCGCCCCGCTCGCGAGCACGACGCAGGCGGCGGCGCTGATCGCCGCGACGCTCTGCTGGATGCCGGCCCGCACGTGCTCGTCTCCGATCGTCCCGCGGGCCCCGCTGCCCGCACCACGAACTGTAGGCGCAGCAGCCTCACCCCACCACGGGGTCGGGGAAGATCACCCGAACGAGGGATGGGGCGATGACTTCCGGGGCCCGCGGTGGTCGGAGGTGCAGCGGTCGGCGACAGCGGGCCGCCCACCCCACACGAGGAGATGCCGTGCCCGTCCTGCTGAACCCCTACCTGACCCTCACCGGCACCGCGCGCGAGGCGATGACGCTCTACCAGTCCGTCTTCGGCGGCGAGCTGAGCGTGATGACGTACGGCGACATGGGCGCCGAGGGCGACCTCGCGTCCCTGGTCATGCACTCCCAGCTCACGTCGCCCGACGGCGTCGCGCTGATGGCCTCCGACATCGGCCCCGGCGAGGTGGTGGACCACGGCACCACGGTGCGCCTGAGCCTCTCCGGCGACGACGAGGACCGGCTGCGCGGGTGGTTCGAGGCGCTGGCCGAGGACGGCGAGGTGCACGTGCCGCTGGAGAAGCAGGCCTGGGGCGACGTCTTCGGGCAGTGCGTCGACCGGTTCGGGATCATCTGGCTGGTCAACATCGGCTCCGCCGGGACCCCCGGCTGACCTCTCGCGACAGCCGGCCTCAGCCGCCGGCGGCGCGGTAGGACTCGATCCAGCGCCGGTCGATGCGCCGCTTGAGCAGCAGCGCGGCCCGCCCGCCCCACCACCAGCGACCGCGGCAGGCAACGCCGACCCCACCGCCGAGGTCGACGACCGACAGGAAGTGACGCCGGGGCTCGTAGACGTGGGCTCCGGCGTCCTCGCCGCGCCCGCGGGCCTCGAGGGCGGCGAGCAGCACCGGCGCCTGGCGCACCCCGTGGACCCCGATCCGGGGCAGCGGCGCCGGGGTGAAGTGGGCGCAGTCGCCGACCGCGTAGAGGTCGTCGTGCTCGACGTGCTGCAGGGTGGCGCGCACCGGCGCCCCGGCTGCGTCGCCGAGACCGGTGGCCGCGAGCAGCGGTGGGGCGGCGAGCCCGCCGGCGAGGACCGCGAGGTCGTGCTCGAGCACCGCGCCGTCGTCGAGCACGACGCTGCCCGCGCCGATCCGGGCGACCCCGCGACCGGTGAGCACCTCCACGCCGCGGCCCGCGAGCACCCGCTCGACGTACCTGCGTGCCCCGGCGGGCAGCGACGTGCCGATCTCGTGGCCGCCGTCGACGAGTCGCACCCGGGCCACGCCCGGGCGCACCGCGAGCTGCGCTGCCACCTCGAGCCCCGAGGGCCCGGCGCCCACGACGGTCACGACCGCCGCCCCGTCGGGCCCCAGCCGCTGAGCCAGGGTCTGCAGCCCGGCCAGCGGCTTGACCGTCACCACGTCCGGCCCGACCGGCACCCCGAGGTCGGAGGTCACCGACCCGATGCCGAGCGAGGCCACGGCGTACGACAGCCGCTGCCCGCTCGCGGTGGTGGCGACCCGGGCCACCGGGTCGAGGTCGGCGAGCACGTCCTCGTGGTGGCGTACGCCGCTGCGCGCGGCCAGCCCGGCCACGTCGAGCCGGCCGGCCGCCAGCGGCAGCGCACCGGTGGCGACCGCGGAGCCCACCCCGGAGTAGTCGAACCAGCGCGGCGCGAGCAGCTCGACAGCCCAGCCCGCGGCGCGCAGCCGGTCGGCGTGGCGCAGCAGGTGCAGGTGGGTGTGGCCGGCTCCGACGAGGAGCAGCGTCGGGGGCCCGGGCATCTGGGCAGCCTATCCAGGCCCACCCACTCCACCTGGGCGCCGCGATGTGCTTCGCTGGGCCGATGAGCAGGCCCGGACCCGTCGAGCGCGCCGACCACCTCGCCATGCGCGCCGAGGACGCCGTGCAGCGCCTGGTCGGCGGCGGGCTGCGTCGCGCCGGCTGGGTGCCGCGGGTCGTGGCGCACGTGGGCTACGGGCTCGAGGGCAGCTGGGTGCGGGTGCTGGCCCGGGTGGTGCTGGTGCCCGAGGGCAGCCTGGCGGCGCGGCACCCCGAGGACGCCCGGGGCTGGCGCCGCTTCGCGACCCAGTCGGCGGCCGGCGTGCCCGTCACGATCGAGGTGGGCGGGGTCGGCACCCGGGTCGAGTCCGACCGCGAGGGGTACGTCGACGTCCGGCTGCCGGCCGACCTGGCGCCGGGGTGGGCCACGGCCCGGCTGACGACCGAGGACCCGGAGGACCCGGTGACCACCGCGCAGCTGCGGGTGGTGGCGGCGTCGGCGCGCCACGGGCTGGTCAGCGACGTCGACGACACCGTGATGGTCACGATGCTGCCCCGGCCCCTGGTGGCCTTCCGCAACGCGTTCGTGAGCCGTGAGGTCGACCGGCTCCCGGTGCCGGGGATGGCCGGGCTCTACCGCGACCTGCTGGCCGAGCGGCCCGACGCGTTCGTGGTCTACCTCTCGACGGGCGCCTGGAACGTCGCCGGGGCGATCGGCCGGTTCCTGGAGCGCCACGGCTACCCCGCCGGCCCGGCGCTGCTGACCGACTGGGGCCCCACCCCGCGGGGCTGGTTCCGCTCCGGGCGACAGCACAAGACGACCGAGCTGCGCCGGCTGATGGAGGACTTCCCGCAGCTGCGCTGGACGCTGGTCGGCGACGACGGCCAGCACGACCCGGCGATCTACGCCGACTGCGCCGCCGAGCACCCCGACCGGGTCGAGGCGGTGCTGATCCGCCGGCTCAGCCTGGGCGAGCAGGTCGCGCGCTACGGCAACCTGGAGGGCCCCCGCGAGCACACCGGCCCGCAGACGGCGTACGGCGACGACGGCGACGAGCTGCGCACCCGGGCCCGGGAGCTCGGCCTGCTGGGCTGACCCTCTCTCCCGAACCGCGACGGCGGCGGGCATGGTCCGGACGGGCCATGCGCCACGCACGTTCGGGTCATCTTCGGGTCGTTCTCGGCGCGCACGGGCACCCGAGCGGCTGTCGGGGCGTTGGGTAGGACATGGCGCCGGGACCGGCGTCCCGCAGCCGGCCTGGGGAGGGATCGCTGTGCAGCACGACCTCGCGGTCGTCGCGACCCCCGTCGCGACGGGCCACGCGCGCCTGGTGGTCACCGGGGAGCTCGACCTGGGCTCGGTCCCGACGCTGCGCGACGCGCTGGCGCGCGCCCTGCCCTTCGCGACCCAGTGCCTCGACCTCGACCTCGCCGGGGTCGTCTTCCTCGACGCGGCCGGCCTGGGCGCGCTGGTCTGGTGCCAGCGACGCGCCCGCGCCGCGGGCGGCGAGTGCCGGGTCGTGGCCAGCAGCGCCGTGGTCGAGCGGCTGCTGCACCTGACCGGCACCCACGACCTCCTGGTCGCGCTGCCCGCCGTGGCGCACCCCGCCTGAGCCCGCGGCGGCGTACGGCGCCCGCTCAGGCCACGCGCGCCGGCTCGCGCCCGCGCGCCCCGCGGGTCACCAGGAACCCGAAGGCGGTCGCGAAGACGTACATGATCACCGAGTAGACCGCGCTCGGGATCGCGACCTCGGTGCTGTCGAGCACGCTGAGGGCGATGGTCAGCGCCACGGTGGTGTTGTGGATGCCGACCTCCATCGAGCTGGCGATGGCCTGGGCCTGGTCGAGGCGCAGCGCCCGCGCGCCGACGTAGCCCAGGGTCAGGCTCGCGGCGCAGAAGAGGGCGGTGACCAGGCCGACCTGGCGGACGTAGTCGGCGAGGTTCTCGCGCTCGCCCAGCAGCGCGCCGACCGCCACCACGACCAGCACCACGATCGAGAAGATCCGCACGGGCTTGTCGGAGCGGGCCGCGAGCTGGGGGCTGCGGCTGCGCACGGCCATCCCGAGCACGACCGGGACCAGCACGATGGCGATCACCTGCAGCACCTTGCCGACCTGCAGGCCCAGCTCGCCGTCGGCGTCGAAGTACCCGATGGCCAGGTTGGTGATGAGCGGGATGGTGAAGGCCGCGAGCACCGAGTTGATCGCGGTGAGGGTGACGTTGAGGGCCACGTCACCGCGGAAGAGGTGGCTGAAGAGGTTGGCGGTGGTGCCGCCGGGCGAGGCGGCGAGCAGCATCACGCCGACGGCCAGCAGCGGGTCGAGGTCGAAGCCGAGCACCAGCACGAACGCGATCACCGGCAGCACCAGCACCTGCAGGCCCAGCGCCACCGCCACGGCCCGCGGGCTGCGCGCCACCCGGCGGAAGTCGTCGACCTGCAGCGACAGGCCGAGACCGAACATGATGATGGCCAGCGCGACGGGCAGCCCGACGCTGATCAGTGCGGAGTCGTTCACGACCACTCTCCCGGCTCGACCTGGGCGCCTGCGCCACCGCCCCTGTGACGGCGGCCACAGTCAAGCAGTCCCGTGGCGGGTCAGGAGCGGAAACGCTCCAGGGCGTCGGGCTCGACCAGGGCCGACCGGTCGCCGGCCTTGCGCCGGTGGTGCTCGACGAGGGCCACCAGCGCGGAGGCCGGCCACGCCTGCGGCAGCAGCCGGCAGGCCACCAGCCCCGGGCCCCGGGTGGTGACCACGAGGTGCGGCTGCCACCCACGGACGGCGGCCACCTCGACGAGGTCGCGCCACGCCACCGTCTGCGCCCGGGTCACCCCGCCCGGCACCCGCAGCCCGTCGGGGCCCACGACCAGCCGGGTCTCGGTGCGCACGGCCAGCACGGCCGCTCCGACGACCCCCAGGACGACCAGCACGCCCAGGACGCGCGGGCCGGCCGAGTCGGCGACCAGCACCATCAGCACCCCCAGCGGCGCCAGCGCGACGCCGGCCACGGCGCGCAGCAGCGCCTGCGTGCGCCGCAGCGGCAGCGCGAGGCCGCCCGCGACGGCGACCGCGGGTGGTGGGTCGGCTCGTGGCCCGTGCCGCGGGGCCGTGAGGCTGCCGACGCCGGTCGCCCCCAGGACCGCGAGCAGCACGCCCAGGGCGACCGGGAAGGCGGGCGCCTCGGCCCGCAGCCCGCCGACCACGAGGAACACCCCGACCGGCACGAGGAACGCGGCGAGGCCCATCACGGCGTACCGGCCCGGCGCGCGGTAGACCGCGTCCGGGTCGTCGGGCGGTGTGCTCACCGGCTCAGCCGCGGGCGCCGCCGACGCCGAGCAGCGCGGCCAGGCCCAGGGCGCTGCGGGGCGAGTACGCCGCGCGCCACAGCCCGCCGTGCGCGGCGGCGTACGCCTCGTCCTGCCAGGGGTGCTCGTGGCGCGGTCCGCCGCCGGTGTGCAGGTCGTGGACCAGCATCGCGGCCATCAGCACGTTGGAGGTGGAGGGGTCGAAGACCTCGACGCCGAAGCGGTGCGCGCCGGCGTACGCCGCGGCCAGGGCGCGGTTCTTGACCACCGAGCGGGTGCGGGTCGGGGGCGCGACGTTCATCGAGACCAGCCGGCCCTCGTGGCGCGCCACGGTGGCGCGCCAGCGCTGCAGCCGCTTGGCCAGCGCGTAGTTGGGGCCCTGCTGGGGCACCAGCGAGTCGTTGAGGCCGGGGTCGGCCGGGCCGGCGTACGGGCGCTGGAGCAGGCGGCCGCCCGACACGGTGCGCAGCGGGCGGCCCAGGCCCTTGCTGAGCCGGCCGCGGCCGGAGTAGGCGGCCAGGGCCTGGTCGACGGCGTCGCCGGGGACCGCGAAGACGTCGGTGGGGGTGGCCAGGAACGCCAGGGCGGCGTCGTCGCGGGCCTCGAGGAGGCGGCGGCTGAGCTCGTCGACGGCGGTGGAGACCCGCACGTTGGTGGCGCCGTCGGCGTAGACGTAGTTGCCGAGCACCAGGGTGCCGGGCTGCTCGGCGAGCCAGTCGGCCAGCGCGGGCACGTCGGCGAGCAGGTCGGCGCCGGGGCGGCCCTCGACGGCGGGGGCCACGACGGTGCCGGCGCCGGCGACCGCGGTGTCGCTGACCCGCTCCCACACGTCCTCGCGGGGCAGGTCGATCGCCGCGACCCGGGCGCCCCAGCGGGTCAGGGCCTGCAACGGCCCCATCTCCGAGCCGGCGCCGACGACCGCGACGGTGCGGCCCTCCAGGCGCAGCCAGTCGGGGTTGGCCACGACCGCGTCGACGGCCTCGGCCAGCGTCGGCTCCACGACGCCGGCCAGCACCCACTGCTCGACCCGGCGGCGTACGTCGTCGCCGCGCAGCCGCTCGCCGCGGTAGGGCAGCACCAGCTCGCGCAGCGGCTCGCCGGCGCCGTGCATCTCGACCTGGCCGAAGCCGGCGGTGCTGCGGGGCCAGTCGGCCAGGGCCACGTCGGAGCCGTCGTCCTCGCCGGTCATGACCCGCATCCGCGCGTGCAGCGAGTCGAGGCCGCCGCGGGCGACCGCGACGGCGTCGTCGGGGGTGGCCAGGCCGGCCTCGACCAGCAGCCGGAACCACGGCAGGTACTGGGTGCGCCAGGCGGTCTCGCGCTCGGCGGCGCGGGCGCCGACGGCGTCGACGGGGCGCAGCGCGTCGGCGACGACGCCGCGGCCGGTCGCGGTGGTGCTGCGACGCGGCGGCCCGTCGGTGCGGTTCTGGCCGGCGGGGTCGAGCGGGAAGACGAGTCCGTGCGGGGCATCAGCCATGCGCCTCACCCTGCCCCGCCGACACGTCGGGGTAAACACCAGGGGTGACGCGGTGAGACGCCGGGCGCCGCTAGCGTCCGCCGGGTGACCCACCTCCCCATCGGTGCCGACGCCGCCCTCGTAGTCATCGACGTGCAGGAAGGCTTCGACGAGCCGTGGTGGGGTCCACGCGACAACCCCGACTGCGACGAGCACGTCGCCGCGCTGGTCGGCGCGTTCGCGGCCTCGGGGCGGCCGCTGGTCTACGTGCAGCACTCCTCGCTGAGCCCCGAGAGCCCGCTCTTCCCCGGGCAGCCCGGCCACGCCCTCAAGGACTACCTCGAGGGCTTCGAGCCGGCGCTGCTGGTGACCAAGCAGGTCAACTCCTCCTTCCACGGCTCCCCCGACCTCGACGCGTGGCTGCGCGGCGAGGGCATCGGCGAGATCGTGGTCTGCGGCATCACCACCAACCACTGCTGCGAGACCACCGCGCGGGTCGGCGGCAACCTCGGGTACGCCGTCACGTTCGTGCTCGACGCGACCCACACCTTCGACCGCACCGGCCCGGACGGCACCACGATGAGCGCCGCCGAGCTGGCCCGGGCCACCGCGACCAACCTGCACGGCGAGTTCGCGACGGTGCTGTCGACGGCCGAGGTGCTCGACGCGCTCGCCGGGGGCCTCCCCGCGTGAGCGGGCCGCAGCGGAACAAGCACCGGACGGTGCCCGATCGGCCGCTGGTCCCCCGGTGGTACGTCGCGGCCGTCCTGGCGGTGCTGGTCGTCTCCACGGCGGCCACCACCGGCGTCGCCCTCGTCCGGGACGGGGCGGTGGGCTGGTCCTTGCGGTTGGCCGCGCTCGCGGCCGGTCTGCTGCTGGTCGCCGCCTGCTCGGCGCTGGCGCGCCCTCGGCGGCGACGCCCGATGAGGACCACCGCCGCGGGGGTGGGCGTGCACCGGGCGCCGGCGGCGACCGTGTGGCCGCTGCTGGGTGCCTGGTTCGCCGCGCTGGCGATGGCGGCGTCCTGGGTCTACCTGGCGGTCACGGACTTCTCCGCGCTCGAGGGCCACGGCTGGATCCTGGTCACCGTCGTGGGTGCCCTGGGCTCCGCGCCCGACCTGCTGCGTCTGCTCACCGGCCGTCTGCACCGCTGGCAGCTCGAGATCGGGCCCGAGTCCCTGACCTACCGCGGCTACCGCACCGACGAGACGTGGCCCTGGTCGACGATCCGCGGCGCCCGGGTCCAACAACGTGGCCCCGCGGGGGTGCTGATCGACGTCAAGGGCGCGGGCAAGGACGTCGTCGTGCCGATCACGGCCTTCACGGTGCCGGCCGAGCAGCTGGTCGAGGACATCGAGCGCGGCAGGGCAGCAGCCCGCCGCTGAGCCCGCGCCGCGGGTCGGCACGGGTACCCGGTCAGGCAGCGGCGATCATCGCCAGGTCGCGCCACCACGAGAGCCGGTTGGGCCGTCCGTCGTAGTCGCGGCGCTGGTTGGCCCCGGAGACCCCGGGCAGGACGAAGACCTGGGCGGGCCCGACGTACCAGTCCTGGACGCCCAGACCCGGCCGACCCCGTCGCCCCGATGCCCGGGCGGCCTCGTGGGCGACGGCCTTGCTGGTGAAGGCCAGCCACTCCGGCTGCCAGCGCTCGCACTTCTCGGCCAGGTCGCTGATCTCGACCCAGCGCGGGTCCCAGTGGCCGACCAGGTCGGTCAGACCCAGGCCGAGGTCGGGCACCAGGTGGTCCTCGTGCGGCTGCAGCCGCCGCGGGGAGAGCCCCGAGAGGTGCAGCGACTCCCAGAAGCTGTTGCCGGGCGTCTCGTAGTAGTGGTCACGGTGCTTGGTGCTCTCGGCGCCCGCGAGCCCGCAGAAGACGACGCGCGGCTGGTCGGGGACGAGGTCGGGGAGCACCTGCACGCCGGGAGGCTACCCGTCGCGCTCGATCGGTCTCGTCCGCTCGAGCTCACGGACGACCTCCTCGTGCCGCCCGGCTTCGAGCGCCCGAGCGAGCCGCTGGTCCTGTGCGGCCAGGATCTGCACGCTGGCCAGCACATCGGGGTCGCCCAGGCCGTGCTCGGCCCACCAGGGGTCGTCCGGCGCCCAGTACGACGTCGCGACGGGCGGGAAGTGCTGCCGGGTGTCGAGAGCCAGGTCGAGGCACTCCCGGGCCGCTGGCGCCCGCTCGTCGGCCAGGAGCAGCTCGACCAGGGTGACGAGACCGGAGGCCGCCGCAGGGGTGAGAGCGGTCAGGACGTCCGTCGTGGACATGCCCGGCCAGCTGGTGCACAGCAGCCCACCGTGCCCCTCCGACCACTGCGCGCCGTGGTCGCGCCAGCCGTCGGCGACCGAGCACACACGGTCACCCTCGTCCCGGTCGAAGGAGACGACGGTGAGCACGGCATCGGCAGGCTCGAGGACGTCGACGACCTGCAGGATGCTGTCTCCGTCGAGGCGGGCCTCGACCAGGTCGCCCACGACGAGTGGCGCGAGGAACGCGTGGTTGGCCAAGCGGTAGGTCCCGCCGCCGCTGTGGGCCGCCACCGGCTCGGCCCACAGGCTCTCCCCTGCCGGCCCGCCGCCCTCCTCCTTGAACCGCAGTCGTAGCTTCACCTTGCCCTGGGCACTGCTCATCGCTGTCTCCTCTCGTCGTGTCACCCAGCACAGCACCCGGCACCGACGGTGACGCCGAGGTGGCTTTTCTTTCGAGGGCTCGGGCCGGGCGCCCCACCCCCACCGGATGGCGCCGTCCAGACCACCCCTACGGGGGTTTGTGCGGCGCCGCCTGGCCGTACTAGGTGTCGGCGCCTACTCTCGAAGGAGTGAACAGGCGTCGAGACTCGGCGCTGCACCACCACGCTTGGGGGCCCGCCATGGGCAACGACTTCGCCACCTCGGTGGCAACACCGCACACCAGCACCACCAGCCACGCCGTCAGCGGCGAGCTCGACCTCGCCACCGTGCACGACCTGCGCCTGAGCTTCTCGGCCGCGCTCGCCGTGCCGACCGACTCCTCCGCGCTCGACCTCGACCTCGCGGGCGTCACCTTCATGGACGCCGCCGGCCTCGGGGCGGTCATGTGGTGCCGCCGCCGCGCCCTCGCCGCCGGGCGGGCCTGCATGGTCGACAACGCCAGCCCGGCCGCGCTGCGCCTGATGAAGCTCACCGGCACCCACGGTCTGCTCCGTGACGTCGCCGCCGCACCGGCGCCCGGCGTCACCCCCGTCTGAGCGACCGACCGCTGAGGGCGGCCAGGACGGCAGACGCGGGCACCGTCAGCCGGGCACCTGACCGCTGACGCACCAGGCCTCCGCCTCGACCGCGAACGGCCCCTCGCCGAGGCGGGTGCGCAGGAGGTCGCGCAGCCGCGCCACCTCCGACGGCTCCAAGCGGTCGAGGTAGGCGCGCACCGATCCGGCGGCCTGCTCGAAGGGCGCCCACCACTGCTCGAAGCCGGTGAAGTCGACCCGGACCCCGATGCGCTCCTCGCGCACCGCGGCCAGCCCGGCGGCCCGCCAGAGGCGCTCCAGGTCACCGCCGCTCGACCCGGTCGAGGGCGCAGCCGCGGTGCCCGGAGCCAGCGACTCGACGGCCGACCAGAACGGTGAGAGCGGCCCCCGACCACCACCGTGGTCCCACACGCAGGCGGCGACCAGCCCGCCCGGCCGCGTCACCCGCACCATCTCCGCGACCCCGGCCGCCGGGTCGTCCATGAAGTGCACGACCAGCTGGGCCAGGGTCGCCTCGAACTCGTCGTCCACGAACGGCAGCTCCTCGGCCCCGGCCTGCAGCGTCTCGACGTCGGGGTGGCGGTCCGAGACCGCGGCGACGAACGTCGGGGCGGGGTCGACCGCGGCCAACCGTCGTACGTCGGCACCGGCGGCGGTACGGCGCCGCGACAGCTGCTCGACCAGCGCCCCCGGCCCGCACCCGACGTCGAGCACCGACGCCGGCACCCGTCCCCCGGGCAGCACCGCGTCGCAGAAGACCGGCGCGAGCGGTCGCGAGAACCGGCCCATGAACCGGTCGTAGGTCTCCGCGGACACGTCGAAGGCGGCCATCACCCCAGGCTAGGGACTAGGGGCCCGCGTCGCCCGCGCGGAAAGTCCCTGACCTTCCACACGACCGACCGGCGTGTCGCGGTGAGGAACGTCAGGGACTTCGCCGCCGAACGGGACGCCTGTCCCGGGGGCGCCGGGCGCGAAAGGGTCCTTGGACCCTGGGAGGGGCTACCTCCCGCACGCAGATTGGGACCCACGACGACGCGCAGCGCCCGTCGTTCCACTGGCGGCCCGACCTCGGGAGGGACGGGCCGATCTCGACCGAGGGAGGACCGCATGACGACGACGACGACCACCGGCTCAAGCGCACCACCTGACATCGACGACGACCTGGTCCGGGTGGCCCGGACGACCGGGCTGATCTACCTGGCGTTCTTCGTCGTGGGCATCCTGGGGTTCCTGGTCGTGCGACCGCAGCTCTACGTGGCCGACGACCCGCAGGGCACGCTGGACAACCTGCTCGGCAGCGAGGCGCTGGCGCGCCTCGGGATCGTGCTCGAGCTCGGCATCGTGCTGAGCCAGGCGCTCGTCGCCGTGTGGTTCTACCGGCTCTTCCGCCGGGTCGACCGCGTGGCCGCGGGTGCCTTGGCGGGCTTCGGCCTGGTCAACGCGGTGGTCATCCTGAGCAGCGCCGCGGTGCTCGCCACGGCCCTCGACGTCGCGCAGGACGAGTCCCTGAGCGGGCAGGGCGACCCGGCCGTCACCGTCCAGATGCTCTACGCGCTGAGCGGGAACCTCTGGGGGGTGGGCGCCCTCTTCTTCGGCCTGTGGCTGATCCCGATGGGGTGGCTGGTGCTCCGCTCCGGCTGGATGCCTCGGGTCCTCGGCTGGCTCCTGGTGGTGGCCGGCGTCCTCTACCTGGGCAGTGCGCTGCTCACCTACCTGTTCCCCGACGCCGCGTCGGCGATCGACCTGATGACGGTGCCCGCGTCGGTCGGCGAGGCCTGGATCATGGGCTACCTGGTCATCTTCGGCGTACGCCGTCGTGCGGCGACGCCGGCGCCGGGGGCCGAGTCCGCGGCGACACCCTGACGGCTCAACCCACCCAGCGCCCGGGGTCGGGCAGGTCGAGGCCCTGCTCGTCCTCGGGCAGCAGCGAGAGCTGCTGGGTGCGGGGGCCGCGAGGGCGGGCCGGGCCGTCGTCGCGGCGGGCGAGCCGGTCGACGAGGTGGCGCAGGCCCGAGCGGACGGTGTGCAGCAGCAGGTCGAGGTCGACGTCGGGCACCACGACGGTGCCGGTGCGCAGCCCCACCAGGGACCGCACCAGCAGCGACCGGTCGCCGTCGTACGCCGCCGCGACCTGGGCGGGCTCGACCTGGCCGTCGAGGAGCAGCTCGACCACGGTGGCCAGGTGCTCGTCGAGGACGGTCGGCGCCGGCTCGGCGAGCTCGTCGCCCTCCTCGTCGACGCCCATGCCCTCCAGGAACCGGCGGCCGCCGACCCGCTCAGCGACCTCGCCGGCGATGTCGTCGATCTCGGAGCAGAGCCGCGCGAGCACCCCCGCGAGCTGGCGGGGCGCGAAGGGCACCGCGCAGATCTCGTGGCGCACCAGGATGCGGTCACCCACGACGCGCACCTGCAGGTAGGGCAGCCGCGCCTGGAGCCCGGCGACCTCCCGGAAGGCTGCTCCGGTGTCGGCGATGTCGTCGACGAATATCGCGAAGAGGGCCACTACCGGCCGGTCCTCGAGCACCTGGACCCACACGACGCTTTCGCCGACCGGCACCGGCACGTCGCCGTCCTCGTCGTGGGCGACCGGTTGGTCGAGGACCTCGGCGAGGGTGGCGTCGACCAGCCGCTGCAGGTGCTCGCGGTCCTCGACGAGCACCGCGAGCGGCGCGTCGTCGCCGAGCACCGTGCCGCGCCCGGGCGGCAGCGGCTTCGTCGGGCGACGCCAGCGCAGGCCGTCGAGGTCGAGCTCGCGGCTGGTGAGGAAGGCCGGGTGGAGGCAGCCGGAGCGCAGCACGGCCACGATCAGCTCCGCAGCGAGGTCGCACTCGCGCTGGCCGAGCACGGTCTCGAAGGCCGGGTCGTCGTCCTCGTGCTCGGGCCCGACGGCCCACGGGTGGTCGAGGCCACCGGTGCCGACCGACTCCAGGTGCAGCCGCTGCTGACCGTCGACGTCGGCGACGACGTACGCCGGCACCTCGCCGGACCCGTCGTCGACCGCGACCCCGAGCTCGTCGCCCGGGCCCATCGCCGCGAGGTGGTCGGCGACCCGGCGACGCAGCTCGCGCCACGCCTCGTCGTGCTCCTGCTCGATCGTCACGTCGCTCCCGGTGTCTCGACCCGGTCGGCTCCACCGACCCGAGGGCCCCACGCTAGACGCGAGGACGGACAGTCGATGGACGCCGCGACCGAGCGCCGTGGGTCGGCTCAGGGAGCCGGGGTCGCGGAAGCGGTGGCGCGTGCTCGGAGGAGGCCGTTGATCTCGTCGACGACGTGGGCCTGCGCCAGCATGCCGCGCGACTCCGGCACCGCTCGGCCGCGGGCGACGACCATCGCGACTGCGGCGGTGCCACCGGCGAGGTGGCGACCTGGCACGACGAGCAGGTCGGCCTTTCCCCGCGGTGTGCGCCGCCACATGAACCTCGTCGTGTCGTGACGCGCGGCAGGGCGGTGCAGCCCCAGGACGACGTCGTCCGCCGGCGCGACGACGTCGATGTCGTCCCAGGGCACCGACCACCCGACACCCTCACGGCGGAGCTCGACCCCGAACGAGGTGACGTACAGCCCGCCCGCGACGATCTTGCCCCGCAGCAGCGGGACGAACGGCGCCGCCAGACCCAGCCCGAGCAGTCCCAGCAGCCAGGCACCGCCCGGGTGGCCTGCCCGGCCCGCCAGCAGCGCCCCGACCAGGCACCAGACCATGAGTGACGCGGTGCCCACCGCCGACATCACGATCGAGGCCACCGAGTACGGGAACACCAGGGCCGCGGCTCCGGACGGTGCCGTGCCCAGCTCGAGGTCGGGGCGCCGACGGGAGAGCCGGCGCTCGACGACGAGCGTGACCGAACCGAGGACGGCGATGATCCAGAGCAGGGAGCCGAACATGATCGAGCTGGTCTCGCCCACGGCGACCAGGCCGACGCCCATCAGCAGCAGCCAGCCGTGACCGACGGCCAGCAGCACGTCTCTTCGGGTGCTGGACACACGTGCCTCCTAGTCGAAGAACCCGCCGATGCCGCCGACGACGGCACCCACGCCGCCACCGATCGCACCGCCGGTGTCCTTGAGTGATTCCCACCCCTCGTCCAGAGCATTCATCACGTCGGGGCCTTCCTCGAAGAGCGCGTCGATCGCGCCCGAGGTGACGATGCCGACGCCCGCGCCCACCACGGCCCCGGCTACGGTGCCCACTCCCGGGACAGGCACGAGGCTGCCGACGCCCGCCCCGACCAGCGCTCCGGCCGCGATGGACGCCCCCAGTCCACCTGCTCCCGACGTCACCGCCTGCGCAGGGCTCTCGCCTGCGACGAGGTCGAGACCGATGCCCACCACCGACAGGGCTCCGCCGAGCTTCATCGAGGTGAGCTTGGCCCGGGTCTCGATCTCCCCGGCCCGCCGAACGATGTCACCGCCCTCCAGCTTGCGCGCGTCCCAGTGGTTCAGGTCGCCGTTGTGGAAGCCGCCCGGCTTCCTCCTGATCAGGTCGATGTACTCCTCGGCCTCCCGGACGAGCCGTCTGCCCTCCGCCTTCAGCACCGACGCGTGCCCGACGACCCCTGCTGCGCCGAAGCCGCCAGCGATGTCCAGGGCGGTCAGCAGCATCCCGGGCCCGCTCAGCCCGCGGTACTCGTCCTCGAGCAACCGCGTGGCGGTCAGCAGCCCGTCCCGCACCTGGGCGGCCTCGGCGACCACCCGCTCGTAGGCCAGCACCTTCGCCTGGTGGTCGGCCCACGCCTCGACGGCCGCGGCGTGGGCGTCGACGGCGGTGGGGCTGACCCGCCCGGTCGGCGCGTCGCCGGGGTCGGCGGGGGCCGCGCCGGGCGCTTCGACGACGTACGCCGTCACGGTGAGGCCGGCGGCGCGGGCCGTCCCGCGGATCTCGGCCATGCGTTCCTGCTGGCGGCGCAGCGTGTCGGCGTACGCCGTCATCTCGCGGGCGACCGAGGCCGTCGCCCGGTGCACGTGGTCGATCTTGTCGACGGCCACGCCCATCCGGTCGGCGAAGCCGGTGCCGGCGGCGCCCTCCCAGTCGGAGGAGGCGACCCGGCGCGCGGCGGCGACCCGCTCGACGCCCTGGTCGACCGCGGCGGCGAGGGACCCCTCGAGCCAGGCGGCCGCGGACTCGATGGAGCGCGGCGAGCCCGGCAGCTCGGTGTCGACGCTCATCTCACCACCACCCGGAGGTGAAGGTCTCCTGCGAGACCCGGTCGGCGCTCTGGAGCACCGCGACCGCCGACCGGACGTTGTCGGAGGCCCCGAGCAGGCCCTCGCTGACCTCGGCGGCGGCCTCGACGAGGTGGGCCACCATCTCGAGCAGCAGCGCGGCGACATCACCGCCGTCGATGGTCGACGGGACCGAGGAGGCACACTCCTCGATCGACGTGCGGGCCCGCTCGAGGCCTGCGGTGATGTCGTCCGCGGTCGACCACCGCAGCTCGACGCTCATCGCGCACCCGCCACGACGGGGGCCGAGCTGGGCCGCTTGTCGAGGTAGAGCAGGTCGTAGGGGGCCTGGTCGTGGGCCGCCTGCAGGTCGGCGACGGAGAGCAGCACCCAGGCGCTGTCGGCGTCGTAGAAGTCGGCGAGCCGGTCGAGCGCGGAGTAGACGAAGAGGGCGACGCGGCCGTCGTGGGTGCGGTGCATGGCCAGGCGCGGCGACCCGTCGGCGTGCTCGACGGTCGGCGCGTAGACCACGGGGGGCATGGGAGGTCGGGTGTCGGTCATGACCCCAGGCTCCCCGCGTTCGCCGGGCGGCGACACCACCGATCCGCGATCTGTGGATAACCCCCCTCCGGCCACCACGCGGGGTCACCCAGGGGTCACCCAGGGGTCGTCCGGACGATCACTCGAAGAGCGCTCGTACGTCGGCGGCGTCGATCACGCCGCCCAGGGCCCCGTCACCGTCGACGACCTGGGCGAACAGCTCGGCCTTGCGCTCCTTGAGCGCCACCACCTTCTCCTCGACCGTGTCGCGCGAGACCAGCCGGTAGACCATCACCGGCCGGGTCTGGCCGATCCGGTGCGCGCGGTCGACGGCCTGCGCCTCGACCGCCGGGTTCCACCACGGGTCGAGCACGAAGACGTAGTCGGCCTCGGTGAGGGTGAGCCCGACCCCGCCGGCCTTGAGGCTGATCAGGAACGCGGTGCTCTCGCCGTCGCGGAACCCCTCGACCGCCTCGGCCCGCTTGCGGGTGCGCCCGTCGAGGTAGCTGTAGCTGACGCCCTCGGCGTCGAGGCGGGCGCGCACGCGGCGCAGGAAGCCGGTGAACTGGCTGAAGACCAGCGCCCGGTGGCCCTCGGCCGCCAGCTCGAGCAGGTGCTCGACCAGGACGTCGGTCTTGGCCGAGCCCACGGCGTCGTGCTCGGCGTCGACCAGCGCCGGGTCCAGGCTGAGCTGGCGCAGCCGGGTGAGGGCGCTGAGGATGGCGACCCGGTTGCGGTCGAAGTCGTCGACCAGGCCGAGGATCTTCTGCTGCTCGCGGGCCAGGTGGGTGTCGTAGATCTTGCGGTGCCGGGCGCCGAGGTCGACCTGCAGCAGCTGCTCCTGCTTGGGCGGCAGGTCGGCGGCGACCAGGTCCTTGGTGCGGCGCAGCAGGAAGGGGCGCAGCCGCTGCTGGAAGCGCTTCAGCGCGGCGCTGTCGCCCTCCTTCTCGACCGGGCGCACCACGTGGTCGACGAAGCCCTTCACGGTCGGGTAGAGGCCCGGGGCGACGAGGGCCAGGAGCGACCACAGCTCCATGAGCCGGTTCTCGAACGGCGTGCCGGTGACGGCGAGCCGGAACGGCGCCTCGACGCGGCGTACGGCCTGGTGGGTCTTGGCGAGGTGGTTCTTGACGTGCTGGGCCTCGTCGAGGACCAGCCCGCCCCAGCCGAGCGCGGCGTACTCCTCGACGTCGAGGCGCAGCAGCGTGTACGTCGTCACCACGACGTCGGCGCCGTCGGCGAGCGCGGCCACCGAGGTGCCGAGCTTGCGGGCCGAGGCGGTGATGGTGCGGACCACGAGCCCCGGGGTGTGCCGCTCGGACTCGCGCGCCCAGTTGGCCACGACGCTCGCGGGCGCCACGACGAGGAACGGGGCGGCGCCGCCGGCGCGGGCGCGGGCGACGGCCGCGAGCACCTGCAGGGTCTTGCCCAGGCCCATGTCGTCGGCCAGGACGCCGCCGAGCCCATGGTCCTGCAGGAAGGCCAGCCAGCGGAACCCGTCGTGCTGGTAGTGCCGCAGGGTGGAGACCACGCCCACCGGCTCGGGGCGGGGCAGGTCGGTGAGGTCGCGCAGCGCGTGGGCGCGGCGCACCCACTCCTGGGCGTGCGCGGGCAGCGTGTCGGTCTCGGCGAGGTCGCCGACGGTGGCCCACAGGCCGAGGTCGTGGCCGCCGACGCCGACGCGGTCGTCGCGCGTGGGCTCGCGGACCTCGGCGGCGGCCGCGACCAGGCCGCGCAGGCTCTCGAGCTCGGCGGCGGTGGCGTCGACGTGCAGGCCGCTGGGCAGCACGATCCGCTCGTCGCCGAGCGTCAGCGCCTCCAGCACCGACGCCAGCGGGATCTGCTCGCCGTCGACGCTGACGTCGACGCTCAGGTCGAGCCAGTCCGTGGCCCCGTCGGCGGCCGCCGCGTCGCCCTCGGCCGCGGGGTCGTCCGGATCGCCGGGGTCGTCGGGGCCCACCTGACCGAAGCTGATCTCGACCGGACCGGTCGCGGGCCGGAAGTCGGGCCGCTCGACCTCCTCGACCTCGACGCCGGCCTCCCGGAGGCGCGCGAGCTCGTCGGCCAGGTCGAGCACGCCGCTGGTCGGTACGCCGCGGTCGGGCGGCGCCCCGGGGCCCGCCAGGACTCCGGCGGAGGTCAGCCGGGCGAGCTCGGCGCGCTCGGCGGCGCGGTCGCGGACCCCGTCGAGCCGGGCGGTCGAGCCGGCGGCGCAGGTCAGGTCGGCGTCGCCGACCCGGTAGCGCCACTGCCAGCGCAGCTCGGCGGCCGGGCGGCGGTCCCACTCGACGACGAGGACCAGCCGCGGGGTGGGCGGGGCGGGGACCGAGATCGAGTCGTCGCTGGAGACGACCGGGAGGTGCCGGGCGAGCCGGGGCAGCCGGGCCCCGACGAGGGCGTCGAGGTGCTCGGGCGGGACGGTGGTGTCGCCGCCGGTGACGAGCCTGGCCAGCGCGGGCGGGACCGGCGCCGCGAGGGGTGCCAGCAGGGCGGTGGCGTCACGGGTCGTGGCGCTCGGCGCCCGGTCGAGCAGCACCACGCCGTGGGCCTCGTCGCCGACGAGCAGCAGCCGGTCGGCGGGCCACCACTGCTCGGCGTACCGGACCCCGAAGCGCAGGCTGGCCGCCCCCGGCTCCTCGCCGTCGCGCGTCACGTCGGCGACCACCTCGACCGGCTCGTCGAGCAGCCGCACCTCGCCCAGCCCGTCGCCGGGCACCAGCGCCATGCCCGCGTCGCGGGCCTGGCGCAGGCGCTGCCACAGCTGGGGGCCGAAGTCGGCGAGGGGCGGCAGGTCGGCGACGTTCCAGTACGCCGCCATCCCCATCTCGCCGCGCAGCCGGCCCACGGCGGCGACGTGGGCGGGATCGTGCTGGGTGCGGCCGAGGTGGACGCCGTGCGGGCTGAAGTCCTTCCAGGCCGCGCCGCCGCGCACCCAGCGCCCGCTCGCGCCGCGGCGGACCGGCCGCATCCGCACCACGGGCGCGACCAGGCCGGTGAAGCCGCGGTGGCGCGGCAGGTGCAGGTCGAGCAGGAGCGCGAGGGCGTCGTGGCCCGCCTCGTCGCCCCGCGAGGCCTCCAGGTCGCGCAGGGCCGTGTCGAGCGCGTCCGCCCAGTCGGCCGCGCCGTCGTCGGGCCCCGTGGCGGGGTCGGCGTCCTGGGGGGTCAGCGTGCGGCCCAGGCGCAGCAGCAGCGCCGCGCCGTGCTTGCACTCCCAGCCGACCGGGCACGAGCAGCTGGAGGTGACGGCGGGCCGCCCGCGGCCGAGGTCGAGGCTGACCGATGTGCGGTACGCCGCCGGCCCGGTGCCGGCGACCTCGCCGTCGACCGTGAGGAACTCACCGTCGACGACGTCGACCTCGAGCCGCAGCACCGAGCCGTCCCGGGCGTAGGAGCGCGCCCGCCCGACGGCGGCCGGGTCGTAGACGGAGGCCAGGCCCTCGGCGCTCAGCCAGGGCGCGAAGGCGGCGACCGGGTCGGGGGTGGGCACACCGGCAGTCTGCCGAACCCAGCCACGCCGGGGCGACCCAGGGCCGCGCTCGCGCGCGCCCGAGCTCAGGGGGCGGCGGGAGGGGCGAAGGCGTGGAACTCGTCGAGCCGCCGGCGCACGATCGTGCCCTCGGGCAGCGGCTCGGCGAGCGCGCGGACGAGCTCGACGGTCTCGGCCACGATCTCGTCGTGCATCTCCGCGATCTCGGGGGCCAGCCAGCCCTGGTCGGTCAGGCTGGTCCTCACCGCGAGCCCCAGGTCGGCCTCGGTGATGTCCAGGTCGGCCACCTCCGCGGTGGTCGTCGCGCGATGGCTGGTCAGGCCGCCGAACCCGCGCCCGCAACCGCACCCCTTCTCCGGGTACAGCCGGTCGGTGTCGCAGACCATCGTGATCCAGAGGATCTCCCCGGGGACGCAGAAGCTGTAGTCCCCGTCCACCTCGCCCTGCGTGCTGCTCGTCGCTACCAGTACCTTCATGTCGGCCTCCTGCTCAGCACGCTAGGAGCGGGCGCCGACACCCGCCCACCGCCGACCGCGGGCCTGTGGACAGGCTCAGCAGGAGCGGCGTACGACGGCCCTGCCGCCGCCGACCCGCACCGCCCGGACCACCCGCTCGCCGCGCACCAGCCGGACGACGGCGTCACCGTCGGAGGTCACCGCGAGCCTGCCGCAGCGCCAGCGTGCCCGGTCAAGGTCGACGCTGACGCGGGAGACGTTGGTCAGCCGCAGCTCGAGCCGGTTGCGCACCGGCAGCCGCTCGCCGTCCTCCCAGGCGGTCTCCTGCAGCACCGCGGGCAGCGGGCTGACCACCGGTCTCGGGCCGGTCGTGACCGGCAGGTGCACGCGGTCGGGGATGCGCTCGGAGGTCGCCTCGACCCGGGCGAGGCTGCCGGGCCCGGAGTCGCGGGCGGCGAGGTCGCCGGTCCAGTACGCCGTGGTGGCGCCGATCCCGAGCCCGCGCCGGGTCAGGTGGGGGCGCCAGGTGAAGTCGATGTCGCGGGGGTCGCGGGTGACCGTCGGCAGGCCGAGCCCGTCGATGACGGTCGCGAAGCGGTCCTGGATGGCGAAGACGAGGTGGTCCTCGGCGGGGTAGCGCACGAACCGGTGCCGCAGGCCGGCGTCGGCGAAGCGGGAGACCTGGCGCTCGACGGAGGTGAACGGCACGAGCTGGTCGAGCGTGCCGTGCCCGATCCGGAACGGCAGCCAGGTGGCGTTGCCGACCAGGTCGTACGCCGTCCCGTCGCTCGTGCAGCGGCCGCCGAAGGCGGGCGAGACGATCTGGTCGGCGTCCACGGAGACCCCGCACTGGGGCGGACCGGCGAGCACGACGGTCTCGGCGTACAGGTCGGGGTGCGCGAGGCCGAGGTGGTAGCCGGCCCAGCCGCCCATCGAGTAGCCGGTCAGGACGGTGCGCCGGGGGTCGAGGGTGAAGCCGTCGGCCAGGGCCCGCCAGACCTGCCAGTAGTCGACCTCGGCCTCGTCGAGGTACCAGCCGTCGGGGCCGCGGCCGAGGGTGCCGGCGCAGATGGAGTCGCGGTCCTCGCAGAGGCTCTGGAGCAGCTCGGGGTCGTAGGCGGCGTACTGGTTGTGGTTGACGCCGAGCGAGTGCAGCGTCCAGGTGAGCGGGGTGGCGTCGCCGCGGCGGTAGGAGGTGGGGACGTGGACGGCGTACGGCTGCACCGGCGAGAGGTAGTTGGGGGCGCCGTCCCCGCTGCCCTGGCCCTCGTCGGCGACGACGCCCTCGCCGAGGTCGAGGCGGGAGAGGTACCAACGGTTGCTGGGGCCGTGCACGAGCGGCTCGCGGGTGCGCTCCTTGCGGCGCAGGTCGGCCCAGCGCACGACGTGGGAGAACGGTGAGGCGTCGCCACCGGCGAGCGCGTCGGCCTGGGCGTCCTCCATCCAGAAGTTGCCGGTGACGAAGCGCGCGAGCCCGTCGGCGCCGAGCTGGTCGGTGAGCGGGTTGCCGGCGGCGACGGCCTGGAAGGCGGCGACCAGCCCAGCGGTCCGGCTGTCGGTGACGACCGGCGTCTCCTGCTCGGGGGTGCGGAAGGCGAGGTTGTAGACGTGCGTCGACCCGGGCGGCAGCGGCACGCCGCCGGTGAGGGTGGGCGCCGCCATCGCCTCGCCGGTCGCGTCGGCCAGGCCGGCGGCGAGCCGCACCCGCCAGGAACCGCGGGCGCGGAGCAGCTGCTTGGGGACCCGCACGGTGAAGGAGCGCGTCGACTCGTCGACGGTGAGCCGCCCGCCCTGGCGGGTCACGTCGGTGACGTCGCCGGTGACCAGATCGTGCAGCCAGGCGCCGCGGCTGGAGACGACGAGCGCCTGCTCGAGCCCGGGCGAGGTGACGCCCGCGGCGGCCGGCCAGTCGTCGACGCCGGTGCTGGCGTCGCGGTCGGTGTCGAAGACCCACACCGCGAGCGGCACGTCGGGGTTGGCCAGCGTCGTCCAGTCGACCCGCCAGTACGTCGCGCGCCGGTCCTTGCCCGTGGCGGCGACGAAGACGTCGGCGCCGTTGCCGGCCGCGCCGTCGGGCTGCTCGTAGACGCCCTGCTCGGGCGCCAGGGTCGCGATGTTGTCGAGGCTGAAGCCGCTCGGCAGCGCGGCGCCGTGGGCGTCGTACACGAAGTCGGTCCAGTACGACGCCCCGCCGTGCAGCCGCTCGGTGCCCGAGGTGCGGCTGATCCGCTGGGCGAACGGCCAGCCCTTCGGTGTGCCGAGCCGCGGCTCGGCCCGGGTCGCCGCCGCCGGCGCCCCCTCCGGCAGGCCTCCCCCTCCGTTGGTCGAGACCCCCTGCACCGGAGCCCCCACCCCGAGCACCAACCCCGCCGCGAGAGCGGGAGCGAGCAGGACGCGCAGGTTCCGGAGCATGCCCGTCCAACGGCGGGAGGTGACGGTCGTTACGCCACCGGCGGGGCGTGGGGACCGCTCAGACCAGGACGGGCTCGGCGGTCGCGGCCGCCGCCCGCTCGGTACGCTCCTTGTGCCACGCGGTCCGGGCGAGGCGGGCCACGAAGAGCAGCCAGGCGACCATCAGCGCCAGGTCGACCACGAACGGCAGGTCGCCGACGGCCGCGAGCACGACGATGCTGTTGACCAGGATGATCAGGCCGCCGACCATCACGCCCATCGGGGCGTGCGGCAGCCGGCCCGCCAGCCGCGCGGCGATCGGCGCGACGATCACGCCGCCGAGGACCAGGCCCAGCACCGGCAGCCACGGGATGTCCTGGTGCGCGGCGCCGGTGATGAAGCCGAGCGAGACCGAGACCGCCACGGCGAACTCGGCGGCGTTGGTGGTGCCGACGACCTTGCGGGGCTCGTGGCTGGTGACGGTCATCAGGCTGGGCGTGACGACCGGGCCCCACCCGCCGCCACCGGTGGCGTCGACGAAGCCACCGAGCAGGCCGATCGGGGAGAGCCAGCGGGCGGTGTGCCCCGACTTGGGCGTCGGGATGATGCGCAGGCCGAAGCCGAAGCGCACGAGGATGACGGCACCGAAGAACAGCAGCAGCGCGGCCATGCCGCTCTTGGCGGCGGCCAGGCTGATCGAGGTCAGCACCACGGCGCCGAGGAAGCCGCCGATCGCGCCGGGGATGGCCACCCGGACCAGCACGGCCTTGTCGACGTTGCCGACCCGCCAGTGCGACAGGCCCGAGATCAGCGTCGTGGGGAGCTTGGCGGCGTGCGTGGCCGCGCTGGCCGTAGCGGGGGCGACGCCGAGCGCGAGCAGCACGGTCGCCGAGGTGACACCGAAGCCCATCCCCAACGTCCCGTCGACGAGCTGGGCCAGACCACCGGCGAGGGCGAAGGCAGCGACCAACCACATGAGCGTGCTCCTATGTACTTCAAAGTGAGTGAGTAGCCAAAGTAACCTAAGTTTGTATAGATTGGTGCATTGGGAGTGCGGCAAGTTCCGCCAGGACGACGCTGCGGATGAACCCGCACATCGGAAGACAGGAGGCCTTTACTCAGGGAAGCTGTCCGTGATGACACGCAACCCCTTGCCTGATGGTCTCTACGAGGCACTGGTCAGCAGCGAACTCGAGCGAACGCTGAGTCTCATCGGCGAGGCGGCGACAGTCGAGGACATCGACGCCGCACATCAGCCGCACATTCTGGCTCGCCACGTGCAGCAGGCGACCCACCGCGCCCTGTCGGCCACCTCCGACCCCGGTCGCCGCGTGGCGATGGTCAACGACCTGCTGGCGGTGCTCCACGCGCACGACGCGGAAGTGTCGGCGCCGACCAGACAGCTGCGCCGGATCCACCGATCGGGACCTCTGGACACTCCCGGACTTCCCGACGTCCGACCCAGCACTCCGTTGAGCGAGCCAGCCCTCCTCACGAACACCAGAGGCGAGCCCAATCTCGGTTCCGAGCTGCGCGCGGAGATCGAGAGCAGCAACGAGGTCGATCTGTTGTGCGCCTTCGTGAAGTGGCATGGCCTCCGGCTGCTCGAGACCGAGCTGTCGCGCCTGCGCGATCGCGGGGCACCGTTCCGGGTATTGACGACGACGTACATGGGAGCGACCGAGCGGCGAGCTCTTGACCGCCTGGTCAACGACTTCGGCGCCGAGGTCCGCATCCAGTACGACGCCGCGCGGACGCGACTGCACGCCAAGGCATGGATGTTTCGCCGAGAGACGGGATTCGACACGGCATACGTGGGCTCCTCGAACCTGTCGCGAGCGGCATTGCTCGACGGCGTGGAGTGGAACGTGCGGCTCTCGACCACCGGGACCGGGCCGCTGATCGACAAGTTCCGGGCCACCTTCGACACCTACTGGAACGACGCCAGCTTCGAGGTCTACGACCCCGCTCGCGATGCCGACCGACTCGACGATGCCCTCAACGAGGCGTCCGGGCGCGCGGAGCACAGCAGGGTGACCATCAACCTGTCCGGCCTCGAAGTCCGGCCCTTCGCCTACCAGCAGCAGATGCTCGACGCGGTCCACGCCGAACGCGAGGTCCACGACCGGCACCGCAACCTGGTGGTCGCCGCCACCGGCACGGGCAAGACCGTGATCGCCGCCCTGGACTATCGGCGGCTGTGTCATGGCACCGACAGGCCGTCGCTGCTCTTCGTCGCGCACCGCCGAGAAATTCTCGATCAGGCGCTGCGGACGTATCGCGAAGTGTTGACCGACGCCACGTTCGGCGAGCTGTACGTCGGCGGCATTCGGCCCGAGCGCGGGCGGCACGTCTTCGCCAGCATCCAGTCCCTCTCCTCGCATGGTGTGGCCGCCATCCCCAGCGATGCGTTCGACGTGGTGGTCATCGACGAGTTCCACCATGCAGAGGCCGCCAGCTATCGGCGTCTCATCGAGCACCTCACCCCGAGGGAACTACTGGGGCTGACCGCGACTCCCGAGCGAGCCGACGGGGTCGACGTACGCGCATTCTTCGACGGCCGCATCGCAGCCGAGCTGCGCCTGTGGGACGCGCTGGGTGCCGATTTGCTGTGCCCGTTCCACTACTTCGCGGTGGCCGACGGCACCGACCTACGGCGGGTGGGCTGGAAACACGGTCGGTACGACGACTCTGAGTTGGGGAACGTCTACACCGGCAACACGGCTCGGGCGGCGCTGGTCCTACGACAGCTACGAGACAAGGTCTCTGACCCGGCCGTCATGCGGGCCCTCGGCTTCTGCGTCAGCGTTGCACACGCAGAGTTCATGACGACCGCCTTCAACGAGGCCGGAGTTCGTGCCGCGACGGTCAGCGGCGCCACGCCTCAGACCGAGCGTGAGCGGACTCTGCAGGATCTTCGCGACGGCCGCCTCCAGACGGTCTTCACCGTCGACGTCTTCAACGAGGGCATCGACATCCCTGACGTCGACACTGTGCTGTTTCTGCGCCCCACCGAAAGCGCCACGATCTTCTTACAACAATTGGGTCGGGGGCTGCGGCGCACGAAGGACAAGGCTGTGCTGACCGTCCTCGACTTCGTCGGCTATCACCGCCAGGAGTTTCGCTTCGATCTCAAGTTGCGCGCGCTGACGGGGCAGACGAGGAAGGGTCTCGAGCGCGAGGTGGAACGCGGCTTCCCCCTGCTGCCGTCGGGCTGCCAGATCGTCATGGATCGCCAGGCCCAACAGATCGTGCTTGACAACATCCGCGGCCAGGTCGCCAACCGTTGGAGGGACATCGTCGCCGAACTGCGACGTCACCCCGAGCACGACCTTGCCACCTTCCTCGACGAGTCAGGCCTCGAACTGTCTGATGTCCTGAAGGCTGGGTCTAAGTCCTGGACCACCTTGCAGCGCGACGCCAATCTCATCTCTGGACAGCCGGAGCCGGGCGAGAGTGAGCTATTGAAGCGGATGCGGGCGCTCGCCCACGTCGACGATCCTCTCCGGGCCGCGACCTACCAGCGATTGCTGGGTGGTGATGTCGGCGCTGTAGGCGCACTGTCACCGGGCGAGCAGCGGCTGGCACGCATGCTGTTCTTCTCGCTTTACCCCAGCGGCGCCCCAGGCTCGTACGACGAGGGGCTCCGCCAGGCGCGAGCGCTCACCCACGTGGTCGGTGAGGCGAGTGCCATCGTGGACCTGTCCTTCGACGCCGCCCGACACCAGACCGTGGAGCTCGAGGGCGAACTGAGCCAGGTGCCGCTGCGCATTCATGGCCGCTACCAGCGCGAGGAAATCCTGGCCGGGTTGGACTATGCATCGTTGAGTCGCAAGCCGACCAGTGTCATGCAGGGTGTCGCCTACTCCCCCGACCTCAACGTCGACATGCTGTTCGTAACACTGAAGAAGTCGGAGTCGGACTTCTCTCCGACCACGATGTATCGCGACTACCCGATCGACGCTAAGACCTTCCACTGGGAGTCGCAGTCGACCACATCGGTCTCCTCCCCCACCGGCCAGCGCTATTTGAACGGCAGCAGCACTGTGCTGCTGTTCGTGCGACACGACCAAAAGGACGAATTCGGCACCTCGCCCTACCTCTTCCTCGGCCCGGTGTCGTACGCCGGGCACACCGGTGACCGCCCGATCGCCATCACCTGGTCGCTGCAGCACCCCATGCCTGCCGAGTTCTTGGCCTCGGCCCGCCTCATCGCAAACTAGGAGAGAAAATGGAAACAGCCCCGATCACGGCCTGGCCCCTGGCACAGGAGATCCCTATTCCGCAGGACGTGACACCTCTCTTGGTCGCTGGGGAAGAAGCCGTCGCCGCCTTCAAAACCTTCCGCGACAGCGCCGTCTTCACGACCAAGCGCCTCATCGTTCGCGACGCTCAGGGCATCACCGGAAAGAAGGTGGAGATCTACTCGTTGCCCTACAGCGCCATCAACATGTGGTCGTCTGAAAACGCCGGGCGACTCGACTTCAACTCTGAAATCGAGCTGTGGACGCGGGCTGGCCACATCAAGATCAAACTCAGCAAGGGCGCAGACGTCCGGCGCCTCGACAGCCTCATCGCCTGGGCAGTACTGCAACGCAGCTGAATGCCTGCCCGCCTCTCCGACACCGCAGCACTTGGCTGCGCGGCTGCGCGTAGGCAACCTTGTCGACACAGCGATCCTCCTAGTCTCTAAGACAGGCTTCGGTGGCTAGCATGCGTGGGTAATCCGTTCGGCCCGACAGCGCGAGTCATTTTCGACAAGCCTCCACCCGCACGGGAAGTCAGTCATGCCTTCCTGGAGTTGTCGTGCCCCTCATTCGGGACTCCGCTGCCGGCGTTCGTTCGCGGATCGCCAGCAGCACACTGGTGTCCACCATGGTCGACCAGTTCAGCCATCAATACGGCTTCCGCCCCTCCCCCGCGGAAATTTCATCGTGGGAACGCAGTTTGACTGCGCTCACGAACGACCTGCACGACGCGGGACTGGAACAGGTCGAGATGCTGCTCGAGTACCGCCTTCCACTGAGCAGTCGGCGGGTAGATGCGGTCTTGTGCGGGCTGCACCCACGAACGGCCGAGTCTTCGTTCGTGGTCGTCGAGCTCAAGCAATGGAGTCGGGCGTACCCGGTCGATGGGACGGACGATGTTGTCCTTGACGATGGTCGTGGCCAGCGGCTGCACCCGGCCGCACAAGTCGGCGCCTACTGTGACTACATAGCGGACTTCAACGCTGCACTTGGTGGGTCCACCCGTCGCCTGACTGGAGTCGCGTACCTCCATAACGCAACCGATGAAGGCATAGCTGGGCTATGGGCGTATCCCCAAACCTCCACTCGCCGCATGTTCACTGGCCAGCGCCGTGCCGACTTCCTGTCCTTACTTCGACACTCGCTTGCGCCTGCGTCCGGAGCCAGCGCGGCCGATGAGCTACTGAGCGCCGCAATTAGGCCGAGCAAACAACTGATGGACCTCGCGGCAAGAGAGATTAGGGAGCGCGAGCAGTTCGTACTCATAGATCAGCAGCAGGTGGCCTATTCGCTAGTCCTGAGGTCCGTCGAGCGGGCTAGGCGCGCCAGTACCAAGCATGTCGTCATCGTCACGGGCGGACCCGGCTCAGGAAAGAGCGTCATCGCTCTCAGCCTGCTTGGCGAACTCTCCAGGCAAGGTCGCACAGTGCTGCACGCGACCGGCTCATCCGCCTTCACCCAGACCCTCCGAAAAGTAGCAGGTGCTAGAGCCCCTCGAGTCCAGGCACTATTTAGCTACTACAACAACTTTATCGACTCCGAGCCTAACGGCTTGGAAGTTCTCATCAACGACGAGGCCCACCGCATCCGTGAGACGTCCACGAACAGGTGGACGCCTGCCGCCAAGCGCTCAGGGCGGCCACAGGTCGAGGACCTTATCGACGCGGCGCGTGTATCCGTTTTCTTACTCGACGAACACCAAGTTGTTAAACCTGGGGAACGCGGCAGCGTCTCTGAAATAGCGGCAGCAGCTGAACGACTTCATTGCGAGATCATTCGGGTCGACCTCAACGACCAGTTTCGCCTTGGCGGAAGCCGGGCTTACGAAGAGTGGGTGCTGAGACTCCTCGGCCTCGCCCCCGGCGGCCCGATGACGTGGGCTGGCGCCGAGTCCTTCGACCTTGACGCGGTTGACTCCGCCGAAGCCATGGAGGCCCGCCTGGGGTCGAAGATTGCCGACGGATACTCTGCTCGGATCTCAGCGGGATACTGCTGGGACTGGAGCAAACCGAAAGCCGACTTTCTATTTCCCGACATCAAGATCGGCGCCTGGGAGCGCCCTTGGAATAACCCCAAGGACACAAAGATCGGCGAAGCGCCGGGCAGGCCTTTCTGGGCCACCGATCCGGCCGGATTCGACCAGGTTGGATGCATCTACACGGCTCAAGGCTTCGAGTACGACTACAGCGGGGTCATCATGGGTCCCGATCTAGTGTGGCGATCAGGCCAATGGGTCGCACAACCTGAGCGCAGTCACGACCGACAGGTCAAACGCGGCTCATACACGGAATTCGACAGTGCGATACGCAATACATACAAGGTCCTCCTCACCCGCGGCCTCCGTGGCAGCACCGTCATGTCGACGGACACCGAGACGCAAGCCCTCTTGAAAGGATTAATACAAGGGCAAGGCGGGGCAAGTGGAACGGACCTCTAAGCCTCTAGTCCTTCGGGTTCCGCGCGCTCGTCGTCACAAGCGAAGCGGAGTTGACTCAACGAACAGTAATGCTGGTCACCGGAGCGAAACGGATCTGCTGGTCGAGGATCGTGGTCAGCCAGCTAGGCAGTTCGCCCCCGGCGTCTCTCACCGCCATCACGCTACTTCGACTCACACGAGCGGTCCGTGGGTCGAGCAGGTGCCGGAATCGCTGGCGCCCTGATCCGCGGCCGTAACGGCCTGAGGTGCCAGCCGCTAGCAGCCGGTACAGAGTTGGCCCATGGGCTCCTGGAACCACATCGGTCTCTTTGGTCCGGTATCGAACCCGCCGATAGGCAGCTGCTCGGATCGCTTTGTCCGGCTCCAGGAAGGGCGCCAGCGCAGACAACTCTTGACCCCAAGCACCCGGCGCGTAGAGCTCGTAGTAAGTCTTGCCCCTTTGCCTGTTCAGTTTGGGGATCTGGGCACTGACGATGCCGAGATGGGTCACCAGTTCCTGCAGTCCATCTATCGCCGCGCGGCTCTCCAAGCAGATCGCCCACTTACCGGCCGACGTGTGGGTGGTGTACGCATCCAAGGCAGCTCCCTGTAAGAACAGGAGGGCGTGTTCGCGGGTGCCATTAAGGATCGGACCCGGCACGACCTTATTGCGCGCGCGACTGCCGCATCCGAGAGAATCGAGGAAGAGGACGAGCCGCCTGCTAGAGACCACAAGTCCGGGGCACCGGTCACGCTGACGCGTGAGGCGCGAACTCAAGCCGAAGACCGACCACCAAGCTTCTTGAGCACGCAAGAGGACCTCCTCAACCGAGTTGGTGAGGATGACTGACCAGTTGCTCCGAGTGGTATGCCCTTCGGATAGATACGCACCGAGGAGAAACGCAAGCTCGTCGGTCATGCGATCTGGTACGAAGATGGCCTTCTCGGACCCCGTTCGCGGCGAAGTGTCCGGCAAGGGCAGCGCCGCGGCGGTCGCCGCCCACGCGCCGCCGTACGCGAGACCAACAAAGTCCCCAGGCCGTAGGTCGGCAGCCTGGACCAGTGCGGGCGGTACTAGCCCGGCTGCTGATGCGAGCACGAGCTCCTCGCCTTGCATCACCCTATGGGCACGGCCGCGCACTTGCAGGCTGACTTCGCATGGGTGCGCCATCGCGATTGCTCCAACCCCGACCCTGGGCTCTCATGGACACGTTCTTCCTATCAGCGGCCACCGACATGTACGTGCGACGAAACGGCCCCGACGTCCGGAGACGTCGGGGCCGTTTGATGGGCGCTACGGATCAGCTGCAACCGGAGGTGCTGCCGCAGCCCTCGCAGACGTAGCAGGAGCCAGCGGGGCGCATCTTGGTGCCGCAGGTGAAGCAGAGCGGGGAGTCGACGGCGGTGCCAGTGATCTTCTCCATCAACTCGGCCGAGGTGTGGGCACCGGAGGTGTCGCGCTGGGCCGGGACTTCGCGCTGGTTGCTGCCCTCGGTGTCGTGGGTCTCAACAACCTCGGCGGTCTCGACGACGCTCGCTTCGCTCGCTGCTCGACCAACGGAGGAGCCCCCGTCGCGCCCCACAGAAGGGGTGTCGACCAGCTCGGCGGCACCGCCGGTCTCCTCGACGGGCTCGTAGGAGCCGGTCTCGAGGTAGCGCTGGCGCTCGTCGGCCGAGTAGATCGAGAGGGCCTCGCGCTCCTCGAAGGGCAGGTAGTCCAGGGCCAGGCGACGGAAGATGTAGTCCATGATCGACTGCGCCATCCGCACGTCGGCGTCGTCGGTGAGACCGGCGGGCTCGAAGCGCAGGTTGGTGAACTTCGAGACGTAGGTCTCCAGCGGGACGCCGTACTGCAGGCCGATGCTGACCGCGATCGAGAAGGCGTCCATCACGCCGGCCAGGGTCGAGCCCTGCTTGCCGAGCTTGAGGAAGATCTCTCCGAGCTGGCCGTCCTCGTGGGCACCGGAGGTCATGTAGCCCTCGGCGCCACCCACGGTGAACGACGTGGTGCGCGAGACCCGCGACTTCGGCAGGCGCTTGCGGGTCGGGGCGTAGACAACCTTCTCCACGACCTTGGTCTCCGCCGGGGCGTCCGCCGTCTTGTTGGAGTCCGTGCCCTTGTTCTCGCCCTTGCCGGTCGACATCGGCTGTCCGACCTTGCAGTTATCTCTATAAATGGCGGTCGCTTTCAGACCGAGCTTCCAGGACTGGAAGTAGATGTCCTCGACCTCTTCGACCGTGGCATCCTCGGGGAGGTTGCAGGTCTTGCTGATCGCCCCGCTGAGGAACGGCTGGCAGGCCGCCATCATCCGCACGTGGCCCATCGGCGCCAGGGCGCGGGCGCCCATGGCGGTGTCGAAGACCTCGTAGTGCTCGGTCTTGAGCCCGGGGGCGTCGATCACGTGGCCGTGCTCGGCAATGTGGGCGACGATCGCCTCGATCGACTCGGGCTGGTAGCCCATCTTCTTCAGCGCCCGCGGGATGGTCTGGTTGACGATCTGCATCGAGCCGCCGCCGACGAGCTTCTTGAACTTCACCAGCGAGAAGTCGGGCTCGATGCCGGTGGTGTCGCAATCCATCATGAAGCCGATGGTGCCGGTGGGCGCGAGCACCGAGGCCTGCGCGTTGCGGAAGCCGTTGGTCTCGCCGAGCTTCTGCACGTCGGCCCACGCGGCGGTGGCCAGCTTGTGCACCTGCGAGTCGGCGATGTGCAGGGTGCGCACGGTGTCGTTGGCAGCCTGGTGCTTGCGCATCACGCGCTTGTGGGCGTCGGCGTTGCGGGCGTAGCCGGTGTAGGGGCCCACCACGCCGGCCAGCTCGGCCGAGCGCTTGTAGGAGACACCGGTCATCAGCGAGGTGATGGTCGCAGCCATCGAGCGGCCGCCGTCGGAGTCGTAGCCCAGGCCCATCGCCATCAGCAGCGCGCCGAGGTTGGCGTAGCCGATGCCGAGCTGGCGGTAGTCGCGGGTGGTCTGGCCGATCGGCTCGGTCGGGAAGTCGGCGAAGCAGATGGAGATGTCCATCGCGGTGATGATCACCTCGACGGCCTTCGCGAACAGCTCGGCGTCGAAGGTGTCATCGTCCTTGAGGAACTTCAGCAGGTTCAGCGACGCCAGGTTGCACGAGGAGTTGTCGAGGCTCATGTACTCCGAGCACGGGTTCGACGCGGTGATGCGACCCGTCTCGGGGTTGGTGTGCCAGTCGTTGATGGTGTCGTCGTACTGCAGGCCCGGGTCGGCGCACTCCCACGCGGCGGTGGAGATCTTGCGGAACAGCTCGCGGGCGTCGACGGTCTCGATGACCTCACCGGTGCCGCGCGAGCGCAGCCCGAACTCGGTGCCCTCCTCGACGGCACGCATGAACTCGTCGGAGACGCGGACCGAGTTGTTGGCGTTCTGGTACTGCACCGAGGTGATGTCCTCGCCGCCCAGGTCCATGTCGAAGCCGGCGTCGCGCAGCGCGCGGATCTTGTCCTCCTCGCGCGCCTTGGTGGCCACGAACTCCTCGATGTCGGGGTGGTCGACGTCGAGCACGACCATCTTGGCCGCACGGCGCGTCGCGCCGCCCGACTTGATGGTGCCGGCCGAGGCGTCGGCGCCGCGCATGAACGAGACCGGGCCCGAGGCGGTGCCGCCGGAGGAGAGCAGCTCCTTGGAGGAGCGGATGCGCGAGAGGTTCAGGCCGGCACCGGAGCCGCCCTTGAAGATGAAGCCCTCCTCCTTGTACCAGTTGAGGATCGAGTCCATCGAGTCGTCGACCGAGAGAATGAAGCAGGCCGAGACCTGCTGCGGCGAGGGCGTGCCGACGTTGAACCAGACCGGGGAGTTGAAGGAGAAGTACTGGTTGACCAGCAGCCAGGTCAGCTCGTGCTCGAAGACCTCGGCGTCGGCCTTGGTGGCGAAGTAGCCGTGCTCGACGCCGCCCTTGACGTACTGCTCGACCACGCGGTTGATGAGCTGCTTGAGGCTGCGCTCGCGGGCGTCGGTGCCGACCGCGCCGCGGAAGTACTTGGTGGTGACGATGGTCGAGGCGTTGACCGACCAGGTGGCGGGGAACTCCACGCCGCGCTGCTCGAAGACGGTGGCGCCGGTCTTCCAGTTGGTCTGGACGACGTCGCGGCTCTCCCAGGTCAGCTCGTCGTAGGGGTGCACCCCCTCGGTGCTGAAGACGCGCTCCATCGTCAGGCCCTTGCCCTGGCCCTTGGTCGCTGCGTCGGCTCCTGCGCCGCTCACCGTCTCGGTCATGCCGTGCTCCTCTGTGTCCCGGTCTAAGGGGTGCTGGTTGGTGCGGTCTGCTGCTGGGGGGTGCTGTGTCGGCGCCCGTCCCGATGGTCGCTGCGACCACCGACATCGGACGTGACACCGGGTGATGCGGTGAGGGAAGAGGTGGTGCGCCCGGCAGGCAGCTTCCCCACTACCTGCCGGGCGGTCTGTGTCAGCCCGTGGGCTGGGGCTCGGTGTCGAGCGTCAGGCGCTCGGCGCGGAGCATGGCGATCTCGTCCTCGAAGTCGGCCGCGGAGGCGAACTGGCGGTAGACGCTGGCGAAGCGCAGGTAGGCCACCTCGTCGAGCTCGCGCAGCGGGCCCAGGATGGCCAGGCCGACCTCGTGGGCCGGCAGCTCGGCGGCTCCCGCGCCGCGCAGGGTGTCCTCGACGACCTGGCCCAGGCAGGCCAGCTGGTCCTCGGTGACCGGTCGGCCCTTGCACGCCTTGCGCACGCCGGCCACGGCCTTCTCGCGCACGAAGGGCTCGCTGGCCCCCGAGCGCTTCACGACGCTCAGCTGCATCTGCTCGACGGTGGTGAACCGCTTCGAGCAGGCCGAGCAGGTACGCCGGCGGCGGATCGAGCCGCCGTCCTCGGAGACCCGCGAGTCGAGGACCCGGGTGTCGGTGGCACGGCAGAACGGGCAGTGCATCGGGTCCTCCTCTCGGGCGCGCCGCGCAGCCCCCGCGAGGGCTGCTGGGTGTGGATATCGTTGCTCTCCCTGTGGAGAACAACCGGTCACCTGTGCACCATCCCGCATCCATCTGTGAACTAGATGTGGATAACTACAGCGGTGTAACTACTAGATGTAGTGGAACCGTACGCCCGGGACCACGAGCCGCGCAAGCCGTCCCGAAAATTTCCTGCGACCCAGATCACACTCGATGCATCGCTGCAGGTCAGCGCACCGGGACCGCCCCGAAGGGGTGGCGCCGAGCGGCGCCGGAGGGGCTGCCGGATGCCGGCACCGGTATCGACACCCGGTCGCCGGGGCTGGGTGCGGTCGGACACAATGACGCTGTGAGCGGCGAGGCGGGCGGCCAGGTGGACGAGCAGGTGGCCGGCGCGCCGACTCCGGCTCCCGCCACCGCCGGCAAGCGGGCCGGTTCGCGCCGTGCGGCCCGCCCGGAGCGCTCGTTCCAGCCGCGGCTGCTCGGCCTGGCCCTGGCCGTCACCGCCGCGGTGGTCGCCTGGGGGTACCTGGTCTACGCCGCGATCGACTTTGGCACCCAGGCCCGCGGTGGGGAGTCGGCCGCCTGGTTCTTCCTGGCCCTCGCCTCCGTCGGGGCCGTGGCCTGCCTCTTCGTGGGCCTGATGCTCGTCGCGCGCCTGGGCCGGGCGCTCGGCCTCACCCGCGACCCCGCGGCCCCGGCTCCCCCACCGGGCGGGCGGCGACGAGCTGCCACAGCGCCCCGAGAGAGATGAACGGCTCCCGGTCGCACAGCGCGAGCTCGAGGCGCTCCAGCACCGCGTAGAAGTCGGGGTCGACCTTGAGGCCGTCGTCGGCGACGTAGTCGTTGGCGACCCGGGCGGCGTAGCGGCCCACCACCTCGAGCCCGGCCGCCACCAGCTGCTCCTCGACCTCGTCGCGGGCCACCGCCCGCGCGGTCGTGGTGAAGGTGGCCGACTCCATGTCGTCGCGGCCGAGCTCGTCGAGCGCCGCCTCCGGCCCTTCGCGCACCAGCCGCCCGATCACCCGCGCCGCGGGGTTCGGCGCCATCACCGAGACCCGGCCGCCCGGCCGCGCCGCCTGCGCCAGACGTCGTACGTCGGCCGCGCCGGTCTCGGCCGGGCGGTAGTGCAGCACGTTGTGGCACAGCACCAGGTCGAACCCGCCGCCGGCCCCGCTCAGGTCGTCGATCGAGCCCTCGAGGGTCACCACCCGCTCCCCCACCCGCGCGGACTCGGCGCGGCGGCGGGCCTCGGCGAGCCAGGAGGGCGCCGGGTCGAGGACCGTGACGTGGTGGCCGGCGACGGCCAGGCCCAGGGCGTCGCGGCCGTCGCCCCCGCCGACGTCGAGGACCCGCAGCGCCCGCGGCTGCCCGAGGTCGGCCTCCAGCGCCTCGACCTGGCGGCGCAGCGTCTCGCGCACCACCGCGAACCGCAGGCGGCCCCAGGGCGCCTCGCACCACGCCTGCCGCTGGGCCAGCCTGCTCTCGAAGACGTCGTCGCTCACCACGACAGCCTCCCGCACCGGACGCGGAAGACAGGGCCCGACACAGCGCGAGGGGCGGGCCCACTGCGGGCCCGCCCCTCGTCTTTCCCCTGGTTTCGCCGGCCGGGGTCGAGGCGACCGACGAAATCTGTGGGCGGCCGCAGGGGCCGCCGTGCCCGGACCGCAGCGCGGTCGCGGGCCGTTCCTCAGCCGGCCGGGACGACCAGGCGCTGGCCGGTGACCACCAGGCCACCGTCGAGGGAGTTCAGCTGCTGGATGCGCTCGATGACCTCGCGCACGTCGCCGGACTCGGCGCGCTCGGCGGCGATGGCCCACAGCGTGTCGCCGACGCCGACGGTGATCGTCTCGGTCGCCGGGGCGGTGCCGCTCTCGCTGGTGGCAACGGAGACGCCGGCCAGCACGACGCCCACCAGGGCGACGAGCAGCAGGCCCGCGGCCAGCACAGCGAGCCGGCCGCGGCGGGTCAGCCGCAGCGAGCCCGGCGTCGTACGGCGGGTGGCGCGGACGGCGCCGAGGCGGATCGGGGCCGGGGCGGCGGTGAGGGTCATGGTGCTCATCGGGACCTCCTGGGGAAGGGGGTGGTCGTCGTCGTGCTCGGTCAGGGAGATGTCTACGGACAGCCACCGACAGTCCCGGTCGAGATCCTGCTTCGACCAGGTGTTCGATCGAACACATGAGCGAGACTAGATCAGGTGTTCGAGCCGCGCAAGGGGTGCAGCGAACAATTGTTCGAGATCCCCGACGTCACTCCGGAGCAGCCCGTCGCCGCCTCCACGAGCGCGACACGCCCTTCGAACAGATGTTTGAAGTCGGGCCCGCGCGGCGATAGCGTGGGTCCACGACCCATCCGAGCGGACTCCCCGGCTCGGGCCTCGCGCACGAAAGGCACACGATGGCCACCAAGAACAGCGGCCCCCGCAAGCGCGGGGTCGCGGAGCTGCCCGACGGCCCTCCCGACGCGACCGGCCTGACGCCGCGCCAGATCAAGGTCCTCGCGTGCATCAAGGAGGCCATCGAGACCCGCGGCTACCCGCCGAGCATGCGCGAGATCGGCCAGGCCGTCGGCCTGACCAGCACCTCCAGCGTCTCCCACCAGCTCAAGGTGCTCGAGGAGAAGGGCTTCCTCAAGCGCGACCCCCACCGCCCGCGCGCCCTCGAGGTCTTCCTGCCCGAGCTGATGGCGCGCCGCAAGGCGATCTCCTCGGCCGACGACAGCTCGGTCGACGAGACCGACATCGGCAACACCATGCCGCAGGCCTCCTACGTGCCGGTCGTGGGCCGGATCGCCGCCGGTGGCCCGATCCTGGCCGAGGAGCGGGTCGAGGCCGTCTTCCCGCTGCCCCAGCAGCTGGTCGGCGACGGCCAGCTCTTCCTGCTCGAGGTCTCCGGCGACTCGATGATCGACGCCGCGATCTGCGACGGCGACTACGTGGTGATCCGCCAGGAGCAGACCGCCAGCAACGGCCAGATCGTCGCCGCCCTGATCGGCGAGGAGGCCACCGTCAAGACCTTCCAGCGCAAGGACGGCAAGGTCTGGCTGCTGCCCCACAACGACGCCTACGAGCCGATCGACGGCACCCACGCCTCGATCCTCGGGGTCGTCACCGCGGTGCTGCGCAGCCTCTGAGGCCCCGCACCCGCCCGTCGGGAGACCGAACCGACGGTGAACAGACGGTGCTCACACCGCCGTCCACGTCACGTGGACGGCGGTGTGTCGTTGGATGAGGCGTGACCCCACCACTGACCCCCACCACCGCCGCTGACGCCGTGCGCCCCGCCGACGCCGAGCGGGCCCGCCTCGCCGCCCTCGGACGCCGTACGGTCCTGGCCGCCAGTGCCGTCGGGGCCGGCGGCGCCGCCATCACCGGCGCCGGCGTGCTCGCGAGCCCGCACGCGGTCGCTGCGAAGGCCCGCCACGACGTCTTCGCCCACGGCGTGGCCTCCGGCGACCCGCTGCCGCGCGCGGTGCTGATCTGGACCCGGGTCACCCCCACCAGGGCCGCCACCCCCGGCTCGGGCAAGGGCCCGCGGGTGGGCGTGCGCTGGGAGGTCGCCACCGACCGCCGCTTCCGCAACGTCGTGCGCCGTGGCCGCTTCGTCACCAGCGCCGCGCGCGACCACACCGTCAAGCTCGACGTGACGGGCCTGCAGCCCGAGACCGTCTACCACTACCGCTTCACCGCGCGCGGCCAGCGCAGCCCGGTCGGCACCACCCGCACCGCCCCGGCCAAGCGCGCCACGCCCGACAACCTGCGCTTCGGCGTGGTGTCCTGCGCCAACCTGCAGGCCGGCTGGTTCAGCGCCTACCGGCTGCTCGCCGAGCGCGACGACCTGCACGCGGTGCTGCACCTGGGCGACTACCTCTACGAGTACGCACCCGGCCAGTACGGCATGGGCCAGGACAACGTCGACATCCGCCCGCACGACCCCGCGCGCGAGATGGTCTCGCTCTCCGACTACCGCCGCCGGCACGCGCAGTACAAGACCGACCCCGACCTGCAGGCCCTGCACGCCCGGTACGCCTGGATCGTGACCTGGGACGACCACGAGGTCACCAACGACCAGTGGAGGAAGAACGCCGAGAACCACGACGACTCCGAGGGCGACTACCTCAAGCGGCGCGCCCGCGCCCACCGCGCGTACGACGAGTGGATGCCGGTGCGTATGGACGGCACCGCCTCGCTGGGCGACGGCGCCCGGCTCTACCGCCGCCTGCGCTTCGGCGACCTGGCCGAGGTCAGCATGCTCGACCTGCGCACCTACCGGTCCCAGCAGGTCGCGACCCCGCTGGTGGACGCCGAGGTCAACGACCCGGCGCGCTCGATCACCGGCAACCGGCAGATGGAGTGGCTCAAGGACTCCCTGACCCGCGGCAACCACGCCCCGCAGTGGAAGGTCGTCGGCAACCCGGTGATGATCGCCCCGGTCACCTTCGCCGATCTGCCCAACGAGCTCGTCGACCCGGTCAACGACGTCACCGGGCTGCTGCCCCAGGACGGCTCGCCGTACAACGTCGACCAGTGGGACGGCTACACCGCCGACCGCCGCGAGGTCTTCCGCCACATCGACGACCACCAGGTCAAGGACGTGGTCTTCGTGACCGGCGACATCCACTCGGGGTGGGCCTGCGACCTGCCGATGGACACCTCGCTCTACCCGCTGCTCGGCGACTCGGTGGGCGTGGAGTTCGTGTGCTCCTCGGTGACCTCCAACAACCTCAAGGACATCACCGGCCAGCCGGCGCTGACGCCGCTGGTGGAGACCGCGATCAAGGCCAACAACCGCCACATCAAGTACCTGAACTTCGACGACCACGGCTTCTCGGTGCTCGACATCACCGCCGAGCGCACCCAGATGGACTGGTACGTCATCGGGGCCCGCGACGACCAGCAGACCACCGCCACCCACGACGCGTCGTTCCGCACCCTGGCCGGCACCGGCACGGTGCAGCGCGTGAGCACCCCCGTAGGAGACCGCTGATGTGCGACCCGACGAGCGGCCACTGCGACGCGGCCGGCCCCGCCCCCTTCGCCCGCGGCCTCGGTGAGATCCGCGCCGGTCGGCGCACGGTCCTGACCGCGGCGGCCTCGGGCCTGGCGTTCTCGACCGTGGCCGGGCTCGAGCCGGCGGCGCTCGCGGCGCGGGCCTCGACCCGCAAGCGGGCCTACGTGCTGGTCGTCGACGGCTGCCGGCCCGAGGAGATCGACAGCGGGCTGACGCCGAACCTGCTCGCGCTGCGCGAGGGCGGGGTGCACCACCCGCGGGCCACCTCGATGCCGGTGATGGAGACCATCCCCAACCACACGATGATGATGACCGGGGTGCGCCCCGACCGCAGCGGCGTGCCGGCCAACGCGGTCTACGACCGGGCGCTGGGCGAGATCCGCACCCTCGACCAGCCCTCCGACCTGCGCTTCCCCACCGTCATCGAGCGGCTCAACAGGCGCGGGTTGACCACCGGCACGGTGCTGAGCAAGGAGTACCTCTACGGGATCTTCGGCGAGCGGGCCACGCACCGCTGGGAGCCGTTCCCGATCGTCCCGATCTCGGGGCACGCCCCCGACGACTTCACGATGCGCGCCACCCTCGACATGATCGGCGAGCTCGACCCCCACCTGGTCTTCGTCAACCTCGGCGACGTCGACCGGCTCGGACACACCGACCTCACCGGGCCCACCACGCTCGAGGCCGCGCGCAAGCTGGCGCTGGTCAACACCGACCGGCTCGTCGGCGACTTCGTGGCCGAGCTGAAGAGCTCGGGGCGCTGGGAGCACTCGATCGTCATCGTGCTGGCCGACCACTCGATGGACTGGTCCTACCCCGACCGGATCGTCTCGCTGCAGGGACCGCTCTCGGAGGACCCGTTCCTGGCCGACCGGTTCGTGATCGCCGACAACGGCGGCGCCGACCTGGTCTACTTCACCGGCCCGCGCTCCGAGCGCGACAAGGCCGTGCGCCGCATCCGCCGCATCGCCTCCGACGTGCCCGGGGTGCTGAAGGCCTGGGACCGCCGCGCCGACTGGCTGCGCCTGGGCCCCGAGTCCGGCGACGTCGTGGTCTTCTGCCAGGCCGGCTGGCGCTTCAGCGACCCCGACGTCTACTCCAACCCGATCCCCGGCAACCACGGCCACCCCGCCACCCGCGCGATCCCGTTCTTCATCGGCGGCGGGCACCGCGCGGTCACCCCCGGCAAGGTCTCGCCGCGCCACGCCCGCACCACCGACGTCGCCCCCACCGTCGGGGCGTTCTTCGGGCTCAAGCCGCCCCGGGGCGGGTACGACGGGAAGCCGCGGCTCTAGGCGCGGGCGCGGGACGTCATACGAGCCGTCGGCTCGATGACGTCCCGCCCGTATGACGTCCCGCGGCGCCGCGGGGGCGCTCAGGCGTCCTTCGCGGAGGCGGCCAGGCGGGCCAGCGCCTTGCGGACCACCGCCGGGTCGGTGGTGGTCCACATCGGCGGCAGGCTGGCCTTGAGGAACGAGCCGTAGCGGGCGGTGGCCAGGCGCGGGTCGAGCACCGCGACGACGCCGCGGTCGGAGGTGGTGCGGATCAGCCGGCCGGCGCCCTGGGCCATCAGCAGCGCGGCGTGGGTGGCCGCGACCTGCATGAACCCGTTGCCGCCGGCCTTGTCTGCCGCCTTCTGCCGCGCGCTCATCAGCGGGTCGTCGGGCCGCGGGAAGGGGATGCGGTCGATGAGCACCAGCTGGCAGGTGTCGCCGGGCACGTCGAGGCCCTGCCACAGGCTCAAGGTGCCGAAGAGCACCGTGTGCGGGTCCTCGACGAACTGCTTGGCCAGCTCGGGCAGCTGCGCGTCGCCCTGGGCCAGGATCGTCAGGTGCGGCAGCCGCTCGCGCACCGCCTCGGCCGCGGCCTCGGCGGCCCGCCGCGAGGAGAACAGCCCCAGCGCCCGGCCGTCGGCGGCGTCGACCAGCTCGACGATCTCGTCGAGCTGGGCCTTGCCCAGCCCGTCACGACCCGGCTGCGGCAGGTGGCGGGCGACGTAGAGGATCGACTGCTGGCCGTAGTCGAAGGGGCTGCCGACGTCGAGGCCGCGCCAGGGCAGCACCCCGTCGCCGGGCGCGATCTCGCGACCCACCCCGACCCGCTCGGTCGGCTTGAGGCCGACGCTGGTGGCCACCGAGGCGAAGTCGCCACCGAGCATCAGCGTGGCCGAGGTCAGCACCACCGTCTTCTCGCTCAGCAGCTTGTCGCGCATCGGGCCCCACACGGCCAGCGGCGCGACGTAGAGCCGCGCCGGCATCCGCTCGCGGGCCTCGCCCAGCCACAGCACGTCGGACTCCAGGTCGGCGGCCATCCGCTCGGCGACCACGAAGACGTCCTGGACCATGCCCTTGGCCTGCTGCTTGCCCGGATCGGCCTCGCCGTCCTTCGGGTTGTCCTTGGGGTACGCCGACACGCACGCGCGGGCCGCGTCGCGCACCAGCTGCAGCGCGTCGCCCAGGTGCACCGGGAGCCGCTCGAACCGGCCGGCGTCGCACTCGGCCATCGCGTCGCGCAGCGCGTCGGCGGCGTCGGCCAGGTCGTCGGCCTCGGAGCCGTCGACGTGGCGCCCCGAGCGCTTCGCGGCACGCTCGACGTCGAGCGCCGACAGCTCGTCGGTGGCGGCCTGGGTGACCCGCGCGGTCAGCTCGTGGGCCTCGTCGATCACCACGGCGTCGTACTCGGGGATCATCGGCACCCCCTCGATCGCGTCGATCGCGAGCAGCGAGTGGTTGGTGACGATGACGTGGGAGCGGTGCGCCTTCTCCTTGGCCAGCTCGGCGAAGCACTCCTGGCCGAAGGGGCAGCGCGCGGCGCCGAGGCAGTCGCGGTGGCTGACGCTGACCTGGCGCCACTCGCGGTCGGTGTGGCGCGGGGCGCCGTCGCGCTCGCCCGACCCGCCGCCCTCGGCCTCCTTCTCGGCCCACTCGCGCAGCTCGAGGACCTTCTGGCCCATCGACCCCTCGGGCAGCTGCACCAGCGCGCCCTGGTCGTCGGGCACGCCCTCGCGCACCCGGTGCAGGCAGGCGTAGTTGGAGCGGCCCTTGAGCACCGCGAAGGAGGTGTCGACGTCCTTGCCGGCCCGCGAGCCCTTGACCGCCGCCATCAGCCGCGGGATGTCGCGCTCGACCAGCTGGTGCTGCAGCGCCAGGGTGGCGGTCGCGACCACCACCCGCTCGCGGTGCAGCAGCGAGGGCACCAGGTAGGCCAGCGACTTGCCGGTGCCGGTGCCGGCCTGCACCAGCAGGTGCTCCTCCTCCACGAACGCGCGCGCGACCGCCTCGGCCATCTGCACCTGCCCGGCCCGCTCGGCCCCGCCCAGGGCCTGCACGGCCTCGCCGAGCAGGGTCGTCACCGCGCCGACGGGGGCGTCGCTGAGCAGCGGCGGCGTGGCGTCGTCGGTCGTCGCGGCGGCGTCGGCTGTCTCAGGCACCCGAGCACCCTAGCCGCGCCCACCGACGCTCCCCAGCGGCCCGCCCCGAGGCTGTGGAGGGCGGGTGCCGCGGGTCACGGCGGCCGCTCACCCGAGGCGCGCCGCCACCCAGTCGCCGAACGCGGTGTGCCCGGCGGGGGTCAGGTGCAGCCGGTCGTCGAGGTAACCCAGCTCGACGTCGAGCGCCGAGAGGTAGGTGACGCCGTGGCCCGCCGCCAGCTCCGCGAGCAGCGCGTCGACCCGGGCGACGTACGCCGCCCGCGACGGCGCGCTCGCCGGCCCGACGACGACCACGCGGCGCCCCTCGAGCACCGCCAGCAGGTCGTCGAACCCGGCGGTGACCTCGGCGTCGCTGCGGTCCCAGTCGTTGAGGCCGCCCTCCACAACGACCAGGGCGTCGGCCGGCAGGCCGGCCAGGGCTGCGGGCGCGCGGGCGGCGAAGGAGACGGCGCTGCAGCCCGAGGCCCGCGCCGAGAAGCCCGAGCCGGAGAAGCCGGCCACGTGCACGCGACCGGGCAGCCGCACCGGCCACGAGGCGCCCGGGTCGGCCAGGCCCAGCCCGGCGCTCCACGAGTCACCGATCACCAGCACCGGCTCGCCGGAACCGGTCACCAGGCCCGCGCGGGCGCTCGAGTCGGCGGCGAAGCGGTCGCAGCGCTCGGCGTACGAGCCGGTGGCCCGCTCGGGGGCCAGCACCACGACGACGACCGCGAGCGCGACGAGCAGCGCGGCCAGGCCCACCCCGAGGGTGCGCCGCCGCGGCACCGCCAGTGGTCCGAGCACACCCCCATCGTGCGCGCGCACACGGGCCCGCGCAGCGGTTCGGCGCAGGTCGTGACCGGCCCGTGCGGGGATCGTTACGCGCCGGTGCAGACGGGGTGGTCAGCGGGTGTGACCTGGATTACGTTGGACGCCCGTCCCGCCTCTCGGAACCAGGAGTCTCCGCATGTCGCTCGACCGTCGCACCCTGCTCCGCACCAGCGCCGCCGGCGCCGCCGTCGGCCCCTTCGCCGGGCTGGTCACGATGCCCGCCGAGGCGGGGCGCCCACCCCGCCAGCAGGAGCTGGTGCCCGTGCGCGACCTGCGCGACGGCACCGTGCGCCTGCACCTGCCCCGCGGCTTCAAGTACCGCTCGTTCCACGACACCGAGGGCCCCGTCGTGCTCACCGACGGCACCGCGCTGCCCGGGCGCCACGACGGCATGGGCGCCTTCAAGGGCCCCCGCGGCACCACGCTCCTGGTGCGCAACCACGAGGTCAACAACCCCCAGCCCGCCTTCGGCCCCGGCACGCCGTACGACGAGATGGCCGGCGGCGGCACCACCACGGTGCAGGTCAACCGCCGCGGCGGGGTGCTCGGCTCGTTCACCAGCCTCAACGGCACGATGATGAACTGCTCGGGCGGGCAGATGCCGTGGGGCGCGTGGATCACCTGCGAGGAGACCGTCAACGGCCCCGACGTCGAGGCCGACTTCACCGGCACCTCCAACGTGCCGCTGAAGAAGCGGCACGGCTACGTCTTCGAGGTGCCGGTCAGCCACCAGCCGGGCCGGGGCCAGTCGAACCGCGAGCCGATCCGCTCGGCCGGGCGCTTCGCCCACGAGGCGGTCTCCTTCGACCCCCGCAAGGGCCACCTCTACCTCACCGAGGACGACTTCGGTTTCGCCTCGGGCTTCTACCGCTACCGCCCGCCCGCGCACCCCATGGAGGTCGGCGAGCTGCGCGACGGCGGCCGACTGCAGATGCTGAAGGTCAAGGGCGTCGACAACGCCCACCTCGAGGCGCACCAGGAGCAGGGCGCGACCTACGACGTGGAGTGGGTCGACATCGCCCAGCCCGACGTCGAGTACGACCACACCCCCGGCGAGCCGGCGCCCACCGAGCAGGCCACCGCGCTGACCCACGTGGCCAGCCAGGGCTGGGCGCAGGGGGCGGCGTACTTCTCGCGGCTCGAGGGCCAGGTCTACGACCGCGGCGTCGTCTACTTCACCTCCACCCAGGGCGGCGGGGCGGCGATGCCCGGCACCGAGGGGCCCTCCGGCTACGGCAACGGCTCGGGCCAGGTGTGGGCCTACGACACCCGGCGCCAGCAGCTGCGCTGCGTCTTCCAGTCACCCGGCCCGATGGTGCTCGACCTGCCCGACAACGTCACGACGTCCAAGCGCGGCACCCTGGTGGTCTGCGAGGACTCCAGCGGCGACAACTACCTGCGCGGGCTGACCCGGCGCGGCAAGATCTGGGACATCGCGCTCAACCGGCTGCGCAGCAGCAGCGGGGCCGAGCGGTTCGGCGACGAGTTCGCCGGCTCGACCTTCAGCCCCGACGGCCGCACGCTCTACGTCAACATCCAGTCCAGCAAGGGCATGACGTTCGCGATCTGGGGCCCCTGGGGCCGGATCGGGGTCTAGGCCGGGCTCAGGACGGGGAGCCACCCTCGACGCTGGGCGCCACGGCGCTGGGCAGCACGGCGTAGGCCGCGAGCTCGCCGGCCAGCGACTCGTTGGCGCGCCCGCGCACCAGGGAGCCGTCGGCGGTGTGCTCGAGCGTGTCGATCTCGCCCTCCTGGTGCAGCCGGTTGACCAGGTCGCCACGGCTGTAGGGCAGCAGCACCTCGAACTCCACCGACGGGCGCGGCAGCTCGGACTCGATGACCGCCAGCGCCGCGGCGATGCCCTCGCCGGTCCTGGCCGAGACGACCACCGAGTGCGGCTCGCGGGCCTGCAGGCGCGCCAGCACCAGCGGGTCGGCGGCGTCGGCCTTGTTGATGACCACGAGCTCGGGGATCTTGGCGGCGTCGACCTCGGCGAGCACCTCGCGCACCGCGCTCAGCTGGCCCTCGGGGTCGGGGTGCGAGCCGTCGACCACGTGCAGGATCAGGTCGGCCGCAGCGACCTCCTCCAGCGTCGAGCGGAACGCCTCGACCAGCTGGTGGGGCAGGTGGCGGACGAACCCGACGGTGTCGCTCATCGTGTAGACCCGCCCGTCCGCGGTCGTCGTACGACGCGTGGTGGGGTCGAGCGTCGCGAACAGGCTGTCCTCGACCAGCACCCCGGCGCTGGTCAGCCGGTTGAGCAGGCTGGACTTGCCGGCGTTGGTGTAGCCGGCGATCGCCACCGAGGGGATCTCGTTGCGGGCGCGGCCCGAGCGCTTGGCGTCGCGGGTGACCTTCATCTGCTTCAGGTCGGCGCGCAGCTTGGCGATCTTGGTGTTGATGCGGCGGCGGTCGGTCTCGATCTTGGTCTCACCGGGGCCACGGCCACCGATGCCGGCACCGCCGGCGACGCGGCCACCGGCCTGGCGCGACAGGTTGCCGCCCCAGCCGCGCAGGCGCTGCTTCATGTAGGAGAGCTGGGCCAGCTCGACCTGGGCCTGGCCCTCGCGCGACTTGGCGTGCTGGGCGAAGATGTCGAGGATCAGCGCGGTCCGGTCGACGACCTTGACCTTGATCTTGTCCTCGAGGTTGCGCAGCTGGCTCGGCGCGAGCTCGCCGTCGCAGATGACGGTGTCGGCGCCGGTCGCGGCCACGATCTCGGCCAGGCCCTCGACCTTGCCGCGGCCGATGTAGGTGGCCGGGTCGGGCTTCTGGCGGCGCTGGAAGAGCGCCTCGAGCACCTCGGAGCCGGCGGTCTCGGCGAGCAGGGCGAGCTCGGCCATCGAGTTCTCGGCGTCCTGCACGCTGCCCTCGGTCCACACGCCGACCAGCACGACCCGCTCGAGGCGCAGCTGGCGGTACTCGACCTCGGTGATGTCCTCGAGCTCGGTGCGCAGGCTGGCCACGCGGCGCAGCTGGTGGCGCTCGGCGAGCTCCATGGCGCCGACCGTGGGGTCGTCGTCCTCGGGGTCGGGGGCGTCGAGGTCGACGGCGGGCTCGTCGGCCCGGTCGTCGGCCCGGTCGTCATCGTCGGCGTAGCCGGACTCGAAGTCGTCGGCGTCCCACGCCGCGGTGGCCTCGAGCTCGTCGTCGAGGGAGAAGTCAGGTGCGTTCGTCATATGCCTCCAGGGTATGTCTGTTCCAACGCGACCACGAACGACTTTCATCCCGGCACACCCGGGACGCCGCCACGTGCCACGATGGAGGGCGTGCCCAGCCCCGACGTCCTCGCCGCGCTCGAGCACCTGCCCCGCGGCCGGCTGCTCGGCCTCACCGGCGCCCCCGGGGCCGGCAAGTCGACCGTCGCGGCCTGGCTGGCCGAGCACACCGGCGCCGCGGTGGTGCCGATGGACGGCTTCCACCTCGCCGACGTCGAGCTGCGCCGCCGCGGGCTGCTCGACCGCAAGGGCGCGCCCGAGACCTTCGACGCCGAGGGGTACGCCGCCCTGCTGCGGCGGGTGCGCGAGCGCGAGGAGCTGGTGATGGCGCCGGCCTTCGAGCGCGACCTCGAGCAGCCCCTCGCCGGCGCGCTGCCGGTGCCGGGGACGGCCGACCAGGTCGTCACCGAGGGCAACTACCTGCTCCTCGACGAGCCCCGCTGGCGCGCGGTGCGCGCCCTGCTCGACACGGTGTGGCACGTGCACGTCGACACCGACGTGCGCCTCGAGCGGCTGCTGGCCCGCCACGTCGCCCACGGCAAGTCCCCCGACGAGGCCCGCGCCTGGGTCGCCCGCGTCGACGAGCCCAACGCCGCGCTCGTCGAGGCCGCGGCCGAGCGCGCCGACCTGGTCCTCGACCTCACCCCCTGACGCGAGCCGGCGCCACTTCACCGCCGAGCCGGCGCCACTTCACCGCCGAGCCGGCGCCAGTTCACCGCGAGCCGGCCGGTTCGAACGGGCCGGGTCGGCGTCAGGCGGTGACCCAGGGCTCGCCGGCCAGCACCGCGGCGACCGGCTCGGAGACCTCGACCCCGTCGGGCCCCAGGAGGCTGGCGGCGCTGAACTGGGCGGCGTACGAGTCGAAGGAGCGGCCGTGGCGCAGCATCGCGTGCTTGCCGTCGGGGATGCGGATGAAGCCCACCCCGGTGTGCGCGGCGATGCGCCGCGCGACGGTCTCGGCGCGGCCGGGCGGGGCGATGCGGTCGCGCATGCCGTGCACGACCAGCACGCTGCGCCCCGGCATCGGGACGCCGTCGGTCGGGTAGACCCACGGGTTGAGCGCCACGACCGAGCGCACGCAGTCGAGCCCACCGGCGAGCAGGGCGGCCCGACCACCGAGCGAGTGCCCGACGAGGCCGACCGGGCGGTCGCCGTACCGCTCGCGCACCTGCTCCAGTGCCCAGGCAACGTCGTCGACCGGGGTGGTGTGGGTGTCCCAGCCGCGGCGGGTGTTGAGCACGCGGTGCACGGCCAGCTCGCCGCGCCCGGCCCGCGCGACCGCCTTGGCGGTGGGGATCATCCGCAGCACCGAGAGCTGGGTGGGGCTGACCCCGGGGCTGTCCTGGCGGTCGGCGCCGCCGTGCAGCACCAGCACGACGGCGCGCGGGTCGTCGGGGGTGGCGGTGTCGAGGAGGCGAGGGGCGAGGTCCACGCGTCGAGTGTTGCAAATGGGTCGTGCCCCAGGGGGTGACCTGCTGGTCACCCCCAGGGGCACGAGTGCCGGTGGCTACTTGGGGGGCATCCGGATGCCGCCGTCGACCCGGATGACCTCGGCGTTCATGTAGGAGTTGGTGATCGTCTCCACGACCATCGAGGCCAGCTCGTCGGGGTTGCCGAGCCGCTTGGGGAACAGCACGCTCTCGCCGAGCTTGGCCTTGAACGCCTCGGCCTGCTCGCCCTCGCCGTAGATCGGGGTGTCGATGAGGCCCGGGGCGATGGTGTTGAGGCGGATGCCGGCGGCCGACAGGTCGCGCGCGACAGGCAGGGTCATGCCGACGACGCCGCCCTTCGACGACGAGTACGCCGCCTGGCCGATCTGGCCGTCGAAGGCCGCGACCGAGGTGAGGTTGGCGATGGCGCCGCGGCAGCCGTCGGCGTCGGGCTCGTTGCGGCTCATCGCGGTGGCGGCCAGGCGGGTCATGTCGAAGGTGCCGATCAGGTTGATCGCGATCACCTTGGTGTACGCCGCCAGGTCGTGCGCGGAGTCGAAGTCGCCGTCGCGCCCGATCGTGCGCTGCGCCCAGCCGATGCCGGCCGAGTTGACCACGGCGCGCAGCGGCGCGATCTCGGCGGCGGCCTCGACCGCGGCCTTGATCTGGTCGGTGCTGGTGACGTCGACCTGGGCGAAGACGCCGCCGATCTCGGCGGCCAGGGCCTCGCCCTTGTCGGCCTGCAGGTCGGCGATGACGACGGTCGCGCCCTTGGCGGCGAGCTGGCGGGCCGCGGCGGCGCCGATGCCCGACGCGCCGCCGGTGACGATGGCAGATGCTCCGGAGATGTCCATGCAGCGGAGCCTAGGGGGCCGTCGTCGCGCGCCGACAGGGACCCGCCGAACGAGACAGTTCCACTGTCACGGTCGGGCCCGGGAGTTTCATCGGGTACCCGACAGAACTCGCGCCACCACCACGAAGGTTCAGCCAGGTGCCGCCAGTTCCATCGGGTGCCCGATGAACCTCCGGGCCAGCCCGGCAGCCCTACAGGTCGGTGGTGCCGCGGGCGACGACCACGGCGGGGCCGGTCATCAGCACGTGGCCGCGCTCGTCGAGGGCGATGGTCAGGGTGCCGCCCGGCAGGTCCACCCGGTACGCCGCCCCGGCGGCGTCGTCGTCGGAGCCGAGCGCGCCGTCGGCCTCGGCCGCGGCGACCATCACCGCGCAGGCGCCGGTGCCGCAGGAGGAGGTCTCGCCCGAGCCGCGCTCGTGGACCCGCATCGCGACGTGGCGCGGCCCGCGGCGCACCACGAACTCGACGTTGACCCCGTCGGGGTAGACCCCGGCGTCGTGGCCGGGCGCCTCGGTCAGCGCGCCGGCGTCGTCGAGGGAGTCGACGAAGGCCACCGCGTGCGGGTTGCCCATGTCGACGTGACGGGCGGGCCAGGCCCGCTCCCCCACCGACACCTCGGTGCGACCCACCAGGCGCGGCGCGCCCATGTCGACGGTCAGGCCGTCCTCGGGGGCGCCGCCCGCGGGGGTGACGACCTTGACGCCGTCGCGGGTGCCGACCGGGATCGGCGTACCCGGCTCGACCAGGCCCTCCTGGAGCAGGTGCAGGGCGAAGACACGAACCCCGTTGCCGCACATCTCCGAGACCGACCCGTCGGCGTTGCGGTAGTCCATGAACCACTCCGCACCCTCGGCCAGCGCCGCGGCACCGGGGTCGGTGGCGGCCAGCGCGGCGGTGCGCACCACCCGCAGCACCCCGTCGCCGCCGATGCCGGCGCGCCGGTCGCAGAGCGCCCGCACCCGCTCGACGGCCAGCCCACCGTGCACCGAGCCGTCGTGGTCGGGCAGCAGCACGAAGTCGTTGCGGGTGCCGTGGCCCTTGAGGAAGGGGTAGGTCATCGGTAGAGCCTCTCGGCGTAGGACGGTCCGTAGTACTCCTCGAGCTCGGCGGGGCTGCGCCCGCCCTCCTCGACCGGGGGCTCCGCGGCGGCCGCCAGCACCGCGCGCCGCGGCACGTGCGCCTCGGGCGCCCAGCTCTCCGGCTCCCACAGCCGCGAGCGCAGGAACGCCTTGGAGCAGTGGAAGAAGACCTCCTCGACCTCGACCACGACGGCCAGCAGCGGCCGGTGGCCGCGGACCTCGAGCTCGTCGAGGAAGGGCGCCTCGCGCACCAGCCGCGCCCGCCCGTTGACCCGCAGCGTGTCGCCGCGCCCGGGGATGACGAAGTCGAGCCCGACGTGGGGGTTGGCCAGGATGTTGCGGTAGCCGTCCGCGAGCCGGTTGCCAGGCCGCTCGGCGATCGCGATCGTCGACTCGTCGAGCACGTGCACCAGGCTCCCAGCCGGGTCGCCCTTCGGCGAGACGTCGCAGCGGCCCTCCGCGTCGGCCGTGGCGAGCATGCAGAACGGCGTCGCCGCCAACCAGGCCCGATCGACGTCGGTCAGGGTGGCGTGCACCTTCGCCCGCACCACCGGCGTCGGCTCGCCCAGCAGCAGCGCGAGCTCGTCGACGTCGCCGATCTCGCGCCAAGGACCTTGCTGCGCACGCGGACTGCTCACCCGGACCAACCTACGCGGGCGGGCGTACGACGTCGTAGCGGGCGCAGGCGAAGTCGCCGTTGCGCGCCAGGTCGACCAGGCGCAGGTCGAGCGCCTCGGTCATCAGCGGACGCCCGGCACCCAGCACGACGGGCGCGATCGCCACGACCACCTCGTCGAGCAGCCCCTCGGCGGCCAGCTGGGAGGCCAGCGCGCCACCGCCGACCACCCACACGCCGCTGCCGCCGGCGGCGGCCAGCACCTCGGGCCACACCTCGGTGACCGCACCGCTGACGAGGCGGACGTCGGCGCCCTCGATGCGCGGCAGGTCGCGATGGGTGAAGACCCAGCACGGCTGCTCGTAGGGCCAGCCGTCCCCAGCCTCGTCGTGGGTGCGGATCCACTCGTAGGTCGTCGAGCCCATCAGCAGCGCCCCGATGCCGGAGATGAACGCCGGGTAGCCCATCGGGCCGTCGTCGTCGATCTGCTGGCGGAAGAGCCAGTCGAGGGAGTCGTGCTCGTCAGCGATGAACCCGTCGAGCGTCGAGGCAACGTAGTAGGTGGTGCGGGTCATGCTCCGATGCTGCCACCGATCGCCGACACCCGCTCGACGGCGGCCACCGCGACCTCGACGCGGGCCGGGTCGTCGTGGTCGACCCACACGATGCGCGGGTCCTTGCGGAACCACGAGTCCTGGCGCCGCGCGAAGCGCCGGGTCGCCACCACGGTGCGCTCGCGGGCCTCCTCGAGCCCCAGCTCGCCGGCGACGTACGCCGCCACCTCGCGGTAGCCGATCGCGCGGCGGGCGGTCAGCCCCTCGTCGAGCCCCTCGCCCAGCAGCCGCTCCACCTCGGCGACGAAGCCGTCGTCGAACATCTGCGCCACCCGCTGCTCGATGCGCGCGTCGAGGGTGGGCCGGTCGATGTCGACGCCGATCTGCACGGTGCGCGGGTCGACGTAGACCAGGCGCGGCAGGGAGGCGCTGAAGGGCCGGCCGGTCAGCTCGACGACCTCCAGGGCGCGCACCACGCGGCGGGTGTTCCCGGGCTCGATGCGCGCGGCGGCCTCCGGGTCGAGGGCGGCGAGCCGGGCGTGCAGGGCCGCGCTGCCGGCCTCCTCGGCCTCGGCCTCCAGCCGGGCGCGCAGCGCGCTGTCGGTGCCGGGGAACTCGAACTCGTCGAGCACCGCGCGGGTGTAGAGGGCCGACCCACCGACCAGCACCGGCACCCGGCCGCGCCCGCGCAGCTCGCCGATCAGCCCGCGTGCCAGCTCCTGGAAGTGCGCGACGTTGGCCGGCTCGGTGACCTCGAGCAGGTCGAGCAGGTGGTGCGGGACGCCGCGCCGCTCGGCCGGCGGCAGCTTGGCGGTGCCGACGTCCATGCCGCGGTAGAGCTGCATCGCGTCGGTGTTGACCACCTCGCCGCCGAGCCGCTCGGCCAGGTCGAGGGAGAGCCCGCTCTTGCCGGACGCGGTGGCGCCGACGACCGCGACCACGACGGGGTTGCTCCCCATCCCCTCGGGCGTCCCGGCCGGTGCTGACATGTGACTAGTGTGGCAATCACCCCACCCGCACCGACCAGGAGGCCGAGATGGGTTTCTTCAACAGGCGCAACATCGACAAGCTGCGCGGCAAGGTGACCGACGCCGTCGACAAGCACGGCGACAAGATCTCCGACGGCATCGACAAGGCGGCCAAGGCCGCCGACCAGCGCACCGGCGGCAAGCACAGCGACAAGATCGCCAAGGGCGTCTCGAAGGCCAAGGACGGGCTCGACAAGCTCGACGGCAAGAAGGACGACATGCCGCCCGACAACCCGCCCACCACCTACCCCCGGACGGAGGACACGCCGTGACCGCACCCGTGCCCGAGGAGCGCGACGAGAGCCCGCTGCCCACCGAGCAGGACCCGCCCGGCGAGCACGCCGGCGAGCTGCCCGGCGAGGACGCCGAGCGCCCGGTCGACGGTGCCGCCGCGGCCGAGCACGAGCGCAACGCCGAGACCTCCGAGGACCAGCCCAGCCAGTGACCGCCCGATGACCAGCCCAGCGACCGGCCCAGCGACCGGCCCAGCGACCGGCCCAGCGCCGCACCACGGCCGCTTCGTCGTCGTGCCCGCCGCCTACGTCTTCCTGCTGCGCAGCGGCGGGGCCGGGCCCGAGGTGCTGCTCCAGCTGCGCCGCGGCACCGGCTACATGGACGGCCACTGGGCCGCGGCGGCCGCCGGTCACGTCGAGCGCGGCGAGACGGCGTACGACGCGGCGCACCGCGAGGCGCGCGAGGAGATCGGCGTCGAGGACCTCGACCTCTCCTTCGTCACCGCCATGCACCGCACCCGCGGCGGGGAGCCGATCGACGAGCGCATCGACTTCTTCTTCACCGCCTCCTCGTGGAGCGGCGAGCCCAGGGTCGTGGAGCCGGAGAAGTCCGCGGGGCTGCGCTGGTGCGCGCTCGACGACCTCGCCGCGCTGCCCGACCCGGTCGTCCCGCACGAGCGGGCAGTGCTGGAGAGCCTCCGCACCGGCACGAGCAGTCCCTACAGCACCTTCGGCTTCGACGCGGACCTCCCCGTCGCCGCCCACCAGGAAGGACTCAGCAGATGAGCGACACCAACGGCGCCGAGGACCTCGGCCCGATGCCCACCCCGCAGGCCGAGGAGCCGGAGCTGGTGCCCGGCGGCGTCGACGCGATCGGCGAGGTCAGCGACCAGCCCGTCGTGCCCGACCTCGCCGCGAGCGCCAACCCGGCCACCGAGAACGCCCCCGCCGAGACCAGCGAGGGCGAGGACACCAGCACCAAGGCCACCGACGACGATGACGACGCCGACGACGTCGCCCCGACCGAGGAGTCGCCGGCATGAGCACGCCCACCGACCCGCGCACCGGCCGCGAGGCCGACGACCCGCGGCACTCCAACGACGAGCTGGCCGGCGACATGGGCGTCAGCAGCGAGCGCGAGGGCTCGACCGGCCCGGGCCAGCACGGCACCGACGGGGTCAAGGACACCTCGGTCTCCGACGAGCACGGCGTCCCGGACCCCGAGAAGCCCGAGAAGACCCGCGGCGGCGAGGAGCCCCAGCCCGAGGGGCTGACCCCCAAGGCCGGCTACTCCTCGATCGACCCCCGCAGCAAGGACTGACCAGGCTCACGCCGAGACGTCCCAGATCTCGCGTCCACCCGGCCCGATTCTCGCGTCGACCCGGCCCGCACCGGACAGCGGGAGATCCGGGCCGGGTCAGCGCGAGATCTGTGCCGAGTCAGCGCGACATTTGCGCCGGGTCAGCGCGACATTTGCGCCGGGTCAGCGGCAGGCGGGGGCGTCGGGCAGCGGGGCCGGCACCCCGACCGAGGGCATGCCCAGCCCGACACCGGTCGGCTTCGGGGCCCTGGTGCGGGCCTCCCACGCGTCGCCCGAGCGGGTACGCCGCACGGAGACCACGCGGTCGGCGACCAGGTGGTGCGGGGCGGCGTAGGTGACCTCGACGGTGACCATGTCGCCGGGGCGCACCTCCTCCTGCGGAGCCACGAAGTGCACCAGCCGGTTGTCGGGGGCGCGCCCGGAGAGCCGCAGCGTCTCGGCGTCCTTGCGCCCCTCGCCCTCGGCCACCATCAGCTCGAGGGTGCGCCCGACCATCTTCTTGTTCTCGGTCCAGGCGATCTCGCTGACCAGGTCGACCAGGCGGCCGTAGCGGTCCTTGACCACCTCGGGCGGGACCTGGTCGGGCAGCGTCGCGGCCGGCGTACCGGGGCGCTTGGAGTACTGGAAGGTGAAGGCGGAGGAGAACCGCGACTCCGCGACCACCCGCAGCGTCTCGGCGAAGTCCTCCTCGGTCTCGCCGGGGAAGCCGACGATGATGTCGGTGGTGATGGCCGCCTCGGGGATCGCCGCGCGCACCCGCTCGATGATGCCGAGGTACTTGGTGGAGCGGTAGGAGCGCCGCATGTCCTTGAGCACCTTGTCGGAGCCCGACTGCAGCGGCATGTGCAGGCTCGGCATCACGTTGGGGGTCTCGGCCATCGCCTCGATGACGTCGTCGGTGAACTCGGCCGGGTGCGGGCTGGTGAAGCGCACCCGCTCGAGGCCCTCGATGTCGCCGCAGGCGCGCAGCAGCTTGGAGAAGGCCTGCCGGTCGCCGAACTCCACGCCGTAGGCGTTGACGTTCTGGCCCAGCAGGGTCACCTCGGAGACGCCCTCGGCGACCAGCGCGCGGATCTCGGCGAGGATGTCGCCGGGGCGGCGGTCCTTCTCCTTGCCGCGCAGCGCCGGCACGATGCAGAAGGTGCAGGTGTTGTTGCAGCCGACCGAGATCGAGACCCACGCGGCGTACGCCGACTCGCGCTTGGTGGGCAGCGTCGAGGGGAAGACGTCGAGCGACTCCAGGATCTCGACCTGGGCCTCCTCGGCCACGCGGGCCCGCTCGAGCAGCACCGGCAGCGAGCCGATGTTGTGGGTGCCGAAGACCACGTCGACGTACGGCGCCCGGTCGGTGATGGTGGCGCGGTCCTTCTGCGCCAGGCAGCCGCCGACGGCGATCTGCATGCCGGGGCGCGCGGCCTTGATCGGCGCGAGGTGGGAGAGGTTGCCGTAGAGCTTGTTGTCGGCGTTCTCGCGCACCGCGCAGGTGTTGAAGACGACCACGTCGGCCTGCTCGCCGGCCGGGGCGCCCTGCTTGTCGAAGGCCACGTAGCCCGCGTCCTCCAGCAGCCCGGTGAGCCGCTCGGAGTCGTGGACGTTCATCTGGCACCCGTAGGTCTTGACCTCGTAGGTGCGGCCGGTCGTGGGCACGGCGGCCTCGGGCTGGGCGGTGGTGGCAGTCATGACGCTCCCAGGGTACGGCGGCGCGGCGGGCCCGCCCGAATCCATCACCCCGGCCCCCGGCGCTCGTTGGAGCGGTGTGTGCGAGCCCTCCCCTCCCCCTGCCGCCGCCGGCCGGCGCGCCGTCATCGGGGCCGGCCTCGGCGCCGGCCTGGCGGGCGCCTCGGCCGTGCTGGTGCCGCCCACCGCGTCGTACGCCGCCGACGGGGCGAGCGCGGCGGGGCTGGTCTACCGCGGCCGGTTCACCGGCGTCGGCGACCCCGACTGGCACTACCTGCCGGTCGAGGTGCCGCGCGGCACCACCCGCATCGACGTCGCCTACGGCTACGACAAGCTCGAGACCGGCGCCGGGGTCTCCTTCAACATCATCGACATCGGGATCTTCGACGCCTCCGGCAAGGGCCTGGGCGACGCGGCCGGGTTCCGCGGCTGGTCCGGCGGGGCGCGCGACCGGTTCAGCATCAGCCGCAGCCGCGCCACCCCCGGCTACCTGGCGGGACCGATCGGCGCGGGCACCTGGCACGTCGTGCTCGGCCCCTTCACCGTCGTGCCGCCCGGGGTGGAGTGGACGGTCACCGTGACCCTGCACCGCGGCGGCGTGCGGGGGCGGCGCTTCCGCCCCCGCCCGGCTCCGCGGCGGGTGCGCGGCACCGGCCCCGGCTGGTACCGCGGCGACCTGCACACCCACACCGTGCACTCCGACGGCCGCCACACCCAGGCCTCGCTGCTGGCGCTGGCGCGCGAGGCCGGGCTCGACTTCCTGGCCTCCACCGAGCACAACACCACCTCCGCGCACCTGACCTGGGGCCGCCACGTGCCCGACGACTTCCTGGTGGTCCCGGGCGAGGAGGTCACCACCCGGGCCGGGCACTGCGTGACCCTCGGCCAGCCCGCCGGCGCCTGGATCGACTGGCGCTACCGCCCCGAGGACGACCAGCTGGGCCGCTTCACCGAGCGGGTGCGCCGCCTGGGCGGGATGTCGGTCGCCGCGCACCCGTTCGCGCCGACCGCCGGCTCGACCTGGCAGTACGGCTACGACGACGTCGACGCCGTCGAGCTGTGGAACGGCCCGTGGACCCTCGACGACCAGACCGCTTTGAGCGCCTGGCACGCCCTGCTGGTCGCGGGGCGCTTCGTGCCGGCCGTGGGCTCCTCCGACAGCCACCACGACGGCCAGCAGGTCGGGCGGGCCCAGACGGTCGTGCACGCCGAGCAGCTCTCGGTCGGCGCGGTGGTGCGCGGGCTGCGCCGCGGCCGGGCCTGGCTCGCGGAGTCCTCGGCGGTCGAGCTGGGCCTGGAGGCGCGCCTCGGCGGGCGCGCGGCCGGTTGCGGCCAGAGCTTGGACGCCGGGCCGGCCGACGTGGTCGACGTACGACTCGAGGTCGGCGGGGTGCCCGGCTGCCTGGCCCAGGTGTGGGGCCCGGCGGGCCCGCTGGCCGGGGCCGTGACCGACGAGCAGGGACGCGCCGAGGTGACGGTGCAGGTGCGCGCCGGGGCCGCGCCGTTCGTGCGCGCCGAGGTCCGCCGCCTCGACGGGGCGCCGGTCGTGAACCCGGTCGAGGGGGTGCCGGCGCTGCCCGTGGTGGCCCTGACCAACCCCGTCTTCCTGGCTCCCGCACCCTCCCGCGCGCAGAACCGCAACGAAGATGTGACCACCTGAGAGCAGCCTGAGCGTGGCACGAAGGGGCCACGGGTGGCTAGGGTCAGTCGGTATGACGGCTGAGCAGACCTCGTCGAGCCCCACCGCTGCCAGGGGAGAACCGCTGGTCGTGCTCGACCACGTCGACAAGTGGTTCGGTGACCTGCACGTGCTGCAGGACATCCACCTGAGCGTCGCGCGCGGCGAGGTCGTCGTGGTCATCGGCCCCTCGGGCTCGGGCAAGTCGACGCTGTGCCGCGCCATCAACCGCCTCGAGACCATCGACAAGGGCCAGATCTCGCTCGACGGCCAGCCGCTGCCCGCGGAGGGCAAGCAGCTCGCCGCGCTGCGCGCCGAGGTCGGGATGGTCTTCCAGTCCTTCAACCTCTTCGCCCACAAGACGATCCTCGAGAACGTCACCCTCGGGCCGATCAAGGTGCGCGGGCACAAGAAGGCCGACGCCGACAAGCGCGCGATGGAGCTGCTCGACCGGGTCGGCATCGCCCACCAGGCCAAGAAGTACCCCGCCCAGCTCTCGGGCGGCCAGCAGCAGCGCGTCGCGATCGCGCGCGCCCTGGCCATGGACCCCAAGGTGATGCTCTTCGACGAGCCCACCTCGGCGCTGGACCCCGAGATGATCAAGGAGGTCCTCGACGTCATGGTCGACCTCGCCGAGCAGGGCATGACCATGGTCGTGGTCACCCACGAGATGGGCTTCGCACGCACCGCCGCCGACCGGGTCGTCTTCATGGCCGACGGCGCGATCGTGGAGGAGAACACCCCCGAGGAGTTCTTCACCAACCCGCAGAGCGAGCGCGCCCAGGACTTCCTGAGCAAGATCCTCAAGCACTGATCCGCACCACCCAGCAGCACTCAGTTCCACTCAGCACCACTCAGCACCACTCAGTTCCGCCGACAAAGGAGAATGAACGATGCGTCTGACCAAGTTCACGGCAGCCTTCGCGGGCGTCGTCCTGGCCGGGTCCCTCGCCGCCTGTGGCGACGACGAGAGCGCCCCCGAGCCCGAGGTGGCCTCCGACGTTGAGTTCGACGCCGGCACCACCATGGCCGAGCTCGCCGAGGCCGGCTCGATGACCGTCGGCACCAAGTTCGACCAGCCCGGCTTCGGCCTGCTGGGCCTCGAGGACACCCCCGAGGGCTTCGACGTCGAGGTCGCCAAGATCATCGCCGGCGCGATGGGCATCGCCCCCGAGGACATCGAGTGGAAGCAGGCCTCCTCCGACATCCGCGAGCAGGTCATCGAGGACGGCGACGTCGACATGGTCGTGGCGACGTACACGATCAACGAGGAGCGCGCCGAGCGCATCACCTTCGCCGGGCCGTACTACGAGGCCGGCCAGCAGCTGATGGTCAACGCCGACAACGACTCGATCAACGGGCCCGAGGACATCGCCGACAACCCCGACATGAAGGTCTGCTCGGTCACCGGCTCGACGCCCTCGGAGCAGATCCGCGAGTACCTGGCCTCCGACGACCAGCTGGTCCTCTTCGACATCTACGACAAGTGCGCCGACGCCCTGGGCAACGGCCAGGTCGACATCGTCACCACCGACAACGTGATCCTGCTCGGCTTCGTCGACGAGAGCGACGGCGAGTTCAAGCTCGTCGGCGAGCAGTTCACCGAGGAGCCCTACGGCATCGGCATCGAGAAGGGTGACGTCGAGTTCTGCGAGTTCATCAACGAGACGCTCGCCGACAACGAGGACGCCTACGTGGCGGCCTGGGAGGCCACCGCGGGCCAGGTCGAGGGCACCGAGACCCCCGAGCTGCCCGAGCCGGCTCCCTGCGCCTGAGCCGTCTGACTCACCCCTGACCGGTGGGGGCGCGCGGCCCGCGCCCCCACCGGCTCACCGAGAGGAACCACCGTGGATCCGGTGTTCAACAACCTGGACCTCTACTGGAGCGGGTTCTGGCGCTCGCTGGGCATCATCGGCTGGAGCCTCGTGGGCTCGCTGCTGCTCGGCACCCTGATCGCCGCGTTCCGGGTCTCCCCCGTCGCCTCCCTGCGGGCCTTCGGCTCCGCGTGGGTCACCGTGATCCGCAACTGCCCGCTGACCATCGTGCTGTTCTTCATGGCCTTCGGCCTGCCCGAGCTCGGCATCAACATCGACTTCTACTGGTTCGGTGTGCTGAGCCTGATCATCTACACCTCCGCGTTCGTGTGCGAGGCGATCCGCTCGGGCATCAACTCCGTCTCGGCCGGCCAGGCCGAGGCGGCCCGGGCCATCGGCCTGCCCTTCACCCAGACCCTGACCCAGGTGGTCCTGCCGCAGGCGCTGCGCGCCACGGTGCCGCCGCTGGGCAGCGTGCAGATCGCGATGTTCAAGAACTCCGCGGTCGTCGGCGCCTTCGGCGTCGGCGGCGACCTGTGGCAGGTCGGGCAGACCCTGACCAGCGCCCGCGGCTTCGCCTACATCCCGGTCCTGACCGGGGTCGCGGTCGGCTACCTCGTCATCACCCTGAGCGCCGGCGCCCTGCTGGCGGTCATCGAGCGGAAGGTGGCGATCGCGCGATGAGCCAGACCTCGGTCCTCTACGACGCCCCCGGCCCCCGCGCCGTACGCCGCGCCCGCATCGGCACCGCCGTCGCGGTCCTCGTCTTCCTCGGCCTGGCCGTTCTCGTGGTCCTGCGCCTGGCCGACCGCGGCCAGTTCGACTCCGAGCTGTGGAGCCCCTGGTTCAACCCCTCCGACGACCGGTTCAGCCAGGTCTGGGAGCTGGTCGGCAGGGGCCTGTCGGCCACGCTGGTGGCAGCGGTGCTCGCGATCGCGTTCTCGCTGGTGGTCGGCGTGCTGCTCGGCGTGGCCAGGATGATGCTGGGCCGCGTGCTGCGGGTGCCGGTCGTGGCCTGGATCGAGCTGTTCCGCGGGCTGCCGGTGGTCGTGACGATCGTCTTCGTGTGGCGTGCGATGGTCGAGCTCGGCATCGACGTCTCGAGCCTGCCCGGCGAGTCGGCCCTGTGGTACCTCGTCATCGGCCTGACCCTCTACAACTCGGTGATCATCGCCGAGATCCTGCGCGCCGGCGTCGGGTCGCTGCCCAGCGGGCAGCGCGAGGCGGCCCTGGCGGTCGGCCTGACCAACGGCCAGGCGATGCGCACGGTCCTGCTGCCGCAGGCCTTCCGGGTCATGCTCCCGGCCCTGATCAGCCAGCTGGTGGTCGTCCTCAAGGACACCTCGCTGGCCGCGGTGGTCGGCCTGGGCTACCTCGAGCTGCTGCGCCGCGGCAACCTGATCGCGCAGACCCTCGACAACCCGATCCAGTCGCTGCTGATCATCGCGACCATCTTCATCGTCATCAACTACGGCCTGGGCAAGCTCGCCGAGTACGTCGAGCGGCGCATGGGACGGGCCAGCGGCTCGTCGGCCGGCGACGGCGCCGAGGCGGTCCCGGCCGGCCAGGGCGCCTGAACCCCGGCGCGGCCGGCGGCGGCGTACGGCTCAGGCCTTGGGGGTCACCCAGAGCCGGATGACGCCCTCGACCACGACGGTGCCGTCGTCGCGCACGCCGCGCACTCGCACCGCGAGGTCGGGGTCGTCGGAGGTCCACTGCTCGGGGTCGGTCTCGGCGATGCAGGTGATGTCGCTGGTGGCCTTGGCGGTGTAGGCCACGTCCATCCCCTTGGGGATCCAGCGCTTGTCGGCCGGCACGCTCGCCTCGGCCAGCGCCCCCATCACGGCCTCGAGGCCGTTGCACAGCGCGATGGCGTGCACGGTGCCGATGTGGTTGTGCACCCGGCGACGCTTGGGCAGCACCAGCTCGGCGTGGTTGGCCTCGATGACGGTGAAGCGCGGCCGGATCGTGGCGAAGTACGGCGCCTTCTGGGCGAAGACGGCGCTGAAGACGCGCGCCCCGACGGTGGAGCCGACGACGGGCAGGGAGGTGGCGCGCTGCCACAGGGCGAGGACGGGAGTCATGACCGCTACATTACCGCCCAGTAACTTGAGCCCGCGGGTGGGGCCGGACGGGCGAGTCGCTCACTTGTCAGGGGTTGCAACCCCTGACCAGTGCAGGAGTCCCCGGTCGACCGGGGACTCATGCAAGGGTCCTGCTCAGGCCAGGGAGAGGAACCAGCGCTCGAGGCGGTCGAGGTCCTCGGGCTGCAGCGTCTCGCCCTCGGCGACCTGGCGGCGCAGGTCGGCGGAGATGATCGCGAAGCCGGCCCGGTCCAGGGCGCGGGAGACGGCCTTGAGCTGCACCACGACGTCGGAGACGTCGCGCGCCTCCTCGAGCATCCGCAGCACCCCGCCGAGCTGACCCTGGGCGCGCTTGACGCGGTTCTTGACCGCGGTCATGTCGACCGAGGGGGCGGGGGCGGCGTCGGGCACCGGCTCGAGGCCGCCCCCGGCCGGGGTGTCGACGGTCTCCACGGACAGGCTGGCGGTCGCGTTCATCGGCAGGCCCCTCTGGCTGGCGCACCCCCGGTCCGGGGGCGTCGTGGTCTCAACGCCGCAGGTCCGACCGGGTTACGCCACCGCGAGCAGCTCCACCCGGTTGCCGTGGGCGTCGCGCACGTGCGCACGCTCGTGCCCGTCGAAGGTGTGCCGCTCCCCCAGGTCGACCTCGAAGCCCAGCGCCTCGAGCCGCACGGTCACCGCGTCGAGCTCGGCCACCGAGTCGAGCAGCAGGGCCGGGTGCGCCTTGCGGGCGGGGGTGAACGGCTCCTCGACGCCGACGTGCACCTCGGCGACCACCGCAGCCCCGGCGGCACCGCCGTCGTACGCGCGGAACCAGGCGCCGCCGCGGGCCCGCAGCGCCGGCGGCTTCTCGACCTCGACCAGGCCCAGCCCGTCGCTCCAGAAGCGCCGGGCGCCGTCCTCGCCGCCGCGCGGGCAGGAGACCTGCACGTGGTGCAGCCGCATCACGCCACCGCCCCCGGCTTGTGCGCCACCACGAAGACGCGGCGGAACGGCAGCACGACGCCGGCCGGACCGGGCGGGTAGGCCTCGCGCAGCCGCCGGCGCAGCTCGTCCTCGAAGCCGGGCCGCAGGTCGTCGGGCAGCGACTGCAGAGTCGGGCGGGCGCCGGTGGCGCTGACCCAGGTGAAGACCGGGTCCTCGCCGGTGAGCACGTGCAGGTAGGTGGTCTCCCAGGCGTCGACCTCGGCCCCCAGCCGCGCCAGCGCGTCGAGGTACGTCGCCGGGTCGTGGCTGGCGGGGACCGCCGCGCCGCGGGTGTGCTCGGCGTACGGCGCCTGCGCGGCGAGCTCGGTGCGCAGCATGTGGCTGGGCTCCCCGAAGTTGCCCGGCACCTGCAGCGCCAGCCAGCCGCCGGGGGCCACCCGCGCCAGCATCGCCGGCAGCAGGTCGAGGTGGCCCGGCACCCACTGCAGGGTCGCGTTGCTGACCAGCACGTCGACGGGCTCCCCGCCGGTCTCGAGCCACTTCCGCAGGTCGCGGCGCTCGAAGCGCACCCCCTCGACCTCGCGGGTCGCGGCCTCGACCATCTCCCCGCTCGAGTCCAGGCCGGTGATCCTCGCCCCCGGCCAGCGCCGGGCCAGCAGCGCGGTCAGGTTGCCCGGCCCGCAGCCCAGGTCGACGACGGTGCGCGGGCCCTCGGCCCGCACCCGCGCCAGCAGCTCGACGAACGGCCGGCCGCGCTCGTCGGCGTACGTCAGGTAGCGCTGCGGGTCCCAGGTGTGGTCCATGCCTGCTCCAAGTCTCTTGATGTCAAGATACCTCCATCCTGCTGCAGGATTATCTTGACGTCAAGAGACTGGGAGCGACCGGCGCATGTGGGTCGTGGTCCGGGTCGTGGTCTCCGTCGTGGTCCGGGTCGTGGTTCGTGACCGCGCCCAGGCCCGTCCTCAGGCACACGACCCGGACCACGACCCAGGCCACGACCCAGACCACGACCCAAGCCACGACCCAGGCCACGACCCGGACCACGACCCGCTTCGCGCCCCGCAGCAGGTCTCTTGATGTCGAGAATCTCGACAGGGCGTACCCTGGGCGCATGCGGGACGAGGTCGACGAGCTGGTGGAGGCGTGGGCGCGCGAGCGCTCGGACCTCGACCTGGGGCCCGTCGAGGTGTTCAGCCGCATCAGCCGGCTCTCGCGCCACCTCGACCTGGCCCGGCGCGCGGCCTTCAGCGCCGAGGGCATCGAGTCGTGGGAGTTCGACGTGCTGGCCGCGCTGCGCCGCGCCGGCACGCCGTACGAGCTCTCCCCCGGCCGCCTGCTGCGCGAGACGCTGGTGACCAGCGGGACCATGACCAACCGCGTCGACCGGCTCGTGGCCCGCGGCCTGGTCGAGCGGCTGCCCGACCCCGCCGACCGGCGCGGGGTGAAGGTCCGCCTGACGCCCGAGGGCAAGAGTGCCGTCGACAGCGCCTTCACCGCGCTGCTCGAGGCCGAGCGCGGCTTCCTGGCCGACCTGCCCGACCCCGACCGCGAGCGCCTCGGCGACCTGCTGCGGACCCTGCTCAAGCCCTTCAGCTGAGGGCTACTCCAGCAGCTCGGAGGCCTCGAGCCACTCCCCCTCGAGCTCGTCCTTCTCGGCGGCCAGCGCGCTGAGCTCGGCGCCGATGGCGGCGACCTTGGCGTGGTCCTGGGCGTGCTCGAGGACCTGCTCGTTGAGCTCGGCCTCGCGGGCGTCGAGGCGCTTGAGCGACTTCTCGATGCGGGTCACGGCCTTGCGGGCCGCGCGCTCCTCGGCCGAACCGGCCTTGGCCCGCTTCGAGACCGGTACGTCGCCGCCAGCCGCGGCCGACTGGGCCGACGACTGGCCCGACGACTGCGCCGACGACTGCGCGGTCGCCGCACCCTGGGCCCGGCGCTCGAGGTACTCGTCGACGCCACGGGGCAGCATCGAGATCTGGCCGTCACCGAGCAGCGCCCACACCGAGTCGGTGACCCGCTCGAGGAAGTACCGGTCGTGGGAGACCACGACCAGGGTGCCGGGCCAGGCGTCGAGGAAGTCCTCGAGCACCTGCAGGGTGTCGATGTCGAGGTCGTTGGTGGGCTCGTCGAGGAGCAGCACGTTGGGCTCCTCCAGCAGCAGCATCAGCAGCTGGAAGCGGCGCCGCTCGCCACCGGAGAGCTCGCCGATGCGGGCGGTGAGCTTGTCGCCGGTGAACCCGAAGCGCTCGAGCATCGAGGTGGCGCTGATCTCGCCGCCGTCGGTCTTCACGACCCGGCGGTAGGACTCCACCATCGGCAGCACCCGGGCGTCGGGGTCGAGGTCGTCGAGCTGCTGGGTCAGGTGGCGCATCGCGATGGTGCGCCCGTGCTTGACCCTGCCGGCGGTGGGGGCCAGGTCGCCGGAGAGCAGCGAGAGCACCGAGGTCTTGCCGGCGCCGTTCACCCCGACCAGGCCGACCCGGTCACCCGGGCCCAGGCGCCAGGTGGCGTCGGTGAGCAGCGTGCGATCGCCGCGCTGGAGGTCGACGTGCTCGACGTCGATGACCTGCTTGCCCAGGCGCTGGGTGGCGAACTTCTGCAGCTCGAGCCGGTCGCGCGGCGGCGGGACGTCCTCGATCAGCGCGTTGGCGGCCTCGATGCGGAACTTCGGCTTCGAGGTGCGCGCCGGGGCGCCGCGGCGCAGCCAGGCGAGCTCCTTCTTGGCCAGGTTGGCGCGCCGCGCCTCGGAGGCGCTGGCCTGGCGGGTGCGCTCGGCCTTGGCCAGCACGTGCGCGGCGTACCCGCCCTCGTAGGCGTCGACCACCCCGTCGTGGACCTCCCAGGTCCACTGGCACACCGCGTCGAGGAACCACCGGTCGTGGGTGACCACGACCATCGCCGAGGACCGCTTGACCAGGTGGGCGGCCAGCCAGGCCACCGCCTCGACGTCGAGGTGGTTGGTCGGCTCGTCGAGGATGATCAGGTCGTGCTCGCCGAGCAGCAGCGCGGCCAGCGAGCAGCGTCGCCGCTCGCCGCCCGACAGCCCGGTCACGGCGCGGTCGAGGGCGACCCCGGCCAGCAGCTCCTCGACGACCTCGCGGGTGCGCGGGTCGGCCGCCCACTCGTGGTCCTCCATGCCGCCGAGCACGGCCTCGCGCACGGTGTGGGTGTCGACCAGCTCGTCGCCCTGGTGCAGGTAGCCCACGTGCAGCCCGCGGGTCATCGAGACCCGGCCCGAGTCGGGCTTCTCGATGCCGGTCAGCACCTCGAGCAGCGTGGTCTTGCCGTCGCCGTTGCGGCCCACGATGCCGATGCGCATGCCCTCGCCGATGCCGAGGGAGACCTCGGTCAGCAGCGGGCGCACGCCGTAGGACTTGGAGACCTTCTCGAGGTTGACGAGGTTGGCGGCGGCCATCAGACGTACTCCACCACGTGCGCGCCGGCGACCGGCGCCGGCACCACCGACGTACGGCCGTGGCCGCGCCCGGCGAGGTCGGCGTCGACCGCCTCGGCCTGCGCCCGGTCGCCGCACAGCAGCAGCACGCTGGGGCCCGAGCCGGAGAGCAGGGCGGCGTGCGCCCCGGCGGCCAGGGCGTCGTCGAAGGTGGCGGCGAGGTCGGGTCGCAGTCGCAAGGCGGGCTCCTGGAGGTCGTTGCGCAGCAGCCGGGCGAGCTGCTCGACGTCGCCGGTGAGCAGCGCGTCGTGGAGGGCGGGAGGGATCTGGGGGGTCGGCAGCAGCGCGCCGGCGTGCAGCTCGTCGAAGGCGCGGTAGACGTCGGGGGTGGCCAGGCCGGTGTCGTTCTCGACGACCACCCACCACCACGAGCCGTGGTCGACGACCGGGGTGACCAGCTCGCCGTGGCCGCTGCCGATGGCGGTGCCGCCCAGCAGCGCGAACGGCACGTCGCTGCCCAGGCCGGCGGCCAGGCGCAGCAGGTCGTCGTCGGGGGTCTGGAGGTCCCAGAGCCGGTCGAGGGCCACCAGGGTGGCCGCGGCGTCGGCGGAGCCGCCGGCCATCCCGCCGGCCACCGGGATGCCCTTGCGGATCTCGACCTTGGCGGCGCGCTCGAGCCCGTGGTGGGCCACCAGCGCCCGCCCCGCGCGCAGCGCGATGTTGCGGTCGTCGGCGGGCACCTCGTCGAGGTCGATGCGGCCGTCGCCGCGCAGGTGCACCGACCACTCGAGCTGGTCGCTGACGGTGACGTCGTCGTAGAGGCCGACGGCCTGGTAGAGGGTGGCGAGGGGGTGGAAGCCGTCCTCGCCCAGGGGGCCGACGCCGAGGTGCAGGTTGATCTTGGCGGGGGCCCGGACGGTGGTGCTCATCCAGCGCTCTCCTGGGGGTCGCGGGTGGCCTCGACCGGCAGCGCCTCGGCGATGCGGACGTAGTCCTCGATGGTCAGCGTCTCGCCGCGGGCCAGCGGGGAGACCCCCGCCTGCTCCAGCGCGGCGTCGACCTCGGCGGCCGGCGCCAGCGCGCGCAGCACCCCGCGCAGCGCCTTGCGGCGCTGGGAGAAGGCGGCGTCGACGACGGCGAAGACCTGCTGGCGGGTGGCGGTCGTCCGCGGCGGCTCGCGGCGGGTCCAGGCCACCAGGCCGGAATCGACGTTGGGGGCCGGCCAGAAGACGTTGCGCCCGATCGCGCCGGCGCGGCGCACGTCGGCGTACCAGGCGGCCTTGACCGACGGGACGCCGTACACCTTGGAGCCGGGGCGGGCCGCGAGCCGGTCGGCGACCTCGCTCTGCACCATCACCAGCCCGCGCTCCAGCGAGGGCAGCAGCGCCAGCAGGTGCAGCAGCACCGGCACCGAGACGTTGTAGGGCAGGTTGGCCACCAGCGCGGTGGGCGCGGGGCCGGGCACCTCGCGGATGCGCATCGCGTCGCCGAGGACCACCTCGAAGCGGTCGGCCTGGGCCGGCGCGTGCTCGGCGATGGTCCGCGGCAGCCGGCCCGCGAGCAGCTCGTCGAGCTCGATGGCCACCACCCGCCCGGCGACCTCGAGCAGCGCCAGGGTCAGCGAGCCGAGCCCGGGGCCGACCTCGACGACGACGTCGCGCTCGGTGACGCCCGACTCGCGCACGATGCGGCGCACGGTGTTCGGGTCGATGACGAAGTTCTGGCCGCGCTGCTTGGTGGGGCGCAGGTCGAGCTCCGCCGCGAGCAGACGCACCTCCGCCGACCCGAGGAGTCTCGGGCCGGCGGAGGTGTCAGTCATGGGGCCCAGCGTAGGTGGGCGCCGCCCTCGTCAGCGGGGCAGGCCCAGCTTGGCCGAGCAGGACGGCCAGGCGCCGTACCCGCCGCGGGCGTCACGCAGGCGCGTGGCGACGGCGATCTGGGTCTCGCGGCTGCTGGTGTGCGGGTAGCCCGCACCGCCGTACGCGCGCCAGGTCTGCAGGTTGAACTGCAGGCCGCCGTAGTAGCCGTTGCCGGTGTTGATGGCCCAGTTGCCGCCCGACTCGCACTGGGCGAGGCTGTCCCATACCGAGCTGCCGGAGGCGAAGTTGGCGCTGGGGGCGGGGGCGGGAGCGGGGCGCTCCTTGGTGCCGATCGCGAGGATGCGGTCGACGGCCTCACGGGTCACGGTGGCCTTGAGCAGCTCGCGGCCCACGACCTCGCCGTTGCGCAGGGTGACCTTGTACGTCGCGTTGCGCGCGCCGGCCCGGCCCTCGCGGACCACGTCCTCCTCGTCCTCGAACATCGAGGAGTCGGTGCGCTCGACGGTGCCGAAGGCGATGGACTCGGTGACCTTGCGGGTGGCCTTCTCGACGTTGGTGAAGACGATCTTGTCGCCGTCCTCGACGCGCTTGCCGAAGCCGGGCTTGGCCTCGTCGAGCTTGTCGACCTCGACGCCGAGCTCGTCGAGGGCGTCCTCGACGGTGGCGGCGGTCAGGGTCCGCTTGACCGGCTTCTTGCCGGCGATGACCAGCGTGAGCTTCTTGGCGGTCACGACCTCCAGCGACGCGCCGGAGCGGTCGAGGTCGCCACCGCGGCTCAGCGACAGCTCGGCGCCGTCGAAGCCGCGGCCGATCTGCTCGAGCGCGGAGTCGACGTCGGTGGCGGTGACCCAGTGGGTCTCGGTCTCGCCGTCGACGGTCAGCTCGAGCGGGCGGCCGTAGCGCACGCTGATCTCGCTGCCCTCGGAGATCGGGTCGGTCAGCGCGGGCGCGACCTGGTCGTGCTCGCCGAGCTCGATGCCCTCGTCGGCCAGGACGTCGCCCACGGTCGCGGCACGGGCGCTGATCTCGCGCTCCTCACCGTCGACGGTCAGGGTGACGGTGTCGGCCATCGCGGTGTAGCCGAAGGTGGTGCCGGCCACGGCGAGCACCACCACGGCGGTCAACGAGACCATCCAGGCGCGGCTGCGGGCCACGGTCGAGGCAAGGCTGCTGATACGTCGCACAGTTCTCCAAGGTCGAGCTGTCCGGGTCTCGACCCCCACCGGCGACCCGTCGGCACAGCACCTCTACGCTCGTGGTGCTGGAGTGACGGGTGTGCTGGGCGGCGAGACTCAGGGGCCACCAGCGGCACCGGCGGGACCACGGCGATCCCGGCTGTCAGTGCTCCACCACACCAGAGGTCGCTGCCTGGGCCAAGTCCTCGGCCCACGACGTGAGCAGGCTCTCGCTCCCGTGATCACCCCTCCTCACCGGTCGTCCGTGCAGGTCAGGCCCGGTTTCCGGGGGCCGACGGACGCTCAGGTCGACTCCGGGTGGTCTTTACCGGCCGGCGCCCCAGGCGCCGCCGAACGCGGCCTCGGTGGCCGCGTCGATGCCGGCGCACAGCCGCTCGAGGTCCTCGCCGCGCACCTCGGCCATGGTCCGCACGGTCAGCGGCACCAGGTAGGAGGCGTTGGTGCGCCCCCGGTGCGGGTGCGGGGTCAGGTACGGCGCGTCGGTCTCGACGAGCAGCCGGTCGCCAGGCACCAGCGCCAGCGCCTCGCGCAGCGGGTCGGCGTTCTTGAAGGTGACGGTGCCCGCGAAGGACAGGTGCGCGCCGCGGTCGAGGCAGCGGCGCGCGAAGGCGGCGTCGCCGGAGAAGCAGTGCATCACCCAGCGCTCGGGCGCACCCTCCTCGTCGAGCACCCGCAGCACGTCGTCGTGGGCGTCGCGGTCGTGGATGACCAGCGTCTTGTCGAGCCGCTTGGCGATGTCGACGTGGCGCCGGAAGGACTCCTCCTGCGCGGCGCGCCCTTCCTCGCCGGTGCGGAAGTGGTCGAGGCCGGTCTCCCCCACCGCGCGCACGTCGGCGTGCGCGCCCGCGAGCTGCTCGATCTCGGCCAGCGCCTCCTCCAGCAGTCCCGCCGCGGCCAGGCGCGGCGCCTCGTTGGGGTGCAGCGCCACGCCGGCGACCAGGGCGTCGTACGACGCCGCCGCCTCGACCGCCCAGCGGGCGCCCGGCAGGTCGCAGCCGATCTGCACGACGCGGGCGACGCCGACCGCGGCGGCCGCCGCCCGGGGCTCCTCGGCCCGGGGCGCGGGGGCGGCGGCGCG
>NZ_BNET01000002.1:299645-509374 GCF_024341885.1 Nocardioides sp. OK12 | reverse complement strand
GGGGGACCGCCCCCCCGGCGCCCCCCGCCGCCAGGGCCTCCTCGACCGGGAGCGCGGGCTCGTCGCCGCGTCCCATGTCGAGGTGGCAGTGGTTGTCGACCACCGGGTGCGGCAGCGGCTCGGGGACCGGCGGCAGGTCCGCGCGCGGCGGCTGCTCGGGGTACGGCGCCGGGCTCACGTGCCGCTGATCCGCTCGAGGACCGCCTCGGCGGCCGCGTCGGGGGCCTGGGTGGGGATCCAGTGGGTGACGCCGCTGAGCACGACGAGCTCGTAGGAGGCGTCGACGTAGCGCTCGGTGGCCTCGACGCCGCTGCGGTCGAGGAAGGAGTCGCCGTCGGACCACACCATCGTGGTCGGCACGGTGACGTGGCGCGGCACCTGGTCGCGGTCGAGCAGGCCCAGGGCGCGGTACCACATCAGGCCGCCGCGCAGCGCCCCGTGCTCGACGATGCCGGTGCGGAACGCCTCGACGTCCTCGGCCGTCATCCCGCCGCGGCGCAGGACGCGCTCGGCGAGGCCGGGGCGGGCCAGCACCCGCTCGGCCAGGCCGCGGACCTGGAAGACCCCGACGTACCAGGAGCGCAGCGGCTGCCGCAGGCCGCGCATCGAGCGGGCGAAGGCGCCGGGGTGCGGCACCGAGAAGGCGGTCAGGGTGCGCAGCAGCTCGGGGCGGGTCTGGGCCAGCGACCAGGCCACGATCGCGCCCCAGTCGTGGCCGACCAGGTGCACCGGCCCGCCGACCCGCTCGACGAGGGCGGCGACGTCGGCGGTGAGCAGCGCGAGGCGGTGGTCGCGGCGGCGCGGGGGCCGCGCGCCGGGCGAGTAGCCGCGCTGGTCGGGCGCGAGGGTGCGGAAGCCGTGGGCGTGCAGCCGGGCCGCGACCTGCTGCCAGCTGGTGGCGCGCTCGGGGAAGCCGTGCAGCAGCACGACCACGTCGCCGTCGAGCGGGCCGTCGTCGACGACGTCGAAGACCAGGCCATCGTGGGTGTAGGAGGTGATCCGCTCCCGCAGGTGGGCGCTCACCGGACGTGCACCAGCTGGTAGACCTCGCGCTTGGGCACCCCGGCCAGCCGGGCCACCTCGGCGATCGCTTCCTTGCGGCTCATGCCCTGATCCTCCCGCTCGGCGACCGCGGCGACGAGGGCGGGGGGCTCGGTCGAGAGGGCGGCGCTGGGCGCGGCGCCGGTGACCACGATCGTCACCTCGCCGCGCACGCCCTCGGCGGCCCAGTCGACGAGCTCGCCCAGCGGGCCACGGCGCACCTCCTCGTGGGTCTTGGTCAGCTCGCGGCACACCGCGGCCACCCGGTCGGCGCCCCAGGAGGTCGCCATCGCGGCGAGCGCGGCCTCGGTGCGGTGCGGCGCCTCGAAGAACACCATGGTCCGCTCCTCGGCGGCCAGGGAGTCCAGGCGCCGCGCGCGCTCGCCGGCCTTGCGGGGCAGGAACCCCTCGAAGCAGAACCGGTCGACGGGCAGGCCGCTGACCGCGAGCGCGGTCAGCACCGCGCTCGGCCCGGGCACCGAGGTGACCCGCACCCCGGCCTCGACCGCCGCGGCCACCAGGCGGTAGCCCGGGTCGGACACGCTCGGCATCCCGGCGTCGGTCACCAGCACCACCCGCTCGCCGGCCAGCAGCGCCTCGAGCAGCGTGGGCGTGCGCGCCTGCTCGTTGCCCTCGAAGTAGGAGACGACGCGCCCGCCGAGCTCGATGCCGAGGTCGGTGGTCAGGCGCCGCAGCCGCCGGGTGTCCTCGGCGGCGACCACGTCGGCACCGGACAGCTCGGCCGCCAGGCGCGGCGGCGCGTCGCCGGGCTGGCCGATGGGGGTGGCGGCCAGGACCAGCACGCCGTACGGGACGGGGTGGTCGCTCACGAGCCGGTGACAGGGGTCGAACCTGCGACATCCTCTTTACAAGAGAGGTGCTCTGCCAACTGAGCTACACCGGCGGGGGCGCCCAGCCTAGCCAGGCCCGGCGGCGCGCGGCCCGGGTGGGGCTCAGCCCATGCCGCCGTCGTGGGCCACGATCGCGCCGGTGATCATCCGCGCCTCGGCGGAGGCGAGGTAGGCGATGGTCGCCGCGATCTCGGCGGGCGACGACGCCGCGCCGGGCAGCATCGCCAGCAGCCGGTCGGAGACGCGCGGGTCGAGGTCGTCGGGGTAGGTCTCTGCGACCTTGGCCACCAGCGGGGTGTCGACGGTGCCGGGGCAGACCGCGTTGACGCGGATGCCGTCGGGCGAGAGCTCGAGGGCCAGGGCCTTGGTCAGCTGGGTCAGCCCGCCCTTGGCGGCCGAGTACGCCGCCGAGTAGGGCTGCGGGACGCGTCCGGCCACCGAGGAGACGTTGACGACGCAGCCGCGGCTGGCGCGCAGGTGCGGCAGGGCGGCCTGGACGAGGAAGAAGGGGCCCTTGACGTCGACGGCGTGGACGCGGTCGAAGAGCTCCTCGGTGACGGTCTCGAAGCGGCCGAACTGCACGATGCCGGCGACGTTGGCCAGCACGTCGATGCGCCCGGCCTCGGCCACGCAGGTGGCGATCGCGGCATCCACGGCGGCCTTGTCGCCCACGTCGCACTTCACGAAGCTGACGCCCTCGGGCACGCTCGTGGCGATGTCGAGGGCCAGGACGGTGTCGCCGAGGTCGCGGAACCTCTCGGCGGTGGCGAACCCGATGCCGGACGCGGCTCCGGTGACGACGACGACGCGGTTGCTCATGGCCGAAACCTAGAACACGTTCTACTTATCCGGCAAGGGTCGAGGACACACCGGTCGCGGCGAGCCCGCCTGGGAGGATGGGCGCATGGACCCCCACCTCCTGCACGAGCCGCACCACGACGGCTCCGCGCTGCACCTGGACCCCGAGACCCCCGCGCCGGGCTGGCCGGTCACGGTGCGGCTGCGGACCTGGGTCGGCGACCCGGTCGAGGCGGTCTGGCTGCGCACGACGTACGACGCCGAGCCGGTCTACCACCGCTGCGCCGAGGTCGCGCGCGACGACGCCGAGGAGTCCGGCGGCGAGGGGTCGGTGTGGTGGGAGGGCGAGCTGCCGGTGCACAACCCGGTCACCCACTACCGCTTCCTGCTCGCCGGGGCCGACGGGCGCCAGCGCTGGCTGACCGCGGCCGGGGTGGTCGAGCACGACGCGCCCGACGCCTTCGACTTCCGCGTCTCCAGCCACGCCCCGCCGCCGGAGTGGGGCCGCGAGGCCGTGGTCTACCAGGTCTTCCCCGACCGGTTCGCCCGCTCGGCGGCCGCCGACCAGCGCGAGACCCCGGCCTGGGCGGTGCCGGCGGCCTGGGACGACGAGGTGGTCTTCGAGGGCTCCGACCCGCGCACCCCGCTGCAGCTCTTCGGCGGCGACCTCGACGGCGTCGTCGAGCACCTCGACCACGTCGCCGCGCTCGGCGTGAACGTGCTCTACACGACCCCGGTCTTCCCCGGGGAGTCCAACCACCGCTACAACGCCTCCACCTTCGACGGCGTCGACCCGCTGCTCGGCGGCGACGACGCCTACCAGCGCCTCTCCGAGGCGGTGCACGAGCGGGGGCTGCGGCTGCTGGGCGACCTGACCACCAACCACACCGGCGACACCCACGAGTGGTTCCGCGAGGCGCTCGCCGACCCCGAGGGCCCCGGCCGCGGCTGGTACTGCTTCCGCGCCGACGGCTCCTACGAGTGCTGGATGGGCCACCACACCCTGCCCAAGCTCGACCACACCGACCCCGGGCTGCGCGCGGCCATGACCGAGGGGCCCGAGAGCGTCGTGGCGCGCTGGCTGCGGCCGCCGTACGACGTCGACGGCTGGCGCATCGACGTGGCCAACATGACCGGGCGGCTGGGCGCCACCGACGTCGCGCACGACGTGGCGCGCACCGTGCGCGCCACCGCGCAGGCCCAGCGCCCCGACGCGCTGGTGATCGGCGAGCACAACCACGACGCCTCGAGCGACCTCGACGGCGACGGCTGGCACGGCACCATGAACTACTCCGGCTTCTCGTGGCCGGTCTGGTCGTGGCTGCGCGACGAGAAGTCGCCGGCGCGGGCCTTCGGCCGGCCGCTGCCGGTGCCGCGGCGCCCCGGCCCGCTGGTGGCGCGCTCCATGCGCGAGTGGACCGCGCGGCACGGCTGGCGGGCCACCACCTGGTCGTGGAACATCCTGGGCTCCCACGACTCCGCGCGCATCCGCACCCTGGTCGGCTCGCCCGAGCAGCACCGGGTCGCCGCTGGGCTGCAGTTCACCCTGCCCGGGGTGCCGATGCTCTTCGCCGGCGACGAGATCGGCCTCGAGGGCGTCAACGGCGAGGACGCGCGCCGGACGATGCCCTGGGACTCCCCCGAGGCGTGGGACCGCACGACGATGGAGACGTACGCCGCGCTCGCGCGGCTGCGCGCCGAGCACCCCGCGCTGGTGCGCGGCGGGCTGCGCTGGGCCCACGTCGACGACGACACCCTCGTCTACCTCCGTGAGCACCCCGCCGGCTCGGTGCTGGTCTGCGCCCGCCGCGCCCCCGGCGGGGCGGTCGGCCTGCCCAGCGCCGCGCTGGCGCTGCCCGCCCTCGACGGGGCCCCGGCCCGCCCGGTCGGCGACCCCGCGCCGCTGCTGGCCACCGAGGGCGAACCGGCACCGCTCGTCGTACGCGACGGATGGCTGGAGGTGCCGACCGGCGGGGCCGGCGTCACCGTGTGGCGGCTCTGAGCGCCCGGCCCTAGGCTCGCCTGATGGCCCTGCGCATCGTCGCCAGCCGACCCGACCCGGCGATCATCACCCTGCCCTGGTCGACCCCGCTCGAGGAGTGGGGCGAGGAGCACGTGGTGCCGCTGCCGCGCGGCCTCTCGCGCCACGTGGTGCGCATCGTGCGGCTGCGCGATCGGGTGTACGCCGTCAAGGAGACCGTCGAGGACATCGCGTTCCGCGAGTACCGGCTGCTGCGCGACCTGCAGCGGATGGGGATGCCGGCCGTGGTGCCGCAGGGCGTGGTCGCCGGGCGCGTCGACGCCGACGGCGAGGAGCTGCCGGCCGCGCTGATCACCGAGCACCTGCGCTTCTCGCTGCCCTACCGCAGCCTCTTCAGCCACGGCGCCGGGCGCGAGGACCTGCCCCGGCTGGTCGACGCGCTGGTGGTGCTGCTGGTGCGCCTGCACCTGGCCGACTTCTACTGGGGCGACGTGTCGCTGTCGAACGTGCTCTTCCGGCGCAGCGCCGACGGGTTCGCGGCGTACCTCGTCGACGCCGAGACCGGCGAGCTGCGCTCGAGCCTGTCGCGCCAGATGCGTGAACACGACGTCACCGTGGCCACCGAGAACGTCTTCGCCGAGCTGCTCGACCTGCAGGCCAGCCTGCCCGGCCACGGCTCGGCCGCCGAGGCGATCGAGCCGCACGAGGTGGTCGAGCTGCTGCTGCGCCGCTACGACGAGCTGTGGGGCGAGCTGACCGGGCACGAGGAGTTCTCGGCCGGCGAGCTGTGGCGCATCGAGCGGCGCCTCGAGCGGCTCAACGACCTGGGCTTCGACGTCGACGAGCTCGACATCGTCACCGACTACGACGGCGACCAGGTGCGCATCCAGCCCAAGGTCGTCGAGGCCGGCCACCACCGCCGCGAGCTGCAGTCGCTGACCGGGCTCGACGTCGAGGACGCCCAGGCCCGGCGCCTGCTCAACGACCTCGCCGCCTTCACCGCCCACCACGACCTGGGCCGCGAGGACCGCCAGCTGGTCGCCAACCGGTGGCTGACCCGGGTGTACGAGCCGCTGACCGCGATGATCCCCGCCGACTCGCGCGGCAAGCTCGAGCCCGCGCAGTTCTTCCACGAGGTGCTGGTGCACCGGTGGTACCTCTCCGAGCGCGCCGGGCGGCCCGTCGACATCTTCGACACCGCCCGCGACTACATCGACACCGTCCTCACCTCGAAGCCCGACGAGGCCATGGCCGCCGACCCCGACGACGACCCGGACGACACCGACCCCACCGACGCGCCCACCGACGCCGGCGGCGTACGCCGCTGACGCGGGCGGGTCAGGCGGGGCGCCGAAGGTTCATCGGGTACCCGATGGCACTGGCGGTGCCTGGCTGATGCTTCAGCGTGGTGGCGGGAGGTTCATCGGGGACCCGATGAACCTTCGGACCCGAGCCCGTGAGGTCAGGGGCGGCAGACGCGGCAGGTGGTGAGGTGGCCGTTGTGCTCGCCGACGGGGTGCAGGTCGGTGCGGTGGGCGATGAGGGCGCAGTCGCGGCGGTGCATGGTGGTGCCGTCGCCGGCGGTGACCGGCAGGGCCGAGACGTCGACGCCGTCGTCGCGGGTGGCCGCGGCGCGCGAGGTGACGTCGGCGAGCACGAGGAGGGTGTCGGCGAGGCGCTTGGAGGACTCGCGCCCGTCGTCGGCGATGCGGGCCAGCCAGGCGCCGAAGTAGAGGAAGCCGCCGCAGAAGGTCAGCCCGAGCCCGAGCAGGCCGCCGGAGACCAGGTAGGAGATCTGGTCGTACTCGTAGGGGGTGTTCGCGGCGCCGTACCAGCCCAGGATGATCACCACGAGGCCCAGCGGCAGCAGCACCGCACCGGCCCAGAAGAGCACCACCTGCAGCAGCCGGTAGTTGTTGTTCTTCAGCGGCGCAGCCCCGTTGCCGCCGCGCGAGCCGGCCCGCGGCAGCGAGCCGACCGACGAGGCGCCGGTGCGGGCCCCCGAGGCCGGCGCGGTGCCGGTGTGACCGGGGGTGGGTGCGGGTGCGGGGTTCACGGTGGTCATCGCTCAGGCCTTTCGGAGGTCGGGGAGGCCGCTGTCGAGGCCGTGGGGGCAGGCGCCGACGCCGCCGAGGGCGAGCACGCCGAGGCGGCGCAGGTAGGAGCCGGCGATCGTGGCGCCGATGATCCCGCCGAAGAGCAGCGCGCCGGGGATGGAGAACAGCGGCGGCAGCCCGGCGCCGGTCGGCGCGGCGTCGACGAGGTCGCCGTCGCCCGAGCCGTCGCTGCCGGGCACGGCGGGCTCGCCCGGGGTGCCCGGGGTGCCGGCGGTGCCGGTGCCGCCGCCGCCGGTCGTGGCGCTGCCGCCCCCACCGGCGGTGGTCGGGTCGCCCGGCTCGCCGGTGGTGTTGTTGTCGGGCACCTCGCCGGTCGGGATGTCGACGGGCTGGGAGGTGTCGACGACGCTGGTGGCGTTGCCGAGGGTGATCACGAACCGGGGGGCCAGGTTGATCGCGGACCCCAGCACCGCCTTGAGCTGGCCGGCCTCCTCGGGGATCTGGTTGATCAGGTCGGCGAGCGCGTTGAGCGGCAGCGCGTCGAGCTGGCCGCGCAGGATCGTGGTGTCGATGACGACCTGGATGCCCTGCACGGTGGTGGTGGCCTTGTCGCCGTCCTTCTCGTACGACGGCTGCGGCAGCAGCAGCTGGATGCCGAGGGCCTCGAGCGCGGCCCCCGGGTCGCTGGGCAGGCCCGGCACGGGCGCCGCCTGGCCGGCGGCCTCGAAGCCGTCGGCGCCGTAGCGGAACTTCTGCCCGGCGATGGTGAGCACGCCGTAGTCGGCGCCGCCCCCGGTGGTGCCCTTGGCGCCGTCGCTGGCCGCCACGGCTCGAGCGGTGATGCCCGAGAGGGTCACCACCCCGCCGAGCAGGCTGACGTCACCGACGGCCGAGCGCGAGACCGCGCGCACCTGGGTGGAGTCGTTGGTCACGACCGACTCGGCGGCGTAGCCGCCGATGTCGACGAGCGCGGCGAGCTCGGTCGGGATCTGGCACTCGACCTCGTCCTCGTCGGCGCGCGCCTCGACCCGTGCCGTACGACGCTCGCGCGCCGTGGGCTCCTGGCTCGCGGCGCGCGAGCCGCCGGCCAGACCTCCGGCCAGGGCCTCGGTGAGCCCGCCGGTCAGGGCGCCCAGCCCGGGGATGTCGGGCAGCCCGGGGATGCCGGGCAGGCCCGGGAGCCCCGGCGCGTCGCCGTCGCCGTCACCGTCGCCACCGCCGCCGTCCTCGCTGCCGGCGCCGGGCTCGCCGAGCCGGCAGTCGGTGGAGTAGCCGACCTCGGCGAAGGTCCGGCCCTCGCTGGCCCCGGTGCGGTTGATGACCCCCGGGAACGGCTCGTCGGCTTCGCGCGGCGGGCCGGCGGGGTGCACGGAGTTGACCTGGAAGGGGTAGCCGTTCTCGCCGATCGGGCCGGCGAGCTCGGGTGGGAGGCCGAAGTTCTCCACGATGGTCTTGAAGCCCTCGCCGACCGCGTCGCCGGGCCACATGAAGCTGGCCCGGCCCCGCGACGTCGAGGAGTCGGCCTTGACCGTGCTGTAGCCCATGTTCAGCTCGGCCTGCGGGCTGGCCGGGATGGGGATGGTCGACTCGTAGATCTCGATGCGCACCGGGGTGGCCGAGGTGGTCGAGACGTACCCGGCGAACGCCGGGTCGCCCTCGGCCGCGCCGGCCGGGCCGGGCGCCGCGGCCAGCGGCAGCGCGGTGCCCACGAGGGCGGTGGCGGCCAACGAGAGCAGCACCCGGCGGGGCCCGCCGGCGCGACGCACGGAAGCTGTGGTGGTCTGGCGGCTCATGCCGCACCTCCCAGGATGACGTCGGACATGGTCTCGAGGATCTCGGCGGGCTCGCCGGTGGCCACCACGCGGCCGCCCGACATCACCGCGGCGTAGTCGGAGACCCGCAGCGCGGTGCGGGCGAACTGCTCGATGCACAGGATCGAGACGCCCGACTCGGCGATCTGGGCGACGGTGTCGTAGAGCTCGTCGACGATCAGCGGCGCCAGGCCCATCGACAGCTCGTCGAGCAGCAGCAGCGCCGGGTCGGAGGCCAGCGCCCGCGACATCGCCAGCATCTGCTGCTCGCCGCCCGACATGGTGCCGGCGAGCTGGCCGCGGCGCTCGAGCAGCCGCGGGAAGTAGGTGAAGGCCGTCTCGAGGACCGCCTCGGCCGGCACGCCGGCGTACGACATCAGGGTGAGGTTCTCGGCGACGGTCAGGTTGGGGAAGACCGAGCGGCCCTCGGGCACCGTGCACAGCCCCAGCCGGGCGAGCTCCTCGGGCCCGGCACCGTGCACGTTGACGCCACCGAGGTGCACGTCGCCGGAGGTCGGCGACTTCTGCCCCGAGATCACCTTGATCAGCGTCGACTTCCCGGCACCGTTGGGGCCCAGCAGGGCCATCACCGCGCCCTTGGGCACGGCCAGGTCGACGCCGCGCAGCACCTCGATGCGCCCGTAGGCGGCGTGCAGGTCGAGGACCTCGAGGATCGGGACGCTCATCGGGCACCTCCGGCGGGGCCCGCCGCGACGGCGGGCAGGACGGTCGTGTCGTCGGCGACGACGGGCAGGTCGGTGCGGGTGCGCTCGGCGGGCCCCTCGACGGCGCCGACGGCGCCGGCGGCGCCAGCGGCCGCGTCGTCCTCCTCGGGCGCGTAGCCGAGGTAGGCCTTCTGGACGGCCGGGTCGGCCCGGATCGCCTGGGGCTCACCGGAGGCGATGACCGAACCGAAGTCGAGCACGTGGATCTCGTCGCAGACCCCCATCACCAGGTCCATGTCGTGCTCGACCATGAGGATCGCGCGGCCCTCGGCGGCCAGGTCGCGCAGCAGGTCGCCGAAGTCGTCGGTCTCGGTCTCGTCGAGGCCCGAGGACGGCTCGTCGAGCAGCAGCAGCTTCGGGTCGCCGGCCAGGCAGCGGGCCAGCTCGAGCAGCCGCGCGGTGCCGGTGGGGATCGAGTCGGCCCGCTCCTCGGCGTACGCCGCGATGCCCACCCGCTCCAGCAGCGCGTCGACGCCGCCGCGCGAGGAGGACCCGATCCCGCGCACCGCGCCCAGGAGGCCGCGGTGGATGTCGGCGGCGACCCGCACGTTGTCGCGCACGGTGAGCGAGCCGAAGGCCTCGAGGCGCTGGAAGGTGCGGCCCATGCCCCGCTTGGAGCGGCGGTGCACCGGCACCGAGGTCACCTTGCGGCCGTCGAAGCGCACCGCGCCCCGGGTGGGTCGCTGGAGCCCGGAGATGACGTTGAAGCAGGTGGTCTTGCCGGCGCCGTTGGGCCCGATCAGGCCGGTGACCCGGCCGGCCTCGGCGGCGAAGCAGGCCTCGTTGACGGCGGTCACGCCACCGAACTGGACCACGACGTGGTCAACCTCGAGGAGCGGCATGCGCGGGCACCTCCTGGCGCGGGTCGGTGGCGAGCGGCAGGTCGACGGACCCGTCGGAGTGGTGGTCGGCGTGCAGGCCCACGCTCGAGAGCGAGGGCTCGGCGTCGGCGTTGGCCTCGGCCTCGGCGTGCATCCGTCGCTGGGCCTCGCCCGGGGCCGGGAGCACCGGGATGCGGGCGCGCAGCTGGGTGCCGAAGCGCCGGTCGAGCAGCCGCCCGAGCTTGAAGAGCTGGTTGGCCAGGCCGTTGGGGTCGCGGCCCAGCGCGACCGCACCGAAGCCGATGAGCGCGAAGATCAGCCCGGCCACCGAGGGGTTGGAGGACTGGAAGACCGGGAGCAGCATCAGCCCGACGCCACCCAGCGCCGCGCCGGTGACCGAGGTGACGCCGAAGACCACGGCGAGCAGCAGCAGCGGCAGCGAGTTGAAGTACTGGAACTCCGCGGCGCCGACCGAGCCGCGCAGGCCGGCGTACAGCGCCCCGGCGAGGCCGGCCATGCCGGCCGAGAGGCCGAAGAGGCCGACGCGGAACCACCGGGCGTCGAGGCCCAGGGTGCCGCAGGCGGCGGGGCTGTCGCGCAGCGCGATCAGCATCCGGCCCAGGGTGCCGCGGCGCAGCCACAGCAGGGAGAGACCCATCAGCACGAAGAACAGCGCCATCACCCACACGTAGGCGGCGCTGGACTCGATGCGCACGCCCAGCACCGAGAGCCGCTCGGCACCCAGCGTGCCGTTGAAGCCGAAGGCGAACTCGGCCTGGAAGACCATCTTCTCCATGATCACGCCGAAGGCGAGCGTCGAGAGCGCGAGGTAGAGCCCCGTCAACCGGATCACCGGCAGCGCCACCAGCGCCCCCACCCCGGCCGCGACCAGGCTGGCCAGCGCCAGCCCGAGCAGGTTGGGCTGGTCGATCTTGATGTAGGCCAGGGCGCCGACGCCGGCGAAGGTCAGCTGGGCCAGCGAGACGTGGCCGCCGTACCCGGTCAGCAGCACCAGCGAGAGCATCACCATCGCGTACGTCGCCGCGGTGCCGAGCAGCAGCAGCTTGGACTCGCCGAACGCGGTGGCCAGGAAGGCCACGCCCAGCAGCAGCGCACCGGCCCAGCCCAGGGCCCGGAACAGCGAGGGCTGCGGCGCCGAGACGATGCCCTTGACCTGGCCGATGCGCAGCTGGGCCTGGGGCATCGCGACGATGACGGCGAAGAGGAACAGCGCCGGCACGACGTTGCGCACGCTGTTGAGCAGGCCCTCGGTGGGCAGGTAGCCGGAGGCGTAGGAGGTCATCAGCCCCAGCGACATCGCGCCCAGGAAGGTCAGCGGCAGCGACTTCAGGCGCCCGAGCATGGCGGCGGCGTAGGCGTTGATGACCAGCAGGGTCAGCGCGTAGTAGTCGAGGCCGACCGTGGAGACCAGCAGCACGCCGGCCAGCGCGGCCAGCGAGGTGCCGATCGCCCAGGACAGCGCGGCGACCTGCTCGGGCTTGCCGCCGAAGAGCTTGAGCAGCTCGGGGTTGTCGACCGAGGCGCGCATGGCGGTGCCGATGCGGGTGCGGTTGAGCAGCACGTAGAGCCCGACCGCGACCACCCCCGACAGCGCGATGGTGAGGATCTGGTGGGCGGTGACGAAGATGCCGAGGACCTCGACGTCGCTGCCGGGGAAGAACGGCTGGATGCTGCGCGGCTCGGGCGGCCAGATCTGGGTGGCCATGCCGATGCACCCCACGAGGAGCCCGACGGTGACCACCAGCGAGACCGAGACCGGCCCCTCCCCCAGGCCCCGGGTCACGAAGCGCTGGATGAACCAGCCGACGCCGGGCGCGACCACGAAGAGCACCAGGAACAGCGCCAGCCACAGCGGCATCCCCTGGCGCACGCTGAAGTCCCAGAACACGAACGACATCACCATGCCGAGCGCGCCGTGGGCGATGTTGAAGACCCTCGTGGTGCTGTAGGTCAGCACCAGCCCGCTGGCCGCGATCGCGTACGCCGCCCCGCTGAACAGGCCGAAGAGCGTGAAGGCGAGGAAGGAGCTCATCGCACGGTCGTGGTGCCGTTGCAGGTGTACTTCGTGCCCCCGACCGGGACCCACCGGCCGCCCTTGAGCTGGATGAAGCGCCAGCACTCGCCGGTGCGCTTGGGCCCTACGACCTGCGGGGAGTGCAGGCCGTTCGCGGTCCAGCTCGACACCTTGCGCACCGAGTCGATCAGGGCCGACCGGTCGAGCTTGCCGCCCAGCGCGCTGGCCTGCTCGACGAACAGGCGCGCGGCGGACCAGGCGAAGACGCCGAAGAAGGTGGGCTCCGCGCCGGGCTTCACCTGCTGGAGCCAGCTGAGGTAGAGCTGGGTCTCGGGGCTGCTGCCGGCCTCCTCGAAGGGCACGAAGTTGGTGAAGATGGTGGTGCCCTCCACCGCGCTGCCGCCCTGCTGGTACTCACGGGTGTACGCGGTCGGGTCGAGCATGAAGACGTCGGGCTCGAAGCCCTGCTGCTCCATCGCCTGGGCCAGCTTGAGGGCGTTGCTGGCGGCACCGATGAACTGGACGTACTCGACGCCGCGGTCCTTCATCTGCTGCACGTAGGGCGCGTAGTTGAAGTCGGAGACCTCGATGCCCTGCTGGTAGACGAACTTCATCCCCCGTGCGGTCATCGCGGCCGCCTGCGTCTTGCCGTTCTCGGCGGCGGCGCCGGCGTTGAGGTAGAGCATCGCGGCCTTCTGGGAGGCGGCCTTGAAGTTCTTCAGCACGTAGTCGGGCACCGCGTTCTGGAACTCGGTGGCGACCGTGGACTGGGCACCGAAGCAGGTCGCGCAGCCGCTGCGGTCGCGGGTGACGGCCGCCGAGCGGATGTCGGGCAGGCCGCACTTCTCGGCGACCGGCGCGCCGCCGGAGTCGAAGGCCGACATCGAGCCCACCATCGCGAACACGTCGCCGCAGGCCGAGGTGTAGGCCTGCTGGTCGGCGCCGGCGTCGGTGCGGCTGTCGTAGTTCTTCAGCACCAGCGAGCGCCCGCAGAGCCCGTCGGGGTTGGTCTTGTTGTAGAAGGCGATGTAGGCCTTCGTCGCGTCCTGGGCGGCCTCGAAGAGCCCGGGCACCGGGCCGGAGATGTCCGAGGCGTTGCCCAGGGTGATGGTCGAGTCGGTGATGCCCGGCCCGTTCTTGAACCCGTCGCACGACGCGGCCTTGCCGCCGCCGTCGGCCGACCCCTCGCCCCCGGGGTCGCTGGTCCCGCCGTCGGAGCCGCCCGAGGAGCCGTCGGAGCCCGACGACCCCGAGGAGCCCGACGACCCGGAGGTGCCCGAGCTGCCGCTGGAGCCGTCGGTGCCGGGCACCCCGCCCGTTCCGGGGTCGCCCCCGGCCACGCTCCCGTCGCCGCTGTCGAGGGTGCCGCCGACGGAGGTGCCGCCGAGCGTGCCGCCGGCCGTGACGACGTCGTTGGGGTCGAGGTTGGAGCCGCACGCGGCGAGCACCAGGCAGAGCGAGCCTGCCGCGACGGCCGTGGCGGCGCGTCGGACGTCACGCAGGGACCGTCGAGCGGACACCGGACCTCCAAAACTAGAACGTGTACTAATTCTTAACGAGTGTGCCCCAAAAAGGTGATGGTGCCCACACTGAATTGGAACCAGTTCTCGGCACTCCCACCCGGACAGGGGTGGTCGGAGCGGCATCAGCGCTGGTGGGGCCGCCGATCGGCGTGGCCCAGACCGGGGTCACGGGCCGGGCGTGTCCACGACCCGGCACCGCCGTTGTGACGCAGACCACCCCGGCATACGGTCGGTCCCACGCGGCGGGCATCGGGCCCGGGCCGCGAGGAGGAGGGCCGATGAGCGTGCGGGAGAGCTTCGACTACGTGGTGGTGGGGGCCGGCAGCGCCGGCGCGGTCCTGGCCGCCCGGCTCACCGAGGACCCGGTCACCTCCGTGCTGCTGCTGGAGGCGGGCGGCCCCGCGGAGTCCGACCACATCTCCGTCCCGGCGGCCTTCCCGAACCTCTTCAAGACCCGGTGGGACTGGAACTACCAGACCACCGAGCAGAAGCAGCTCGGCCGACGCGCCTACTGGCCGCGGATGAAGGCGCTCGGCGGCTGCTCGTCGATGAACGCGATGATCTACATCCGCGGCAACGCCGCCGACTACGACACCTGGCGCGACGACCACGGCGCGCACGGCTGGGGCTACGACGACGTGCTGCCCTACTTCCGCCGGGCCGAGGCCAACAGCCGCCTCGGCGGGCCCCTCCACGGCACGGACGGCCCCCTGCACGTGGAGGACCGCCGCTACACCCACGACCTGACCCACGCCTGGGTCGAGTCGGCGGTGGCCACCGGCATGGCCCGCAACGACGACTTCAACGGCGCCACCCAGGAGGGCGCCGGGCTCTACCAGGTCACCTGCCACCAGGGCCGGCGCTGGTCGACCGCCCGCGCCTACCTCGACCCCGCCGCCGACCGGCCCAACCTCACCGTGCGCACCGGCGCGCTGGCCGAGAAGGTCGTCGTCGAGGGCGGCCGCGCCGTGGGCGTGCAGTACCAGCACGGGCGCGGCACGCAGACGTCGTACGCCGCCGCCGAGGTGCTGCTGTGCGGCGGCGCGGTCAACAGCCCGCAGCTGCTGATGCTCTCGGGCATCGGCCCCGGCGCGCACCTGCGCGAGGTGGGCGTCGACGTGGTGCTCGACCAGCCCGCGGTGGGCGCCAACCTGCACGACCACCCGGCGCTGCCGCTGGTCTTCGAGACCCGTGGCACCACCGACCTGGCCGAGCTCAACACCCTGGGCGCCTTCGCGCGCGCCAAGCTGATGGGCCGGGGGCCGCTGACCTCCAACGTCGGCGAGGGCGGCGGCTTCTGGCGCACCCGCGAGAGCCTGCCCGCCCCCGACCTGCAGGCCCACGTCGCGCCCAGCGGCTTCTGGGACAACGGGCTGCACGAGCCCACCAGCCGCAAGGTCACCGTCGCCCCGACGCTGGTGCACGTGGCCAGCCGCGGCTCGCTGCGGCTGCGCTCGGCCGACCCGCGCTGGCACCCCGACATCGACCCGGGCTACTACGACGACCAGGCCGACCTCGACGCGATGGTCGCGGGCGTGCGCCGGATGCTCGACGTGGTGGGCACCGGCCCGCTGGCCGAGCTGGTCGCCGGGCCCGGGCTGCCGACCATGCGGTGGGGCGCCGACCCCACCGACGCGCAGATCGAGGAGCACCTGCGCGCCGAGACCCAGACCCTCTACCACCCCGTCGGCACCTGCGCGATGGGCGACGACGACCGCGCGGTCGTCGACCCCGAGCTGCGGGTGCGCGGCGTCGAGGGCCTGCGCGTCGTCGACGCGAGCGTGATGCCGATGGTCACCCGCGGCAACACCAACGCCCCCACCATCATGATCGGCGAGAAGGCCGCCGACCTGCTGCGCGGGCGCGCCGCGGTCGGCGCCGGCGCCACCTCCGGGAAGGACCACCGATGAGCGACACCGTGCGCCAGGACCAGCAGGACCAGCAGGACCAGCAGAAGCTCGAGTCCTTCGACCCCGCCACCGGCGACGTGGTCGGGGTGCACGCCGTCGACGACGCCGCCTCGGTCGAGGCCGCCGTCGCCCGGGCCCGGGCCTCGGCGGCCTGGTGGGCGGGCATCGGCTTCGACGCCCGCGCCGAGGTGCTGGGCCAGTGGCGCGCGGTGCTGACCCGGCGGATGGCCCAGCTGGCCGACGTCGTGCACGCCGAGACCGGCAAGCCGCACGCCGACGCCCAGCTCGAGATCGGCCTGGCCATCGACCACCTGGCCTGGATCGGCGCCAAGGCCGAGAAGGTGCTGGGGCGCCACCGGGTCTCCCCCGGCCTGCTGCTGGCCAACCACAGCGCCTCGGTGGAGTACCTGCCGCTGGGCGTCGTGGGCGTCATCGGCCCCTGGAACTACCCGGTCTTCACGCCGATGGGCTCGATCGCCTACGCCCTCGGCGCCGGCAACACGGTCGTCTTCAAGCCCAGCGAGCTGACCCCCGGCGTGGGCGTGTGGCTGGCCGACAGCCTGCGCGAGGTGGTCCCCGACCAGCACCTGCTCCAGACCGTGATCGGCTGGGGCGAGACCGGCACCGCGCTGTGCCGCGCCGACATCGACAAGCTCGCCTTCACCGGCTCGACGGCGACCGGCAAGAAGGTGATGGCCACCTGCGCCGAGAACCTGACCCCGGTCGTGATCGAGGCCGGCGGCAAGGACGCCCTGATCGTCGACGAGGACGCCGACCTCGACGCCGCCGCCGAGGCCGCGGCCTGGGGCGCCTTCTCCAACGCCGGGCAGACCTGCATCGGCGTCGAGCGGGTCTACGTGCACGAGAAGGTCGCCGACGACTTCATCGGCAGGCTCTCCGAGCGGGCCCGCGCGGTCCACGCCGGCGTCGACGCCGAGGCCAAGCTCGGCCCGATGACGATGAGCTCGCAGCTCGAGGTCGTGCGCAGCCACGTCGACGACGCGATCGCCCGCGGCGGGCGTGCCGTGGTCGGCGGCCCCGAGTCGGTCGACGACCGGTTCGCGCAGCCGGTGGTCCTCGTCGACGTGCCCGAGGACTCCCTGGCCGTCACCGAGGAGACCTTCGGGCCCACCGTGGTGGTCAACCGGGTCGGTTGCATGGACGAGGCCGTCGAGAAGGCCAACGCCGGCAAGTACGGCCTCGGCGGCGCGGTCTTCTCGGGGCGCCGGGGCGCCGAGATCGCCCGCCAGCTGCGCTCGGGGATGACCTCGGTCAACGCCGTCATCGCGTTCGCCGCGGTGCCCTCGCTGCCCTTCGGCGGGGTCGGCGACTCCGGGTTCGGGCGCATCCACGGCGCCGACGGGCTCAAGGAGTTCACCTACGCCAAGGCGGTGACCCGCCAGCGGATGAAGCCGGTGCTCAACCTGACCACCTTCGAGCGCACCGAGGAGCAGGACACCCTCTTCGCCACCATGCTCACCGCCCTGCACGGCCGTGCCAGCCAGATCGGCAAGCGCCCGCTGCGCGAGCGGGTGGCCGCCGTCCGGGAGAGGCGCCGGGGGTAGCCCGGCGCGGCCGGCGGGCCCGGCCTCAGGCCTCGCCGGCCCCGTCGTCGAGGCCGTCGTCGGGCCCGTCGCCGGGGGCGATCGGGCCGGGCGCCGGGCCGTCGGTGGGGCCCTCGTCGGGGGTGCCGGCGGGGTCGATGTCGGAGAGCTCGATGTAGTCGTCGACCACCCACACGCCGTTGGTCTGCAGGTTGACGGTCTGGATGCCGACCGGGCTGCCGTCACGGTAGGTGATCAGCGAGACCTGCGCCTCGCGGCGGATCTTCGAGCCGAGCGCGATGGCGTACGCCGCCCCGCCCGTGGTGCCCATGGTGAACCGGTAGCCGGTGCGCGGGCCGGTCTCCTCGGGGGTCTCCTCGCCCTCGGCGTCGCTCGCGCCCTCGGCGTCCTCGTCGCTCTGCTCACCGGTCTGCTCGTCGCTCTGCTCGTCGGCCGCGGGCTCCGCGTCGCCCTGCTCGCCGGAGACGGGCTCGGCCGCCTCCGACCCGTCGCCGTCGGTGGCCTCGTCGGCCACGACCGGGTCGGGGCCCTCCTGCACGTGCAGGTGGCCGCCGACCACGAGGTCGACGCAGCCGCGGCGCAGCGCCTCGGAGGCCAGGTTGGCGTCGTGGACCAGCACCGTGTCGATCGGCTCGTCGGCCGCGCACGCGGCGTCGGCCAGGCGCTCGCCGACCTCCTCGAAGCTCAGCCCGCCCTCGTCGCGCCAGCTGCCCAGGCCGCTGGAGCGGGGGTCGGCGACACCGAGCAGGGTGCCGCCCCCGGGGCCCTCGACGACCTCGCCGTCGAGCATCGTCCAGCCCAGCTCCTCCAGGTACTCGACCACGAAGGTGCCGTTGTCGTGGTTGCCGGCCACGCCCCAGCGCGGCAGGTCGTCGAAGGCGGCCGAGACCGAGTCGAGCGAGAAGGCCTCCCAGCTGGAGCCGGTGGAGGTGTCGTCGCCGCCGTTGAGCACCCCGACGGCCCCCACGTTGTCGCCGACCGCACGGGCCACGACGTCCATCTGGATGTTGTCGTGGCGGTCGCTGACCATCGTGACGACGACCTCGTCGTCCTCGGGCAGGCGCAGGTCGAGCTCACCGGCGGCCTCGGCCGCCTCGGTGTAGAACGTCTGGGACTTGTCGTAGGTGTTGACCGCCGACTCGATGAGCCGGCGGGTCGAGGTGGTGGTGACGTCGCCGCGGATCTCCACGCCGTCGACCTCCTCGGGCAGCGGCACGCCCTCGCCGACGAAGTCGGCCAGCGGCACCCACTCGCGCTCGGCCTCGGCGGCCGCGACCGCGTCGTCGGGCGGGGTCCAGGGCTGCCACAGCCCCAGCACCATCGCGACCGCGAGCAGCGCGGCGAGCACGCCGTACGGCGTGGGCAGCGCGAGCAGCAGCTGGCGGCGCCGGCTGCGGCCCAGCAGCAGCCACACCAGCACCGGCACCGCGCCGATGACCAGCCCGCGCAGCAGCGCGTCGAGGGCCATGTCCTCCATCGCCGAGCGCAGCTTGGCCTGCGGGCCCTCGGGCGAGGAGGCGATCAGCGCGTAGCGCTGGACCAGGTCGTCGGTGCTGGCCGCCTCGGTCTTGCCCAGCTGCACCTGCACGCCCAGCGGCAGGCCGGAGGCGATGCGCAGGTCCGGCAGGACCGGCCCGGTGCGCAGCTCGACCTGGCCGTTCAGGGTCGGTCGGACCACCGACTCGTGGCTGGCCAGGCTGACCTCGCGGTCGCTGCTGAGGAACAGGAAGCCGGCCGCGAGCAGCGAGCCGCCCAGCCAGACCGCCAGGCAGCCGAGGACCACCGCACCGCGCACGGTGTGCCCGAGCAGGCGGCCGCGCAGGCCCCGCTCGGCCGCCGGCTCGGCGGCCTGGGACGAGGCGGGCTCAGGCTCGGGCACGGGCGATCGCGTAGAGGGTCACGCTGGCGGCGACGCCGGCGTTGAGGGACTCGAGCTGGTTGGCCATCGGGATCGAGACCAGCTGGTCGCAGTTCTCGGCGACCAGGCGCGAGAGGCCGTTGCCCTCGGACCCGACGACGACCACGAGCGGGCCGTCGGCCAGGTCGAGGTCGGGCAGGTCGACCTCGCCGTCGGCGGCCAGGCCGACGACCATGCAGCCGGCGTCCTGGTACTCCTTGATCTGGCGGTTCAGGTTGACCGTCTGCGCGACCGGGATGCGGGCGGCGGCACCGGCGCTGGTCTTCCAGGCCGAGGCGGTCATGCCGGCGGCGCGCCGCTCGGGGATGACCACGCCGTGGGCGCCGAAGCCGGCCGCGCTGCGCACGATCGCGCCGAGGTTGCGGGGGTCGGTGACCGAGTCGAGCATCACGATCAGCGGCGGCTCGCCCATCTCCTTCGCACGCTCGATCAGGTCGTGCGGGTCGGCGTACTCGTAGGAGGGGATGCGGGCCGCGAGGCCCTGGTGCACCGCGCCCTGGGTGAGCCGGTCGAGCTCCCCGCGGCCGACCTCGAGGAGGCTGACGCCCTTGTCGGCGGCCAGCGCGAAGACCTCGCGCAGCCGGCCGTCGCGCTCAGCGCCCTCGGCGACGTACACGCCGTTGACCGGCACGCCCTCGCGCAGCGCCTCGAGCACCGAGTTGCGCCCGGCGATCCACTCGGCGTCGCTGCTGCCGCGGCGCTTCTGGGAGCCGCCCTTGGACTGCGAGCGGTTCTTCTCGGCGCGCTTGGCGGCCTTGTGGGCCTGGTGGTACTCGCGGTCCTTGGCCTTCGGGGTCGGGCCGCGGCCCTCGAGCCCGCGCTTGACGCGCCCACCCGAGCCGGCGGTGGGGTTGCCCTTGCCGGTCTTCTTGATCGCGCCCTTGCGCTGGGAGTTACCGGCCATTGATGAGGCTCCACTTCGGTCCGTCAGGGGTGTCCTCGACCTCGATGCCGGCGGCCTTGATCTGGTCGCGGATGGCGTCGGCCGCGGCGAAGTCCTTCGCCGCACGCGCCTGGGCACGCTGGTCGAGCAGGCCGTGGACGAGGGCGTCCACGGCGGAGGTCAGCTGGTCGTCGGCGCCCCGGGCCGGGCCCCAGGCGGGGTCGGCGGGGTCGAGGCCCAGCACGCCGAGCATGGCGCGCACCGAGGCGGCGTTGCCGCGCAGGGCGGGTGAGTCGGCACCGGCCCCTTCGGCGAGGAGCTTGTTGCCTTCGCGGACGACGTCGAAGACCGCGGCGACGGCGGCGGGGGTGCCGAGGTCGTCGTCCATCGCGGCCACGAAGTCGGCGCAGTGCATGCCGGTCGCGGGGATCTCGCCGAGCACCCCGCGGGCCCGCTCGAGGTAGGCCTCGATGCGCCGGAAGCCGACCGCGGCCTCCTCGAGCGCCTCGAAGCTGAACTCGACGTGGCTGCGGTAGTGGGCCGAGACCATGTAGTAGCGCAGCTCGATGCCGCGGAAGCGCTGCAGCACCGAGGGGATGGTCAGGCTGTTGCCGAGCGACTTGCTCATCTTCTCGCCGGCGGTGGTGATCCAGGCGTTGTGCATCCAGTACGACGCGAAGCCGTGGCCCGCGGCGCGGCTCTGCGCCTGCTCGTTCTCGTGGTGCGGGAAGCGCAGGTCGACGCCGCCGCCGTGGATGTCGAAGGCCTCGCCGAGGTACTTGCCGGCCATCGCCGAGCACTCGATGTGCCAGCCGGGGCGGCCGGGGCCCCAGGGGCTGGGCCACGAGGCGGTGGCGGGCTCGGCGGCCTTGCGGCCCTTCCACAGGGCGAAGTCGCGCGGGTCGCGCTTGCCCCGGGGGTCGGCGTCCTCGGCGGGCTCCATGTCGTCGAGGCCCTGCCGGGTCAGCTCGCCGTACGACGGCCAGGAGCGCACGTCGAAGTAGACGTCGCCGGAGCCGTCGGCCGCGGCGTAGGCGTGGCCCTTCTCGACCAGCTGCTCGATGAGGGTGATCATCTCGGGCACGTGGGCGGTCGCGGCCGGCTCGTAGGAGGGCGGCAGCACGTTGAGCGCGGTGTAGGCGCGGTCGAGCTCGCGCGACATGTCGTAGGCCAGGTTCCACCACGGGCGGCCCTGCTCGGCCGACTTGGCCAGGATCTTGTCGTCGATGTCGGTGACGTTGCGGATGAACGTCACCTCCAGGCCCTGGTGCACCAGCCACCGGCGCAGCACGTCGAAATTGACCCCCGAGCGCACGTGGCCCACGTGCGGCTCCGACTGCACCGTCAGCCCGCACACGTACACGCCCGCCCTGCCCTGCTGCAGGGGGACGAAGTCGCGGACGTCGCGCGTGGCGGTGTCGTAGAGCCGGAGAGTCACCCCGCAAGTGTAGGAGCGCGCTCTCCCCCGCCCCGCATCCCCGCCCGGGCCGGGCCGCCGGTCCTCCACAGGGAGTTTCATCGGGTACCCGATGGACCTCCCGCTGCCTGGCTGAAGGATCAGCCGGGTGGCGCCAGGTTCATCGGGTACCCGATGAAACTCCCTCGGGCCGACCTGTGACGCAAGTGACGGATGTGACGTACCGTGGCCCGGTGCTGCGATCCGCCCTCCCCGCCACCGCGCTCGCCCTCCTCGCCACCGCGCTGGCCCCCGCCCCCACGACGTACGCCGCCGACGGCGGCAGCGACGCCGCCTCGAGCAGCAGCGCGGCCCGGGCCGACACCTCGGCGCGCAGCGCCACCGCGCGCAAGATCAACCACCAGTCCTGGGATGGCTCGGCGCAGTGGAAGAAGGGCCGCTCCACGGCGGTGAAGGTCAAGCGGGGCCGGGTCTTCCACCAGCCCTCGGCCACCACGTCGACGCGCTCGCTGGGCGGGACGACGTACACGACCGCGCGCTGGAACGGCCCGTGGCACCGCCCCGGGTTCTCCTTCACCGAGCTGATCGCGTCGTGGGAGGCCAAGACCCCCGGCGACAGCTGGATCGAGGTCGAGGTCAAGGGCCGCGCCGCCGACGGGCGCCGCTCCTCGTGGGACCTGCTGGGCCGCTGGGCCTCCGGCGACAAGTTCGTCGAGCGCACCACGGTCTCGGGGCAGAGCGACGACCTGGCCTCGGTCAACGTCGACACCTGGCGCGCCCCCGCCGGGCTGGTGGCCTACCGGCTGCGGGTGACGATGGGCCGCAAGGCCGGCGCGAGCAGCAACCCGCCGAGCGTGGGCGCGGTGAGCGCGATGGCCTCGCGGCTGCCGAGCGGCTCGGTGCAGGCCTCGGCCCCCGGCGTGGTCAGCAAGGCCGGCGGCACGGTGCTGCCGGTGCCGACGTACAGCCAGATGACCCACCAGGGCCACTACCCGCAGTGGGGCAACGGCGGCGAGGCGTGGTGCTCGCCGACGTCGACGTCGATGGTGCTGGGCTACTACGACTCCCTGCCGAAGCCCAAGGACTACTCCTGGGTGCCGGCCGGGCACAACGACCCGTGGGTCGACCACGCGGCGCGGATGACCTACGACCACGGCTACAAGGGCACCGGCAACTGGCCCTTCAACACCGCCTACGCCGCCCGCCAGACCGACGCGGCCTTCGTCACCCGGCTGCGCAGCATGCGCGAGACCGAGAAGCTGGTGGCCGCGGGCATCCCCGTCGTCATCTCGATCGCCTTCGACCGCGGCCAGCTCACCGGCGCCCCGATCAGCGCCTCCAACGGGCACCTGCTGGTCGTCGTCGGCTTCACCCGCGACGGCGACGTCGTGGTCAACGACCCGGCCGGGGCCTCCAACGGCGCGGTGCGCCGCACCTACGACCGCGGCGAGCTCGAGAACGCCTGGCTGCCCCGCTCGGGCGGCACGGCGTACGTCATCACCGACGCCGACCACCCGCTGCCCTCGCCGGAGAACCACTCCAACTGGTAGGGCCGCGGCCCACCGGGCTCAGCCGACGGCGGCGTCGGTGGTGTCGGTGGTGGTGAAGTCGACCTCGTCGAGACCGGTCGCGCCGTCGGGCAGCACGTCGCGCTCGACGTCGGTCTGCACGTTGCCGGCGCTGTCGGTGGCGCGCACCCGCACCAGGTGGTCGCCGGGCGCGACCTCGGTGGTGCCGGCCCACTGCACCCAGGTGTCGGCGCTGGGCACGCGACCCAGGTCGGCGGGCACCCACGGCCCGCCGTCGACGGAGAACTCCACGGCCGAGATGCCGGTGCCCTGCATCCAGGCGACCCCGCCGAAGGCGACGTTGCCGGCCGGCACGCTCTCCCCCGAGCGCGGCACGTCGATGCGCGAGGCGATCTTGACCGGCCCGCGCTCGCCCCAGCCGCGCTGGGTCCAGTACGCCGAGAAGTCGGCGAAGCGGGTCACCTCGAGGTCGACGACCCACTTGGTCGCCGAGACGTAGCCGTAGAGCCCGGGCACCAGGGTGCGCACCGGGAAGCCGTGCTCGATGGGCAGCGCCTCGCCGTTCATCGCCACCGCCAGCATCGCGCCGCGGTCGTCGGTGAGCGCCTCGAGCGGGGTGCCGCAGGTCCAGCCGTCCTCGGAGGTCTGCAGCACCGCGTCGGCGCCGGGCAGCACCCCCGCCTCGGCGAGCAGCTCGGAGGTGAGCACGCCGGTCCACAGCGCGTTGCCGACCAGGTCGCCGCCGACGGGGTTGGAGACGCAGTTCAGCGTCACCCACGCCTCGGTGCGCTCGCGGGCGAGCAGGTCGTCGTAGGTCAGCTCGATCTCGCGCTCAACCAGGCCGTGGATGCGCAGGCGCCAGTCGACCGGGGCGATCGCGGGCACCACCAGGGCGGTGTGGATCAGGTAGAACTCGTCGTTGGGCGTCTGCCAGGAGGCGATGTCGTCGACGCCCAGGCTCGAGCCGCGCGGCGGCGGGGTCTGGCCCGCGCCCTCGATGCGCAGCAGCCGCCGGGTCTCCTCGACCGCGCGGCGCCCGCTGCCGAGCACCTTGCCGGCGCCGGCGACGACCACGGCCGCGCCGCCCACCAGCAGCGCGCGCACCAGGAACGCGCGCCGTCCCTGCGCCGCGGCCGGCGAGCCGGCGGGCGGTACGTCGTTCGGCACGGCGGGACGGGCCGGTGCGCGCGCGGCCCGCTCGGCGCGCCGCAGCGGCGTGACCAGCAGCGCCAGCACGAGCAGCCAGGTGAGGTAGCCGATGACCACGGGCAGCAGGTCGACCGGCCCGGAGCCCCGCTGCAGCAGCACCGCGGCGGCGGTGAGCAGCGCCAGCACCGAGTAGCCGGCCAGCGGCGCCCACCACCGGGTGCGGGCGGCGGTGCCGAGCGCGGCGAAGACGAGCGAGACGATCAGGAAGATCATCACCAGCAGCAGCGCCTTGTTGGAGGCGCCGAAGAAGCGGATCACGAAGTCGGCGACCGGGCCCGGGGTCAGCCGGATGACGGCCTCGGCGATCGCGACCACCGGCGACTCGCGGATGGTCAGCACCATCGCGGCGGTGTAGCTGGTCGCCAGACCGGTCAGCCCGGCCACCAGACCGGCCAGCCGCCACATGCCTGCACGTCCGTCCACCTGTCGATCATCCCCCACGCACCCCCGGGGGCCCGCGCTCGGGCATGATCGCGATGTGAACGGCACCCCCGAGCAGAGCCCCCGCACCGACCGTCCCGCGCCGGCGTACGCCGCCCTGCGCACCGGTGTCGGCACCGACGTGCACCGGCTGGTGCCGGGCGCCGAGATGCACCTGGCCGGGCTCTCCTGGCCCGACGAGGAGGCCGGTCTCGAGGGCCACTCCGACGCCGACGTGGCGGCGCACGCGGCCTGCGACGCGCTCTTCTCCGCCGCCGACCTGGGCGACCTGGGCTCTCACTTCGGCACCGCCGAGCCCGAGTGGGCCGGCGCGTCGGGCGCCACCCTGCTGGCCGAGACCGCCCGCCGGGTGCGCGCGGCCGGCTTCGAGGTCGTCAACGTCGCCGTGCAGGTGATCGGCAACCGGCCCCGTCTCGGCCCGCGGCGCGACGAGGCCCGGGCGGCGCTCTCGGCCGCGGTCGGCGCCCCGGTGTCGGTCTCGGCGACCACCACCGACGGGCTGGGCCTGACCGGGCGCGGCGAGGGGGTCGCGGCGATCGCGACCGCGCTGCTGGTGGCCCTCGACTAGAGCCCCGGGACGTCATCACCCCCGCGGCGGGGGACGTCCCGCCCGTATGACGTCCCGGGCCGGGCCTGGGTACGGTCACCGCGTGCCGCACCCGACGCCCTCCCCCGCCCCACCGACCTCCCCGACCGCGACCGTGGTCGTCCTCGGCGCCGGCTCCGGCTCGCGCGTCGGCGCCGGCGTCAACAAGGTGCTGCTGCCGCTGGCCGGGTGCCCGGTGCTGGCCTGGTCGGTGCTCACCGCGCTGGCCACCCCCGGCGTGGGCCGGGTGCTGGTGGTCGCGCGCGCCGACGAGCTCGACGAGGTCGCCGAGGCGCTGGCCCCGCACCTGCCGCTGGACGACGCCGGCGCGGACGACGAGGGCCGCGGCCGCCCGGAGGTCGGGCTGGTGGCCGGCGGCGCCACCCGGCACGCCTCCGAGGCGCGGGCGCTGCGCAGCCTAGCCGCCGACGTCGAGGCCGGGCGCACCGACGTGGTCGTCGTGCACGACGGCGCCCGCCCGCTGGCCCCGGCCGCGCTCTTCACCGCGGTCCTCGAGGCGGCCCGCAGCAGCGGCGGGGCGCTGCCCGGGGCCCCGGTCGCCGGGGTGCTGACCCGGGGGCTGCAGCAGGTGCCCGACGCGCTGGTGGGCGTGCAGACCCCGCAGGCCTTCCGCGCCGGCCCGCTGCTCGCGGCCTACCGCCGCGCCGACGACGACGGCTTCGAGGGCACCGACACCGCCGCCTGCTTCAGCCGGTACGCCGACCTGCCGGTCGTCGCGGTCGCCTCGGGGCCCACGAACCTCAAGGTCACCTGGCCCGAGGACCTCGCCCTGGCCGAGGAGCTGCTGGGCCGGACCGGGTCGCTGCCGGGCGGGTCGCTCAGCGAGCGGTGAGCGCCTCGAGGACGGCGACGTCCTCGGGGCCGGTCACGCGACGTCCCTCGGGGGGCGCCTCGCGGGTCACGACCGGGAAGCGCTCGGCCAGCATCGCGACCAGCTCCCCCATGTCGTCGGAGGGCAGCGCGTCGAGCGCCGCGACCACGCCGGCGGGCAGCACCACCGGCGAGGTGACCACCAGCAGCTGCTCCCGGTCGGGCCCCATCCGCACCGTCGGCAGCGCGTCCGCCCCGTCGACGGTCTTGACCGTGTCGGTCACCGGTCGCACGCCCACGACGACCGCCTGGCGGCGTACGGACTCGCGCAGGCACTCGGCGATGAAGTCGGCCGGGGTCATCGGGCACAGGCAGTCGTGCAGCACCACCGGCTCGCCGGAGTCCGCGAGGCCCTCCCACTCGGTGCCGATGTCGACGGGGGTGACCCCCGACTCCCCCAGGCCCCACGCGGCGACGGCGACCAGCGCCTCGCCGTGCAGGAGCTCGAAGGGCAGCGAGCCGCGGTTGATCTCGAGCACGGTGCCCAGCGCGGGCGGCAGCTCGTCCTCGTCCTCGAGGTCGGACCAGTCGGGGCTGTCGAGGCTGTCGGGGCTGTCGGGGCTGTCGGGTGGGGTCATGGTGGGTCCAGCCTAGGACGCACGACGGCCCCCGGGTGGTCACCCGGGGGCCGTCGAGATGTCGCTGTGCTGGAGGTGGTGCTCGCCGTCAGGAGGCGAGCACCTCGTCGAGGATGACCTCGGCCTTGTCCTCGTTGGTCTTCTCGGCCAGGGCCAGCTCGGAGACCAGGATCTGGCGCGCCTTGGCCAGCATCCGCTTCTCGCCGGCCGACAGGCCACGGTCGCGCTCGCGGCGCCACAGGTCGCGCACGACCTCGGCCACCTTCATGACGTCGCCGCTGTGCAGCTTCTCCAGGTTCGCCTTGTAGCGGCGCGACCAGTTGGTCGGCTCCTCCACGTGGGCGGCCCGCAGGACGTCGAAGACGCGGTCGAGGCCCTCCTTGTCGACGACGTCACGCACGCCGACCAGGTCGAGGTTGCAGGCCGGGACGCGAACGACCAGGTCCTGCTGGGCAACGATCCGCAGGACCAGGTACTGACGGTCCTCGCCCTTGATGGTCCGCATCTCGATGTCCTCGATGACAGCGGCCCCGTGATTGGGATACACAACCGTTTCGCCGACGGTGAAAGTCATATGTCAGGTTCCCCTTCCTAGGTGGACATCTTAACACGGGATCGAAGCGTCCTCCGCATCGTTTGTGCAGGTCAGAGGCGCAATGCGGTCTTGACAGATGGCTCGGGGGTGTGGTGGCGGCCCTCCCCGGGGGCGTGACGCACCCCACCCCCGACGTCGGGCGCGTCGGGCGAAAAGTGCCTCCTACCTGCGCGGACCTCCCGCGAGGAGCCCCCTCGACGGGGATACTGCCGGGCATGGCCCGACCCCACCTGCCCCGCCGCCGCCCGGCCGCCCCGCGCCCCGCGGGGACGCCCGTCGGGGAGCCCGTCGCCGAGCCCACCACCCCTCCGGGCCCCACCCCTCCGGCCGCCGGCTCGACATCCACCGCGACCGCCGAGCCGGCGGGCACGCCCGTCGCACCGCCGCCGCCCACGCCGCGGGCACGGCGTACCGGCCCGGCCCGGATCCTCGACTCCACGCCGGTGCTGCTGGTGCAGGCCGCCCACCCGCGCCAGGCCGTGGCGACTGCCGTGCTGATGAGCGTCGCCGCGGCGCTCGCGGACCGCCCGACCCGCGAGCTGGGGCTGGTGCTGGTCACCGTCCTGGTGGGCCAGGCGATGCTGGGCTGGCACAACGACCTGGTCGACCGGCGCCGCGACGCCACCCACGCGACCCGGGGCAAGCCCCTCGCCGACGGGCGACTCGACCCCGGCACGGCGTGGTTCGCGCTGGCCTGCGGGCTGCTGGCCCTGGTGCCGCTCTCGGTCGCGCACGGCCCCACGGCCGGCCTGATCTACCTCGGCTCGGTGGCGATCGGGCTGCTGGGCAACCTGACCCTGCGCACCGGGGTGCTGTCCTTCGTGCCCTGGGCCGCGGCGTTCGCGACGTACCCCGCCTTCCTGTCGTACGGCGGCTGGGGCGGCGTCGGCACCGACGAGGCCCCGCAGCCGGCGATGGTGCTGCTCGCGGCCCTGCTCGGCGTCGGGGTGCACCTGCTCACCGCGCTGTGGGGGCTGGTCGCCGACCACGAGGACGGCTGGACCTACCTGCCGCTGCGCCTGGGTCTGCGGCTGGGCGCGGCACGGCTGCTGGCGCTCACGGCGCTCTACCTGGGCCTGGTCACGGTCGCGATCGGCTTCGTGGGCACCACCAGCGGGTTGGGCACCGGCTGACGCTAGGCTGGCCCGCAGCCGGACCCACGACGAACCGAAGGCATGAGACCCACGATGCTGATCCGCCGCAAGCTCGCGCTGACCACCAGCGCGGTCGCGCTCGCTCTCCCGCTCTCCTCCTGCGGTTTCGACTACGCCACCGACCGGCCCTACACGCCGGCCGCGGGCGCCAACGAGCGCGACGCCGAGGTCGACGTGCTGGGCGCGGCGATCGTGGCCAGCCGCGACGGCGCCGGCACCTTCATCGGCGGGCTGGCCAACAACTCCGCCACCGACGTCATCACCTTCACCGGCCTGTCCGGCGAGGGCGGCGAGCAGGTCAGCGCCGAGGTCGAGCCCCGCCCGATCGACCCGCTGGGCTTCGAGAACCTCTCCGAGGAGGACAACGGCTTCGCCGTGACCGGCGACTTCGCCGCCGGCGACTACCTGGCGGTGCGCCTGAGCTTCGACAACGGCGAGTCGGTGCAGATCGACGTCCCCGTCGTCACGAACTGCGGCATCTTCGAGGGCTTCGACTTCGCCAGCGACGACGGTGACGGCGGTGACAGTGGGGAGACCTACGACTGCGAGCCGCTGGAGTCGGTGCGCGACTACGGGCCCGGCGAGGAGGGCCTCGAGGGCGACGAGCTCGAGCCCGAGGGCGGCGCCGAGTCGGAGCCGGAGAACACCCAGTGAGCGCCCCGACCAGCACCCTGGTCCTGCTGCGCCACGGCGAGAGCGACTGGAACGCCAAGAACCTCTTCACCGGCTGGGTCGACGTGCCCCTGACCGAGAAGGGCGAGGGCGAGGCCCGCCGCGGCGGTGAGCTGATGCGCGAGGCCGGCATCCTCCCCGACGTCGTGCACACCTCGCTGCTGCGCCGCGCGATCTCCACCACCGGGCTGGCCCTCGACGCCTGCGACCGGCACTGGATCCCCGTGCACCGCTCCTGGCGCCTCAACGAGCGCCACTACGGCGCGCTGCAGGGCAAGAACAAGAAGCAGACCCTCGAGCAGTACGGCGAGGAGCAGTTCATGCAGTGGCGCCGCTCGTTCGACGTGCCGCCGCCCCCGATCGACGACGCCGACGAGTTCTCCCAAGCCGGCGACCCGCGCTACGCCGACCTCGGCGACGACATGCCGCGCACCGAGTGCCTCAAGGACGTCATCGAGCGCTTCCTGCCCTACTGGGAGTCGGCGGTCGTGCCCGACCTGCGCGCCGGCAAGGTCACCCTGGTCGCCGCGCACGGCAACAGCCTGCGCGCGCTGGTCAAGCACCTCGACGGCATCGGCGACGACGAGATCGCCGGGCTCAACATCCCCACCGGCATGCCGCTGGTCTACGAGCTCGACGCCGACCTGTCCCCCACCGTCCCCGGTGGGCGCTACCTCGACCCCGACGCCGCCGAGGCGGCCGCCGCGGCCGTGGCCTCGCAGGGTCGCTGACCCGGCCCAAATCTCGCGCCCAGCCGGCTCATACTTCGCGCCGAGCCGGCCCGAACTGACCCGAGCCGACCCGGACCGACACCGCCCCGACCCGTTCGTACGGGTCGGGGCGGTGTGCGTCGGGGGTGGCCGGGTGGCTCTCGGGTCGTTCAGACCTCGCCGCGGTGCGGCTTCTCGCCGGTGACGACGAAGACGACGCGGTTGGCGATCGAGACGGCGTGGTCGGCGATGCGCTCGTAGTAGCGGCCGAGCAGGGCGACGTCGACCGCCGCCTCGACACCGTGGGCCCAGTCGTCGCCGAGCAGCTGGGTGAAGCTGTGGCGGCGCAGCTGGTCCATCACCTCGTCGTCACGGCCCAGCTCGATGGCCGCCGACACGTCGCGGTGGCGGATGATCTGACCGACGCGACGCACCATGTCCTCGGCGGTCTCGGCCATCTTGGTCATGGTCTCGTTGATGCCCTCGGGCACCGCCACGTTGGGCACCCGCAGGCGGGCGATCTTGGCGACGTGCACCGACAGGTCGCCCATCCGCTCGAGCTCGGTGACCATCCGCAGCGCCGCGATGATCACGCGCAGGTCGCCGGCGACCGGCTGCTGCAGGCTGAGCAGCTGGAAGGCCGACTCCTCGACCCGCTCCCGCGCCTGGTCGATCTCGGCGTCGTCGGTGATCACCTGCTCGGCGACCGCGGCGTCGCCGCTCAACAGGGCCTCGGTGGCTCGTCGTACGGCGACCTCGACCTGGCCGCAGATGGCGGTCAGGTCGTCGAAGACGGCGTCGAGCTGCTCATGGAAGACGTCACGCATGAGGAAGAGACTAGGCACTGCGGCCGACCTGCGGGGTGTCCGGTGGTCGTCGGGCGGTGAACGGGCGGTGAACGTTGCGAAGCAGGGGCCGGATCGGCAGGTCCCGGGTGCGAGACTGCGTACGATCCTGCACGTGGACCCGACGCTGCAGGCATTCATCGCTGCCGTCGTGGGGGCGTTCGTCGCCGGCGTGGCCGTGCTGGCCTGGCACGTCAGCGACCGCCAGCAGCACACCGTGCCTCCCGCGCCCGAGCCGGTGCTGCCCTACGGGATCGCCTCGGTGCTCTCGGTGCTGCGCAGCTCGGCGGTCGTGGTCGACGCGGGCGACGTGGTGCTCAAGGCCAGCGCCCCGGCGTACGCGCTCGGGCTGGTGCGCGGCTCGCGCCTGGTCTCCGAGGCGCTCGCCGAGCAGGTGCACCTGGTGCGTCGCGACGGGCAGATCCGTGAGACCGAGATCCTGATGACCCGCCCGGGCGCCCCCGCGCGCCACGTCACGGCCCGGGTCGCGCCGCTCGGCTCGCGCCTGGTGCTGGCCCTGGTCGAGGACCGCACCCGCGAGCGGCGGGTCGAGGAGGTGCGCCGCGACTTCGTCGCCAACGTCTCCCACGAGCTCAAGACCCCGGTGGGCGCGATCCGGCTGCTGGCCGAGGCGATGGTCGACGCCGCCGACGACCCCGAGGCGGTCAAGCGGTTCGCCGCCCGGATGGGCACCGAGAGCGACCGGCTCTCCAAGCTGGTCCAGCAGATCATCGAGCTGTCGCGGCTGCAGGCCGACGACCCGCTCGACGCGCCCGTGGCGGTGCACCTCGACGAGGTGATCCGCTCCGCGGTCGACGCCTCGGCGATCGACGCAGGCGCCAAGCGGATCTCGGTCGCGATCGGCGGCACCGAGGACGTGCAGGTCTTCGGCAACGAGAAGCAGGTGACCGCCGCGGTCTCCAACCTGGTCTCCAACGCCGTCTCCTACTCCGACCCCGACTCGACGGTGCTGGTCACGACCCGCGTCGACGACGGGTCGGTCGACATCTCGGTGGTCGACCAGGGCATCGGCATCCCCGCCGACGAGCTGGACCGCATCTTCGAGCGCTTCTACCGCGTCGACCCCGCCCGCCACCGCTCCACCGGCGGCACCGGGCTCGGCCTGTCCATCGTCAAGCACGTCGCCGCCACCCATGGCGGCGAGGTCCGGGTCTGGTCGGCGGAGGGGCAGGGGTCTACGTTCACCCTGACCCTGCCCCAGCACTTCGGGTCCGAGAGGAAAGAGCAGGAGGACAGCCCGTGACACGGGTACTGGTCGTCGAGGACGAAGAGAGCTACAGCGACGCGTTGGCGTACATGCTGCGCAAGGAGGGCTTCGAGGTCGCCATCGCCGCCGACGGCAACGCCGCGCTGGTGGAGTTCGACCGCAACGGGGCCGACATCGTGCTGCTGGACCTCATGCTGCCCGGCATCCCCGGCACCGAGGTGTGCCGCACCATCCGGCAGACCTCCAGCGTGCCGGTCATCATGGTCAGCGCCAAGGACGACGAGGTCGACAAGGTGGTGGGCCTCGAGCTCGGCGCCGACGACTACGTCACCAAGCCCTACTCCCCGCGCGAGCTGGTCGCGCGCATCCGTGCGGTGCTGCGCCGCGGCGCCGAGCCGGAGGCGGCCCCGGCCACCCTCGAGGCCGGCCCGGTGCGCATGGACGTCGAGCGGCACGTGGTGACCGTCGACGGCCACGAGCAGCGGCTGCCGCTCAAGGAGTTCGAGCTCCTCGAGATGTTCCTGCGCAACCCCGGCCGGGTCCTGACCCGCGGCCAGCTCATCGACCGGGTCTGGGGCTCCGACTACGTCGGCGACACCAAGACCCTCGACGTGCACGTCAAGCGGCTGCGCGCCAAGCTCGAGCCCGACCCGGGCGAGCCGAAGTACCTCGTCACCGTGCGCGGGCTGGGCTACAAGCTCGACCTGTGAGCCTGGCCGTCACGACCGATTCCCGCGTGACCCGGCGTCATGGGTCACCGTAGGCTTCGGTCGTGACGACGACCCGCACCGAGCGCCCCGCGCCCGGCACTCCCCCGGCCTCCACCCCAACGTCCTGGCTGCCGCTGGCGGCCGTGGCGGTGACGCTGGTGCTGTGGGCCTCGGCGTTCGTGGCGATCCGGCACCTGGGCGCCGACTTCTCCGCCGGGCCGCTGAGCCTGGGCCGGCTGCTGGTGGGCGCGCTGTGCCTGGGCGTGGTGGCGACCGCGACGAAGGGCGTGCCCCGCCCGACGCGGCGCGAGTGGGTCTCGCTCGCCGCGATCGGGGTGCTGTGGTTCGGCGTCTACAACGTCGCGCTCAACGAGGGCGAGCAGCGCGTCGACGCCGGCACGGCCGCGATGCTGATCCAGCTCTCGCCGGTGCTGGTGGCGGTGCTGGCCGCGGTGTTCCTCGACGAGCGGTTCACCGCCTGGCTCGGCCTGGGGCTCGCGCTGGCCTTCGGCGGTGTCGTGCTGATCGGGCTGTCGACGTCGCAGAGCCAGGGCCGCGACCTGCTCGGGGTCTTCCTGGTGCTGCTCGCCGCGGTGGTCTACGCCGTCAGCCTGATCCTGCAGAAGCCGCTGATGGCCCGTCTGGCCGCGGTGCACGTGACCTGGCTGGCCTGCACGATCGGTGCGGTCGTGTGCCTGCCGTTCCTGCCCACGCTCATCGAGGAGGTGCAGGTCGCGCCGACCTCGTCGGTGCTGTGGGTGGTCTACCTCGGCATCTTCCCGACCGCGATCGCCTTCACCACCTACGCCTACGCGCTGACCCACATGGACGCCGGGAGCCTCAGCGTCACCACCTACCTGGTCCCGCCGATCACGATCGTGCTCGGCTGGGCGCTGCTGGGCGAGACCCCGCCGGGGGCGGCATACGTCGGCGGGGTGCTGGCGCTGCTGGGCGTGGCGCTCGCGCGGCGCCGGCCGCGGCGCGTCGAGCACCCGCCCGCCCCCGCCTGAGCGACCCCGCCACGATCCTGACGACCCGCACCTCCCCGCGGCGTGTCGCGGTGAGGATCGTCAGGATCAGCGGTCGAGCAGGGCGGTCGCCAGCTCGGCGCGCAGCGCCTTGGTCGTCCGGCTGCGCAGCTGGCTGACCCGCGACTCGGTGACGCCGAGGACCTGGCCGACCTCGGCGAGGGTGAAGCCCTCGAAGTAGTAGAGCGCCACCACGACCTGGTCGCGCTCGGGCAGCCGGCGCACGGCCCCCATCAGCAGCTCGCGGGTGCCCTCGTCCTCGAAGGCGTCCTCGAGCCCACCGTCGGCGTCGCCGATCTCGGCGAGCTCGTCGTCGTCGGCGCTGGTCATGGTAGTCGGGCGCTCGAGCACCTCGCGCAGCTCGGTCGGGCTCAGCCCGGTCGCTGCCGCGAGCTCGGCGGGCTCGGGCTCGCGGCCCAGTCGCAGTCGCAGCTCGCCCTGCGCCTGCTCGACCTGGCGCAGCTTGGTGCGCACGCTGCGCGGCACCCAGTCGGCGGCGCGGATCGAGTCGATGATCGCTCCGCGGATGCGCGGCACCGCATAGGTCTGGAACTCCCAGCCGCGGTCGGGCTCGAACTTCTCGATCGCGTCCATCAGCCCGATGACGCCCTCGGAGACCAGGTCGGCGGACTCGACGGTCGCGGGCAGGGTGGCGCGGACGCGGCCGGCGACGTACTTCACCAGCGGCGAGTACTGCAGCACCAGCCGGTTGCGCAGCTCGGCGCCGCCCTTGCGCTTGTACGCCGCCCACAGCGCAGCCGTGCCTGCGCGCGCGTCATCGATGTCGGTCCCCATGGTCGGATCGTGACTCTGCCCCACGTGCCCGCCGCTGGTGCGACGGACACGCGGGGAGGGTGCGTACAGCGGTGTCATCGGTCGAGGAACGCGAGCTCGGCCAGGAGGTCGCCCCCGCGCGCGGGGCGCGGTACCACAGGCTCGACCGACCGCTGCTCGGGGATGGGATCGTCGGCGGGCTCGCCAGTCGGGGCAGGAACGACCGCGACCCGCGGCCGCTCGACCTGGCTGGAGGCCGGGTCGAGCAGCGCGCGGGTCAGGTGCTCGAGCGTGTCAGCGATGCTCGTCGCGTCACTGCGGCGCTCGTTGCTCATGCTTATAGGATCAGGAGTACGACGTCGCAGTGCAAGGCGTGTCGCTGCTGTCAAGCAGACCGCCCTGCCCCGAGTCGTAGAGGAAGGTGTTGGCGCTCGAGCCAGCCTTTGCGGACATGCAGTAACCATCATCGTTCGCGCTCAGGATGCTGAGCACGACATCCTTCGTGCCGGTGAATCCCTCACCCTGCAACTGGGCGACCGTCGTTGCGTAAGCGGTCGGGTTGTCAACCAGGAAAGCCTCCTGGCTGGTCGCTGCGTTCTTGAGGTCCGACTTCGCGCCGGCGTCCGCGGCCTTCTCACGCTGCGACAGGAAGACAGGGATCGCGATGGCGGCAAGCACGCCGATGATGACGACGACCACGAGGAGCTCGATGAGCGTGAAGCCCTGGTCCTTCTTGGTCTCGGGGGTGGTGGAGGGAGCAGTGCGCATGGTCGTTCGTTCTCCTTGTGAGGGGATCGGGAGGGACGCCGGTCCCCGGAGCCAGACACAGGCCAGACGCAGGGAGCGGCGTGGTGTTGCACCGAGGTCGTCGGAGCCGGCCGAGCACCGCTTGAGCCCGGCCTAGACCACCACCGCAGGCACTCAAGCGGAGGCCCCGGCGCGCCGACATCCCCCTCGCGACACGTCCACCCGCCGGACCCGACCAGGAGCGTCATGCCCGCGAGCCCGCCGAGCGCCGAGCGCCGCCGCGGCGACGCGGGCTACACGATGATCGAGATGATCGTGGTGATCGCGATCGCGGGGACCCTGATGGCCGCGGCGGTCAGCGGTTGGCAGACCTGGAGCCGCGCTTCGGCCCAGGACGGCCTGGTCACCGAGCTCCGCGGCGTGCTGCGCCAGGCGCAGCAGCGTGCGGTCACCACAGGCACCTCGACCTGCGTGCTCTTCGACGCTGCCTCCTGGAGCATCTACCGGGGCCGCTGCGACGACGACGCCAAGGTTCTCCTCGAGGGGCCGATCGAGGCTCACGCGGGGCTGCGTTTGACCGACCCGCGCTTCCAGCACGGCGAGTCGGCGTACCTGCCCGGGGTCAGCTTCGCCCCGCGGGGCACCGCGACGCCGGGCCGCGTGACCGTGGAGCGCGACGGTGCCGCCCGCGAGGCGGTCGTGAGCGTGGAGGGGCTGACCGGTCGTGTCACCACGGACTGAGAAGGACGCCGGGTTCACCCTCGTCGAGGTGGTCGTCGCGGTCGGGATCCTCATGACCCTCCTCGTCGCCACGCTCCCGCAGCTCGTCGGCGGCATCAGGGCCAACGACATCGCCCGCGCCAGCACCCAGGCCAAGGCGCTCGCGACCTCCGAGCTGGAGCGGATGCGCAACCTGCCGTTCCACGTCGAGCCCAACGCGGGTGACTACATCGACCTGCTCGACCAGCACTTCCACGACGTCGAGCCTGCTGGCAGCACGACCTGCACCGACGACGCCGGACGCACGGTGCCGCCGACCGTCTCGCACGTCGGGTACGTCGCCGCCGGTGCACCGCGGTGCTCGTGGGAACCGGCCGGTGCCTTCTACCGCACCGTGCGCACCAGCGCCGAGGACCCGGACCTGGACGGGTTCGTGGTCACCGCTTCGACCCAGTTCTTGGATGCCGCCACGCCCCCGGCGCCCGTCGCACCCCCCGAGGACTACGACACCACCGACGTCGGCAGGGACGCCCCGGTCACCGGCCAGGTCGGGATCACGGTGGCCGTGCTGCCGGCGCAAGGCACTGATCGCCGGCCGATCACGACGTACACGCAGATCTCGCGCAGCTACCAGACCACCACCCGGCTGCGGGCGACCGCCCACGCTGTCGCGCTCGAGGCCAGCACCATGCTGCCTGGCCCGACGCCGGAGGAGGGCAACGCTGTCTCGGTGTCGGGTGCGCTGACCGACCTCGACGCCTCGCTCGTCGCTGGCAGCAGGGTCGACCTGGCAGCCGCCGGGGTCACGGCGACCGCGGCCACGGAGGAGAACAACGGCACCACCCGCACCGCCCTCACCGCCCCGCCCGACGTCGCACCGACCTGGACGTCGACGGGTGAGGGCCGGCTGAGTCCTGCCGGGTGCCTGGTCGCCTGCTGGGGCGGCGGCAGCTTCTACGGCTCGTGGAAGCCGACGACCAGCGACGGGTTGCCGGGGGTCGGCACACCGACCGCCCCGGTAGAGGTCGCCCTGAAGACCCCCAGCGCGGGCGGCGGGTACGCGCTACGGATGGGGATGGGCTCCGGTGCCGTGCTGCGCCCGAGCCTGGGGCTCGCCAACCCGGTGCTGCGCGTGCGGGCCGGGGAGTTCGGAAGCGGCATCGGCGCGGACTGCTCCGTCGGCATCACAGGCAGCGGGCTGCGACTGGCTTCCGGCGGCTGGGCCCACACCACGGCGGGGCCCACCGGCGGGGCCAACGCCTGCGCCGTCGCCCGCTCGGCCGAGGTGGGCGTCCTGCCCATGGCAGAGAGCGACACGGACGACCCGCTGCCGCTGATCAAGGTGCGGGTCACAGCCGCCGCGGCGCGCTGCACCGTGGCCGGCGCCGGCCACGAGCCCGACACCACGCTGACGATCGCCGCCGATCTCTCCTACTGGAACGGGTCCTCCTACTCCGACCTGCCCACCTTCACCGAGGAGGGCGCCACCACCCTCCCCGACCCGGCCACGCTGTCGGTGGGTGGGACGCCGCTCTCCACCTGGGTCGAGTCCTGGTCGGTGGCCACCGAGAGCGCGGGCATCACCCGTGTCGAGGCCCCCGGCATCGCGCGACTCGAGGTGCCCGCGGTGGTCAGCATCCACACCGTCCCGCTCCGGGCCCGCCTCGACGCGGGTGGCAACCCCGTCCTCGGACCTGACGGCACCCCCGAGGCGGACCCTCTCTCAACGCTCTCGGTGACCGTCGGTTCGGTCGCCTGCACCGCGGAGGACCATCGATGAGCGCCACCGGTCCCCGCAGGGACGCGGGCTTCACCATGGTCGAGATGCTCGTGGCCATGGCGCTGTTCGCCGCGCTCGGCACCGTGCTGCTCGGATTCGTTCTGGGCAGCAGCCGGGTCGCGACCGACGTCACCGCTGCCGGCAACATCACGGAGGAGGCCCGGCTGGCCACCGAACGGATGAGCCGCGAGCTGCGGCAGGCGGAGCAGATCAGCGGTGCGACGGTGACCGGTGGCAGGGTGGTCTCGCTGACCCTGGGCGTCGATTTCGACGGCAGCGGCTTCGTCGAGACCGATGACGCACTCGACCCCGAGGTGCTCACCTACCGCTGGGACGCCACCGACCGCACGCTCACCCTGACCGCCAACAACGCCGTCACCCGGCCGGTCCTGGCCGGCGGCGTCCAGGCCGTCGACATCCGGCTGCGCAGCAGCTCGTGGATCCACGACGCCGACGGCGACGGCACCACCACCTGGCAGGAGATCGACGAGGCCGCCGTCGGCAACGCCAACGGACTGCCCGACGGTGCTGAGCTGGCACTGGTCGACCTGGTCTCGGTCAAGCTCGAGGTGCGCGATGGCGACGCCGTACGCAGCTTCACCGTGCAGGCCGACCTGCGCAACCGAGGAGCCACCTGATGCCCGTGACCCCGCCGCCGTCGTCGTCCTCGCCCCGCACCCCCCACAGCGACCATGGCGCTGCGCTGGTGCTGACCCTCTTCGCCACCACCCTGGCGATGATCGTCGGCACCACGATCCTGTCGGTGACGGTCGCGAACCTGCGCTCGGCGCGGCTCTCCCAGGACGCGGCCGCTGCCCTCGACGCCGCCGACGCCGGGCTGGCCCAGGCGTCCTCGCACCTGCGCACCCACGGAGTGGCCGGGATCGCCTGCTCCCCCGGCTGTCCCAGCGGCTACGGCTCACAAGCCAGCCCGACCGTGGTCGACCTGCCCGGAGGTTCGCAGTACCGGGTGTGGGTGGAGGCGGTGGCGCCGCTGCCCACCCACAATCCGGGCCGCTACGTCGTGCACTCCACCGGCCGAGCCCGCGACGGCGTGCGGGAGATCGAGGCCGAGGTCAGCATCGGCACCCGGCCGCTCGGGCTGCCGCTGGCGCTGTTCGCGCGCAGCTTCGACGGGGGTGGCAACGGAGCGGTCTTCCAGGAGTCGATCCTGACCACTGGCTGCGTGTGGTCTCGGGGCCACATCACCGTCTCGGGCACCGACGTCGCCTATGACATCCCCGCAGCCGTGCACTCCTCGCAGTACGTCTCGACCTCCAACGGCGGCAACAGCAACTGCGGTCCGAGCAGCGGCGCGATCCACAGGAACGGCGCTTGCCACACCTCCTACCCCCACGACCAGAGCGTCCAGGGCGGCGCGTACCCGGCTGGGCAGTGCAAGACCCTCACCGACCCGTACCCGACGTACTACGGGGACCGTGATCTCAACGGCGACGGCAGCACCGACGTGCAGGGCTCGCGGATCAAGGACGAGGCGTCGCTGCGCAAGCTCTTCAGCATCCCGGAGCAGGCCTTCACCGACGCCCAGCTCGACCAGCTGCGCGCGGTAGCCAAGTCGCAGGACAACTACTGGAAGTCCAACACGCACACGACCCCGACCCCGGAGAAGCACCCGCACGCGGTGCTGTTCTTCGACCTCCCCGCGGGCAACAACACCGGCCAGCGCGTCGACCTCAACATGAGCGGCTGGTCGCGCCCCTTCGACGCCGCCGTCGGCAGCCCTGAGTGCAAGGACCAGTCCTTGTTGATCGTGGTCGTCGGTGGCGACGTCAAGCTCAACGCCGGCACGAGGCTGGTCGCCAACGTCGTGCTCACCTCGCCGGCGCCCTACGGGCGGATGAACAAGCTCAACGGCAACGCCGAGCTGATCGGCACGGTCTACGCCGACTCGATGGACCTCACCGGCACCGGCGACGTCAAGCTCGACGAGTGCTTCGTGCACAACCTCTCGCCCAGCCTGGTCGACACGACTCTGACCATCACCGACTACCGCGAGGTCGACCGCACCGACCGGCTGTGAACCACTGCCGGGGCCGCGGGACGGCCCGGGCCGCAGGACGTCATACACCTCCTCGGCTCGACGACGTCCCGCCCGCATGACGTCCCACCGGCCGCCGAGGCGGCCCGGGAGCCGCTACTCGATCAGGTCGAAGATCGAGAACATCGGCAGGTAGAGCGCCATGATCATGCCGCCGACGACGACGCCGAGGAAGGCGATCATCAACGGCTCGATCAGCGAGGTCAGGGCGTCGGTGGTGGCCTCGACCTCCTCGTCGTAGAACTGCGAGATGCGGCGCAGCATCGCGTCGACGGCGCCGGCCTCCTCGCCGGAGGCGATCATCTGCACCGTCATCGACGGGAAGACGTCGTGGCGGGCCAGCGGGCCGGCGATCGACTCGCCCTGCGCCACCGACTGGCGTACGTCGTGCAGGGCGCGCGCGATCACCACCGAGCCGGAGGTGTCGGCGACGATGTCGAGCGAGGACAGCACCGGCACACCGGCGCCGAGGAGGGTCGAGAGGTTCCGGGAGAACCGGGCCAGGGCGATCTTGGTGAAAAGCGACCCGAAGACCGGCAGCTTGAGCTTGAGCGGGTCGACCACCTCGCGCACCCGGTCGTCCTGGCCGTGCCGGCGCCACCAGAAGAACCCGGCGGCGACGACGACGCCCAACGCCGGAAGGGCGTACTTCATCGCCCCCGACAGCGCGACCAGCACGCGAGTGGGGGCCGGCAGCTGGCCGCCGAGGTCGGCGAACATCGTCTCGAAGATCGGCACGATGAAGATCAGCATGCCGATGCACATCACGATCGCCATCGCGAAGACCACCACGGGGTAGGTCATCGCCGACTTCACCTTCGCGCGCAGCTTGACGTCGGCCTCGAAGGTCTCGGCCACCTGGCGCAGCGCGCCGTCGAGGAAGCCGCCGGTCTCGCCGGCGCGGGTCATGTGGATCATGAACGGGGGGAAGACCTCCTTCTGGGCGGCGAAGGCCGAGGAGAGGCTGTGCCCCGCCTCGACGTCCTGGCGCACCAGGCCCAGCACCCGCCGCAGCTCGGAGTTCTCGACCTGGTCGCCCAGGATCGTCAGGGCCCGCAGCAGGCTCAGCCCGGCGTCGACCATGGTGGCCAGCTGGCGCGCGGCCACGGCGAGGTCCTTGGTCTTGACCCTGGCCCGGCCGATGGTGATCTCGGCCTGCAGCCCGGTCCCGCTCTGGCGCACCTCGAGCGGGACGTAGCCCATCGCCAGCAGCTTCTCGGCCACCGCGTTCTCGGAGTCGGCCTTGACCTTGCCCTGCCGGAAGCGCCCGGTGGTGTCGCGGACCTTGTAGGTGTACTGGCTCGTGCTCAACGCGGTGCCTCCAGGGCGGGGTGGGTCAGGACCAGCCGGCGTGCTGGGCGGCCGCCGGCGCGGCACCCGGGGTCGCCGGGGCCTGGGTGGGGGTGGAGCGGCGCGTCGCCGACCCGATGAGGGCGAGCAGGTCCTCGCGCTCGGCGCAGTACTCGAGGGCGGTCTCCCGGCTGATCCGACCGGCCTTCACGTGGGCGGCGAGGTGGGAGTCGAGGGTCTGCATGCCGTCCTTGACCCCCGACTGCAGCGCGCCGGGGATCTGCTGGAGCTTGCCGTCGCGGATCATCGCGCGGACGCCGGGTGTGCAGACCATGATCTCGGCGGCCACCACCCGGCCCGCGGCGTCGGCGGTCGGCACCAGGCTCTGGCACACCACGGCCTGCAGGGTCGCGGCCAGCTGGGTGCGCACCTGCTGCTGCTGGCCGGAGGGGAAGACGTCGACGATGCGCGAGACGGTGTCCTGCGCGGACTGGGTGTGCAGCGTGGCCAGCACCAGGTGGCCGGTCTCGGCAGCGGTCAGCGCCACCGAGATCGTCTCGAGGTCGCGCAGCTCGCCGACCAGGATGACGTCGGGGTCCTGGCGCAGCACGTGCTTGAGGGCGGTGCGGAAGTCGCGGGTGTCGTCGCCGACCTCGCGCTGGTTGACCAGGCAGCCGCGGTGCGGGTGCAGGAACTCGATCGGGTCCTCGACGGTCATGATGTGCCCGCGCCGGGTCCGGTTGACCTGGTCGATCACCGAGGCCAGCGTCGTGGACTTGCCCGACCCGGTCGGCCCGGTCACCAGCACCAGCCCGCGGCGCAGTCCCGCGAACGTCTCGACGACCGGCGGCATGCCCAGGTCGGCCAACGGCGTGATCTCCCAGGGGATCAGCCGCATCACCGCCCCGAGCCTCTCGCGCTGCCAGAAGACGTTGACGCGGAAGCGCGCGAGCCCCGGCACCGAGTAGGCCAGGTCGAGCTCGCGGGTCTCCTCGAGCACCTGCCGCTGCCGCTCCGTCAGCACCGCGTAGAGCGCCTCCTGCAACGGGCGGGCCTCCAGCGCGGGGTAGCCCGGCACGGGAGTCATCTCGCCGCGCACCCGCACCGTGGGCGGGGCGTCGACGGTCAGGTGCAGGTCGGAGCCCCCGGCCTCGGTGACGTGGCGCAGCAGGCCGTCGAGGTCGAGCAGCTCGGTCGCGTCGGGCGCCGCGGGGGCGGCGTACGACGTCTCACCCCACGACACGCAGGACCTCCTCGATCGCGGTGCGGCCCTCGAGCACCTTCAACCAACCGTCGTCGCGCAACGTCGTCATCCCCTGCTCCCGGGCCGTGCGGCCCACCTCGTCGGTCGCGGCCCGGCGCACGGTGAGCCGTTCGAGCTCCTCGCTGACCGGCATCACCTCGTGCAACGCCATCCGGCCCCGGTAGCCGGTCTGCCCGCAGGTCGAGCAGCCGCGCGGGCGGTGGATCGACTGCCCCGCCGCCAGCGGCGGGAAGCCGAGCGCGGCGACCTCCTCGGGGTCGGGCACGTACTGCTCCTTGCAGCGCCCGCACAGCGAGCGGCACAGCCGCTGGGCGACCACCGCGTCGAGCGCGGAGGCCACCAGGAACGGCTCGATGCCCATCTCCACGAGCCGGGTCACCGCCGACGGCGCGTCGTTGGTGTGCAGCGTCGAGAGCACCAGGTGGCCCGTCAGCGCGGCCTCGACGGCGATGTTGGCGGTCTCGTGGTCGCGGATCTCGCCGATCAGCACGATGTCGGGGTCGGAGCGCAGGATCGAGCGCAGCGCCCGGGCGAAGGTCAGACCCGCCTTGGGGTTGGTCTGCACCTGGTTGATGCCCGGCAGCCGGTACTCAACGGGGTCCTCGACCGTGATCACGTTGACGTGCGGCTGGTTGAGGATGTTGAGGGTGGCGTAGAGCGTCGTGGACTTGCCCGACCCGGTCGGCCCGGTCACCAGGATCATCCCGTAGGGCTTGGTGTAGGACCGCTCGAAGCGGTCGAAGTTGTGGGCGCTGAAGCCCAGGTCGGACAGGCCGAGGCGGGTGTTGGAGTTGTCGAGCACCCGGGCCACGACCTTCTCCCCCCACACCGTCGGCAGGGTCGCGACCCGTAGGTCCATCGTCTGGCCCAGGTGGGTGACGCTGAGCCGGCCGTCCTGGGGCACCCGGCGCTCGGCGATGTCCATCTCGGCCATGATCTTGAGCCGTGACACCACGCCCGCGGTGATGCTGCGCGGGGCCCGGTGCGCGTCGCGCAGCACCCCGTCGATGCGGTAGCGCACCCGCAGGTCGTGCTCGGTCGGCTCGAGGTGGATGTCGGAGGCCCGGTCGGCGATCGCCTGGCTGATCAGCAGGTTGACGAAGCGCACCACCGGCGCGTCCTCGTGCACCTCGGTGAGGCTGTCGAGGTCCTCGTCGTGCTCGGCCTCGGTCGACAGGCCGACGGTCAGGTCGGCGAGCTCGCCCTCGGCGCGGTAGACCTGGTTGAGCCGGTGCCGGATCTCGCCGCGCGAGGCCAGCGAGAAGCGCACCCGCTGACCGGTGAGCCGGGCGACGTCGTCCTGGAGCGACAGGTCGAGGACCGCGCGCAACGGCGCCGCGACGACCAGCAGGCCGCCCTCCCAGCCGACGGGCAGCACGCTGGCGCGGTGCGCGAAGTCGGCCGGCAGCAGCGCGGTCGCGGCCGGGTCGAGCGCCAGGTCGCTGAGCTCGAGGTAGGGCACCCCGGACGCCTGCGCCCCCCACTGCATCAGCTCGGCGGCCTCGATCGCACCGGTCTCGACCAGCGCCTCGAGCAGCGACCCGCCGGGCCCGGCGACCGCCTCGGCCCGGGCCACCTGCGCCTCGCTCACCCGACCGTCGGCCAGGAGGCCCGGCACGACGAGGCCGCGGTCCGGTGCGCCTGTCGTGCCGGTCGTCGTGCCGGGCGTCGCGCCGGGCGTCGAGCCGGTCTGGGCCAGGTCCGTCACCGCACCGCTCCTCGAGGGTCCACGAACCGGCGCTCACCGGCTCGTCAGGAGTCTCGGCGCCGCGCCGGGCGACCTTGAGGGTCGCGGCCCTCCGGCATCCCCGGCAGCCCTGGCACTCGCGGCACCAGCCGGGGCCTCGCGGGCCCTCAGGCCAGGACGGAGAGCGCGAGCGTCGGCTCCGCGCGGTAGCGGTCCACCAGCTCGGCCGTCGCGGCGTCGAGCCGGTCGAACAGCGCGCGCCGGTAGCCGGTCAGGGTGGCCTCGGCCTCGGCGAGCCGGGCCAGCGCCGCGTCGACCTCGGCGTCGCCGGCGGGCACCGCCCACACCTCGGCGAGGTCCGGGAGGTCGGGCAGCGGCTCCTGGGCGCGCACCCGCAGCAGGGCCGAGCGGGTGGCCCCGGAGCCGGTGTCGCCCAACGCCCGCACCAGCTGCTCGAGCCCGAGCGACCCTCCGGCGCCCCGGCCGGTGCCGAGCAGGTCGGTGCGCGCGTGGACGAGGCGCCGCCAGTACGACACCCGCTCCTCCTCGGCCTGCAGCCGGCTGCGGTAGGCGCGCAGCTCGTCGAGTGCCAGTGCGGTCAGGTCGACAGCGGCGTCCACGGCGGGGTCCACGGCGGGGTCGGGGGTGGTGGTCACTGCTGCGGCTCCAGTGCTCGTCGGCGTCCCGGCGCCGGCTCGGACTCCGCGGGCACCGTCGCGGGCCGCTGGCCCGCGTGCCCCGAGCGCCGCAGCATCACGCCGAAGTCGTGCGGGTTGGTGGCGGCCATCGTGCCAGTGCGCACGTCGATGGTGCCGTCGAGGACCAGGCGCAGCAGGTGCTGGTCGAAGGACTGCATGCCCGAGTAGCCGCCGTCGGCCAGCACGTCGGGGATGGAGTGGGTGCGCTCGGGGTCGGCGACGGCCTCGGCGAACCGCGCGTCGCGCACCCCGATCTCGAGCACGCACACCCGGCCGCTGCCGTCGGCGCGCGGCACCAGCCGCTGGCACACGACGCCCTCGAGACTGGCCCCGAGCGCCGCCCGCACCCGGCCCTGCTCGTGCGGCGGGAAGAACTCGACGAGCCGCAGCACCGTCTCCTTCGCATCGGTCGTGTGCATCGAGGCCAGCACCGCGTGACCGGTCTCGGCGGCCGACAGCGCCGCGCGCACGGTCTCGGCGTCGCGCAGCTCGCCGATCAGGATGGTGTCGGGGTCCTGGCGCATCGCCGCCCGCAGCGCCCCCGCCCAGTCGCGGGTGTCGCTGCCCAGCTCGCGCTGCGTCACGGTGGCGGCCCGATCGGCGTGCAGCACCTCGATCGGGTCCTCCAGGGTCAGGATGTGCACCGGCCGCGCGGCGTTCAGCGCGTCGACCATCGCCGCCAGCGTGGTGGACTTGCCCGACCCGGTCGGGCCGGTGACCAGCACCAGGCCCCGGGGCCGCAGCGCCAGGTGGCGCACCACGTCCGGCAGCCCGAGCTCCTCCAGCGGCACCGGGTGGTCGCTGATCAGCCGCAGCACCGCCCCGTCGGCGCCCCGGGCACGGAACACGTTGACCCGGAACCGGGCCACCCCCGGCACCGCGAGCGCGAAGTCGGCCTCCAGGTCGCGCTCGAACCCGGCCCGCACCGCGTCGGTCATGCACCCGCGCAGCGCGAGCGACAGCGCGCCGGCGTCGTACGCCTCGTCGCCGATCGCCTCGAGCAGGCCCCCGCGCCGCATCCGCGGCACCGCCCCCGCGCGCAGGTGCAGGTCGGAGGCGCCGGCGGTGACGACCGCCTCGAGCAGGGCACGCAGCCGCGGGTCGACGCGCCGCTGGTCGCCGTCGTGCCAGGTGTCGCCCACCGGGGCTCCTCTCGTGGTCGGTCGAGCCACCGGGGTTGTCGGCAGCCGGCGGGCCGGCCTGTAGCGGTGGTCCGGACCGGTCGGTCGGCGGTCAAGTCCGCCCTCGGCGCGGCCGATGACACCGGGGAGCGCGGACCACCCCGCGCCGCTCCCCGAGGAGGTCCCATGCCCCGCACCGTCGTCGGGCTCGACATCGGCCGCACCGCCGTGCGCGCCGTCGAGCTGCGCCGCGGCCGCCGTCCCGTCGTACGCCGGCACGGCCGGGTGCCGCTGCCGGTGGGTGCCGTGGAGGCCGGCCTGGTGGTCGACCCGGCCGCGGTGACCGCCGCGCTGCGCCAGCTGTGGCGCGAGCAGAGGATCGCGTCCCGCTCGGTGCGGCTGGGGGTGGGCAGCGGGTCGGTGCTGGTGCGCCCGCTGGAGCTGGACTGGATGCCGCCGGCCGACCTGCGCCGGGCGCTGCGCTACCAGGTGGCCGACGTGCTGCCGGTCGCGGTCGACGACGCCAACCTCGACCACGTGCTCCTCGGCGAGGACGAGCAGGTCGACCCCACGACCGGGGCGGTGCGCAGGGTGGTGCGGATCCTGCTGGTGGCCACCGCCCGTGGTGCCGTCGACGAGATGGTGCGCTGCGTGCAGGCCGCCGGGCTGCGCCCGGTCGCCGCCGACCTGGCGCCGCTGGCCCTGGTGCGCGCGGCGGTCGCCGCGCAGGACGCGCCGACCGGTCCGGAGCACGCCTCGACGCAGGCCGTGGTCGACATCGGCGCCGACACCGTCTCGGTGGCGGTGCACACCGGCGGCGTGCCGCACTTCGTGCGGGTCTCCCCCGGCGTCGGCGGCGACGCTCTGACCCGGGCACTGGCCGAGGAGACCGGGCTGGACTGGCCGGCCGCCGAGCTGCGCAAGCGCGGCGGCCCGGAGCAGGAGGGCACCAGCGCCGCCCCGGACCCCGTGCTGGACCAGGCCACGCAGCGGCTGCTCACCGAGGTGCGCACCACGCTCGACTTCCACGCCGCCACCGACCCGGCCCACGTGCCGACCAGCGCCGTGCTCAGCGGCGGCGCCGGGCACCAGCACGGCTTCCTGGAGCAGGCCTCCGGCGTGCTGGGCCTGCCGGTGGGCCGGCTCGACCTCGGCGCGCACCTCGGGCTCCCGGGCGACGACGGCTACGACCTCGCGCTGCCCGGCGGCCTGTGCCTGGGGCGCAGCGCATGAGCACCGCACGCACCGGGGGCCGTCGGTCCGGCCGTGACACCGCCGTCACCGGCCCGGGCCCGGCGACGGTCGACCTGCTCTCCCCCTGGGTCCACGACCGGTTGCGGGTACACCGCTGGCGCCGCCGGCTGGGCGCGGCCGGTCTCGCGCTGGTGCTGCTGACGGGCGGCGCGTGGACCTTCCAACGTCTCGCGCTGGCCGGCGCCGAGGCCGACCTGCGCGGCGAGGAGGCGGTCGGCGCCCAGCTCGGCCGCGAGATCGCGGCGCTCGCGCCCGTCCAGGCCTACGTCGGGGGCGTGTCGCGCCGGGTGGGCACGGTGCAGGAGGCGATGGCCACCGACGTCGACCTCGCGAGGGTCCTGGTCGAGCTCGACGGGGCCCTCCCGCCCGGCGCCGGCCTGGAGTCGGTGACGGTCGACCTGCCCGGCCGCAGGCCCGACGCGGGCCGGGTGGTGGCCGCCGACGGCAGCGTCGCCGACCCCACCCGTGGCCTGGAGGCCGCGGCCTGCCCCGGCCCCGACCCGTTCGCGACGCTCGTGGTCGTGGGCTGCCTCAACCTCACCGGCACCGCCACCGACCGCGGGAGCGTCGGCGAGCTCGTCGCCGCCCTCGACGAGAGCGCGTGGTTCGACGAGCCCTTCGTCACCAGCACGACCACCAGCGAGGGCGCCCCCATCACCTTCAGCGGCTCGGTCGCCCTGGCCGTGAAGGTGTTCAGCAAGCGCTACGACGACCTGGGCGCCCGCCTGGGCACCCTCGAGCCCGCCGAAGGAGCCACCCCGTGAGCCTCCGCTCCCCCTCCGCCACCCTCGTCCTGGGCTCGCTGACGCTGCTGCTGCTCGCCGCGGCGGGCTGGCTGCTGCTGCTGGGCCCGCTCACCGAGGACGTCGGGAACGCCCGGCGGGCCACCGACGACGCCGTCGAGCGGAACCGGGTGCTGGCCGCTGACCTGGCCGACCTGGAGTCGCGGGCCGAGGACCTCGGCTCCACCAGGAAGGCCGCCGAGGTGCTCGACCGCCTGGTGCCGGCCACCGCCGACCAGCCGGGGTTCTTCGCCCTCGTCGACGAGGCAGCGACGCAGGCGGGCTACGCAGCCCGTGACATCACCACCCTCAGCCCCAGCGCGCCCGTGCCGGTCGGGGCGGGCCCCGACGCCCCGGCGCCCGTCGCCGCGCCGCAAGCGGGCGACCCGGCGACGCAGCAGCCCGACGCGGCCGCACCGGTCGCGGAGTACGCGGTGCAGACGGTCTCGATGACCCTGACCGGCAGCTACGAGCAGGCCACCCGACTGCTGGACCGGCTCGGTGGGCTGGACCGGGCGGTGCTGGTCCGCTCCATCTCGCTCTCGGGCGAGGCAGGGTCGCCTACGCTCACCCTGACCCTGTCGGGAACCACCTTCGTGGCGCCGCCGGTGCCCGAGCCCGACACGCGGATCACGAGCCAGTCGGGATGACATGCCTGGACTCACCGAGCCCCCCGCGGCCGCCGTCACGGCCGCCGCGGTGCTGCTGCTCGGTCTGCTCGTGCTCGTCGCCCTGCGGCGCTGGGGTCCCTTCGTGATCACCCTCCCCACGCGTGAGCACCCCCAGCGCCACCGGGGCCGGTGGCCCTGGGTGCCTCGGCTGCGTCGGCTCGGCGGTGCCGACGATCCCCGCGACCCGCTGACCGGGATGCCCGGCAGGGCGGCGCTGGAGTCGCAGGGACGTGCGGTGCTGGCCCGGTCCGAGCAGTCCGGGTGCTGCCGCGTCGGGCTCGTGGTCCTCGACCTCGACGGCTTCAAGCACGTCAACGACACCCTGGGTCACGACGCCGGCGACCAGGTGCTCGCCGAGGTCGCGCGGCGTACCCGCTCCCAGGAGCGCGAGCACGAGCTCGCGGTGCGTCTGGGGGGTGACGAGTTCGCGATGATCGTGATCGGCGAGGACGACGCCGCGCTCGAGCGACGGGCCTCTGCGCTGCTCGACGTGCTCTCCGCGCCCGTGCACGTCGACGACGTCAGCCTCACGGTCGCCCCCTCGCTCGGCCTGGCGGTGCACGGCGTCGACGCCCGGACCGTCCCCGACCTGCTCCGGGTCGCCGACGAGGCGATGTACGACGCCAAGTCGAGCCCCTCGGCCGGGTGGCGACGGCCCCTGCCGGCGGCGGCCGGACGTCTGGGCCGCCAGCTGCGTGACGAGCTGCTCGCGGCCATCGCCGGCGGCGAGGAGGTCCGGGTGCACTACCAGCCCCAGGTCGACGGCTGGAGCGGCGCGGTGACCGGCTTCGAGGCCCTCGTGCGCTGGCAGCACCCCGAGCACGGACTGCTGCTGCCGGAGTCCTTCCTCCCGCAGGCCGAGCGCAGCGACGCGATCGTGCCGCTCACGCGGCTGGTGCTGGCCCACGCGCTCGCGGACCGGATCGAGCTCCAGCGCCTGGCCCCGGGCTGCTCGGTGGCCGTCAACGTCTCGGCGCGCAGCATGCTCGGCCCGCGCCTGCTCGACGACGTGGCCGCGCTGCTGCGCCACACCGGTGCCTCGCCCTCCGACCTGGTCCTCGAGATCACCGAGCCGGCGCCCCGGGCGACCACCGAGGTGCGCGGGCTCCTGGAGTCGCTGCGCACCCTGGGCTGCCGGGTCAGCGTGCACGGCTTCGGATCGGCGCAGACGTCGCTGACGGCGTTGTGGCAGTACTCCGCGGTCCGGGAGATCAAGATCGACCCCGCCATCGTCCGCCAGGTCGGCGCCGACCCCGAGGCCGAGCGGCTGTGCCGGGCGATGGTCAACGCCGCCCACGGCCTCGACATCCGGGTGGTCGCCGAGGGCGTCGAGGAGGCCGAGGTGGTCCACCGCCTGCGGGCGATGGGCTGCGACGCCTTCCAGGGCTACTGGCTGGGCGCCCCGATGCCGCTCGACGAGCTGGGCGACTGGGTCGGCCAGTGGCACCGGGTCAGCGCCTCGCGGCTCGACCGCTAGCGGGGCTACAGACCGGGCTGCCCGGTGCCGATGCTCCTGGTGCCCCCCCATACCCGGAGCCCTCGCCAGGAGTGTCCGTGCGCGTCCTTGACCCTGCCCCCGTCCCCCATGTCGCGGTCGCACCGCTCCTACCCCTGATCGGGCTGCTGCTCGTGGCCGCCGCGCTGGTCGCGGTGCTCGTCGTCCTGCGCCGGCGCCGGGCCGGTGCCGACGTGCCTGACCTGCCCGACCTGCCCGACCTGCCCGGCCTGCCGGCGCTGCCGGTGCGCCCCGCGTCGACCGAGACGACCGAGGGACCTCGCCTGCTCGAGCAGCCAGAGGCTGCGGAGGTGCCCGCGCCCGGCCCGGTGCCGACGACGTACGCCGGCCTGGCGCGGCGCCTGGCCGAGGTCGGGGACCTCGAGGCAGCCGTGCTGTGCCAGTGGGCCGCCGACCTGGCGGCCCTCTCGCCGCACCTGGCCGGTGCCGGCCGCGAGCTGGGCGACCTGGTGGGTGCCCTCGACGACCGCGATCCCCTTGCGCTGCTGCGCTGCGCGCGGGAGGCGGCGCAGGCCTTCGTCGACCCCGCTGCGCCGGGGCCGGCCCTCGCTCCGCTCGAGGACCTGGCCGCCCTCGTCCCGGCCGAGCCCATGCCCCGCGGACGGCACGCTGCGGCGCTGCCGACCACCCGCGGGGGCCTGCCGCCCGAGCTGTGGGTGCTCCTGAGCGAGCAGCAGCGCTCGGCGTACGACGTCGCGGTGGGTGCGAACCGCAGGCGCAGCGCGTGAGTGCGGGCCTGCCCCTGCCGTTCCTGGTGGGCCTCGTCGGCACCCTCGGCCTGGCGGTCGGCTCGTTCCTCAACGTGGTGGTCCACCGGGTGCCCCTCGGGCTGTCCGTCGTCTCCCCGGGCTCGGCGTGCCCGGCCTGCGGGCACGAGGTGCGCGGGCGCGACAACGTGCCGGTGGTGTCGTGGGTGCTGCTGCGCGGGCGCTGCCGCGACTGCCGCGAGCCCATCCCCGTGCGCTACCCCCTCGTCGAGGCCGGCACCGCGGCGCTGATGGTCGCCGTCGCGCTGCGGGTGGACGACCCCCAGGTGATGGGCGCGCTGCTGGTCGTGGCGAGCGCCGGGGTGGCGCTGGCGCTGATCGACCTCGAGCACGGCCGCCTGCCCTTCGCCGTCACCGGTGCCGCCGCGGTCCCGCTGGTCGGACTGCTCGCCCTCGACCAGGCGCTGGGCGGGTCGGTCCCGGTGCTGGACATGCTGGTCGCGACCGGCGCGTGGACGGTCGTCTACGCCGGCGCCTGGGCGGCGACGCGCGGGCGCGGCATGGGCCTCGGCGACGTGGCGCTGGCACCGGTGCTGGGCCTGGCGCTGGGCGCCGTCGGCACCGGGAGCGCACTCGTGGGGCTCGGGGCCGGCTTCGTGCTGGGCGGGCTGGTGGGCGGGCTGCTGCTGGTCACCGGGACCGTGAGCCGCGGGACGAGGGTCCCGTACGGGCCGTTCATGCTCGTGGGCGCCGGCGTCGGCCTCTTCGCCGGCCACCCGGTCGCCGGCGCCTACCTGCGACTGACCGGGCTCGCCTGACCTCACGGTGTGCCCGCTCCGGACAATTGATCCACCGCCAACGTAAAATCCTGGGCCGCAAACCCACCAGCCACAGGGGTTTCAGGTCTAGACCAGACTGCGCCCACATGGCGAGATGGGCCACGGTGACCTCCGTCCGGTCTAGAACTGCGCCCCCGCGCCGCTCTCCGTCGGGCACGCCTCGACGACGACATGGGGGTCGACACGATGCGAGAGGACACACGCACGCCGGCGGTCCCGGCGCTGCAGCCGAGCCCGCCGCCGCGCGACGGGGTCCTGCGCCGCGACGTGACGCCGGGCTCGTTGCAGGGCCACGAGGCGACGTACGCCGGGGTCGAGCGCCTGGTCACGACGCTGTGCGAGATGCACGAGCGCGCGACCCGGCGCGGGCTGCGGATGACGCTCGTGGCCGTCGGGGTCTCCAACGCCGCTGACATCGCCGACGCGCACGGTGCCGGCACGCTCGAGACCGTCACCGAGGTGGTGGTGCGTCGCGCCATGGCCGGGTCGGTGGAGTTCCGCCCGCTGCGCATCTCCCCGCTCGGGGGCGCGCTGGGAGTGCTGCTCTCGGCGCCGCTGCAGGCCGACCGCGACGCCATGGAGGTGGCGCAACGGATGCGCGGGAAGGTGTGGACGACGCCCGCGGAGATCTGGCCGGTGGTCACGCTCGGCCTGCGCGGCTTCACCGACGAGCACCCGCCCGAGGACCTGCTGCGCGACGTGCGCGCCACCCTGCTCGACGCCGCCCGCCGCTCCCCCGGCGGGGTGCGCTGGTTCCGGCCCGAGGTGCTCTCGCGTCCCGACCACGACCTGGCCCTGCTGCGCGACCTCGCCCAGGCCCTCGACGACCCCACCCAGATCGACCTGGCCTTCCAGCCGGTGCGCTCGCTGGCGACCGGCTCCGTGCACGCCGTGGAGGCGCTGCTGCGCTGGACGCACCCGGTGCGCGGCGCCGTACCGGCGCTGCAGGCGGTCGCGGCCGCCGAGCGGTCCGGCCTGGTGCACCGGTTGGGTGCCCTGGTCCTCGACCGGGCGCTGGCCACGGCCGCCGGCTGGCGTCGCCGGGGACACACCGCGACCGTGCACGTCAACGTCTCCCCCGGCGAGCTGCGCGACCCCGGGTACGCCGAGCGTGTCGCCGACCTGCTGGGGCGCCACGCCGTGCCACCCTCGGGGCTGCTCCTCGAGGTCACCGAGACCGACGTGATGACCGGCGACGAGGACGTGCTGGCCACCCTGCTGCGGCTGCGCCGCCTGGGCGTGCGCATCGGCATCGACGACTTCGGCACCGGCTACTCCTCCATCTCCCACCTGCACCGGCTGCCCGTCGACACCGTGAAGGTGGACCGGTCGCTGGTCGCCGGGATCGCGACCTCACCGGCCGACCTCGACCTCGTGCGCGCCGTGCTGGCGCTGCTGGCCACCGCCCCCGTCGACGTGGTCGTCGAGGGGGTCGAGACAGCCGACCAGGTCGACTGCCTGCGGCTCCTGGGCTGCGAGCTCGCCCAGGGCTACCACCTGGGCCGACCGGGCCCGCTGTCGTCGCTGGACCTGGGGCGCGCCGACGGTCCCGGCCAGGTCGGCGACATGACGTCGGGTGTCGCCTGAGCGTGCGGAGCGCGTGGCGGAGCGGTCAGGGACCGTCGGGGTCGGCGAGCTCGATGTGCCACCGCCCCGGCCCACCGGTCACCTCACCGGCCACGATGCCCTCCGGGCCCGGCACCGTGGAGACCGGGCGCTGCTGGATGCGCTGCGCCCACACGACGTACAGGTCCTCGACCACCAGGGCGCGGCGGCCGTCGATGCGCAGGGTGACCCGCGCCCGCTTGGCGGAGAGCCGCTCGAGGTCGTGGAGCACCCGTCCGGGGCGCTCGTCGGCGGCGGGCTTGTCGTGGTGGGAGCCGACCCGCCGCAGCCGGGCCCCGCGCGGCACCTGCACGACGCCCGACAGCTCGGCGTACGACGTCCGGGTGCCGCGGCAGACCAGTGCGACGACCGCCTCGCCGGCACCGCTGCCGCAGGCCCCGCGCAGGACGCGCTCGGCCTGCAGCGCCGGCACGGTGCGCACGCTGCGCCGGGTGAGGGTTCGGCGCGCGATCTCGGTCCAGCCGATCACCCCGACCGACGTGCGGGTCACGGGGTCCTCGGTGACCGCGGCGAGCAGGTAGCGCCCGGTCGGCAGGACCGGCGCACGGCGCCAGGCGCTCGTGGCGCCGTTCCAGGACCAGGTGTGCGAGCCGGCCTCGAACCGCTGGCTCTCCTCCCGCACCACCCGCTGGGTGACCGGGTCGAAGACCAGCAGGTCGACCTCGGCGGCGGCCGTGAGGCCGAAGACCAGGTCGGCGGCGTCGGCGTACCCGTCGCGCACCGTGGGGTAGAAGACCGGGCTGATCCGGGCGTCGGTGAAACCGACGCGGTGCCAGGCCGAGAAGTGGACCCGGGCGCTGCCGCCCGGCTCGTCGGACGGACCGGCCTCGAGCGGACCCCGCACCTCGGCGGTCGCCGAGCAGTCGCCGGCGGGCGCCTCCACCGGCGCCACCGGCACCTCGACCTGGCCCTCGGTGACGCTGAAGGTCGTCCGGTGCTCGTAGCCGCTGGAGGGGCAGGACAGGCTCAGGTGCCCCTCGTGCAGGGCGGTGGCGCCGGAGACCTCGACCACGACCGGGCCGCTCCACCCCGTCGCGACGCGCTCGCCGCCGCCCGGTGCACTGATCTGTACACCGGGGGCGGAAGGCGTCTCTCCCGCGGCCCCCACCACGGGAGAGACGCTCAGGAGGAGAGCGGCCACCACGAGCCGGGACATAGAGCTCGCGTTCACCTGGTTCCTCCCCGCCGACGCGCCTGAGGCGTCGTGGGGACGATGTTGCTGGTCGGGGCGGCCCCGCGTCATACCCCACATGGGGTAAGTCGTCTTTACCCTCCCGGGGTCAGTCGACCGTGGGCTCCGCGCCCGACTCGAGCCAGCCGCGGAAGGCCTCGAGGTTGCGCGTGGACTCCCCGCGCAGGGTGCGCCACTCCCACTCCTTGCGGATCGAGGAGGCGAACCCGAGCTCGAGGATGGCGTTGAAGGACTCGTCGGCGTAGGTCAGCACCGAGCCCAGCAGCCGGTCGAGCTCGGCCTCGTCGACCGCGCCCAGCGGCAGCCGCGCGTCGAGGTAGATGTCGCCGGTGCGGTCGACGGCGAACGCGACGGCGTACAGGCGCAGGTTCTTCTCCAGCAGCCAGCGCCACACGCGCTCGTGGTTCTCGTCGGGATTGCGGCACACGAAGGCGTGCACGCCCAGGGCGTGGGCGCCGACGTCGAGGCGCACGGGGGTCTGCAGCTTCTTCTCGCCGGGCAGCGCGAAGGAGAACAGCCCGGGGCTGGGCTCCTCGACCTCGATCTCGTTGGTGGCCAGCCAGCCGCGCACCACCTCGGCCACCCGCTGCTGCTCGGGGCCGGCCGGGGCGCTGGGGCCGCTCGTGCCGCTCGGGTCCTGCTGCTCGCTCATGCCGTGGCCTCCTGCCGCATCATCCACCGGGCCCGCTCGTAGCCGGCGAGCATCGACTGCGCGGTCGCCTCCCAGGAGAAGCCCTTGGCCTGCAGCACCGCACCGGAGCGCAGCCGCTGGGCCAGGACCGGCTCGGTGAGCACCCGCGCGATCGCGTCCGCCCAGTCGCCGGCCTCGTGGCCCTCGACGAGCAGCCCGCTGTGGCCGTCGCGCACCACCGTGGTCAGCCCGCCGACGGCCGCGGCCACCACCGGCGTGCCGGTGGCCTGGGCCTCGGCGGCGACCAGCCCGAAGGACTCGTTGTACGAGGGCACGGCCACCAGCGTGGCGGCGGCCATCCAGCGCGCCAGGTCGTCCTGGGCGACGGGCGGCACGAAGCGCACCACGTCGTCGAGCCCCAGCTCGCGGGCCAGGGTGGCGAGGGCGTCGGGGTGCTCCAGGCCGCTGCCCGACGGGCCGCCGACGACCGGCACGACCAGCCGCTCGCGCAGCCCGGGGTCGCGCCGCAGCAGCTCGGCCACCGCGCGCAGCAGCACGTCGGGGCCCTTCAGCGGCTGGATCCGCCCGGCGAAGAGCAGCACGTCGGCGTCGACGGGCAGCCCGAGCTCGCGGCGTACGTCGGCACGCTCGCGGGGGCGGAAGACGTCGAGGTCGACGCCGGGGTGGACCACCTCGACACGACCGGCGTGGGCGTCGTACAGATTGATCAGCTGCTTGGCCTCGAGGTCGGTGTTGGCGACCAGCAGGTCCGCGGCCTCGACGACCTGCTCCTCACCGATCACCCGGGCCTGCGGCTCGGGGGTGTCGCCGTCGGCGAGCGCCTCGTTCTTGACCTTGGCCATCGTGTGCATCGAGTGCACCAGCGGCACGCCCCACCGGTCGCGGGCCAGCGCGCCGACCTGGCCCGAGAGCCAGTAGTGGCTGTGCACGGCGTCGTAGTGGCCCACCGGGTGGGCGGCCTCGGTGCGCAGCACCTCGCGGGCGAAGACGCACAGCTGGCCGGGGAGCTCGGTCTTGGTCAGCCCCTCGAAGGGGCCGGCGTGGATGTGGCGCACCCGCACCCCGTCGTACGGGTCGACGACGGGCTCGAGGGCCGAGGAGGTGGCGCGCGTGAAGATGTCGACCTCGGTGCCCTGCGCGGCCAGGCGCTTGGCCAGCTCGATGACGTAGACGTTCATGCCGCCCGCGTCGCCGGTGCCGGGCTGGTCGAGGGGGCTGGTGTGGAGGCTGATCATCGCCAGGCGCCGCACCGGGCGCTCGATCCGCTGCTGGCTGCTCACGCAGGCCTCCGTCCGTGTGGTGCGGGTGTCATCGGTCCTCGTCGCTCAACCAGCGTCGACGCCGGTTGATTCCCCCACCCTGGTGACGGGCCGGTCGGGGTCGCGGGGGCGGGCTCGAAGGTTCATCGGGTACCCGATGGAACTGGCGCCACCTGTCTGAACCTTCGTGGTGGTGGCGCGAGCTCCATCGGGTGCCCGATGAAACTCTGACACCCGTCAGCCCGCGTGCGCCCCACCCGTACGGCGCCGCCCCGGTGGCGTACGCCGCGCGGCCCGGCTGCCGGGCCGGGCGCCGCGGCGCCGACGGCGCAGCTCGCGCCCGAGCACCAGCAGCCCCAGCAGCGCCGCGACGGCGCCCACGAGGCCGTCGACCCGGGCCGCGGCGTCGCCGTCGACCACCCCGCTGACCCCGCCGACGACGGCGAGCAGGGCCCAGCCGAGCACGGCGAGGCAGAGCCCGACGACCAGCCGCAGCGGGGCTGCGCCCCGGTCGACCAGGCCCGCGCCGACCGCGACGGCGGACAGCACCAGCAGCACGGCGCCGGGCCACCAGGCCAGCGGGCCCACCCCGGCCCACGCCAGCACCCACAGCAGCCCGCCGACCAGCGCGGCGAGCGCACCGGCGACGGCCGCGGACGTCGTACCCCTGTCCACAGCGGACCCCCTCCTCAGACCTCCGCCCCCATGCTCGCAGGTGGACGGTGGGTCCACCAGCGCGTCGGCGCGCCGGGCCCGGTGGGCCACAATGCGCCCATGAGCACCCTCCTCGCCGTCGTGACCGGAGCCAGCAGCGGGATCGGGGCCGCGACCGCGCGGCGCCTGGGCGCGGAGGGCTTCCACGTGGTGTGCGCGGCCCGCCGCGCCGAGCGGGTCGAGGCGCTGGCCGTCGAGATCGGCGGCACCGCCGTCGTCTGCGACGTCACCGACGCCGCGTCGGTCGACGCGCTGGCCGCCCGGGTCGGCGGGCTCGCCGGCGAGCTGGGCCGCCCGGGGCTCGACGTGCTGGTCAACAACGCGGGTGGCGCGTTCGGCTCGGCGCCGGTCGCCGAGGGCGACGCCGAGCAGTGGCGCGCGATGTACGACGTCAACGTCATCGGGCTGATGCAGGTCACCAAGGCGCTGCTGCCGCGGCTGGTCGCCTCGGGCGCCGGCGTGATCTGCAACGTCGGCTCGACGGCCGGGCGGATCGCCTACGAGGGCGGCGCCGGCTACACCGCCGCCAAGCACGGCACCCAGGTCGTGACCGAGACGCTGCGCCTGGAGCTCTTCGACCAGCCGGTGCGGGTCTGCGAGGTGGCGCCCGGGATGGTGCGCACGGACGAGTTCGCGCTGGTGCGCTTCGACGGCGACCAGGAGAAGGCCGACGCGGTGTACGCCGGCGTGGCCGAGCCGCTGGTCGCCGAGGACGTCGCCGACGCGATCGCCTGGGTGGTCACCCGCCCGCCCCACGTCAACGTCGACGAGCTCGTCATCCGCCCCCGCGCCCAGGCCGCCCAGCACAAGGTCCACCGCCAGGCGTGAGCCCGCGAACGCCTCGACCGCCGAGCGGTCACTTCTGAACCATCGACCGGTCGCTCCCGTGCGCTGTGCGGGTTCAGAACTGACCACTGGGTGGTTCAAAACTGACCGCTCGGCCGGGCGTGAGAGACTGCGCCGGTGCAGACCATCGGACTCATCGGCGGGATGAGCTGGGAGAGCAGCGCCGCCTACTACGAAGCCCTCAACACCGGTGTGGAGAAGCGCCTCGGCGACCTCCACTCGGCCCGCACCGTGATGACCTCGGTCGACTTCGCGGAGGTCACGGCCCTGCAGGAGGCCGAGGACTGGGACGCCGTCGCGGCGATCCTGGTGGCCGCGGCGCAGGGGGTCGAGCGCGCCGGCGCCGACTTCCTGATGCTGTGCACCACGACCTTCCACCGGGTCGCCGACCAGGTGGCCGCGGCGGTGGACATCCCGCTGCTGCACCTGGCCGACGTGCTGGCCGACGCGTGCGTGGCCAACGACGTCAAGGAGGTCGGCTTCCTGGGCACCACCTTCGCGATGGAGCGCTCCTTCTTCACCGACCGGCTGCGCGAGCGCGGCCTGACGGTGCACGTGCCCGACCCCGACCACCACGACACGGTCAACCGCATCATCTACGACGAGCTGTGCCACGGCCGCGTGGTCACCAAGTCGCGGCGCACCGTCGTCGGTCTGATCGACGAGCTGTGGGACGCCGGCGCCGGCGCGGTGATCCTGGGCTGCACCGAGCTCGAGCTGCTGGTGCACCAGTCGGACGCCAACATCCCCGTGCTCGGCTCGACCAGCCTGCACGTCGAAGCGGCCCTGGCCCGCGCCCTGTCCTGAGCGGACGCCGGTCCGGTGGAGCTGGTCGCGCTCGGCAGCGCCGACCTCGACCACGCCACCCGGGCCGGGCTGCGGGCCCTGTGGGACCTCGCGTTCCCTGAGGGGTTCAGCGACGAGGACGAGGCGCACGCCTACGGCGGCGTCCACGTGCTCGTGCGCGCGGACGGCGACCCGGTCGCCCACGCCAGCGCCGTGCCCCGCCGCATCCGGTTCGGGCCGACGTGGCACACGGTGGCGTACGTCGAGGCCGTCGCCACGCACCCCGCCCACCGGGGTCGGGGTCTCGGGCGGGCGGTGATGCAGCGCCTGCACGACGAGATCGCGGGCCGCTGGCCGGTCGCGATGCTCTCGACCGGCAGCGCCACCGGCTTCTACGAGCGGCTCGGCTGGGAGCGCTGGCAGGGCACGTCGTACACCCGGACCCCCACCGGCACGGTCGCCGACGGCGAGCAGGACGGGCTGATGATCCTGCGCCTCGACCCGCTCCTAGTGCCCGACCTGCGTGTCGACGTGGTCTGCGAGGACCGGCCCGGCGACGCCTGGTGACGGTTCGCGCCGGCTCGACGCGACATCTCCGGGTCGGTGCGAGATCTGCGCCTGGTCAGCGGTGGCGGAGGTCGAGGACGAGCTCGACGAGGCGGGCCAGGTCGGGGGTGAGGGCCTGCTCGCCCACGCTGGCGCAGTCGCCGCAGACGTCGAGGTCGTAGACGAACCGGTCGGGCTGGGGCTCGGGCTGGCGGGCCGCGACGGCGCTGACGTCGACGCGCCCGGCCAGGCCGCGCAGCTCGGGCACCCGGGGGTCGTCGGAGGCCAGGTCGACGTCGGCCTCGGTCGCGAGCCCCGCGAACCCCCCGGTGCGCCGCACCCGCACGACCCCGGCGGTGGGACCGGTGGTGGACCCCTCCTCGTCCGGGGAGCCGGCGGGCGTGCCCGCCGTGGGCGCGCCCGCCGTGGGCGCGCCCGCCGTGGGCGCGCCCGGCGTGACCCCGACCGCGGCCCACGCCTCGGCGACCGCGTCGGCGTGCGGCCCGGCGGCGGCCACGGTGGCGGCGGCGAACCCGGCGAAGTCGGTGAGGGGCCCGACCGCGCCGCCGGTCAGGGCGTCGTACCAGACCTGGCCGGCGCCGGCCCAGGACGTGCCGGCCGGCCCGGGGTCGGCGGCGCCGATGGCGAGCGCGGCGAGGTGGAAGGCCCGGTTGGGGATGCCGGAGTTCAGGTGCACCCCGCCGTGGTCGTCGGTGGTGACGATGAAGTCGTCCATGTGGCCCGGCTGCGGGTCGCGACCCAGGCGCGGGTCGTCGTACGCCGAGCCGGGCCGGGCCATGTCGCGCAGCCCACGCGCCTGCACACCGGGCAGGAAGAGCCCCTCGCCCACCAGCCAGTCGGCCTCGTCGGGCCGCTGGTCGAGCAGCCGCTGCTTGAGGCAGGCGGCCACCACGTCGGAGACGTGCTCGTTGAGCGCGCCCGGCTGGTCGGCGTAGACGAGCCCGGCGGTGTGCTCGGTCAGCGCGTGCGCCAGCTCGTGGCCCAGCACGTCGACGGGCTTGGTGAACCGGTCGAAGACCACCCCGTCACCGTCGCCGAAGACCAGCTGGGTGCCGTCCCAGAAGGCGTTGGCGTAGTCGCGGCCGTAGTGGACGCTCAGCGACACCGGGGCGCCCGCGCCGTCGTAGGAGTCACGGCCCCACACCTCGAGCAGCAGCGCCAGCGACGCCGCGATCCCGGTGGCGGCCTCGTCGACCGCCGCGTCCCCGACGGCAGGCTCCCCGGTGGCGCGCACCGGCCGGCCCGGCAGCGTGGTGGTGGACCCGGCGTCGTGCACGGTCCAGGCCGGCGCTCCGGGGGTGGTGATCAGCGTCGCCGCGGGCGAGGGCCCGGCCAGCCTGGCCGAGCGCAGCGCCTCGTCGACGGCGAGGGTGGCGTCGTACCCGAGAGCGCGCTGGAGGTACGGCGGGACGAAGCAGTGGTGCGGGCGCCGGGCGGGTCCGAGAGTCATCCGCCCAGCCAACACCCGGCCACCGACGGTGGGAAGGCCCCCGAGCGGCCCGCCTCAGGCCGGGGCGCGGTCCGGCGGGAACCCGCCGGTGGCGACCGGGCCCCACGAGACCGGGGTGATCCGCAGCAGCGACTTGCCCTGGCGGCGCATCGCGGCGCGGTACTCCTCCCAGTCGGGGTGCTCCCCGGAGATGCAGCGGAAGTACTCGACCAGGGCGTCCTCGGCCTCCTGCGAGGGCATGTCGAGCACCTCGGCGGTGCCGTCGACCTGCACGTAGGACCCGTCCCAGTCGTCGGAGTGCACCAGCACCGTCGCCTCGGGGCGGCGGCGCAGGTTGGCGGCCTTCGCACGCTGCGGGTACGTCGACACCACCAGGCGGCCGTCGGCGTCCACGCCGCCGGTGACGGGCGAGACCTGCGGGCGGCCGTCGGCGCGCAGGGTCATCAGGGTCATCCTGTGCCGCGGCCGCACGAACTCCAGCAGCCCGTCGAGGTCGACACGGTCGGTGGTCGCGATGGAGGCCATGGAGTCGACGATAGCCACGCGGCACCCACCCCCAGGGGTCCTGGTCCGGGCCGCGACCCGGCCTAGGTTCGAGGGATGAGGACCGAGGGAGCACGGGTGCTGGTGGCGGGTGCGACGGGCGTGCTGGGGCGCGCCCTGGCCGAGGGGTTGGACGAGCAGGGGGCGCGGGTGGTGGCCGCCGGCCGCGACCCCGAGCGGCTGGGCGAGGTCGCCGCCGGCCTCGGCACCACCGGCCGGCACCTCGACGTCGTCGACGCGGGCTCGTGCGCCGCGGCGGTGCACGGGGCCGTCGAGGAGCTGGGCGGGCTGGACCTGCTGGTCGTGGCCACCGGGGCGGCCGGGTTCGGCAGGGCGGTCGAGCTGGACGAGGCGGTGGCCGAGGAGCTGTTCGCGGTCAACACGCTGGGGCCGATCGCGCTGGTGCGCGCCGCGGCGCCGTACCTCGCCGAGGCGCGCGACGGCGAGGGCACCGCCGCGGTGCTCAGCGCCGTGCTGGCCGACCTGCCGACCGCGGGCATGGCCGACTACTCCGCGGCGAAGGCGGCGCTGGCGACCTGGCTGCAGGTGCTGCGCCGCGAGCAGCGCCGCTCCTTCCGGGTGCTCGACGTACGCCCGCCGCACCTCGACACCGGCCTCGACACCCGCGCCCTGGCCGGCGAACCGCCGCGCCTACCTGCACCGATGCCCCACGAGCAGGTCGTGAGGGCCATCCTGGAGGCCATCGGTGGCGAGGCCACCGAGGTGGCGATGGACGGCAAGGAGCTGGTGGTCCGATGACGCACGCGAGGCACGTCTCCCCCGAGCGCGAGGTGGCCAGCGGGGTCACCGACGAGGCCCTGACCTCGCTCAAGCGCTGGAACATCGGGCTGGCGGTCCTGCACGCCGCCCAGGCGGTGGTGGTGCTGGTGCTGGCCACCGACTTCGCCATCGGCGTCACCTCCACCTTCCCGCAGGGCCCCCCGGGCAGCACCCCGCCGGCGCCCGAGGTGCTCTTCGACGTGCGGATCGGCTGGGCGATCGCGGCGTTCCTGCTGCTCGCGGCGCTCGACCACGGCCTGACCGGCACCCTGTGGCGCGGACGCTACGAGGCCGACCTGCGCGGCGGCATCAACCGCTTCCGCTGGGTGGAGTACTCGCTCAGCGCGACCCTGATGATCATCCTGATCGCCTTCTACAACGGCATCACCGGCGTCGAGGCGCTGATCGCGATCATCGGCGCCAACGTCTCGATGATCCTCTTCGGCTGGATCCAGGAGGTGATGAACCCGCCGGGTCGCCAGCACACGACCATGCTGCCCTTCTGGTTCGGCACCCTGGCCGGCCTGGCCCCCTGGGTCGCGATCCTGGTCAACACCGTCGGCGCCGACACCGTGCCGGGCTTCGTCTACGGCATCGTGGCCTCGCTGTTCGTCTTCTTCATGAGCTTCGGGCTCAACCAGTGGCTGCAGTACAAGGGCATCGGCCCGTGGCGCTCCTACGCCTTCGGCGAGAAGGCGTACCTGGTGCTCAGCCTGGTCGCCAAGAGCCTGCTGGCCTGGCAGATCTTCGGCGGTTCGCTGGCCGGCTGAGCGCCCTCGGCCCGCGTGCATGAGTCCCCGGCTGACCGGTGACTCATGCACTTGTCAGGGGTTGCAACACCTGACAAGTACCGGAGTCCCCGGCCGGCCGGGGACTCATGCAGACCGCTCGAATCGGCGTACGGCGGCGCCGCCGGTAGAATCGATGCGGCCGGATCCGGCCGTTCGTCAATCGAAAGCGACGCCGCTCCCGCATGTCTGGACAGACCACTCGTACCGATCTCCGCAACGTCGCCATCGTGGCGCACGTCGACCACGGCAAGACCACGCTGGTCGACGCGATGCTCCGCCAGGGCGGCGCGTTCACCGAGCACCAGGCCGAGGGCGTCGCCGAGCGCGTCATGGACTCCGGTGACCTCGAGCGCGAGAAGGGCATCACCATCCTCGCCAAGAACACCGCGATCCACTACGCGGGTCCGGCGGCGGGCGGCAAGCCGATGACCATCAACATCATCGACACCCCCGGCCACGCCGACTTCGGTGGCGAGGTCGAGCGCGGCCTGTCGATGGTCGACGGCATCGTGCTGCTGGTCGACGCCTCCGAGGGTCCGCTGCCGCAGACCCGCTTCGTGCTGCGCAAGGCGCTCAACGCCGACATGCCGGTGATCCTGGTCGTCAACAAGACCGACCGCGGCGACGCCCGCATCGCCGAGGTCGTCGACGAGACCTACGAGCTGTTCATGGACCTGCTCGACGAGAGCCACAGCCAGGACGCCCTCGACTTCCCGGTCGTCTACGCCTCGGGCCGCGCCGGTGTCGCCGGCACCGACCAGCCCGCCAACGGCGAGCTGCCCGACTCCCCCGACCTCGAGCCGCTCTTCCAGACGATCCTCGACACGATCCCCGCCCCGACCTACACCGAGGGCGCGCCGCTGCAGGCGCACGTCACCAACCTCGACTCCTCGCCGTTCCTGGGCCGGCTCGCGCTGGTGCGCGTGCACGAGGGCACCCTGAAGAAGGGCCAGACCGTCGCGTGGATGAAGCGCGACGGCGAGACCAAGAACGTGCGGATCACCGAGCTGCTGGTCACCGAGGGCCTCGAGCGCAAGCCCGGCGAGTCCGCGGGCCCCGGCGACATCGTCGCGATCGCGGGCATCCCCGACATCACCATCGGCGAGACCCTGGCCGACCCCGAGAACCCGGTCGCGCTGCCGCTCATCCACGTCGACGAGCCGGCCATCTCGATGACGATCGGCACCAACACCAGCCCGCTGGTGGGCCGGGTCAAGGGCGCCAAGGTCACCGCGCGCCTGGTCAAGGACCGTCTCGACTCCGAGCTCATCGGCAACGTGTCGCTGCGCGTGCTGCCCACCGAGCGCCCCGACGCCTGGGAGGTGCAGGGCCGCGGCGAGCTGGCCCTGGCCATCCTGGTCGAGCAGATGCGCCGCGAGGGCTTCGAGCTGACCGTCGGCAAGCCGCAGGTGGTCACCAAGGAGATCAACGGCAAGGTCCACGAGCCCGTGGAGCGCCTGACCATCGACGCGCCCGAGGAGTACCTCGGCACCATCACCGAGCTGCTCGCCTCCCGCAAGGGCCGCATGGAGCAGATGACCAACCACGGCACCGGCTGGGTGCGCATGGAGTTCCTGGTCCCCGCCCGCGGCCTGATCGGCTTCCGCACCGAGTTCCTCACCGACACCCGCGGCACCGGCATCGCCCACCACATCTCCGAGGGCTACGAGCCGTGGGCCGGCGAGATCCGCTCGCGCAACAACGGCTCGCTGGTCGCCGACCGCAAGGGCGCGGCGACGGCGTACGCCATGACCTCGCTGCAGGAGCGCGGCGTGCTGTTCGTCGAGCCGACCACCGAGGTGTACGAGGGCATGATCGTCGGCGAGAACTCGCGCGCCGACGACATGGACGTCAACATCACCAAGGAGAAGCAGCAGACCAACATCCGCTCCGCGACCTCCGACAACTTCGAGAAGCTCATCCCGCCGAAGAAGCTGTCGCTGGAGCAGTGCCTGGAGTTCTGCCGCGACGACGAGTGCGTCGAGGTGACCTCCGAGCAGGTCCGCATCCGCAAGGTGGTGCTCGACGCGAACGCCCGCGCCAAGACCGCCTCGCAGGCGCGCAAGGCCAACAAGTCCTGACCCGCGCCTGACGCCGTACGCCGACGCGCCCCGTCGCCTCCCGCGTGGGAGGGGCGGGGCGCGTCGTCGTCCCCGGGCCCCGGGTGCGGTCCGGGCCACCCCGGGAGCGCCGGGCAACCGTCGACCAGGCACGATCGGGGGCGTGAGCACCGCCCCCTCCCCCGCCCCGGACCTGCTGAACCTGCGCGACGTCGGGGGTCTGCGCACGACCGACGGGCGCACCGTGCGCCCCGGGGTGCTGCTGCGCTGCGCGACCCCGGCGTTCGTCGACGCCGAGCAGGTCGCCCGCCTGGTCGAGGAGCTGGGCGTGGCCACCCGGGTCGACCTGCGCAGCGAGAAGGAGGCCGTCGAGGCCACCAGTCCCGCCTTCGACGCGGTGGCCGCCGAGCACCTGGAGGTGCACGCCGGCCCGGCGCGCTGGGACTTCGACTCCGCCCACCAGAGCGACTGGGTGGCCGGGCACTACCTGCGCTTCACCGAGCACTCCGCCGACTCGCTGGTGGGCTTCGCGCGGCTGGTGGCCGACCCGGCCCGCACCGCCGTGCTCGCCCACTGCACCGCCGGCAAGGACCGCACCGGCACCGCCGTCGCGCTGACCCTGGCCGCGGTGGGGGTGCGCGAGGACGACGTGGTCGCCGACTACGCCCGCACCGAGCAGGCGATGCCGCTGCTGCGCGAGCAGTTCCGCCGGCTGCCGTCCTACCAGGAGCGGCTCGAGGCGCTGCCCGCCGAGGCGTTCGGCTCCACCCCCGAGACGATGCGGCGCTTCCTGCGCCTGGTCGAGCAGACGTACGGCGGCGCGCGGGCCTACCTGCGCGACCGCGGTCTCGGCGACGGCGAGCTGGCCGCTCTCGAGCGGCAGCTGCTGGCCTAGGTGCCCGCCCCGAGCAGCTCGTCGCGGCGCGCCACCAGCACCGCCTCCTTCGACTCGGCCTGCAGCAGCCGGTCGACGAGCCGGCGGCGCACCTCGCCGACCGCGCCCCGGGCCTCCGCGACGCGGGTGGCGGCCTCGCCGATCCGCTCGCGCACGGCCCAGTCGCTGAAGATGTTGTCGAACCACACGTCGAAGGCGCGCACCAGCTGGGTGATCTCGATGCCGCCGACGGGCTCCATGCCCACGTCGGCGAGCTCGACGCCGAGGTCGGAGAGGGCGTCGTCGGCGCGGCGCATCAGCGCCTGCGCCTGGTCCATCCGGTCGTACTTGACCACGTCGGTCAGCAGCCCGCCGTCGAAGAAGGTGTCGGCGGTCGACCAGCCGCGCGCCGAGCTGAGCAGGTTGTCGGCCTGGGCCAGCGCGTCGGCGGCGTCGTCGGCGGCCCCCAGCGCCTCGCGCAGCTCGGTGGTCGTCGAGCGCACCGCGCCGAGGTCGGAGGCGAGCTGGGCCAGCTCCTCGGCCTCGGGGGCGCCGGTCTCGGCCAGCCACGCCGCCTTCGCGTCGAGCGCTGCCGCGCGGCGGGCGGCGACGTCACCGAGCGCGTCGTACGCCGAGCGCAGCGCCGCGCAGGCCTCGCGCGCCCGGTCGCGGCGCAGCTCGACGACGGCGACGGTGTACTCGGCGCGCTGCTGCTCGGCGCGCTCGCGGTCGAGGTCGGACTCGCGGCTCCCCCGCAGCCCCGCCCAGATCCGGGTGGGGCTGAACGACTCCAGCCGGGCGACGTCGGCGCGCTCGTCGGCGAGCCGACCCCGGGCCTCGGCCACCTGCGCCTCCGCGGCGGCGAGCTCGGTGTCGGCGACCTGCAGCCGGGTGGCCAGCCGGGCCTGCTCGGCCGCGGCCTCGAGCGCCGCCTCCAGGTCTGCCTGGACACGGTGCGGGTCGCGCGGGGGCTGGTTCATCGGACACACCCTAGTGAGGGTCGCCCCTGCCCGCGGGCCTAGGTTCGGGGGGTGAGCCGCCGCCCCGTCCCGCAGGTCGGCGGCACCCCGTCCCGCGCGCTGCTGCCGACGCTGGCGCTGCTGCCGACGCTGGCGCTGCTGACGACCATCACCGCGGTGGTCAGCAGCCTGGGCGCGCCGCTGGTCCCCAGCGTCGCGACGGCGTACGACGTCCGGCTGGGCACGGCGCAGTGGTCGCTGACCGCGGCGCTGCTGGCCGGCGCGGTCGCGACGCCGGTCGTGGGGCGCTTCGCGAGCGGGCGGCTGCGCCGGCCCACGATCCTGGTGGGTCTCGGCGTGGTCACCCTCGGCACGGTGGTCTCCGCGGTGTCGGCGGCGCTGGAGCAGGGCTTCGGTGTGCTGGTGGCGGGGCGGGCGCTGCAGGGCATCGGGATGGCGCTGCTGCCGCTGGCGATCGCGGTGGCCCGCGACGCGCTGGCCCACGAGCGGCAGGACCGGGCGATCGCGCTGCTGTCGGTGACGACCGTGGCGGGCGCGGGGCTGGGCTACCCGGTGACGGCGCTGGTCGCGCAGCTCGGCGGGCTGGGGGCGGCGTACGCGCTGGGCACCGCGATGACCGGGCTGACCTGGCTGCTGGCGTGGCGGCACCTGCCCAGCAGCGCCGACGAGACGCCGGCGCGGGTGGACTGGTGGGGCGCGCTGCTGCTGAGCGCGGCGATGCTCGCAGTGCTGCTCGCGGTCTCGGAGGGCGAGGTGTGGGGCTGGGCCTCGCCGCGCACGCTCGGCCTGGCCGCGGCCGGTCTCGCGGGGCTGGTCGTGTGGGTGCGCGTGACGCTGCGCAGCCCCTCGCCCCTGGTCGACCTGCGGCTGGCCACCCGCCCGGGCGTGGCCGCGCCCAACCTGGTCGCAGCGGTCGCGGGGCTGGGCATGTACGCCCTGCTGACCCTGGTGGTGGTGCTGGTGCGCGCCGACGAGCCGGGCTTCGGGTTGGACCGCTCGGTGCTGGTGGCGGGGCTGATCCTGGTGCCGTACTCGCTGATGAGCGTGCTCGGCAACCAGCTGGCCCGCGTCGTGCGCCGCCGCCTGGGCCCGCGCTGGCTGCTGCCGACCGGCTGCTCGATGTTCCTGGCCGCGACCCTGGGCCTGGGCCTCTTCCACGACCACCTGTGGCAGGCGCTGCTCGCGATGGCGCTCGGCGGCGCTGGGTCGGGCTTCACCTTCTCCAGCCTGGCGGTGCTGATGGTGCCGCACGTGCCGCGCGCCGAGACCGGCTCGGCGGTGGCCTTCAACCAGGTGCTGCGCTACCTCGGCTTCACCGTCGGCAGCGCGCTGAGCGTCGCGCTGGTGGCGGCGTACGGCGGGGGCGACGGCGGGTTCACCGCCGCGCTGCTGACCCTGACCGCGGTGTGGGTGGTGGCGGGGGTCGGCGCGGTGCTGCTCGACCGGCCGCCGCTCAGCCGCGCAGCACCTTCTCCATAGCCTTGCCACGGGCGAGCTCGTCGACGAGCTTGTCGAGATAGCGGATCTTGCGCATCAGCGGCTCCTCGACCTCCTCGACGCGCACCCCGCAGACGACGCCGGTGATCCGGTCGGCCGCCGGGTGCAGCTCGACCTCGTCGAAGAGGTCGGCGAAGGTCGTGCCCGCCTCGAGGTGGCGCTCGAGGCCGGCCTGGTCGAGGCCGGTCAGCCAGCGGACGACCTCGTCGACCTCGGCGCGGGTGCGGCCCTTGCGCTCGACCTTGGCGACGTAGAGCGCGTGGACCGAGGCGAGGCTGGTCGTGCGGATGTCGTGCATGCGACGAGGCTACGCACCAGGAACTGGGCGGCGAAGGTAGGCGGGTGTCCGGGCCGGCGGGAGTCTCAAGACCGCGGGCCCGGGCATCCGCAGGAACAGGATGCACCCGGCGCCGCGCCGCGTCACTGCTCCTGCGGACGAATACCCGATGTTGGGGACGCGACCCCTCCCCAAGGGAACTGACACGTGTCAAGATCAGCGCGTGCTCCTCGACATCCAGCTCGACGCCCGCCCCGACCAGGCCGCCACGCGCGCCGCCGAGCTCGCCGCGACGGGGGTGGCCGGGCTGTTCACCTTCGAGGGACCCCACGACGTCTTCCTCCCGCTCGCGGCCACGGCCAGCGCCGGCGTCGACGTCGACCTGATGACCAACGTCGCCATCGCCACACCGCGCTCGCCGCTGCACCTGGCGCACGCGGCGTACGACCTGCAGCTGATGAGCGGCGGCCGGTTCCGGCTCGGGCTGGGCAGCCAGATCCGCCCGCACATCGAGAACCGGTACGGCGCCACGTGGTCGCGGCCCGCGGCCCGCATGCGCGAGGCGGTGCTGGCGACCCGCGCGATCCTCACCGCCTGGCAGGACGGCACCCGCCTCGATTTCCGCGGCGAGTTCACCAAGCACACGCTGATGCCGCCGACGTTCGTGCCGGGCCCCAACCCGCACGGGGTGGCGCCGGTGCTGCTCGGTGCGCTCGGCCCGCTGATGACCCGCGCGGCCGGCGAGGTCGCCGACGGCCTGCTGGTGATGCCGTTCCACAGCCACCGCCACGTGCGCGAGCGCACGCTGCCGGCGCTCGAGGAGGGCCTGGCCGGTCGCGGGCCGGGCCGCCCGCGCGAGGAGTTCAGGATCTACCCGCAGGCGATCGTCTCGATGGGCACCACGCCCGAGGAGCAGGCCGCCGCCGACCGGGGCGTGGGCGGGCTGCTGGCCTTCTACGGCTCCACGCCGGCGTACCGCTCGGTGCTCGAGATGGAGGGCTGGGGCGACCTGCAGCCCGAGCTCAACGCGCTGTCGAAGACCGGCGCGGTCGCCGAGATGATGGCGCTGGTGACCACCCGCCACATCGAGACGATCGCGGTGCGCGGCACTCCCAGCGAGTGCGCGGCCGAGCTCAAGCGCCGCTTCGGCGACCTGACCGACCGGGTCTGCTGCTACTTCCCCGGGTACGACGTCGCGCCGGAGCAGCTGGGCGAGCTCGTCGCCGCGCTGCGCGACTGAGCCCACCCCCTGGGTTGTCCTCGCGGGGGTGAGCCGCGGGGGTGGTCGGTCGCGTTGGGTAAAGCCCAGCCCCGAGACCTCACCACGCCCGGGTGGTAGCTCTCCACCCGACTCGGGGTGGACGGGGTGCCGGGGCCCCGGTCCGGGCAAGGAGCCGGGGTCCCGGTCCGACATGCGCAGGACCCCCGCACCCTGGTGGGTGCGGGGGTCCTGGTGCCTCGGCGCGCTGGTGACGCGTGACCGAACCTCAGCGCGAGGCGGAGGAGACGATCAGTCGCCGACCTTCTTGGCGGCCTCGGTGGTCGCCTTGGCGGCGTTCTCGGCGGTCTTGGCCGCGGCGGTGCCGGTGGCCTTGGCCGAGGACTGCGCCGGGGCGGAGGCCTTCTTGGCGGTGGTGGTGGTCGACTTCGCGCCCGTCTTGGCGGCCGTGGAGGTCTTCTTCGCGGCGGTCTTGGTCGCGGTGGTCGACTTCTTGGCGGCGGTCTTGGTCGACGTCGAGGCCTTCTTGGCGGTCGTGGTGGCCGCCTTGGTGCCCTGGGTCTTGGTGGTCTTCGCCTTGGCCGTGGTGGTCTTGGCCGAGGTGGCGGTGGCCTTGGTCGACTCCTGGCGGCGGATGCGGGTCACCAGGGTCTCGCCGCGCTTGGCGAGGTCGGTGTAGGTCGCGGTCGCGGTGCCCTGGACCTTGCCCGGCAGGGCGAGGGCCTCGGACTGCAGCTCGGCGACGCGGGCCTCGATGGCGCTGCGGCGGGCCTTGGCGTCCTCGGTGAGGGCGTCGACGCGGGCGTTGACCGTGGTCACGGCCTGCTTGCGGAGGGCCTCGGGCTTGAGGTCGATGTCGGTGACCGACTTCTGCACGTCGGCGACGCGGGTCTGCACGTCCTTCTGGACGCCGGAGATGCGGGTCTGCACGTCGGTGACGTACTCGCGCACCGTCTCGACGACGAGGTCGGCCACGCCGGCACCGGCGTAGAGACCCTTGGTCGCCTCGGACTTGATGTCGAACTTGGTCTTGGCCATGTCGGCTCCTTCGGTTGGTTTCCCGGTGGACGCCGGGCGATCTGGTCGTACCGCTCGGGCGAGCGGCGTACGTCGTGTGGTCGTTCAGTCCTCGTCGGTGACGGGCGGCTGAGCCTCGCCGGTGGCGATGTTCATCGCGATGAAGGACTGGTAGACGTCGAGCAGCGACTGCTTCTGCCGCTCGGTCAGGGCGGGGTCGCCCAAGACCGCGAGCTCCACGGACCCGCCGGTGCCCTCGTCAGGACTGACGATGCCGGCACGGATGTAGAGCTGCTCGGCGGAGATGCGCAGCGCCTTGGCCAGCTGCTGCAGCACCTCGGCGGACGGCTTGCGCAGCCCGCGCTCGATCTGGCTCAGGTAGGGGTTGGACACGCCGGCCTGCTCGGCGAGCTGCCGCAAGGAGAGCTGCGCACTGGTGCGCTGCTCCTTGAGGTAGTCACCCAGCGTCCCGACTGCGTTCGAGACCTTTCCCTTTGCCATGTCCCCCATCATGCTTGCTGCTGCTAGCGCTTGCAAGTGCTAGCGGGTGTGTGACGAGTCACTACCGGTGAGTAACCCCAATGAAACATGGGGAACCCGTTCGCTAGCACCGCTAGCAGCAGCTGACAGAGTAGAGAGGGGCGCTAGCGGAGTCACTGGTTGAGCAGGGAGGCGCCCCAGCGCCGACCGTCGTGTCCGTTGGTTGAGCAGGGAGGCGCCCCAGCGCCGACCGTCGTCGAAACCCGGCAACCACCGAGCAGACCTCTACACGGAACCGGGTACGCGAAAGCCACCAGCCCGCCACCGCCCGACTACCCTCTCCCGGTGCAGCGCCGACGCCTGATCGCCATCGCGATCTACCTGATCGTGTCGGTCCTCGCGCTGTTCCTGGTCGCCGGCCACGGACCGTGGACGGGCCGGGTCCTGTTCACCGTGAGCCAGAGCCACGGCATGCACGCCGGTGACATCCCCGTGATCCTGCTGTGGCTCGCCGGCATGGCGTGCAGCGTCGCGCTGTGGCGCGACGACTCCCCCTGACCGTTGGTCGAGCAGGCACGCACCACCGTTGGTCGAGCAGGGAGGCACCCCAGCGCCGACCGTCGTCCAGACCCGGCGAGGACCGAGCAGACCCCTACGTCCGCCGGTGGAAGCTGACCTGGTTGTCCCCACCGATCTCGGTCTCGTACTCCGGGTCGTGGATGCGTCGGTGGTGGTACGGGCACAGCAACCGCCCCCGCTCCACCTTGGTGTGGCCGTCCCTGCACCAGAAGTCCTCGTGGTGGGCGTGGCACATCGCGGGCGGGGCATCGCACCCCTTCGCGGTGCAGCCGCCGTCACGCACCCCCAGGGCAAGACGCTGCGGGACGGTGAACAGCCGCTGGCTGCGCCCCACGTCGAGCGGCTCGCTCCGGCCGCCCAACACCACCGGCACGATCCCGGCCTCGCACGCCAGCCGGCGCGCGGTCGCAGCGCTCACCCGCGCACCGGTGTCGAGCGTGGCCGCGGCCAACCCACCCTGCAGCGACTCCAGCGTCATCGTCACCACCACGGTGGCGTTCACCCCACCGGCCCGCGGAAGCCCAGCCGGGTCGAGGCGCTCGACCAGCTCCACGAACGCAGCCCCCAGGCGCTGCGCGGTCGGACGACGTACCGGCACCGCGGCCTCGTCAGATGTGTCCTGGTCGTCACCGGTGACACGGGTGGCGACCTGGTGCTTGGGGGCCGCGAAGGCCAGCAGCGCCCGCTCGAGCATCTGCCCCACGAGCAGCGGCACCGTGAAGGAACCCCGGATACGGCCGTGGCCGTCCTCACGCATCCGGAACACCGACGACCTCTCCGCCTCGCGCTCCTCACGATCGAGCAGCTCGGCCTCCCACGCCTCCCCCACCTCCGGGGCGACCACATCGAGAATGCGACGCCCCAGCACCCTGAGCGCCTTCGCGTCGTGCACCTGCGCGAACTCGACCAACGCCGCAGTGGCGTCTCGGAGGACCGCCGGGTCGAGGTCGTCGGGCAACGCGTCCAACGACGTACAGATCACCGACGCCTGCTCCGCGACCAGGTCCCCGCGCCCCAGCGCTTCACGCACCAGCACGTGACGAGCCAGGCCCTCGGCCAGGCGTACCTGCCGGAACGACTCCCGCTTGGTGCACCGGGTGACGTTGGAGTGCCACACCGCCAACGACGGCGAGGCGTTGCGCTCCTGCACCCCGACGGTATCGGCATGGGTCAGCAACCCCGAGCGCACCTCGACCAACATGGCCTCCACCCGCGCGACCTCCGCCAGCACCTCAGCAGCCTCGCCCTGGCTCATCGACCACAACGGCGTACCCGCGACCTCGCTCAGCACCGAACGCACCCGCGCGACAGCACTCCCGACAGGGTGCGCGGCGGTGGTCGACATGAGTAAAGTATCTCAGGGCCCACCGACAAAGCACCAGGTCAAACCCCGTTTTCAACAGGCAGATCGAAAACTTTTTCGAGCATGGATCTCGAGGTGCAGAAGTGACCGGTCGAGGGTTCAAACCTGACCGGTCGGTGGTTCGAAAGTGACTGCTCGGCTGTCAGCCGTGCAACCGCCGGTACGCCGCCGCGGCGCCGGGGTGCAGGGGCACCGAGCCGGTCTGAATCATCGAGGGCGGGGCGAGGTACTGCACGCCGCGGGCCGAGCTCGGCACCAGCGCGGCGGCGTCGCGGGCGAGGGTCTCGACGACGGCGCCGGCGAGGTCGTCGGCGAGGTCGGGGCGGGCCAGGAGGAGGTTGGGGACGCCGATGGTGGCGGTGCCGGCGGCGGCGTACGCGACGTCGGGGGCGCGGCGGGCGCGGTAGGGGTAGCCGGAGACCTCGGCCATCGGCTCGGCCCAGCCGCCGAGGTCGAGCATCCGCAGCGGGCGGGTGCCGTCGAGCGCGGCGATGGCGGGGGTGGGGATGCCGCCCGACCAGAGCACCGCCTCGACCGAGCCGTCGTCGAGCTCGCGCAGCGACTCGGCCAGCCCGGCGTACCGCACGTCGGCCGCGGGGGCCGCGAGCCCGGCCGCCTCCAGCAGCACCGCCCCGGAGACCGCCGCCCCGGACCCGGCCGCGCCCAGCACCACCGAGCGCCCGCGCAACCCGGCCACGTCGCGCACCGGGGAGTCGGCGCGCACCAGCAGCTGCAGGTAGTTCTCGTACGTCCGCGCCAGCGCCACCACGTCACCGCTGCCCGGATCGCCGCCCGGGTCGCCGACGCTGTCGGCCAGCGCCAGCCCGACGTCCGCTTCGCCGCGCCCGAGTCGGCGCAGGTTGTCCACCGACCCGGCGGTCACCGCGACCTCGACGTCCAGACCGTCGACGCGCACCTCGAGCCGCGGCGCCAGCAGCGCCGCGAACGCCGCGTAGATCCCGCCGTCGTCACCGGCCGCCACCCGCAGCCGCCGTACGTCGGTGCCGCACCCGGCCAGGACGGCCGCGAGCACCCCGGCCCCGGCGCCCCCGAGCAGCACCCGGCGGCTCACACCCGTCACCCCGGTCACGAGAGGCCCCCGTCGACGGGGTGGGTGATCCGCACCAGGACCCCGCCGCGCGGCCCCGGCCCGACCACCAGGTCGCCGCCGGCGGCCAGCAGCAGCTCGCGGGCGATGGCGAGCCCGAGCCCCGAGCCGTGCGGGTCGTCGGAGCCGCGCCAGAACCGTTCGGCGGCGCGCTCCCACTCCCCCTCGGCCAGGCCGGGCCCGTCGTCGTCGACCTCGACCACCACCAGCCCGGAGCAGGCGGCCCCCGAGGCCGAGGCCCGCAGCGCCACAGCCGCGCCCGCCCCGGCGTGCCGCACGGCGTTGTCGAGCACGACGTCGAGCACCTGCTCCACGTCGTCGCGGGCCACCTCGACGTCGGGCACCGGCCCCGCCACGGCGACCGTCTGCCCCGCCGCGTCGAAGGCGGGCGCCCACGCCTCGACCCGCTCGGCCAGCACCCGCGCCAGCGGCCCGCGGGCCTGCGGGGCGCGGGCGCCGGCGACCCCGGAGGTGCCGCTCTCCTGGGCGCGCGCGAGACGCATCAGCTGGTCGAGCAGGCGCTCGAGGCGTTCGAGCTCGGCGGTGAGGCCGGCGTGGGTGGCGGCCCCCGACTCGTGCAGGTGGCGGCCCAGCGAGTCGGCGCGCAGCCGCACCGCGGCCAGCGGGTTGCGCAGCTGGTGGGAGGCGTCGGCGACCAGGCGCCGCTGGTCGTCGAGGGAGCGCTGCACGACCTCGACCATCCGGTTGAACTCGTCGACCAGCCCGCGCAGCTCGGGCGGTCCGCTGGCCAGCACCGCGTCGCCGCGCCCGCCGGCGGCCAGGTCTCGCGCGGCGCTCTCGAGCGAGCGCACCGGCCGCACCGCCCACCGGGACAGCCACCGGGCCAGCCCGAGCGCGGCGAGCATCAGCAGCACCCCGACGAGCAGCACCCACGCCCATCCGCGGGCCACGTCGGCGGCGGCGTCGCCGGTGTCGACGCGCAGCAGCGCGAGGGCCGCGACCTCGCCGTCCTCGAAGGCCACCGCGCTGCGCAGCGGCTCGGCGCCCGACCAGGGCAGCACCCGCTCCAGCGCCGGGCTCGGCTGGCCGACCAGCCCGACCCGCACCGCGTCGGCCACCTCGGCCGCGTCGACGTCGAGGGACCCGGCGGCGGCCACGACCGCACCTCCGGCGTCGGTGACGAGCACGTCCTCGCCGTAGAGCTCGTGGTAGCGCGCGACGGCCGCGACCACGTCGCCCTCGCGTGCGCCCAGCTCGGCCAGCGCCACCAGCTGCCGGTCGCGCTCCACCGCCAGCGCCGCCGTACGACGGTCGGCCAGGGCGAGCGCGAGCGGCACCGACAGCGCCAGCAGCGCGCCGACCAGCAGCAGCCCCACCACGAGCCGGACCCGTCTCTCCACCTGCTTCCCCTGCCCGAGCCGGCTCAGCCGAGCCGGTAGCCGAAGCCCCGGACGGTGTGCAGCGGCAGGTCGGGGCCGAGCTTGCTGCGCAGCGAGGCGACGAAGAAGTCCAGCGAGCGGGAGCGGCCCAGCGCGGGGGTGCCCCACACGTGCAGCTGCACCGCCTCGCGGCTGACGGCCTCGCCGGGGTGGGCGGCGAGCGCCTCAAGCACGTCGAGCTCGGTGGCGGTCAGCGCGACCTCGGCGCCGTCGCGGGTGGCGCGCCGCGCACCCAGGTCGAGCTCGAGCCCGCCCCAGGCCAGGGCGGCGGGCTCACGGGTGGCCTCGTCGACGCGGCTGCGCCGCAGCAGCGCGTGCACCCGGGCCACCAGCACGGCCTGTCCGACGGGCTTGACCAGGTAGTCGTCGGCGCCGGCGCGCAGCCCGAGCACGGTCGCGCCGTCGCCGTCGCGGGCGGTGAGCACCAGCACCGGCACGGTGGAGGCGCGGCGCAGGGTGCGCAGGAAGTCGAGGCCGTCCATGTCGGGCAGCCCCAGGTCGAGCACGACCAGGTCGGCGGCCGCGACCTGGTGCAGCCCGTCGTCGCCGCGCCGGGCGTGGGTGACGTCCCAGCCGGCGCCCTCGAGGGTCTCCACGAGGGCCGCGGCGACCCCGGCGTCGTCCTCGACGAGCAGCAGCTGCACCCCGGGATCGTACGCCGCCTGGCTCAGAGCACCCCGCTGACCGCGGAGCGGACCTGGTCGACGGCCAGGGCCAGGAAGGTCAGCGCGCACAGCACCATCACCACGTTGGCGAAGGGCTTGTTGCGCCACTGCTTGGGGGTGCGGTCGGTGTTGAGCAGCCAGATCAGGGTGATCGCGAGGAACGGCATGAAGAGCGCGCCGAGCACGCCGTAGGCGAGGATCAGGTAGACGGGCTTGCCGAGGAAGAGCATCAGCATCGGCGGCAGCGTCAGCCACAGCACGTACGCGCGGTACCAGCGGCCGCCGCCCTGGCGGTCGGGGTGGTCGGTGGGCAGGCCGCGCACGTGGCCGGCGAAGTCGGCGAACATCAGGCTGACGCCGTTCCACACACCCACCAGCGAGCTCATCGCGGCGGCCCAGAAGCCGACCAGGAAGATCGTGCCGGTGGCGGCGCCGTACCGGTCGCGCAGCACCTCGGAGAGGTCGAGCATGCCCTTGTCGCCGGTGTCGACGGCGATGCCGGCGGAGTACAGCAGCTCGGCGCCCACGACGAGGGTGGCGATGACGAAGATGCCGGTGACCAGGTAGGCCACACCGTTGTCGAGGCGCATCACCCGCATGAACGCCGGGGTGCTCCAGCCCTTCTCGCGCAGCCAGTAGCCGTACGCCGCCAGGGTGATCGTGCCGCCGACGCCGCCGGCGACGCTGAGCACGTTGATCAGGGCGCCGTCGGGGATGCGCGGGGCGAGCCCGGCGGCCATGTCGGGCAGGTTCGGCAGGGTGACGACGGCGGCGGCGACCATGCAGACGAACATCAGGAGCACCAGCACGCTCAGCGTCTTCTCGAAGACCGCGTAGCGCCCCGACCACACCAGGGCCAGCCCGATCAGGCCGGAGACGATGCCCCAGGCGGTGACGCCGAGCACCGGGAAGAGCGCGTGCAGCGCCAGGCCGGTGCCGGCCATCGCGGCGGCGCCGTAGACGAAGCCCCAGATCACGATGTAGGGCCCGAAGTAGGCGTGGGTCCAGCGCCCCAGGCTGCTCCACCCCTCGAAGATGGTGCGCCCGGTGGAGAGCGAGAAGCGCCCCGCGCCCTCGACGAGCACCACCTTCATCACGCAGCCCACGACCACGGCCCACAGCAGCGCGTAGCCGTACTTGCTGCCCGCGATCATCGTGGCGACCAGGTCGGCCGCGCCCACCCCGGTCGCCGCGACGACCAGGCCGGGGCCGATCAGCCGCCAGCGCGGCGGGCCGCCGGCGTCGGTGCCCGGCTGGATGCCGGCGTACGGGGTGGTCGTCATGGTGCCTCCTGGGATCTGGAGCCCCGAGCATGTGACCCCGGCCACGCGTGACGCCAGCCACACCACCCCGATCCGCCCGCTTCCTCACACGATCCAAAGACAACGCCCCACCCCGCCCCCGTTGGTTGAGGAGGGACGAAGTCCCGTCTCGAAACCATCCACCGTTGGTCGAGCAGGGAGGCGCCCCGGCGCCGACCGTCGCCGAGACCCCGCAAGAACCGAACCCGCCCTATGCCGCACTCCACCGGGTTCCGAGCCGGCTGCTGCGCAACCTCCTCCACCACCGACCCCCCAGCACCGCTGGTAAGAGACGAAGTCCCTGGCTCGGCCACGACCTCGTTCTTCCCTACACTCACGTGGGTGAGCCGACGCCGAGAACTGCCCATCGCCGCGATCCTCGTCGCGCTCCTGGCGCTCGGGGTCGTCGGCGGCACCGCGTACGCCTGGTCTCGCTGGAACGACCAGATCGCGGCCGACACCGACGTCGAGTCGGCCGTCGACCCCGCCTCGAGCAACGACCGGCTGCCCGAGGCCCCCGGCTCGCCCACGCCCGCCCCCGAGCCCAAGCCGCCGGCTTATGAGCCGCCCACCTTCGAGGCGCTCACCCCGACCGACAACCGTCCGCGGCCGGAGCTGCTGGTCATCGGCGACGGCTGGGCCGCGGGCGACGGCGCCTCCGGCGACGCCGCGGCGTACACCTCCCTGCTGGCCGCCGACCTCGGCTGGACGGTGCGGGTGGTGGCCGAGCCCGGCGCGGGCTACACCGTCCCCGGCGAGAGCGGCAGCACCGTCACCGACCTGTACGCCGACGCCCCGCTCGCCGAGATCGACCCCGACGCGGTGCTCGTGCAGGCAGGGTACGCCGGCGCCACCGACGCCGACGCCGTCACCGACGCGATCGCCGACCTGGGCGACCGGATCACCGCCGACCTGCCCGGCACGCCGCTGGTCGCGATCAGCTCGTTCCGCCCTGAGGGCGTCAGCTCCAAGCAGGAGAAGCAGATGACCCAGGCGTGGCGCGCGGTCGACGACGCGCTGGTGCTGCGCCCCACCAAGGAGGGCTGGGGGGACCTGCCCCAGGGCCCCGCCGGCAACCCGCTGGACGCCGGGCACGAGCTGATCGCCACGAGCCTGGAGCAGGCCTTCCGCGACGCCGGGCTGGTCGCAGGCGGCTGAGCTCGACTCCCGGTCCCGACGAGCGGGTTCTCGAAACGCACACCCACCGCCCCGGTCCTGAGTAGCGTGCTGTCGTCGGCACCCCCCGGTCGACGTCCCCCAGGAGGCACCATGCTGCGCGCGCCCCTCGTCCCTGCCCTGGTGCTGACACTGGCCGCCACGCCCCTGCTGACGGTGGGCGCGACGCCCGCCGGGGCCAAAGGACGGGTCAAACCGACGGTGAGCATCTCCGCGAGCGACACCACGCCGGTCACCGGCGACGCGGTGAAGTTCAAGGGCTCGGTGAGCGGGTCCTCGCGCGGCGCCCGGGTCCGTCTGCAGGAGAAGCAGGACGGCCCGTGGCGGGTGGTCGACGACGGCAAGGTGCGCCGGTCGGGCCGCTACCGACTCGCCACCGAGGCGCTCGACGGGCGGGCGACGTACCGGGTGCAGGTGCTGCGCAACCACCGTCTGCGCCGGGCCGCCTCCCCCACGCTCGAGGTGACCGGCAGTGCGGCCTCGGAGCCGCAGCTGTCGTCGCAACCGATGCGCCACCTGCGCGCCGAGCTGGGCGCCCTGATCGACGAGCACCGCGACGATCGGGGTCTCGGCGAGCTCTGGCAGACCGACGATTTGGGCGGCTACGCCCAGGCCTGGAGCGTCGAGCAGGCCGAGCGGGGCCAGGTGCTGACCCGCACCTCCTTCGAGGACGCCCCGGCGTCGTACGAGGTGGTCGCCGAGCACACCGTCCTCGGCGGGCTGCCCGAGGCGCTGATGGGCGCCCTCGAGGCGGACGCCCGCGACGTGCTCGGCGCCGACGGCACCTGGCTCGGGATCGGGATGGAGCTGCGCGACGACGACACGGGCTACTGGACGATCACGGTCGCCACCGACGCCCCCGAGGAGCCGGGCGACCTCGGGCCGGACCCCGCGACCGAGGAAGCCGTGCGGCAGCAGATCCTCGAGGAGACCAACGCCTACCGGGCCGCCCACGGTCTCGCACCGCTGACGCTCATGGACGAGCTCGACACCGTCGCCCAGGACTGGTCGCGCCACATGGCCGCCAACGACGTCTTCCACCACAACCCGAGCTACTCCGAGCAGTACCCGTCCGGCTGGCGACGGGCCGGGGAGAACATCGCTGCCGGCTACGGCCCCGACGACGTCGTCGACGGCTGGTACGCCTCGCCCGGCCACAAGGCCAACATGCTCGGCGACTTCACCCACATCGGGATCGGCTACGCCACCCACCCCGACAGCGAGTACGGGCGCTACTACACCCAGAACTTCGCCCGCTACTAACCGGCTCCGTGCCCGATGACGGCGCGGCTCAGTCGAGCTCGATGTCCGCCTCGGCCAGCACGGCCTCCGGGGAGTGCTTGAGGATCTTGATCAGCGCGGTCATGCCCAGCAGCGGCAGCACCCCGAGGATCGCCAGCGCCCACGGCAGCCCGGTGACCCCACCGAGCCCGCCGACCATCGCCGAGCCGACGGAGCCGCCGGTCATGAAGACCAGGGTCGCGATACCGAGCGCGACGCCGCGCACGTGCACGTGCACGGCCTCCCCGACCGAGGCGGAGAGGGCGGGCTGCCCGGCGCCGAAGGCGAAGGTGACCAGGATCAGCACGAGGGCGAGCAGCACCGGGGAGAGCACGGCGGCGCCCCAGGCGGCGAGGAAGAGCGCCAGCGACGAGGCGACGGCGCCGATGGCCAGGGTGCGGACCGCCCCGATGCGGGTGAGCATCGGGCCGGTGAAGCGGGGCATCAGGACCGCCACGACCGAGGACGGCAGCAGCAGCAGTCCGACCTGCCAGGGCTCCCAGCCGGCTCCGCTGACCAGCACCGCCGGCACGGCGATGAGCAGCCCGAACCAGGCTGCGGGCACCGCGGCCGCGGCCAGCGCGGAGCGTACGACGACGGGGTTGCGGATCACGTCGCGTGGCAGGAAGCCGTCGGGTCGCCGTCGCACCTGCAGCGCGACCAGCGGGGTGCCGAGACCCAGCAGCAGCAGCCCGACGAGCGCGATGACCAGGCCGGTCGAGGGCGACTGGATGAGCAGCACCAGCCCGGCGGCGGTCAGGGCGACCAGGATCGCGCCGATTACGTCGAGCTGGGCGCCGCTGCCCTCGGTGGTCAGCGCGCGCCACACGAACGGGATCACCAGCGCCCCGAGCATCGGGATCGCCATCACCGCGCGCCAGCCGAAGGCGTGCTCAACGACCCCGCCGAGCAGCGGGCCGAGGCTGGTGACGGCCGCCGCGGTGCCGGCGAGCCGGCCGAGCGCGAGTCCGCGCACGGCGCCGTCGTACCGGCCGCTGAGGATCGCCACCCCCAGCGTCGGCACGGCCGCGGCACCGGCGCCCTGCACGAGGCGGGCGAAGAGCAGCACGCCGTACGTCGGCGCGAGGGCGGCCAGCAGCGCGCCGCCGGTCATCAGGCCGATGCCGACCAGGAGCGGGGTGCGGATGCCGACGAGGTCGGAGAAGCGGCCGTAGAGCGCGGTGGTCACCGCGAACATCAGCGCGTAGAGGCTGATCGTCCAGGCAGTGGCGCCGACCCCGATGCCGAAGTCCTGACCCAGCGCCGGCAGCGCGACGGCCGCGGCGGCCGAGCCCATGCCCGCCAGACCGAACAGGACGCCGATGAGCATGGACACGCGGCGTGAGTCGTCGATGGGCACGATCTATCTCAACGTCCCGGGCGGGGTCCGCATTCCCCGGCGAAAGGGGCGGGCGGACCGGCCAGGCGGGCCCTCGAACAACAAATCATGAAATAACTCGATCGGGTGCATGAGTCGCGACGTGCGGGGAACAGAAGTAGTGACGCCAGGCCCGGCGTGTACACACCCCCCAGTGACGTCGGGCCTGGCGTCGTCACGTGTCAGACGGTGTCATCGCGCGACATGCAGGCAACTGAGCCGGGGCACGCTCTCGGGGTGTTGGTCTCGTGCTTGGGCGCTTCGCTCCCGCTTCCTCCTCGGGGTCGTGATTCCTACCGGCGCCGTAACAGCTATCCAGCCTATCCCGGTCATTTGGCGGGCTTGATGAGGGAGCGCCGATAGACCCCGACGTCTTGCGGGGTGCAGAGGTGGGAGTGCGTCGGCTACCTGCCTAGCGCTGACGCGGGATTGGTTGAGGACGCTTCGTTCGGCTCAGAGTCGCGCTCGGCGATCATGCCCGCGATGCCGAGGCCGAACACGAACCAATAGGTCTCGGCCACCTTCGACGCCTCGAAGACGTCGATGAATGTGGCCTGTGCCAGCAGGCCCAGACCGCCCCAGACTGCCATCGCCCGCAGCGGACCGTCCGGCATCCGCAGCGCAGCGCGGCGCACGGCCAGAATTAGCAGCGCGAGAACGGCCAGCCCCAAGAGCCCGAACTCGAACAGCACCCGCACATAGTTGCCATCCACAGCCTCTTTGCCCGCAGAGGGCCCGAGGCCGGCGATGGGGTTGAACCGCATAAGTCCGTCGAGGTAGTTGAACCAGCGGTCGATGCGCAACGCGAAGGACTGGTCGCTGATGCTCGAGACGACCCGGTCGTTGCCGATCAGGCGGTAGTCGCCACTTGAGTATGCAACCTTGGTCGCTTCCCACATCCTCGCCGGCTCGACGGTGGCGAACCGGCTTTCCCCCGACGATGTGGCGGCAGGTCGCAGGACAACGGCCATGACCCCGAGGGCGGTCGCGAAGGTGCCAGCGACAATCAGGTTGGGGCTCCTGCGTGCGGCCACGATCAGCATCGCGACGATGACAAGTCCGGCGGAGACCAGGCCGACGCGGGACTGGGTGAACCACAGGGCCGTCAATATCGCGACGACCGCGACCAGCGCGGAGGTTCGCTGGTGCCCCGACGTGACTCGCCATACGAACAGCGGCAGGGCGATCGTGAGGAGCGCGGCCAGCTCGTAGGGGCCGCCCGTTAGGCCGATCACGCGGTCCGAGACGTCGACATACTCGCCGTCAGGAATGCCCCCAACGACGCCGAACGCCTGTGCGAGCGCCACGGCCACGTTGACCCACACGGCTGCTGCCAGGAGCCGCAGCGCCTGATCTCGGTGAGCCTGCCGGTCGCGGAAGTAGAGATAGGCGGCGACGGCTAGGACGAAGTATTCGTAACGACGCGCCAGGAACAGGATCGCCACTAGGGGAGACTCGAAGATCCCGTCATCGAGTCCCATGACGATCCCGACCAGCCCGATCGGCAGGAGCGCAAAGAGCCACTTGGCGACGCGGATCAGCTCCGCGGGTAGGGCCGAGCCAAGCAGGTCGAGGACAACCTTGACCGCTAGGAGGGCGATGAGCACGTCCTCGCCGCGAAGTCCCACTGTGGTGCCGGGGATGGGGACGACGCTGACCTTTGGCAAGAACAGGATGTAGCCAGCGGTGAGCGTGACGAACAGCCGCGGCGATGAGCCCACCAGGACGCACAGGGTGAAGGTTGCTCCGCCTGCGGTCGCGGCGAGTATCGGGTCCACCGGGCAAGGTTAAGGCACCGCCCGCCAGGCGCTCAGTCGGGCGGAGGGGAAGAGAGCTGTGCGCGAAGCTCAGTGTTTTCGCGTTCCAACGCCTCGATTCGATCGCCACCCTGGGCGAGGGCTAAGGCCTGCTGGTCAATGGTGACCGCGAGGCCGTAGGGCATGCCCTGCATCAGACCGCCACCCCTGCCGCGTCGCGCCACGTCGCGCCATTCGAGTGCATCGGCCGCCTGCTCGGGCACACCGTGAGCCCGACGCCGACAAACGCGGCAGGGCGTCCAGCCGTGGTGTAGGCCGGCAGGCGCGTCGGCGCGTTGAGGGCGATAATTGTGCCGCCCTTCGTTGAGGGCGTGAGGGGCACGGCGGCGGCGCTGCCGCCCGCGGTGATGGTCGGCGCACCGCCGATGTTATTGCTCAGGGTCAGGACGCCGCGGGCGTCAAGCTCCCCGACCTGCCGGTCGACGCCAGCAACGCAGGTGCGGGACTGGTGCGCCCCGACCTCCGCATCGAAGATGTAGCGGGTGTCCGACGAGCCACTTCGTGCCGTTGGCGGCATCGAGGAGGACGCCAAACCGGGGGATGGCGTAATGACCACGAGGCCGTCAAGGGAGGTGAGTTCGCCCGCGTCGACACCGGAGTTGTTGTTGATGTCGATCTCGTAGCCGATGGTCTGCATGGTCGAAGACGGCGAGACCTCGGTGGTGGTGACGCTATTGAGGGCCCATCCCGAGCGGGTGCCGCCCGAGCGGTGCGTCCCGAAGTAGCCGGCGACGTTTTTGTCTCGGTGCGTGGTGCCGCCTTCGCCGTTACCGTCCGTGCCGTCGACCAGGATCGCGTCGACCGCGACAATAAAGCCGTTGTCGGCGGCGTAGTCGCCCACGGCGCCAGCGTCGGCGCCGAACACCTCGGTGTGCTGCACGCTGCCTCGCTGCCACCTGTTGCTGACGGTGCCGACCTGGCGGCGATAGTCCACAACCATTCGACCCGCCGCAACCGTCAGGTCGGAGGGGGTAGGCACAGGCGAGGGGGCGGTTGCCAACTCGGACGGCACGATCACGGGCTGCCGATAGGTAGCCGCCGCTGCGTTGGTGATCTTTGCGGGCGTCGTGGCGCCGGCCTGCACGGCGGCGGTCGCAGCGCCAATCGGGGCAGTCGAGGCCGACAGATGTTATGGCCGGCGCAGTCACTGCGCACCAGTCGGTTCTCCCGTGATGGCCAACCGGCGGCCGCCTCTCGCTCAGGCGGGCGGCGGGCCGCCCACGAACGGCAGCACCAGCTCGCAGCCGACGGGCCGGCGGAGAGGCGACGCATGCCCGCTCAACGAGGGGCGGGGAGGCAAGTGACGTCCGTCTCAGTCCTCGGGCGGGCGCAGCGGCAGCTGCACGGTCACGGTGGTGCCCTCGCCGGGGGTGCTGGTGAGGGCGACGCTGCCGCGGTGGGCGTCGACGATGCCGTCGACCAGCGCCAGGCCCAGGCCGGTGCCGGGGACCTGGTCGGCGGTGGCGCTGCGGCTGCGGTAGAGCCGCTCGAAGACCTTCTTCTGCTCCTGCAGCACGATGCCGGCGCCGGTGTCGGCGACGGTGATGACGATCGAGTCGGCCAGCGCGCTGACGGTGACGTCGACCCGGCCGCCGGCCGGGGTGAACTTCACGGCGTTGCCGACGAGGTTGTCGATGACCTGGGTGAGGCGGTGCCGGTCGCCGCGGACCGGTGTGAGGGTCTCGGCGTCGCCACGCACGTGCAGGGACACGCCCTTGCGGCGAGCCTCACGGCGGCGCTCGGTGACGACCTCGCCGGCCAATGCCAGCACGTCGACGTCCTGCAGCCGCAACCGGATCTGGTCGAGGTTGCCGACGGCCATGGTGAGCAGGTCGGTGACCAGGCGCAGCTCGCGATCGGCGTTGCTGCGGATCCTCTCCAGCATGTCGCGACCCAGTGGCGTCAGCGCATCCCGCTCGAGCTCGTCGAGCAGCTCGGCGTAGCCGATGATCGAGGTCAGCGGAGTGCGCAGCTCGTGGGTGACGGTGGCGAGCAACTCGTCGCGCAGCCGGTCGGCCTCGGCCTCGAGGCGCAGCCGCTCGGTGATGTCGCGCACCGTGGCGACCGCGAGCCGTCGCTCACCCAGCGGCACCGAGGCCAGGGAGATCTCGGCGAGGAACTCCACACCATCGCGCCGGTACGCCGGCAGCTGGAGCAGCCCCATCGGGCGGTGGCTGTAGCCGTCTCTCCGCTGCGGGTGGGTGGCGCGCAGCCGCGGCGGGACCAGCACCTCGATGCGCTGGCCCTCCAGCTCCTCGGGCCGCCACCCGAAGACCGGCTCGACTTGCGTGTTGGCGGCCGTGATGACGCCGTCCTCACCGACGACTATGACGGCGTCAGGCACGGCATCAAGGGTGGCGCGCAGCATCTCGCTGCTGGTCGATTCGGCCTCCTCGCCGCTCGCGCGCTCGCCGACGCCCTGGTCCCCCACTCTCATCGGAGCAGTGTCTCAACCAGGCGGCTCACCCGGGGTGGGAGCGACGGGACGCGCGGTCAAATCTCGAGCCGGCGGTCGCTCGAGCGTCGGTACGCCGCGCTCGACAGCCTCGATCGCACCTCCGGCCGGGCGGAACTGGCGCAGCGCCACCTCAACGATCTCGGACGCGGCGCCGCCCTCGCGCGCCAGCATGGCCGCGAGGATCTGGGTGGCCATCGCGCCGAGGTCGAGCAGCGGCTGCTGGCTGTGCGAGCGGAGCCCCAGGTCGACCTGGGCAATCGCCTCGACGCCGTGCAGTCGGGCGCTGTCGACGAGGGCGGCGAGTTCGACGGCGTACCCGGTGGGCACCGAGAGCGACTCGAAGAGTGAGCGGCGCACCGCCCACTCCCCCGCCAGCGGCTGCACCAGCCCGGCGAGCTCGGGGTGCCGGAGCGCGAGCCAGGGCCGGGCGACCAGCTCGGTGACCCGGCCGCCCTGCAGCCCATCGGCGCCGGGGCGCTCGTAGAAGCCCTTGACCAGCGAGGTCTGCGAGTTGGTGAGCAGCGGGCCGAGCAGGCCGGGCACGAAGTGGGTGTCCCAGTCGAGCAGGTCCGCGTCCATGAAGACGATCAGGTCGCCGGTGGTCACGAAGAGCGACTTCCACATCGCCTCGCCCTTGCCGGGGTGGCTGCCCAGATCGGGACGGACCTCCTTGGAGCGGTGCACCGCGGCACCGGCGTCGGTGGCGACTGCGAAGGTGGTGTCAGTGGAGTCGGAGTCGATGACCACCAGCTCGTCGACGAGCGCGACGGTCTCCATCAGCGCATCGCGGGTGCGCGCGACGACCTCCCCGACGGTGCCCTCCTCGTTGCGCGCCGGCACCACCAGGCTGACCCGGTGCTCACCCTTGGCCTCGAGGAGGTCGGCCAGCGACCAGTCGTCCCACCGGTGGGTGGCGATCACGCCGGGTTGCTCCAACGCATCACCCAGTACTGCACTCCGAACGGGTCGTCGGCGTAGTCGATCTCGGCGCCGACACCCGGCACGATCAGGTCGCCCAATCCCGCCAGCCCGTCGGGGTTGCCGACCAACAGCTCAGTCGCCAGGCTACGGTCGAGACCCCGCAGCGCCTGGACATCACCTGACCGCAGTGCCTTCTCGAGCTCGGCGTCGAAGGCGGCGGCGCGCTCGTCGAGATGGCCCGGCGCCTTCTCCGACCGCCGAGCCGACCCGTTCGCCACCACCAGCACCGACCCGCCCCGTCGTGGGTCGAGCAGCGAGGAGCCCCGGCGACGAGCGTCGTCGAGGCCCGGTGACACACCCAGCGCCTCAGCCACCCGCAACCCCTGCGAATCCCCAATGACCTGGACATCGGGGCCCAGCCATTCCACGGCAGCCAGAGCAGCTGCCCGCAGCCCCGCCACCGGGTCGACCCGCCCGGCGTACGCCGGCAGCAGCGCCAGCACGCCCGGCACCAGCGCGATCTTGACCCCAGGGCTCACCACGCCAGCGACTCTAGCCAGCACGCGCTAGCACGGATGTCGGCGCCCGTTCGCAGAGCGGGCGTCAGCTACTTCTCTTCCAGGATGCGGAGGAGATAGCTGCCGTAGCCGCTCTTGACCAACGGCGCGGCTCGGGCGGCGAGCTCTTCGTCAGTCAGGAAGCCTGCCCGCCACGCGACCTCCTCCGGCGCACCGATCTTCGTGTCCTGCCGGTGCTCGAGGGTGCGCACGAAGTTGCTGGCGTCGTTGAGCGAGTCGAAGGTGCCGGTGTCCAGCCAGGCGGTACCCCGCGGCAGGACCTCGACCTGGAGGCGCCCCTGCTCGAGGTAGATGCGGTTGAGGTCGGTGATCTCGAGCTCGCCGCGGTCGGAGGGCTTGAGGTCGCGGGCGTAGTCGACGACGTCGGGGCTGTAGAAGTAGAGCCCGGGGACGGCGTAGTGGCTGCGCGGGTGCGTCGGCTTCTCCTCGAGGGAGATGGCGCGCTTCCGGTCGTCGAACTCGACGACACCGTAGGCAGTGGGGTCCGCCACCCGGTAGCCGAAGACAGCTGCGCCGTCTAGATCGGCGAACCGGCTGAGCCGGTGGCCCATGCCAGGGCCGTAGAAGATGTTGTCTCCGAGCACCAGCCCGACCGGCTCGTCGCCCACGTGGTCGGCGCCGATCGTGAAGGCCTGGGCGAGCCCGTCGGGGCTGGGCTGCACGGCGTAGGTCAGGTTGATGCCGAACTGGCTGCCGTCCCCCAGCAGCCGGGTGAAGAGCGCGGCCTCATGTGGGGTGGTGATGATGAGGATGTCGCGGATGCCGGCCAGCATCAGTGTCGAGAGCGGGTAGTAGATCATCGGCTTGTCGTAGACCGGCACGAGCTGCTTGCTCATGCCGAGCGTGATCGGGTGGAGACGAGAGCCGGTCCCACCGGCCAGGATGATGCCGCGCATGGCGTTTACCCTAGAGCAACGTTGGATCTCTAGGCTGCGCCCCATGGATCGCATCCTCGTCACCGGCGGCGCCGGCTTCATCGGCTCGAACTTCGTGCACCACCTGGTGGAGCACACCGACGCCCGCGTTACCGTCCTCGACAAGCTCACCTACGCGTCCACTCGCGAGTCCCTCGACGGACTCCCGACAGACCGGGTCGACCTCGTCGTGGGCGACATCCTCGACGCCGACCTCGTGAACGGGCTGGTGGGGGAGCACGACGCGGTGGTGCACTACGCGGCCGAGTCGCACAACGACAACTCCCTGAGCGACCCGTCGCCGTTCGTGCAGACCAACATCGTCGGCACCTACACGATCCTCGAGGCGGTGCGACGGGCCGGCACGCGGCTGCACCACATCTCCACCGACGAGGTCTACGGCGACCTCGAGCTCGACGACCCCGAGCGGTTCACCGAGGAGACGCCGTACAACCCCAGCAGCCCCTACAGCGCCACGAAGGCCGGCTCCGACCTGCTCGTGCGCGCGTGGGTGCGCAGCTTCGGCGTCCGGGCCACGATCTCCAACTGCTCCAACAATTACGGCCCCTGGCAGCACGTCGAGAAGTTCATCCCCCGCCAGATCACCAACGTCATCACCGGCCAGCGCCCCAAGCTCTACGGCGCAGGCCTCAACGTCCGCGACTGGATCCACGCCGACGACCACTCCTCGGCCGTGTGGACGATCCTCAACGAGGGACAGATCGGCGAGACCTACCTGATCGGCGCCGACGGGGAGAAGAACAACCTCGACGTGGTCGGCCTGATCCTGCGCCACTTCGGTCGCCCCGCCGACGACTTCGACCACGTCACCGACCGGGCCGGACACGACCTGCGCTACGCCATCGACTCCACCCGGCTGCGCGACGAGCTGGGCTGGCAGCCCCGGTTCGGCGACTTCGAGGCCGGGCTGACCAAAACCATCGAGTGGTACGTCGACCACGAGAGCTGGTGGCGGCCCCACAAGGAGGGCGTCGAGGCGACGTACGCCGCGAAGGGGCAGTGACCCGTGGTTGATTCCCCCGCCGCCCTGAGCGTCGAGGCCACCGCGATCCCCGGGTTGCTCGTGGTCCGGATGCCGGTGCACGAGGACTCGCGTGGCTGGTTCAAGGAGAACTGGCAGCGCGAGAAGATGGTGGCAGCCGGCCTGCCCGACTTCGGCCCCGTGCAGAACAACATGTCCTACAACGCCCACCGTGGCGCCACCCGCGGCATCCACACCGAGCCTTGGGACAAGCTGGTCTCCATCGCCGCCGGGCGTGTCTTCGCCGCTTGGGTCGACATGCGGGAGGGACCCACCTTCGGTGCGACCGTGCACCTCGAGCTCGACCCCGCGGTAGCGGTGTTCGTGCCCCGGGGCGTCGGCAACAGCTACCAGGCGCTTGAGGACGACACCGTCTACAGCTACCTGGTCAACGCCCACTGGCGACCGGGCATCCGCTACCCCGCCCTCGACCTGGGCGACCCGACGGCTGCCATCCCCTGGCCGATCAGCCTCGACGAGGCTGAGGTCTCCGACAAGGACCGTGCCAACCCCAGCCTCGACGCCGTCGAGCCGGTACGCCCCCTCAAGACCCTGATCATCGGAGCCACCGGACAGCTCGGACGCGCGCTGGCTGCCGAGTTCCCCCAAGCCGACCTGGCCGGTCGTCGCGCCGACGAGGCCAGCGGTGTCCTGGCCCTCGACCTCACCGACGACGCGGCACTGGCAGCCTGGCCGTGGTCCGACTACGGACTGGTTGTCAACGCCGCCGCCTATACCGCCGTCGACGACGCCGAGACCGCCGAGGGCCGACGCTCCGCCTGGGCTGCCAACGCCCGCGGCCCGGCGACGCTGGCCACGCTCTCGGCCGAGCACGGGTTCACGCTGGTCCACTACTCCTCGGAGTACGTCTTCGACGGCTCGCGCGTCCATGACGAGTCCGAACCCTTCAGCCCGCTGGGGGTCTACGGCCAGAGCAAGGCCGCGGGCGACCTAGCCGTGGCGACCGCCAACCGCCACTACCTCCTGCGCACCTCATGGGTCGTGGGCGAGGGACGCAACTTCGTCCGCACCATGCTCGACCTGGCCGGGCGAGGGGTGAGCCCGTCCGTGGTGAACGACCAGGTGGGTCGCCTGACCTTCGCCGCAGAGCTCGCACGGGCGACCAGGCACCTGGTCGACACCGGCGCGCCGCATGGCACCTACAACGTCTCGAACGGTGGAGCCGCGACGTCGTGGGCCGACGTCGCGGGCCGGATCTTCGAGCTGGCCGGCCGCTCATCGGACGACGTGACGCCGATCAGCACCGCGGACTACATGCAGGGCAAGCAGGCGGCGCCCCGCCCGGCCACCAGCGTCCTCGACCTGTCCAAGCTGGAGTCGACGGGCTTCGAGCCGGTGGAGGCCGACGCCGCCCTGGTCGACTACTGCCGGGCCGCTCTCAACGTCAGCGAGTAGCGGCCGGGCGCGATGCCAGCAGCCTCGCAGCCACCAGCCCGCCGAGGGCCCCGAAGAGGTGCCCCTGCCAGGAGATCCCGGGCTGCCCGGGCAGCACGCCCCACAAGATCGAGCCGTACATCAGGAACAGCACCAGCCCGACCACGATCTGCCCCGCGCTCCGGGCGAAGAAGCCGCGCACCACCAGGTAGGTCAGCCACCCGAAGACCAGCCCCGAGGCGCCGATGTGGCTGGTGCCCGAGCCGGCGACGAGCCAGGTGCCGAGGCCGGCGACCGCCCAGATGACCGCGGTGGCGAGCAGACCGCGCGAGACGCTGCCGACGAGGACGAGGAAGAACAGCAGCAACGCGAGCCCGGAGTTGCTGACCAGGTGCCCCCAGCCGCCGTGCAGCAGCGGGGCCAGCAGCACCCCGACCAGACCCTCGTCCGTGCGGGGTCGGATGCCGTTGTCGTCGAGCGTCGCGCCCGGGGTGAGCTGGTCGCCGATCTCGACGACCCACAGCAGCGCCACGAAGCCGAGCGGAATGACGATCGCGGGCAACCAGGTGCCTCGTCGATCGACCGACGTCCGCGTGGCGCTCATGCCCCCAGGGTAGGCAACCGTCCAACGCGGCCTCGGCTCACCACTCGTAGACCGGCGGCTCCCCCTCCGGCGGCGTCGGCCGCTGACGGTCCTCACGCCGCTCCTGCTCCTCGCGACGCCGCTCCTGCGCCTTCTGGTTCTGCTCCTCCAGCTGGGCCAGCTGCTCGGACGTCGGCGGCGGGGGTTCGGGCTCCTCCCGCGGCGGCTCGGGCTCGAGCGGCGGGTCGGTGGTCTCCTCGGCCATCTTGCCCCGCACCCGATCGTCGACGATCTGAGCCGCTGCGACGTCGGCGGGTCGGGACGCCTCCGACAGGTCCAGGCACCTCCCGGCGTCCAGAGCCGACAGGGCCTCCGTCCATTCGACACGGGCGTCATCGGGTCGCCCCTCCGCCGAGGCACGGTCCCCACGCGCCTCCAGCGCGAGGGCGAGGTTGACCCGCACTCGGCACTGCTCCGTCGCCGGGGCCTCGACCAACGCCAGTCGGTAGAGCCGAACCGCGCCGTCGTGGTCCTCCAACCGGTAGCGGGCCAGGCCCTCGTCGTAGGGCGCGACCCAGGGCTCGAACCAGTTGAGCACGGCATTGGCGGCGAACGACGAGCGTGCCTCGCGGAAGGACTCCTCGGCGTACGCCGCGCGGCCCCCTCGGTCGTAGCCCACCATCAACGCGACCTTGACCACCAGGGCCACGGCGAGCAGCAACGGCAGGAGCCCTGCGACGAGCAGGCCCTTGCGCCACCTCTCTCGCAGAGTGGTCGCCGTCATGACCTGACCTCGCTCATGCCCTCGGAGATCTCCCGCCACGCGACCCGGAGCTCGAGCAGGAGGAGGACCAGGAGCAGGGTCGCCCACAGCCAGGTCACCTGGCGCTCGGCGTCCACTTCCTCCAGACCGGCGTAGGCGGCCTCCTCGAGCTCCGCGGCGACGGTCACCATGCCGTCCGCACCGGTGCGGTGCACGTAGGAGCCACCGCTCTCCTCGGCGATGTCGCGCAGGTTGTCCTCATCGAGGCGCGACAGTGCCGGCGCCCCGGTCTCGCGGTCGAGCACCCATCCGGCGTTCTCGTCCTGCCGGCGCTGTCCCGCGTCAGCGGGCATCCGACCTCCCTGCGCGGTGCCGAACCCCAGCACGAGAGCGGCGTCGAGGTCGTCGCTGAGCGGTTCGAACGAGGCTTGCTCACCCTCGGCGGTGTTCTCACCGTCACTGATGAAGACCAGCACCCGCCGCAGGTCGGCACCGCCCACGAGTCCAGCCGACTCCTCCAACGCCTCCGGCGCGACCAGGTCCTCCAGCAGGGGGAGGCCGCGATCCACCCGGGACCCCTGACCGTCGGTGGGGGCCTCGACCTCGAGGGCGCGCACCTCCTCCTCGACGACGACGGGGTCGGTGCCGGAACGCAGCTCGACCTCTGCCTCGGAGCCGAAGGACACCAGCGTGTACCTCGCCGCCGGGAGCGCCTGGGTGAGGGCCACCAGGTCGTCGCGCGCCGCCGCCAACCTCGAACCCGCGTCGTGGTCCTGGGCGGCCATCGAGGTGGTGGTGTCGACGGCGACGACCACATCGAGGAGCGGTCGACGTTCCGGGGTGGGGGCGTCAACGTTGCCGAGCCCCGTGGCGATCGCCAGCAGCACGGCGACGATGGCCGACCGCCGCAGTACGACCACCACGCTCGCCCGGCTCACGATTCCCCTCCGGCACGTCGCGAGTGCGTCGGGAGACGCATCCCCAGCAGCACCCACTGAGCGACCCACGCCACCAGCAGGACCACCAGTGCCGCCGAGGCGAGTCGCACCGCGGTCGCCGGGTCGTCCCGCCTGACCTGCCGCGGGGCTTCCGCGACCTTGCGCCTCTCGAGGTCGTCGATCCGGCTCACGATCTCGCCGGTCGCACCGTCCTGCCCGACCAGCGCCAGGAAACCGCCGGTGGTCGCGGCCGCGTCGGCGAAGTCGGCCCGATCCTCGGCCCTCGCCTGTTCTCCGAGCTCGGGGGCCGCGACGGCGTAGACCACCACGTCCTGCTCGGCGGCGTACGCCGCGGCCTGCGGCAGGGTGTAGACGGGGTCCCCCTTGGGGTCGTTGTCGGAGGAGACCAGCACGATCCGGGTCCGCTCCTGCGACGGCCTGTCGAAGCGCTGCGTGCACGAGACGATGCCGTCGCTGATCAGCGACGCCCCCTTCGAGTTCAGCTGCACCCCGCCGAAGAACGTCTCGTCACTGGTCCGGAACGCCTCGCGCGACGACTCCAGCGCCGCCCGCACGTAGTCGACGTCGTCGGTGAGCGGCAGCACGGTGACGGCGGTCTGCGACCAGAGAGTCAGCCCGATCCGGTCACCCGGCAGCTCACCGATGATGTCGCGGACCTCGTCGACGACGGCCACGTTGTCGTCGTCCATCGACGCCGAGGCATCGAGGCACAGCATGATGTCGCGGCTGCGCCGGTCGGGCTGCTCGACCTCGATGGTCTGCGGCCGCGCCATTAGCAGCGCGGCGACGGCCACCACGGCGAGCGTGGCCACCGCGACGGCCGCGTAGGCCGCGAGGCGGCGGCGGAGCAGGGACTGGTAGCGCGGCAGCCGGCGCAGCCGTTCGACGCCGGCCACCAGCACGACCCCGGGGCTGTCCCAGGCGTGACGTCGCCTCGCCCTTCCCCACCACCACAGCAGCAGGACGAGCAGCACCAGGACCGCCGGCAGCACCCAGGGCCACCGCAGATCGGGCAGGCTCACCACGTCGCCACGACCTCACGTGCTCGTTGCAAGGCGATGTCGAACCGCTCGCGGGCCGTCGCCTTGCCGGGCGCGAAGGCCGGTGGGTAGACCAGCTCGACCAGGTCCGCCAACGGCCCCGGGGCAGCCTGCTGCAGGTCGGCCAGGGTCATGCTGCGGGCAGGGAGGTCACTGACGGCGGCCACGTGGGCCCTGACGGCTTCGCTGATCTGCTGGTGCCCCTCCCGTGGGGTGATGCTCCCGTTGCCGACCGCGGCGGCGATGCGGTCGAGGCGCGAGGAGACGTCGTCCGGGCGGTGCCCCGCCGTGGGCTGGCTCCGCTCCAGGCGGGTCCGGGTCGCCCACAGCACCAGCACGTAGTAGACCGCCACCGCGGCCAGGGCCGCCACCGCCCACCACAGCCATTGGTCGTCGTACGCCGCGGGCGGGCGCAGCTCACCGCCGGCGCGCATGACGCTGCCTCTCCAGGAGCCGGCCCACGGCGGCCAGGGCGCCCGCCTCGTCGCTCACGTGCTCGTGCACGACGCCCAACGAGGCGCAGGTCTCGCGGAAGGCCCGGGACTCGGCTGCGCTGGTCTCGGCCAGCTGCTGCGCGAGCTCGTCGTCGCCACGCACCCACGAGGGCAGCAGCCGCCCGCGCCCGAGGTCCAGGGCCGGAGCCGCCTCGGCGGGCAGCACGGTGGGGTCGAGGTCGCCGATGGTGATCATCAGGACCTCGTGCTGGGCGGTCATCCGTCGCAGCGCCGAGACCAGCGCCGGGGTGGCCTCGGTGTCGTCACAGACCACGAGCAGCAGCGTGCGGCGCCGCACGGTGCGGGCCACGTGGCGCAGCAGGGCAGGCAGGTCGCATGCGGCCGCTCGCGTCGTGGTCGCATCGTGGACGGCGCCCAGGCAGCGCTCCAGGTGCAGCTCACCGCCGGCGGCCCGCTCCCCCGCCTGTGTCTCGGCGTCCCCGTGCGCCAGGGCGACCAGGTCGCCGTGGCGCACGGCCAACCAGCCCACGAGACCAGCGGTGAAGACGGCCAGGTCGCGCTTGGGGACGCCTACTGCGTTCGCGGCCGCCATCTCGCGCCCGGTGGAGACCGCGAGCAGGACGGTGTGTTTGCGCTGCGCGACGAACCGCTTGACCAGCATCTGGCCGGTGCGGGCCGACGCCTTCCAGTCCAGGTCCTTCACGTCGTCGCCGCGCACGTACTCGCGCAGGTCGTTGAAGTCCATGCTGCGCCCCACCTGTGCCGAGGCGTACTCGCCCTCGAGGTGGCCGCGCACCCGGCGGTGGGCGTGCAGGCTCAACCGGGCCTTGACCCGCGGGACGTGACCGGTCACCGCGTGCTCAGGGGGTCGGTACGGCGGCGAAGAGCGCGTCGATGATGCTGTCGACCGGCACCCGGTCGGCCATGGCCTCGAAGGACAGGCGCAGCCGGTGGCGCAGCACGCTGTGCCCCAGCTCGCGCACGTCCTCGGGCACCACGTAGCCGCGACCGTGGAGGACCGCCAGCGCCCTGGCGACCTGGAGGAAGGCGATGGTCGCGCGGGGGCTGGCACCGGTCTCCACGTAGGCGCCGACCTCGGCGCCGAGCACCCGCGAGGCGTCGCGGGTCGCGTGCACGACGTCGACGATGTAGCGCTTGGCGGCGTCGTCGACGTAGACGCGCTCGGCAAGCACTGCCAGCTCCTGCACCTGGCCGGGCGTGACCACGCCATCGCTGGCGAGCTGCTGGGAGCCCCGGCCCAGGGTGCCGTCGACGATGCGGTCGAGCACCGTCATCTCCTGCTCGTGGCTGGGGTAGTCGAGGACCTCCTTGAGCAGGAACCGGTCCATCTGCGCCTCGGGGAGGACGTAGGTCCCCTCCTCCTCGATCGGGTTCTGGGTGGCCAGCACCAGGAAGGGACGCGGGAGCCGGTGCACCTGCCCGGCGATGGAGGTCTGGCGCTCCTGCATCGCCTCGAGCATGGCCGACTGCGTCTTGGCGCTGGCGCGGTTGATCTCGTCGAGGAGCACGATGTTGGCGTGCACCGGCCCGAGCTGGGTCTCGAAGGTGTGGTGGCGCGGGTCGTAGACCTGGGTGCCGATGATGTCGCTGGGCAGCAGGTCGGGCGTGCACTGGATGCGCGCGAACTTCGCCTGCACCGCCTCGGCGAGCGTCGAGCTCGCGAGCGTCTTGGCCAGGCCCGGCACGCTCTCGAGCAGCAGGTGGCCCTCGGTCATCAGGGCGACCAGCATCGCGGTGCGCAGCCGCTGCTGGCCGACGACCTTGGCGTCGAACGCGGCCGCGACCCCGGAGAGCAGCTCCCCCGCCTGCGCCAGCTCGTCGTCGGTGAGGGTCCCCGCCGTTGCGGTGGCCGTCGAGGTCATGCGGTCTCCCAGCAGAGTCGTGTGCGCAGCACGCACATCATCCCCCAGAGCCACTTGGATCCTTTAACCCGCACCGTTGGTCGAGCAACGAGGAGCGCCAGCGACGAGTGTCGTCGAGACCCCGCGAGCAAGGCACCAGCCCGCCCGCGGGACCTCAAGCACAACTACTCGATCGAGAACGCCTCGTCATTGGTGTCGAAGAAGACGTTCCCGCGCGCCTCGATCTTGAACCACGCGTCGTCGCTGGTGACGTCCGGGACCTTGACCCGCACCGCACCGTCGTTCTTGGTCTTGCGGACCACGTTGCGCCACGTCTCGCCACCGTCGGTGGTCAGCTTGATCCGCACGTTCTTGGCCAGCGACCGGGTGCGGGCCACGTCCCACGCGATACGCACCTTCTTGCCTCCCTTGATGGCCTCGCCGTCGTCGAAGTTCTTGACCAGGAACGGCCCGGCCTTCTTCTTCAGCCGCAGCTTCACGTCGTCGTACGACGAGCCGCCACCCTCGGTGAAGCCGTCGCGGGCGGTGAGCCGGAAGACCAGCTTGCGGTTGTTCTCCGACGCAGTGCCTTCGTAGTCGCGGGCGGGCAGGAACTCCGAGAAGCAGTCCAGCTCGGCGTCGGTGATGATGACGGTCTCGGCCTCTTCCTCCTCCTCGGTGTCGATGCGAGGCGTCGGGCAGGCGCCCGTCTCGGCGTTGGTGACGCCGCGCATCACCTGGCCCAGGTCGGGGAAGCTGCGCTTGGCGCTGCTCCCGGCGTTGTTCTGCCCGGGTGAGGGGCTCAGCAGCGCCGCGTCGTTGGTGACCACGGCGTTGTCGCTGAAGATCCGGAAGAGCGGACCGAAGATCTTGCGGTTGTCGGTCAACGCGGTGCCGAGCCCCGTGTTGTCCTGCTCCCAGATGTAGGTCAGGTCGTCTCCGTCGGCGTCCGTCGCGGACCCCTTGAGCTCGAAGGGGGTGCGGGCCGGGATGACCCGGTTCCGCCCGGCGCTGACGACCGGCCTGTGGTTGTCCGTCTCGGTGACCTGGTCACCGCGGTTGGAGGCGGCGCCGCCCTTGGTGGTCTCGCCGACGAAGGCGGTGACGCCCTCGCCGCCGACGACCTGCAGCGAGGGGTAGTTCTTCCGCTCACCGTTGCCGCTGCCGAAGGGGTCGAGCTCGTCGTTGAAGATGACCTGGAAGCCGGCCTCGCTGGGCACGCCGGGGCTGGCGATGGCCTGGCTGAAGTCGCCGTAGGCGTCGTAGCCCCAGCGCGCGATCCGCACCTCGACGCCGGTGACGGCCTCGACGGCGGCCTCGACCCCGGCGCGGGTGTAGTTCTCCCCGCGCGTGACGGTGCGGCTCGCGTCACCGAAGCGGATCTCGAGGCTGTCGCCCGGGCTGTCGAAGCCGCGCAGCGAGACCGTCTGCACCTCGTACGACGCGCGCACCCGCTGGGTCACGAAGGAGGTGATCTCCTCGATGGTGAGCTGGGAGAAGTACGGGTCGGTGTGCGGCTGGAGGTCGTCGGTGCCGCAGATGCCGGCGTAGGCCATCACCGAGGAGCCCGAGCCGGGCTCGACCGAGGCGTCGGCGATGTTGCCGCCGCAGGCCCCCTTGGTGCCGTTGAAGGTGTGGTTGCCGGCGAACTGGTGGCCGATCTCGTGGGCCACGTAGTCGATCGCGAAGAAGTCGCCTCGCGGCTCGGGCAGGCCCGTGCAGCCGCCCGAGGAGTAGTCCTGGCCCACGACGCCGAGGTAGGCGACGCCGCCGCCGTTGACGCCGAGCACGAGGTGACCGAGGTCGTAGGAGTCGGCGCCGACGACCTGGCCGAGCACGGTGCGCATCCGCCCGAGCGCGCCGGGGCTGCAGTAGTCCAGCATCCCGGGCACGTAGTCGTCGGCCTCGGGGTCGTCTCCCACCGGCGGGTCGAAGCAGGGAGCCGATCCGCACGGGCCATCGACTCCGTGCGCCTTGGCCTCGGTGTCGAAGTTGAGCTCCTTGGTGTCGTCGATGAGCACCATCCGGATGCCGAGGTCGTCGTTGTAGACCTGGTTGACCCGGTTGATGAGCGTGAACTTCTCGGCCAGCACGTTGTCGGTGCCGAAGTACTCGGCGTACGACGGGTCGTTGGCGATCGCGATCCGGTAGGTGCGCCGGGTCACCAGCTCGCCGGCCTCGGGGTCGGCGTTGTCGGTGCCGACGCGCGGGGCCACCTCGCGCGGCTCCTCCTGGGCGACCAGGTCGGGCACCGGCGTGGTCGCGTCCTTGGCGTAGTAGCTCAGGTGCGCGGTGGTGCCGCGCCGGTCGTACGCCGGGTCCACGAGGTAGTCGCCGCCGGGACCGCGCACCGAGGCGTGCAGCCCCAGCGGGGTGATGTCGAGGACGACGCTGCGCCCGGGGGTGTCAAGCGACTGGCCGGCGTAGCTGCGCAGCTCGGGGTGCGCGGCGGCCAGCGCCGGCTCCATCACCGTGGTGCGGTGCACCCGGAACCGCTCGGCGTCACCGTCGGGTGTGGGCAGCTCGAAGACCTCACCGCGAGCCGCCGCCCGCGTGGGTGCGCTGGTCAGGGCTGCCCGGGCCGCGCCGAGGTCGATGCTGACCGCAGCGAAGTCGGAGGCCTCGACCCGCACCCGGTCACCGTCAGGCTCGAAGCCCGGCAGCGTCGTGAAGATGTCGTCGGCGTCGGCGCGCAGGGTGATCGGTGCGGCCGCAGCGGAACCCGTGGTGGACAGTGCGGGCAGCATGCCGGCGGCCAACGCGGTGGCGGCCAGCACGGCCAGGCGGGAGCGAGTCATCGTGTCCGTCTCGTCGAGAGGTGGGCTCCCCCGAGGACCGTCCGGAGCCGCTCGTCAGTCTGCTTGATCAGTTCTTGACGCGCCAGCGACCGAGCAGCGTGCCGTGGTCCTCGAGCAGCAGGGTCAGGTCGAGCTCGGTCTGGATCGGCGCGCCCTCGGTGATCCGCCCGTTGATGCCTCCCACGAGCTGCGGCACGGTGGTGGCGGTCAGCTCGTCGACACAGCCCTGGAAGACCAGGTCGCGCAGCAGGTGGGGGCCGCCCTCGCAGAGCTGGTTGACCCAGCCCCGCTCGGCGAGCTCCTTCTTGAGCAGCGGCAGGTCGACGCGGTGCGAGCCGAGCGTGAGCACGTGCTCCTCGCCGAGGATCTCGCGCGCGGAGTCGACACCGTCGGAGCGCGAGCAGGTCGCCAGGTAGACCGAGCCGGCGGGCGCGTCGCGCAGCGACTCGGGCACCTGCGCCTTGCGGCTGACCAGCACGATCGGCCGGTCGGTGGGCCCGTAGCGCTCGGCCTTGGCGGTGCCGGCACCGACGACGATGACGTCGGCGAGCGCGCGCAGGGTGTGGAAGACCCGGCCGTCGGCGTCGTTGTTGATCGAGCCGGAGTCACCGGCGGCGCCCGTGGCGCTGCCGTCGACGGTGCTGACCATGTTGCAGCGCATCCACGGCTTGGCGGCGCTGGCCTCCGAGGCGTAGAGCGTCGTCAGGTCGTCGTCGCTGACCTCGTCGTTGGGTGTCGCACCGAACAGCACTCGCATGGGCCTACTCCATCCCCCAGGACTCCGCGCCAACCGGTCGCGTCGACGCGCACCTACTGTCTCAGGCTCGTCTCAGCGTCCGAACGCGGGCCTCTCCTTGGCCAGGAACGCCCGCACCCCCTCGGCGAAGTCAGGGCCGGTGTAGACCTCGCGCAGCAGGTCGGTGTCGCCGGCCGGCGACGCCTCGAGGCGCTGGGCGCGGTCGAGCAGCTGGCCCTTGGTGGCCCGCAGCGTCACCGGTGAGGCGGCGCGCAGCCCGTCGAGGACCGTGGCCAGCTCGGCGTCGAGGTCCTCGGTGACGCTCATCAGCGCCCCGACGGCGTACGCCCGGTCGGCGCCGACAAGCCGCGAGGCCAGCAGCATCTCGCGGGTGATGGGCTCACCGAAGACGGTGGCGCAGCGGTAGACGATCGAGGCGGCCAGGGCGTTGCCGAGGGTGCGGGCGATCGGGTAGCCGAAGCGGGAGCCGGCGGTGGCGATGCGCAGGTCGCAGTGGGTGGCCACCGCGAGCCCTCCCCCAACGCATACGCCGTCGACGGCCGCGATGGTGACCTGGGGCAGGGAGAACAAGGACTCGAGCAGCTCGCGGATCCAGTCCTCATAGGCGACCGGGTCCTGCTCGAGGAAGTCAGAGATCTCGTTGCCGGCCGCGAACGCCCGCCCACCGGCGCCCCGCAGCACCAGCGCCCGCACCTCGGGGCTCTCGCGCAGCTCGGCGCAGAGGTCCTTGAGCGCCGCGTACATGTCGCGGGTGAAGGCGTTGTGACGCTGCGGCCGGTCGAAGGTGACCTCCACCACGCCGTCGCCTCGGGTCACCAGCAGGTCGGGGGTCTCCTCGCTCACGGCGGTGAGCGTACGGCGCGGGGACCCGGGAGGAATGCGCGCATCCCACACGGAGAGCCTGACCAGCGCGGTCGAGCAATTTACAGCGGGTTCACCTCCGCGATATGCGTCGACGCGCGGGAGCGCGTAAAGTCGGCTCGTCTCAGGCGCTCAGCCGTCGTTCTACAGCATCATGGGGAGTTGGCGTGACCACCACGTCCGATCACGCACAGGCAACCTCGACCGCGACTCCCAGTCGAATGCTGCGCTACCTGCCGACGTCCGCCCTGATCATTGACCTGCTGCTGATGACGATCGTCGGCCTGGTGGCCATAGTCGGCCGACGGCACCTCGACCTCTTCGCGTCGTCGGCATCTGTCGAGGAACAGGTTGTCATCGCGGGCCCGCTCATGATCCTTGGCTGGATCGCGGCATTGGTTATCCTCGGTGCCTACCACCGAGACGTCTTCGGCGTTGGCACGGACGAGTACCGCAGGGTGCTGGACGCCAGCCTACTGGCGGCCGGCATCACCGGGGTGGGTTCCTACCTCGTGAAGTTTGATCTTTCCCGCGGCTTCTTCGTCCTGGCCTATGGGCTGGGCGTGCCCGCGCTGTTCCTGGGACGCTTCTTACTCCGGCGAGCGCTGCATACCGCCCGACGCCGGGGACTTCTTCGGCAGCGTGTGCTCATTTCTGGCACTCGATCCCACGTCGACGAGATTGCGGGGGTGCTGGGGCGCGAGCCTTGGCTGGGATACGAAGTGATTGGCGCCCTGACTCCGGAATACGACCTGAGCGAAGAGACCGCGACGGGCCTTCCCGTGGTCGGCAATTCCGATGAAGTGACGTCGCTAGTGGCGCATCACCGCGCCGATGCGATCTTCTTTGCTGGAGGGGCGGTGGGCTCCTCGGCGCAGTTCCGCCGGGTGGTCTGGGACCTTGAACAAAGCCAGGTGCAGGTAGTCATCGCTCCCAGCGTCACAGATGTCTCCAATGAACGCATCTCCATCCGTCCCGTCGGCGGTCTTCCGTTGATGCACATAGAACCGCCCACCTGGAGTGACGCATCACGCTGGGGGAAACGTGCTTTCGACCTCTTTGGGTCGGCCGTCCTCATCATGGCTTTTGCCCCTCTATTCCTCGTGGTCGCGCTGCAGATCAAGTTGCACGACCGTGGCCCCGTCTTCTTCCGACACAATCGAGTCGGACGTAACGGCAACGAGTTCTCTTGCTTCAAATTTCGAACCATGATCCAGGACGCTGAAGCACTGGTAACCGGCCTGCAAGAAGCACACGGCGCTTCGGCGCTGCTGTTTAAAATGAAGGACGACCCGCGGATCACTCCCCCCGGCCGGTGGATGCGCCGGCTGTCGGTTGACGAACTTCCGCAGCTCTTCAATGTCTTTCTAGGGCACATGAGCCTGGTCGGTCCCCGCCCTCAGGTCGCGCGAGAGGTCGCGTTGTACGACTCATCAATGAGCAGAAGGTTGCACGTCCGTCCGGGAATGACCGGGCTCTGGCAAGTCTCGGGCCGCAATGACCTGACTGTCGAAGAAGCAGTCCGGCTGGACTTGTACTACGTCGACAATTGGTCGATGTTGCAGGATCTTTCAATCCTGGGACGCACGGTTGGTGCAGTACTTAGTAGTCGAGGCGCCTACTAGGGCTCCACCCATCCCGTTGCTTCGCAGCCAGCAGGGCACCCCGAAACGAGCCAACGAAGGTCCCCCGCTTTCCCGGACACCGTGAGTGAGGCGATGATGGTCGCCCGATAGCGGTGCGTACGCCGGCACCGGAGTGCCATGGTTTCGTCGTCGAGAGCAGTGAGCTGGCCCGGGTGCGTGAGAACCGCTGTGCCCGCAGCAAAGGGCTTCAGTATCGCCGAGTCCGACATACCTAGTTGAGACGGGTTGATGTCGACGAGGGCAGGCAAGACGCCTCGACGTCGCAGGATCGGGAGACCTCGCCGAGGTGGCCCAGCCGCGGGTCAAGTCCCCGGTAGTGGTGTATCGCTGCGATTCCTTCGTGATGGATCAGGCGGTCAGAGCAGGAAGGTCATCAGCTTCCATCCCGGGTTCGGTGGTGGGGACGATGTTGACGCGGCAGCGGGCGAGGACCTCGAGTCCGAGGTAGCGGCGGCCTTCGGCCCATTCGTCGGTCTGTTCGGCCAGCACCGCGCCGACGAGGCGGACGATGGCGGCGCGTGTGGGGAAGATGCCTACGGCGGCGGTGCGGCGTCGGATCGCGCGGTTGAGGCGTTCGGCGGGGTTGTTGGACCAGATCTGGGTCCACACGTCCTTGGGGAACTCATGGAAGGCGAGGATGTCGACGCGGGCGGCGTCGAGGTGGTCGTGGACCTCGGAAGCTTGCCGTCGACGTAGTCCATGAGCCGGTCGAACTGGGCGTGGACGGCGGGCCGGTCTGGCTGGTCGTAGACCGAGTGCAGCATCGCCTTCACGCGGGCCACATGCTCTTGGGTGTCACCGACATCAGGTTCGCGGCGTAGTGGGTGCGGCAGCGTTGCTAGGCCGCTCCGGGCAGGTTCGCTGCGATTGCCTCGACCAGGCCTGCGTGGGCATTCGAGGTGACCAGTCGGACCCCAGGGTCTGCCCCCGCTCTGGGTCTGCCCCCGCTCTGGTTGACACACGGGGTTTGCAGTAATCAGGCCGCGAGTGCGGCCGCGTAGATCATCTCAAACTCGACCGGGGTGAGCTTCCCGAGACCGCGTTGACGGCGTCGGCGGTTGTACTTGGTCTCGATCCAGGTGACCATCGCCAGGCGTAGTTCCTCGCGGGTCTCCCAGCGTCGGGTGTTCAAGACGTTCTTTTGCAGCAGGGAGAAGAAGCTCTCCATGCTGGCGTTGTCCCCGGCGCCGTAAGAACGGCCCATGGAGCCGAGCAGGCCGTTATTGGCCAGCAGCCGCTGGGTGGCCTTGGCCCTGAACTGACCGCCCCTGTCGCTGTGGCAGATCGTGCCGGACGGGGAGCGGAGCGCGATCGCGTTGCGCATCGCCGAGCGTGCGATCGAGGACTTCATCCTGGTGTCGATGGAGTAGCCGACGATCTTGTTCGACCACATGTCCTTGATCGCGCAGATGTAGAGCTTGCCTTCCCTGGTCCGATGCTCCGAGATGTCCCAGAGCCAGACCTTGTTCGGACCATCGGCGATGAACTCGTGACGCACCACCCCGTGCTCATCGACGACCGCGAGGAGGTCGTCGTGTGGTGGTGGACCTTCGTACCGGCCTTGCTGCGCTTCTTGTGGTGGCTGGCGTAGATCCCTGCGGACTTGCACAGCCGGTGCACGCGGTTCTCCCCGACAGTAATGCCGTGCTCGTCGGCGAGCTCATCGGTGATGAGTCGGTAGCCCAACGTGGCGTCGTCTTCGTGGACCTCGAGGATGACGTCGAGCAGGTGGGCGTCGTCCCAGTCCCGCTGGGACACCGGGTCGGCCAACCACTTGTAGTACCCCTGCCTGGACAACCCCAGGACCCGCAACGCCACCGCGACCGGCACCCTGATCGGGGCACCGGCCGCGGCCATCTCTCGGACGAGCGGGAAGACTATTTTCCCGGGAGGTTGGCCTGGGACAGATAGGCCGCTGCGCGTCGCAGGACCTCGTTCTCCTGCTCGAGGAGCCGGTTGCGCTTCTTCAGCTCACGCAGCTCGTCGCGATCAGCATCGGTCAGGCCGGGACGGCGTCCGTCCTCGATGTCGGCCTGCTTCATCCAGTTCGCCAACGAGCCTTCGGAGATCCCGAAGTCCTTCGCGATCTGCTTCAACGAGGACTGACCCTGACGGGCCACGGCCACGACGTCGTCGCGGAACTCCTTGGGATAGGGCTTTGCCACGGGGACATCCTTCCGCCTGAGGAAGAAACCTCAGAGGTCAGGTGTCAACTGAACTAGGGGCAGACCCACGGTGCCTTCTTGGCCCGCTGGCGAAGTCGACTTTCAATGGGACACACCCAGTTAGACCTCACGCTCGAGCTCAAAGGATGCGGCCGCGCCTCGGTGCTGGTGACGCCAGTTCGGTGCCCCTCGTCGACCTCGTCCTGGCAATGGCAGACCCGGATACAGGACTTCCTAGCGTTGATTCCCAACTGATCGCCGGCCCGCCCCAGCGCCGAATAGAGACTCACCCTAGGGGTTGGTTGAGGTTTCAGGGCGACCCCACAAAGTGCAGGCTGCGATTGCCTGCGAAACGACGAGGGTCGCCATCACCGAAGCCAGAACCCACGCGCCTCCTACGGCACCTGAGTAACGGCCCGCAACTAGCAAGGCGCACGCTCCCGGAATGCTGATGGTCAACGTGATCAAGTAGAGATGGGAAATGCCGCCCATATTCGCGAGCATGTGTCTTGACGTTACAGTCTCGAGCGACCAAAGAAAGAAGTAGACCCCAATGGGAACCATGACGTCAATTCCTACCGCGAATTCTGCGCCAAAAAGCACGGCAGTCATCCACGGGCCCATCAGAATCAGAAAAAACATGCCGCAGAGGCCCACAAAGAAATGTAGGAACGCAGCCACTTTCAGTCGCCCGGCGAAGCTGTGTTCGTCGGCACTTGCGACCCACGCCCGGCATACGTTACCCACTATGGAAATCGCCGGCGACATCAACCGAACCAAACGATCCGCTGACGTGAAAAGCAGGACTGCGCCGCCAGCACCGAAGAAGCTGAAAAGAGGTACTGCGCCTGAGGAATAGACGCCCGATACAGTTTCAATCACTACGCTTCGACGATTTCTGCGCATCCGCCTGATAACAGACTTCACAGTAGTTCGGGACTGGCCGCAGCCGATGGCCAACGTAGCAATTAGCGGACCAACCAAATTTCCGAGCAAGACGGTCATCGGATATAGAACCAACTCGTCAGCACCCCAGGCCAAGGCCGCGCCAATAAGGTTGGAGCTGACTTTGGGGATGACGTCACAAGTCAGAATTAATTTCGAGTCGCCGACCGCCACGGCGAACCACTGCACCGATAGGCCGGTCGAGGAAATAGCTACAGCCATTAGTCCCGCCGTACTGCCAGCGTCTTTCACCAAAGAATCGGCCAGCAGGTAAGCGCCCGGACTAACGAACAAAAAAGCGGCGAGTCTTGTTACAACACTCTCGCGCCACAATTCCACGCGTTCATCGATACCTCGACCGGCTACCTCCGCTGGGCCCGTCACGTTAAATCCGGCGCCGACAATTACCGATGCGACTAATCCTACGCCCTGGCCTACACCGATCGCAATCCACTGGCCCTCATCCGACAAACGCGCAAGGAGAGGGAAAATAAAGAAAGGAACCACCGAGAGAAACGCAGGCCCGATCAGGAAACCGCCTGCCGCTCGATAGGGGAAGGTGCTCCCTCGTGACTTCACCGACGAAGTCCGATTACTATATTGACGGATATCTCGAAGCCTCCTGCGAGACACCGTGCCGTATGCCTCTTGCAATGGCGAGCCAGTACGCGTGATTACGCCTCCCTGCAGCGAAGGCTTTCAAAGTCTCGACCGCTATGACCCAGGCATTCAGCCGCCACCACAATGGGGTCACACCGCTGTACCGGCGCATGAGGAAGATGCGGTTCCGCAACATGAAGTAGACGCGCCTGGCGTTATGAGTGCTAACAGTTTTTCCCCACAAAACACTCGACGTCCCCAGAGAATGGTGAAGCGAGGCTGGAATCGACTGGACCCTACCGCCCTGCCGAATCAAGCGAAGGTAGGCATCGGTGTCCACGCCATCTATTACTAGGGACTCGTCGAAAAACCATTCGCCCGAAGGCCAAGTTAGCCGAACCACCCAGCCAGATTGGATAGGTTCGACCGCTTGAACCGAACGACGAAGCCCGACGCGGACCGCTTGCGGAACGCCATTTAGGTGACTCGGATAGTACAGGTCTGCCTCACACCGTTGATCAAAGGAGGCATCGAGACGTTCTCGAACTTCATCCATATATCCGACGGGGAGTCGAGAATCTTGATCCAACGTGAGCAACCAGCCGCCCCCACCCAGCCGGGAGCGCGCTGCCCGCATTCCCAAATTTAGCGCCGATGCTATGCCACGGTTCTCTTCTGAGACCAACAGCTCAAGCATCGGGCGAGTATTAACTAACTCAATGGCTGTCTCCAACCCGTGCGAGGAGCCGTCATCTACTAGGATCACAGGTATATTGACGGGAATTGACGCCACAACTTCCCGCAGTCCAGGGCCCGGATTATACAATGGTATGATCGCAACAATGTCGACCATGTTAGCGCCGAACCTTCACCACAAGATACTTTAGTGACGCCGCGCAGTACCCGAATGCGGCGCCCACCAAGGCGAGAGGCGTACTTCGCCACCGCGTCGGGGCCCGCCACGCGTAGGTGACCATGCTCTTGTGAAAGTGCCAGTTTGTCAGAGGACCGCGGACACTTCCAGCTGAACCACTCTTGACGTGCCTCACGGTGATATCACCAAGATAACGCACTTCAAGCCCCACCTGGGCGACTGAACGACACCAGTCCAAATCTTCGCCGTACATCCAGTAAGCCGTTGGCATGAGTCCAACTTTTTCAATCGTTGAACGGCGCATGAGCATGAAGGCACCGTTTACCGCCCCGACACGGCCGCGCTCATGCTCGCCCACTTGAGGGGCTAGGTAATCCGAGGGGAATTGGGTGCCCAGCCACTTATTGATCTGGTGGCGCAAGGCACCACCTGCAGTCGGTAGATTTCGTTTGCTGGCAGGGTCGAGATCGCCTTCAGCCGTAACAAGTCGCGGACCGACGATGCCGACCCGCTCATCTCCATCAAGATAGTCGATCATTTTCTGTAGCGTTCCTGTTTCCAGGAACTCCGTATCCGGGTTTAGAAGCAGCACCCGATGACCGCTGGTCATGTTGATTCCACGATTGACGGCGCGCGAAAACCCCGAGTTCCAATCTTGCCTAACATAGCTGATGGAAAGTCGGGTGTCCCAGTAACGCCGCTCGATAGGGAGCGGCGAATTGTCTACTATGACCACCCTCAATTCAACCTGCAGAACCTGTTCCGCCAGTGACGATAAGCAGTTTCTTAAGAGCTCCTCAGCACGGTATGCCACGATAATGACATCTAGGGTTCCGTTAGACATACTCACTTCGGCTTTCCATAACCGCTCCTGAACATCCGGTAAGCATCGAACAAGCCCGCCCAAGAAGCACTGAGAGCCCCACGATGGAAGTTTTTTGGCATCAACAAAAAGGTCATGGCGAAGTAACCCGTACTGAATACTCGATGCCCGACCCTTGAGTTGTTTCGTTTGGACACGAGCAGACGATTTCGGTACAGCAAGCGAACCTTGCGGGCTTGGCCAGCCTTGAGGTTCGTCAAGGAATGCCCGCCTCTGTGCGGCAGTCGGACGTCGACTATGGAGCAAGGCACTTTGGCGGCACGAAGACGCGCGGCCAAGTCCGCGTCCTCTCCCCAGGCGAAGAAGTCCTCCGGGAATCCTCCTAGCGCCGTGAACAGCTTGCGCGGATACAGGCCAGCACCGCCACTCGGGCCCCAAACTAGTTTGCCGTCCATGCCAGCGTCGACGAACCAAAGACCTAAGAGGAACCTCACTCCCGCATGCACGCGACCGGCAGTGACCATAGAGAGAGCAAGCGTAGACCGCGGCTGAACCCGACGAAGTGTTTCGTCCACTTGTGCACGTGCCGCTCTGCTGAATAGCGCGTCAGGGTTTAGAAACAGAAGCCAATCTCCCGTCACCTCGCTTGCCGCTCGGTTGCACCCCGCCGCGAACCCTGGATTGTCTAACTTGATTACTTTAAACGCGCAATGATTCCCAAAACGCAACCGCAACCATTCCGTGTCAGCGCCGGTTCCGTTGTCGACGAAAGTCAGGGACCAGTGCTCCGTCGCAACGACAGCGTCTACGATGGCCTCCACCTCAGCGGCGACCTGCGGGAGCGAATTATATAGCACGACGATGACGTCTACCGTCACCATCGGGTCGTCACGGACCGTCACGCCGTGCTCCTTTCGCTACCAGCAAGACTTGTTCGCAATTCCTATAGGTATTCTCCTCGGGCCATTCGGTGAGGAGCTCACTCCACGGGTACCCGCCCGGGCCAACCCGACACGATCGGGTGTCTTCTAACTTCAGGTAACTGCTCACTGCGGTTTGATCCAGTCGCCCGCTCAGCTTAACGACCTGCCTCGCTTAGATCGAGGAGAATCCGCATTGATCGCCCTTACCGCGCCTAACGCTGCAACTCCTGCAGGATGACGTGCCCATAAGAACTAATTCCGGACTTATTGCCAGAGTCCTGCGCACGAGCAGCCTATCCTGGCACTCGAAGTCAGGCCGAGCCCAAAATCATACCCGCACCCACAGTCACGCCGGTCATTTCGTCGATCAGAATGAACGAACCTGTTGTTCGATTCTGCGCATAAGAATCGCATAGCAATGGCGCGGTAGTGCGTAATTGTACGCGCGCAATTTCGTTAACGCCGATCTCCTTCGTTTCCTGATCGCGGTGGAGAGTGTTGATGTCTAATCTATATTGGATTTCCTTGACCAACGCCCTGGCATTTCGAGTCGTATGCTTGATCGCCAGTTTTTGACGAGGCTTCAGTGGTGACGCAGCCATCCAGCAAATCATCGCGTCGATATCCTGGCTGGGGATCGGCGCATTCTTGACGCGTGCGATTGTGTCCCCTCGAGATACGTCCACGTCGTCCTGCAACCGAACTGTCACTGACATGGGCGGGAAGGCCTCATCGATCGCCTGGTCGTACAAGTCTATGCCAGCGATGCGTGACGTCATGCCGCTGGGGAGGACGACCACCTCATCGCCAGGCTTCAGTACACCGCCGGCTACCTGACCGGCATAACCACGGTAATCGTGGTGCTCGTCTGATTTGGGACGAATTACGTACTGTACCGGGAAGCGTGTATCCACGAGATCTCTATCCGAGGCCACATGGACGTGTTCCAGATGGTGCATGAGCGTAGGGCCCGAGTACCAGTCCATATTTTTCGAACGGTTCACCACATTGTCCCCCTGGAGCGCCGAGATAGGGATAACTTCGAGGTCCGGGATGTTCAACTTGGTTGCGAATTGCGTGAACTCGGCGTGTATGCGCTCATAGACGCCCTGGTCGAAGTCGACAAGATCCATTTTGTTGATGGCCAGTACCAGGTGCGGCACACGCAGGAGGCTCAGGATGACGGCGTGGCGGCGGGACTGCTCTGTGAGCCCTTGTCGCGCATCAACGAGCACAAGGCCGAGGTCTGCGGTCGACGCACCCGTCACCATGTTGCGCGTGTACTGTACGTGACCCGGTGTATCCGCGATGATGAACTTGCGGTTCGGGGTGGCGAAGTAGCGGTACGCCACATCGATGGTGATGCCCTGCTCGCGCTCCGAGCGCAGACCATCAGTCAGTAGGGCGAGGTCCGTGTAGTCGTAGCCCTTGCCTTTACTCGTGGTCTCAACTGCCTCCAGTTGGTCCTCGAAGATTGACTTCGAGTCCAGCAGCAGCCGCCCGATGAGAGTCGACTTCCCGTCATCAACGGAGCCAGCTGTTGCGAAGCGCAGCAGATCCATGTTCGTGGTGACGTTCTCAACGGCTTGCTCGCCTGCAGTGATGTTCTCGATCTCGGTGGCCATCAGAAGTAGCCCTCCTTCTTGCGGTCTTCCATGGCAGCTTCGGAGAACTTGTCGTCCCCGCGGGTCGCACCTCGCTCGGTGACGCGGGAGACCGCGGTCTCTTCGATGATTTCCTCGACCGTGCTGGCCGTGGACTCCACGCAGCCGGTGAGGGTGATGTCCCCGCAGGTCCGGAAGCGGACCGTACGCTCTTCGGCGACCTCCCCCTCGCGGCAGGGGTTGAGCGGGGTCTCCGTCATCAGCATGCCGCCGCGCTCGAACACCCGGCGCTGGTGCGAGAAGTAGATCTGTGGGATCTCGATGCCCTCACGGGCGATGTAGGACCAAACATCGAGCTCGGTCCAGTTGGAGATCGGGAAGATCCGCATGTGCTCGCCCTCGTGCAGGCGCCCGTTGTACAGGTTCCAGAGCTCGGGACGCTGGTTCTTGGGGTCCCACTGGCCGAACTCGTCACGGTGGGAGTAGACCCGTTCCTTCGCGCGGGCCTTCTCCTCGTCGCGGCGTCCGCCACCGAAGGCGGCAGTGAAGCCGTTCTCCTCGATGGCGTTGAGCAGCGTGCCGATTTGGAGCCGGTTACGGCTGGTCTTGCCGTCCTCGACCACGACGCCCTTCGCGATGGCGTCGTCGATGCTAGCCACCACGAGCTGGACGCCCAGGCGCTCGACCCAGCGGTCGCGGGTCTCCATCACCTCAGGGAAGTCCAGGCCGGTGTCGACCTGAAGGATGGGGAACGGGATCTTCGCCGGGTAGAACGCCTTCTCCGCGAGCCGGAGCATCACGATGGAGTCCTTGCCGCCGGAGAACATCAGGACGGGCTTCTCGAACTCGGCTGCGACCTCGCGGATGATGTGGATCGACTCCGCCTCCAGCTGGTCGAGCTGGCTCAGCCGGTAGTCGGCATGCGTTTCGGTCATGCTCAGATGAACCTCTCCTCGTGACAAGTCGGCTCATCGTAGACCGGACCGGCCCCGCAGCCTCAACCACGCGCTCGCTGAGTGGCTGAATGCACAGACCGACCGGTGGTCCCGGGGGGGCATGCGCGACAATCACTGCCCATGACCCGAGCTTCGACTACCCGTCGTGCCTTCATCACCGGGATCACCGGCCAGGACGGCTCCTACCTTGCCGAGCTGCTGCTCGGCAAGGGCTACGAGGTTCACGGCTTGATCCGGCGCGCCTCCACTTTCAACACCGCCAGGATCGACCATCTGTATCAGGACGCGCACGATCCCGCGGCACGCCTGGTGCTGCACCACGGTGACGTGACCGACGTGGGGCGCCTCACCTATCTCTTCCAGTGGATTCAGCCCGATGAGGTCTACAACCTGGCCGCGCAGTCCCACGTGCGCGTCAGCTTCGTGGAACCCGAGCACACCAGCAACGTCACCGGCATGGGGGCCCTCCGAGTGCTGGAGGCGCTGCGGATGGCGGAAGTACCGGCACGGGTCTACCAGGCGTCTAGCTCCGAGATGTTCGGCGCCACCAACCCTCCGCAGGACGAGCGGACCGGGCTTCACCCGCGCTCGCCCTACGGCGTGTCGAAGGTGTTCGCGCACTGGATGACGCGCAACTACCGGGACGGGTATGGGTTGTGGGCGGTCAGCGGCATCCTCTTCAACCACGAGTCGCCGCGCCGAGGCGAAACGTTCCTGACCCGCAAGGTCACGCGCGCCGTCGCCCGCATCAAGGCTGGGTTGGAGGAGCACGTCTATCTCGGCAACCTCGACGCAGTACGGGACTGGGGATATGCCCCCGAGTACGTCGAAGGCATGTGGCGAATGATGCAAGCCGCCTCACCTGACGACTACGTGTTGGCCACGGGAGTGGCATGCACGGTCCGAGACTTCGTCAGTACCGCCTTCGAGCACGCCGGTCTGGACTGGGAGCGGCACGTGCGCTTCGACGACCGCTACCTGCGCCCCACAGAAGTGGACGCCTTGATCGGTGACCCCGGCAAGGCTGCGCGTGAGCTCGGCTGGAGAGCGACCGTGGCCGGCGCCGACCTGGCCAGGCTGATGGTCGACGCAGACATCGCCGCCCTCGAGGCCGGGACCGGGTGGGTCGATCGGCCCGCGCTAGTCGACTGGCCGGTCCACCCGATCGTCGGTTGAGGGCGTCTCACGGCTAGTACGACGATCGGTGCGTCCGTAGGTCCAACTGTCGAGTTCGCTGACGGTGGGTGCCCCCATGAACGGCAGGCCTTGCTCCTTGCGCAGGAAGCCCCACACGACCGGCACCAGCACGGCCATCGCCAACCCGATGAGCCCGATGAGAGCCGGATAGGTCTCCTCACGACCGAGCGGGGCCCAACCGGCCTTGTCGAGGAGCGCCACTCCCGACATCGTCAGCACGACCACGATGCCGCGACGGATGAATGACTGAGGCACGCGAGGGGCGATGCGGCTGCCCAGGAGGGTGCCGGGCACGGAGCCGACGATGAGGGGGATCGCGATCGACCAGTCAAGGCCATGGATCGCGATGTTGGCGATCGCGGCGGCCAGCACCAGCGGAACGGCCTGCACGAGGTCGGTGCCGACCAGCTTCACCGCCGAAAGACCGGGGTAGAGCATCAGCAGCGCGATCATGATGACCGAGCCGGAGCCGACGCTGGTGATGCCAACGAGCAGACCGCCCAGCATGCCAACCAGCAAGGTCGGGATAACCTTGATCTTGGGGTCCGGGTCGCCAGTGAATCCTCCGGAGCGGACCGCCCGAAGGTTGATGTAGAGCCGCAGCGCGTAGGTGGCCGCGGCGAAGAGCAGCGCGAAGCCGATGCTGAGCTTGAGAACCCTGTCGAGCTGCTCGGCGTCGGTGGTGAAGATCATGACCATGTAGGGGCCGAGGAAGGCCATCGGCACTGACCCGATGATGAGCCACTTGGCCAGGGTGAAGTTAGGCGAGCCGTGCCTTGCGTGCACGGCGGCGCCGCCTGTCTTGTAGACCGCCGCGGCCGTCAAGTCAGCGGTGACGATCGTGGCTGCCTCGCCGGAGCCGACGCCGAGGAAGATCAGGGCGGGCGTCATCAGGGCGCCGCCTCCCATGCCGGTCAGACCGACCACGATGCCGACCACGAAACCGGCGACCAGGATCGAGAGGGCGGTGAGCGTGAGCAGATCCATCAGATGCCCTTCGTCGCGGTGGACAGCGCGCGGATCGCAACCGTCAGCAGTCGGTCCATGTGGTCGGCCGCGGTCCGCGCAGCCTCGGGGCCTCGCCGGTACGGGTCGTCGACGTCGAGATCCGCCGATGCGATGCCTCGTCGGTGCTGCATAGCTGCGAGGAGCTCACGACCGTGGAGCTCGGACCCGATGTCACCGACAGTCTCGACGAACTGCCCCAGCGTGAAGACCTTGCGGAACAGCGCCGGGTTGTCATCGAGGATGAACTGCCGGTGCGACGCCTCGGCGGTGAGCACGACGTCGGCCCACGCCAGCTCGGCGTTGGTGAGTGGGCGGCTGCGGAACTCGTCGTGTCCGGTGGTGCCCTCGGTCAGGACCTCGATCATCGGGGGGTTCATCGCTTCGGCTTTGAACCCGTGGGTGCCGGCGCTGGCGAACTCGAGGGTGGGGTCTGACCCGGCGAGCCGGCGGGCTGTCAGCTCCATGTAGGGCGAGCGGCAGATGTTGGCGGTGCAGACGAAGAGGACCCTGAGTGGTTTCGAGACGGGCGCTGCCGCGCCTTCCTCAACCTCCGGGGGTGCGGATGCTTCGTCGGTCGCCGGGTTTCGACGGACGGTCGTCGCTAGCGCTCCTCCCTGCTCAACCAACGGCGCGGGGGCGGTGTCCGTGCTTGCGGTTGCGTCGTCCGTCACCGGGTTTCGACGGGCGGTCGTCGCTGGCGCTCCTCCCTGCTCAGCCGACTGCACGGGGGTGCGAAGGTCGAGGTAGCCGGCCTCGGCGAGGGCGTCGATGACGTCCTGGAGGGCGTCGTCGATGGTGCGACCGGTGGTGTCTACGCGTACGTCGGCGTCCTGCGGCTCCTCGTAGGGCGAGGAGATGCCGGTGAACTCGGGAATCTCGCCACGCCGGGCCTTGGCGTAGAGGCCCTTGCGGTCGCGGCGCTCACACTCCTCGAGGGGGGTGGCGACGTGGACCAGGAAGAACGCTCCCCCGGCCTCGTCGACCATCGCTCGGACCTGCTGACGGGTCTCGTCGAAGGGAGCGATGGGACTGACGACGGCGAGGCCGCGGTGGCGTGAAATTTCGGCGGCGACCCAGCCGATGCGCCGGATGTTGGTCTCCCGGTCCTGCTTCGAGAAGGTCAGTCCGGCCGAGAGGTTGCGACGCACCACGTCCCCGTCGAGGGAGGTGATGGTGCGGGTGCCCTGCTCGAGGACGCGGTCCATCAGCGCTTGGGCCAGCGTCGACTTGCCGCTGCCGGACAGGCCGGTGAAGAAGAGCACCAAGCCCCGCTCCTCGGGTCCGGGCTGGTCGGCGTCGATGATTGCTGCGATCTCGTCGTCGTAGGTCGCGTCCTCGCCGGGGTCGGGGAGTGCGAGCACGGCGTTGTCGCCGGCGTACGTGGCTGCCACCTGGGCACCGAGCGCATGATCCACGGCCGCGTCCCCTCTGCTCGCTAGCGGGACCGCTACGACAGCCGCGTCTTCCAGTCGCTCCGCGGCCGCGAGGCTCGCTCGAATCAGCGCGGTAGGGCTCAGGTCAGGCGTGCCAGCACCGACCAGCGCCAGCAGGAGGATCGGGCCTGCGCTCCGGAGTCTCTCGAGCTGAGTGTCCGACAGCGCGTCGACGACCGGCACGACCGTACGACCCAAATGGCGCGCACGCGCCTGCTCCGGGGTCAAATAGTAGCGGCGGAAGGGGCCGTACTGAGGGTGCGTCAGCGGCTCCACCAAGCCGCCGGGCACGGCGACACGAGCCAGAGGCAGTCCCTCGGGGTCGACCAGCTCGACGGCGCCAGCCTGCTCGGCGGCCGCACGAATGTCGTCGGGCAGATTCAGCGTCACCGGGCTGCCGGGCTCGTTGAAGCCGGCGATCGGGGCCCAGGCGCCTGTCACCAAGAGCTCGAGGTCGTCGAGCTCGCGAGGGCTGGGGCAGTGCTGCGGGTAACTCACCGAAGTATCTTGACAGATTCAGTCGAGTTTCAGCGTCATGGCGCACGCCCTCTACCGTGCGAGGCATGACTGGACCTGTCGTCGTGGCCGAGATCGTGCGCTCCGGGATCGTGGAGGGCCATCACTACGGCTCCGTGGTGGCGATGAAGGCCGACGGAAGCATTGAGTGGTCCGTGGGCGACGTGACCTCCCCGGTGCTGCCGCGCTCGTCGAACAAGCCGATCCAGGCGCTGGCTATGGTCGAGCAGGGGCTCGACCTGCCCCCGGAGCTGCTGGCTCTCGCCTGCGCATCGCACTCCGGCGAGACGCACCACCTGGAGGGCGCCCAACGCATCCTGGCCGGTGCCGGGCTCGACGAGGAGGCGCTGCAGACGCCGCCCGACTGGCCGCTCGACGAGTCTGCTCGCGAGGCGATGCTGCGAGCCGGTGGCGAGAAGTCGTCGCTGGCAATGAACTGCTCGGGCAAGCACGCCGCGATGTTAGCCACGTGCGTGCACAACGCTTGGGACATCGCCACGTACCTCGACCCGCATCACCCGCTTCAAGAGGCGATCCGTGGCACATTCGAACGAATGACCGGAGAAGCTGCCCAAGTTGCGGTGGACGGCTGCGGCGCACCGCTGCTGTCTACCTCGCTCACTGGTTTGGCGCGAGCCTTCTCACGGCTGGCCGTCGCCACTGTGGGTGCCGAGCAGCGGGTCGCGGAGGCGATGAGGTCGCACCCCGAGTACGTGTCTGGGACGACGCGAGACGAACGGACGTTGTTGGAAGCCATGCCCGGCTCCATAGGGAAGGCCGGTGCGGAGTCTTGTTACGCCGTGGCGCTGCCTGATGGGCAGGCGTTCGCTCTGAAGACCGACGACGGCGCGGCGCGGGCGCGGCCGGTGGTGATGGCCGCCGCGTTGGAGCGATCTGGGGTGACCTCGGAGGACTGGGTCGACGCCGAGACCGTGCGCAGGACCGGGGAGCACGTGCTGCTCGGTGGCGGGAAGCCCGTCGGGGAGATCCGGGCCTGCATCTGAGCGGCGACTCGGTCTGGGTCCGGCACCGGATCTCGGCGACGGTCGCTGCGGGGCTGCGGTCGAGCCGTGCCCGTACGCTGGTCACGTGTTGGACGTCTACTCCCTCGAGCTCGGCTTCTACGCCCTCCTCGCCTTCGTACTTCTTGCAGTGAAGATCTTCGCCTTCGTCAGCTCGCTCTCGTTCTCCGCAGAGTCCTACGAAGCGGCGGGCAAGCTCAACAAACCGACCTGGACGATCCTGCTCGGACTCGCCGTCGCGCTCCAGGTGCTGTTCCTGAACAGCCCCATCGGCATCCTCAACCTGATCTTCACCATTGCCGCGATCGTCTACATGGTTGACGTCCGCCCGGCCATGGCTGGTCTACGCCGTCGCTAACGTTCGGTAACAACCTACCCCTCAGGCTGAGCGGGTGCCCTAGCCTGAGGGAACGGCGTGGGGAACGACTGCTGCAGAAGGGGTGGATGGAATGATCGGCGACACCGAGGACCGCCCTTGGGGTTCGTGGACCGTGCTCGACGAAGGTGACAACTTCAAGGTCAAGCGCATCCACGTCAACCCGCACTCGCGACTCAGCTACCAAACCCATGAGCACCGAGCCGAGCACTGGGTTATCGCGTCCGGTCGCTGCACTGCCGTCATCGACGGAGAAACCGTGGTCGCTGGACCAGGTGAGTCCATCTGGGTCGAGGTGGGCCAAGCGCATCGGATCACCAATCAGGAGGACCACCCGCTGGTGGTTGTCGAAGTACAACTCGGCTCCTACACCGGGGAGGACGACATCTGCCGCCTCGAGGACGACTACGGTCGTACCCCGGTCTCGGCCCGTTGACCTCGACGCTCCCGACGCGGGGTTCTCCGGCTCTTTCCTTTAGAGTTCGGTGCGTCCTCACGATGAACGGGAGTCGGTCATGGAGCTTCGGGACTACCTGCGCATCCTGCGTCGGCGGTGGTTGTTGGTCGCTCTGTCGACCCTGATCGTCGTGGCGGCCGCTTCGGCCTACACCTTCACTGCTACGCCGGTGTACCAGTCGACGGCTCGGCTCTTCATCAACGCCGCCGGCGACGGCGGCGAGACGACGGCCGGCGCCTACCAGGGCGGCCTCTTCACCCAGCAGCGTGTGTCGTCGTACGCCGAGCTCGTCAGCATCGACTCCCTGGCAGAGGAAGTCATCGACGACCTCGGCCTCAACCTGACGGCAGCCGAGCTAAAGAGCCAGGTTGCTGCCACCGTCTCGCCCCAGACCGTCGTCCTCGACGTCTCCGCTCAGGACCCATCGCCGACGAGGGCGCAGGCCATCGCGCAGGCGTACGCCGACGGCATGACGGACCTCATCCGTCGCATCGAGACCCCGGACGGACAGACCGCTCCGCTGGCCCAGGCCAAGATCCCTGAGCCCGCCACGCTGCCCAGCGCCCCCGTCTCCCCGAAGCCCGTCCGGAACCTCGGCCTGGCACTCGTGCTGGGCCTATTGCTCGGCGTTGGTCTTGCGGTAGCCCGAGAACTGCTCGACACCACTGTGAAGAGCCCCGAGGACCTGCGCGAGACCACCGCCGCGCCCATGCTCGGTGCGATCTCGTACGACGCGTCCATCAGGACCGAGCCGCTGGTGACATCGCTGCAGTCGCACGCACCCCGGGTCGAGGCCTTCCGTGTGCTCCGGACCAATCTGCAGTTCGTCGACGTCGACGCGGCGACCAAGGTATTCGTGGTCTCCTCCGCTCTCCCTGGCGAAGGAAAGACGACCACCTCGGTGAACCTGGCGATCACGCTGGCCCAGACCGGCCAGAAGACCCTGCTGATCGAGTGCGACCTGCGCCGACCGAAGGCCACTGAAGCCCTGGGCCTCGACAACTCGGTCGGCGTCACGACCGTGCTGCTCGGCAAGGTGACCTTCGAGGATGCGCTGCAGGAGGAGGTCACCAGTGGGCTGGCCGTCCTTGGCAGCGGCGCCATCCCGCCCAACCCCGCCGAGCTCCTCCAGTCGCGCGCCATGACCGATCTGCTAGATCGCGCCCGCGAGCGGTTCGACACCGTCATCATCGATGCGCCCCCGCTCCTTCCCGTGACTGATGCAGCGCTGCTCGGCGTTCACGCGGACGGCGCGATCGTGGTCGTCGCACACGGCAAGACCACGAAGGACCAGCTCGCCCAGGCTGCTGATCGGCTCGCACAGGTCGACGCATCGCTGGTGGGAGTGGTCCTCAACATGGCGCCCGCGAAACGCCGAGCCGGTGGCTACGGCTACGGCTACGGCTACGGCTACGCCCCCGAGGCCGAGCTGCCGGCGGCAAAGCAGAAGGCGAAGAAGACGCGCCACAAGCATCAAGACTGAGCAGGTCCTTGCCTCCAAAGTCGATCAGGTCGAGCCCCGCGCATGGTGCGCGGGGCTCGGCCTCTTTATCGGGCACAGCCTTGCCCGACCGCGCTTCCCGGCCTCAGACAGTCCTGCCGCGGGAGTGAGTCCGGGCGCTCAGGGGGATTACGTGGAGTGCTGCGGTTCTGGATGTCGCGCTCGATGCACCTGATGCCATCGACGCTGACCCTTACGAGCGCACCGAAGACTGCTTCCCTCGTCGAGGCCGGCCACCGACCCAAGTTGCCGAGCGCCCGAGACCGGCCACATCAAGACCCGGACCCCCAGCCGTGCAAGGGCTCGTGCCGGCTTCAACCTCGAGCCGCGACGCCGCATCGAACAGGAGCTCGACACGCTGGCGACAGGGGCTCCCCTCCGTTGCGTCTTCACGGGCGGCGTTCGACAACCGATGTCGCGCGCTGAGCGCCGGTCTGGAGAGCGGTCAGAGGTGTCCCGGGACTCCGGCCTTGCGGCGTGCCCAAGCGTGCCTCTGGGGGAGCTCCACGCCTCAGCGCTGCCGGATGCCAGCTTGCGGGCGTACCCCGGCAGTGGGCCCGCCTTGGGGGCGCCATCAAGGCCAAGGCCACAAGTGGTTGGACCGACCAGAAAGCACTGGCGCGATCTAGGTCGACCATCCACCCAGTCTGGGCCCCATCACCGCCGCCTCAGCGACAGTCGCGCATGTCATTCCAAGAGCCTGAGGCGGGAACGCCGCCCACCACCAGCCCAACGCTCCGCGGCGTTTGCTTTACCGACGCTGGCCCGGCCAGCCCTCCTTCAGCAACCGGCGGCCACCACGCTGGACTGGCTACCGGGCTCGACACCGGGGGTCACCAGCAGCGGCGTGGGCGCGCCACCCGCTGGGTCGGTGATCTCCCAAGCGATGTCAGCGCTGCCACCAGGCTCGACGAGCACGAACGCCGTGCTGGCGAAGCGGTCTCCCAGCGCTCGATCCTTGACGTCGTAGTCCTCACCGTTGATCTCGAAGTTCTCCACAGTGCCACCGGACGGAGTGAAGAGCTGCACGCTGACCAATTGCTTCCCGACCTCGACGCCGAAGTCGCCGCCGCCGGTGACGTAGTCGGGCAGGCCTGACGGGTCCTGCGGGGCCCCCGAGGTCAACGTCGCCCGCACCTGGATGCGCTCGCGACCGTCGACACACCCGGCAGGCATACCCCGGACGTCGTAGCGCAGGAAGTACGACATCTTGGCCCCCGTGCCGTCGAGCAGGGACACGTTGATGGCGTCGGAGCTGCCGTCCGCGTCGGTCGTGGCGCCTGCCACCCGGCGTTCGACTATCTGCTCCTGCAGACCATCGTCAAAGAGGCGGACGTGCGCGCGTCCCTCGTCCACCGACTTCGTGAGCGCCAGGAGGAGATCCCGCGGCTTGCCGACCTCACCGCTGGATATGCGGTCGAAGACAGCCTTGGCAACCAGACGGAAGAAGACGTCTTGCGCGGCCGGGTCGCGGATGTCGAGGTAAGCCTGGTGCAGCAGGATGTCGACGGCGTTGTCAGCGGTGATCTCGTAGTCGCCGACGGTGACCGGTCCGGTGGCCTCGAGCAGGTAGCTGACGGCCACTGTGTCGATGGACATCACGCCATCGAGCCGCTCGGGGTAGACCTCCTCGTAGCGCGCACGGATCAGGTCAGCGGCGCGGGGGAAGTCAGCGGTGAAGTTGGCATCGAGCACGTAGGTGCCGAGCTGCTCACCGAAGATGTCTGCCTCCTGCTTCGTCAACGGCAGCACCGGTTCCTGGCGCTCGCCGAAGGAGTTCGCCGCGACCTGACGACCCAGCGAGATCCGTCCTTGATCGGTGCTCAGGATCGACAAGGCGCCGGGGAGACCACCTGTGGCTCTGATCTCCGCATTGTTCTCGAAAACAAGCAGGAAGTCCTTGGGCTCGTCCTCGCCCAACAGCTCGGGCAGCACCTCGACCGCCACGGAGGCAGAGTCGGTCGCGGCGGCCGCGGCGCGGACCTGTGCCTGCAGCTCGCGGAACTTGTCGCGGAACCGGTCGATGTACCCCGACGAGTCCTCCTCAGCGAGCCTGGCCTCCGCCTCGGCCAGCGCGGTCGCGGCCTGCTGGACGGGGCCCTGCAAGTCGCGCACAGCTTCGATGTCGACACCCCCGTCCTCGGGGAGCAGGCCGTCGAGCTCGGTGGCCGTGCGGGCGAGCGGCTCGAGACCGTCGTTGCTCAAGTCAGCGACGACCTCCGACGCTGCGCGGACACCGCTGGCGTCGTCGCCGATCATCGGCAGGAACGTGGCGAGGCCCCAGATCCATCCGCCCGTCGCCTGCTGAGCGTCTGAGGAGGACTCCTGCAGGGACGCGAGTGCGGCGTCGATGCGCGACTCGTCCTCGGTCTGGAGCGAGTCCCGGAGCACGCCGGCGTCGTCGACAGCGTCCTGGAGCGCGTCGTTGACCTGCAGGGCGCGCCACCCGATGAGGGCACCCAGGACGACGAGTACCACCGTCACGCCACCGATGAGAAGAAGGACCAGACGGAGCCGCGACATGGGGGAACCTTAACGTCGTAGTTGAGCTCAGCAGATGGTGGGCAGGCAGTGCCGGGCAGCCGACCGGCCCAGCGCGCCGAAGGCCCCCGAGCCGAGCTCGGGGGCCTTCGGGTAGTGCGGTGGGGCTAGATCAGTTGCCGCGCTTGGAGACGCGCAGGTCCTGGCCCTCGCGCGACTTGCCGCACGGGTCGTCGGTGCCGCGCTGGTACTTGACCGCGAGACGGTACGAGCCCTTGCTGCGCAGCTTGAAGCGGAAGGTCTTGGTGTTGTCGACAGGCTTGCGGGCCTGCTTGACGACCTCGTTGTTGTTGTTCTTGACGATGAGCACGAACTCACCGGTGCAGACCGCGCCGGCGTCGCCGTCGGTGTTGGACTTGACGCGCACCTTGATCTTCTCGCCGATGGTCACCTTGGAGGGCGCGTTGAACGAGGTGTCGGTGGGCTGGGTGACGGGGTACGGGTCGGCGAACGCGCTGGTCGCGGCACCCGGGATGAGCAGGGCGGCGCCGACAGACGCGGCGATGATCTTCTTCATATGGCTGAGACTCCCCATAGAGGCACGCTGCGGCGCCTGAGACGTAGTTGACGGGTAAAGATAAGCACATGTCGGGCCATTCCCGTACATCCGTCCCGACATTTGACGCAAACGTAACGCGCTGGCCATCCGGAACGGATCGCGTACTAGACAGTAACCCCTGCCCCTGGTCGCCAGCTCGGCGATCCGCGACCCGACGGGTGGGGCTCAGGAGCCGCGCTTGGTGACGCGCAGGTCCTTGCCCTCGCGGGACTTGCCGCACGGGTCGTCGTCGCCCCGCTGGTACTTCACCGCAAGGCGGTACGGCCCCTCGCTGCGCAGTTTGAAGCCGAACTCCCTGCGGTTGTCTACAGGCTTGCGGGAGTGCTTGACGACAACGTCGTCATCGTTCTTCACCAAGAGGGCGAGGTCGCCGGTGCATACCTCCCCTGCGTCGCCGTCGGTCCTCACCCTGACCTTGACCCTGATCTTCTCGCCGATCGCGACCTTGCTCGGCGCCCTGAACGCGACGTCAGTGCCGAATGGCGAGGTGTACGGGCCATCGGATGCACTGGTCGCGGCGCCTGGGGCCAGCAGAGCGGCGCCGACAGACGCAGCGATGAGCTTGTGCATGAATGGTGTCCTTCTTCTGGAGGATGCGGCCGGTCGCCGAGATGAAGGGTAAAGCTCCGAGCTGAGATCACTGCGACGAGCGGCCTGCGTGGTGTTGGACGTTGCCTGCTCTGCCAACGCTCGGCACTGGGCAGTCCGTTGCTCGGCCCGCACTGCGGCAGCGGCGTACGGCGGTCTTGGTTGTTGCGGGGTCTCGACGACGTCCGGCGCTGGGGCGTCTCACTGCTCGACCAACGAGGTGCCTACGACGACTGGAGGAAGGTGGCGACGCGGTCGAGGTAGCCCGGGGGGTCTAGGAGGAAGGAGTCGTGGCCGTAGGGGCTGTGGACCTCGGCGTGGTCGGCGTCGACGCCGAGGGCCTGCAACTGTTCGGTCAGTCGGACGGACTGGGCGGTGTCGAAGCGCCAGTCGGAGGAGAAGGAGGTGACCTGGAAGCGGGTGGGGCAGCCGACGAGGCGCTCGGCGACGGGTTCGTCGGCGAACGGATCGAAGTAGTCCATCAGCCGGGTCAGGTAGAGGTAGGACAGCGAGTCGAAACGGCCCAGGAACGTCTCGCCCTGGTGCTGCAGGTAGTGCTCGACCTCGAAGTCGGGCTCCAGGCGCCACTGGTCGTCGCCGGCTGAGTCGCGCTGGTGGTCGAAGCGGGTCTCCAGCGACTGCGGCGAGACGTAGGTGATGTGGGCCATCATCCGGGCCACCTTCTGCCCGTGCCGCGGTACGACGCCGTGCTCGGCGTAGCGCCCGCCGTGGAACTCCGGGTCGGCCATGATCGCCTGCCGGGCCACCGAGGAGAACGCGATGTTCTCCGCGGTCAGCCGCGACGAGGCCGCGACCACGACCGCGCGCTCGATGCGCTGCGGCTCGTCGATCACCCACTGCAGGACCTGCATGCCGCCCATCGAGCCGCCCACGGCGGCGCACAGGGTCTCGACGCCGAGGTGGGCCAGCAGCCGGCGGTGGCAGGCGACCAGGTCGGCGACGTGCAGCAGCGGGAAGTCGAGGTAGCGCGGCTCCCCCGTCGCCGGGTCGATGCTCATCGGGCCGGTGGTGCCCGAGCAGCCGCCCAGGATGTTGGGGGCGATCACGAAGAACCGGTCGGTGTCGACCGGCTTGCCCGGCCCGATCATCCGGTCCCACCAGCCCGGCTTCGCGGTGTGCGGGTCCTCCCCGCGCCGGTAGCCCGCGGCGTGCGCGTCGCCGGTCAGCGCGTGGCAGATGAACACCGCGTTGTCGCGCGCCGGCGACAGCTCGCCGTACGTCTCGTAGACCACCTCGACGTGCTCGAGGCTCTTGCCGCCACGCAGCCGCAGCGGGTCGTCCTCGGAGGCGAGGACGACCCGCTGGGCCACGGCGTCGAGGAGCGGGCCGCTCACAGGTCGGAGCTCCTGCGTCAGCTGGTCGCGGCGAGGGCCTGGTCGAGGTCGGCGATCAGGTCCTCGACGTTCTCGATGCCGATCGAGAGGCGCACCATGTCCTCCGGCACGCCCGCGCCCACCAGCTCCTCGGGCGTGAGCTGGCTGTGGGTGGTGGTGGCGTTGTGGATCGCCAGCGACTTCGCGTCGCCGATGTTGGCCAGGTGGCTGAAGAGCTCGAGCGCCTCGATGAACTTCTTGCCGCCCTCGCGGCCCGACTTCACCCCGAAGCTCAGCAGGCCGCCGTACCCGTGGCCGGTGTGGATCTTGTCGGCCACCGCCTTGTAGGGGCTGTCGGGCAGGCCGGGGTAGCTGACCCACGACACCGCGTCGTGGCCCTGCAGGTGCTCGGCGACCTTGAGCGCGTTGGCGCTGTGGCGCTCCATGCGCAGGTGCAGGGTCTCCAGGCCCTGCAGGAACAGCCACGAGTTCATCGGGGTGATCGCAGCACCCGTGTTGCGCAGCAGCACCGTGCGGGCCCGGATGATGTACGCCGCCGGGCCGGCGGCCTCGGTCCACACCGCGCCGTGGTAGGCCGGGTCGGGCTTGGTCAGGCCCGGGAAGCGGTCGGAGTGCGCCGCCCAGTCGAAGTTGCCCGAGTCGACGATCACGCCGCCGATCGAGGTGCCGTGGCCACCGATGAACTTCGTCGCGGCGTGCACCACGACGTCGACACCGTGCTCGAAGGGCCGCACCAGGTACGGCGTCGGCGCGGTGTTGTCGACCACAAACGGCAGGCCCTGCGCGTGCGCCGCCTCCGACCAGGCCGGCAGGTCGATCACGTTGATCTTGGGGTTGCCGACGGTCTCGCCGAAGACCATCTTCGTCTTCTCGTCGACGTGCTTGGCCAGGTCCTCGGGCTTCTCCGGGTCGACGAAGCGCACCTCGATCCCGAACTGCGGCAGCGTGTGCGCGAACAGCGCGTAGGTGCCGCCGTACAGCGTCGAGAGCGCCACGATGTTGTCGCCGGCGTAGCAGAGGTTGAGCACGGCGTACGTCGTCGCCGCCGAGCCGCTCGCCGTCGCCAGCGCCCCCACGCCACCCTCGAGCTGGGTCATCCGCTCCTCGAAGACCGACTGGGTCGGGTTCATGATGCGGGTGTAGATGTTGCCCGGCTCGGCCAGCGCGAAGAGGTTCGCCGCGTGGTCGGTGTCGTCGAAGACGTAGGACGTCGTCTGGTAGATCGGCACGGCCCGGGCGTTCGTCGCCGGGTCGGCCTCCTCCTGGCCGGCGTGGACGGCCAGGGTCTCGGGGCGGTGCGTCATCGGTGCTCCTGCTCAGGTGGCTGGCGTCGGGTCAGCGGCTGCTGACTTTGCCGAAGGTAGCGAGGGCTCCGGGTGTGCTGGGGGTGTGTCCGCTTGGTGGGCTGTGCTTGCCGCTGAGGGGTCCAGGTCGAGGGCCCGAGGAGCCAAGGCGAAACGGTTGCTGGGGTCCGCCGAGGGACCTGACTAGCAACTCTCTTCCAGCGCCGGCACCGCAAGACAGGAAGCAACCGTTCACTTCCGCCTTCGCATCCCCTCCTAGTGACCCGGCCCACGATGGGCGCCCACCATCAAGCCGGTCAAAGTTGTCACCGTCCGATCAGTTGACCGCCACTCTCGATATCGCTGCATGCAGCACGCCGCCGCCCAGTGGCTTACTTGCACCGCGTTCCAAACGGTGCCCGCTGAGGCCAAGGCTGCCAGCCCTAAGACGATCGGCGGCGTCGTGGCGCGCTTCGATGAGTTCCTGCCACTCATGCTCCCGGGGGTCGAACGCCGCGTCGTAGAACCGGAGCGCCGGTTCAATGCCAGGTGTCCCCGTCGCGTGGAATCCACCAAGACCCGAACGAAAAGTGCCGTAAGCACGGATAAAATCACTGTCATTCAGATCGGCCGTTACGCCGACCGATCGTCGGCATTCTTGCAGATTCACATTTTCCTGGGTGGCCCAACATAGCAATTCGTGGTTAGCGCCCATATCACTAAGGACGGATGCAAAATTGCTAAAACTTGCAATTGCCTGCCGGCGGCCATTTGAACGGGCAAGGTTGACGAGATGCCCACGAGCTTGGTTCGCAAGAACGAGTTGACGCCCGACGAGCTCGGCACTGCGAGGCTCCTCACCATGGGCGAGGGTCAACGACACGACCTGCCAATGGCGCAACTCCTCGGTCAAATAGCGCAGGGCGTCGCGGATGGAGCGGGCGTCGGGAGCAACCTCGGCCCCGGGCCGGTACGCGGCATCGATCTCTCGTCTAAGAGCTGGCATCCGATGCGCCAGATCAGCCAACGATCCTGACAGCGAGTGAAACATTAGATTCTCGACCCGGCGCCTAACGCGGTCTCTTCTGATGTCACGTTCGACGTCGTAGGTCAGCAACCCCGCACCTAGCAGCAGCACCGATCCCACAACTCCCGACACCAACGCATGGTCGCGCCAAAATATGTCTGTACCGAAGTTGAGAAGCCCGGGGAGAGGCCAATCGGTAACGAGAACCACACCGACCAACAGCCCCACCGAGAGCGCCGCCGCCAAACGTTTCCCAGCATGGGATGCCCGAGTGAGTTTGCGGAGAATGAACACAACTACGCCCCACGGCGCCTCTCGCGCGGAACGCCACTCACAGCCACCCCAAAGCGTCGGCAAGCCCGACTGAGGTCGCCGTCACTGGTTAGAAGCATGGTGTTTCTGTGCCCGTCTTGCTCTAACCCCCAAGCCGTCGCTAGCACTTGGTGGTCCGCCATAGCTGGGCTGCTGAAGCGTCGGCCGTTACCGTCATAACTACTCCATTGCAGCCAGTCGTCGGAGCAATCGGCTTGGCTGCACTGACGCTGTCGACTAATCGCCGACCACAGTTTCATGCTGGGGTAGCCCACTACGGTGGTCGCAGCACCGTGCGAAGGCCAGGGCGAACCGGGTTGGCTCAGTTGCATGAGTGAGGCTCGCGCCGCATGTCGCGTGGCGCTAGACAGCGATTCGGATTGGGCATACGCCTGAACATGAGTCTTAGTGGCAAGTTCGGCAAGCACGATTGGTGGAACGACCAGCGTGAATCCAGCAAATTTCGACGTGAACCACCGCTGGGCATGCAGAGCTATATCGAGTACCGCATTCGTGTCGATCACGACAAGGGGGACCGACCGCATATCCTCGGTAGAGGAGAGAACCACATGCGGCCGCAGCATCAGTACCACTCCGCCAAGGCGGATAACGCCTGCGTGGACGATTGTCGCTGTGCGGTTTCGACTATCCCGTCAAAAGTGCTCAGAATGCTGCGCACGATCGGCTTCAGCCTCCCATGATCCCCTTTCGAAATGAATGCAGTGGGCGCAAAGATTAATTGATCGTGCATGAGGGAGATGAAGCTGGCACCGTCCATATACCCAGAAAGATAAACAATCGGCAAAATCAATCCGAACGGATGCTGCTGGCGAAGTTCATTGCACAGGTGATACCCCTGCACTTCCTCGTCCTCAAAGTTGTGATCCAAGATGAGAATGAAGGGTCGATCGAGACCGAGCAACGGTTGTAACGCTTCATTCGGATGAGTGAACTGCAGCAGTTCCAGCCCAAGTAGATCGGCCAGGCTTGCGGCAATATCCCGACCGTCTTCACGGTCGTCCACCACAACTAAATGTTCTATCACGTTGTCATATCCTTTGGGGCTAGGCAATCGACGGGGGGACCATCAAGTTGAATTGAGTGAAAGAGTGCTGGCCGTCGACACACTCGGCTTCCGAGCGACTTTCGACACTAATGCTGGCGCCGGTGGCCTTGATAACGCCGTTCACGATGGCAAGGCCACGCCCGATCCCACGCTCGGGGTTAGTGGTGAAGCCTGACTCATAGATCGCAGTCCTGTGCTCAGGGGGAATGCCGGGGCCGGAGTCATACACTGAGATACGAATCCAACGCTGACCGTCATGACTGGTCTCGGCGCCGACTTCGCTAGCCCGAACCTCAACCAGCCGGTTGGTGTCGACCCTGCGGAGATGCTTAACTGCGTTGTCGATTAGGTGGCGCAACACAAGGTCCAACTGGAAGGTGGACATCCGAACCATCACGGCGCCCGGATTTATAGTGCACTCGAACCGAACCCCGAGATTGGTTTCCCGACGATAAAGTGCGAAAACTCGTCGAACTACTTGCGCGACATCGCAGTTCTCTTCATCCGCTGCGTCGGCATCCGCGACCGTGCGCCAGTGATCCAAGCGCTCCTGAATGGGCTCGCGTGCCGCCGTTTCAATCGGGGTTAACTGCCGCAAAGCGACCTCAACGTCTCCGTTTTCCTCGAGCACCTCGATAGCATTTTCGACACGCACCCACACCCGACCCAACATATTGTGCAGGTCATGGGCAAAGTCTTGGACGAAACTGTCAAGTTTTAGCTGCACGCTTTCCGCCGCTGTACCTACGATGGGATTATCAAGTCCAGCGCGTACACGAGCATCGTGAAGCGCCGCTTCAGCGCCAGTCGGCAACGCCTCCGACATTTCCCAAATGCGATCCCGTAGTCGCTTTGCCCGATCGAGATCATCGACGTTCGCGGCGGCAACTAGAACCTGCCCCACCAGCGAAACGACCTCCTTCGCCGACAGTCCTGTCTGATTGGAGGCGACATACGCCTCAGCGTCGTCGAGGCGGCCAGTTCGGGTAAAGGCCCTGACCACAAGCCTGTGGTTTCGGAGATGAGGCGTCGTCCCCGCACGGGTCATCTCCACCGTGACCCCAAGCACTAGTTCGGGGTCGTCGTCGTGGGCGACTTGGAGGTGCGCCCACGACTGCCAGTCAGGCTCGGTGAGCACTGTGAACTCAGCGAAAACTCGGCGGATGGCTTCGGGCTGCCTGTTCAGCGCGAGAGCATCCACAACAACCCTCAATAAGAGTTGCGGTCGACCTCCCGGGGGAATTTCACGCGCAGATGCTTTGAACCGCGCGAGGGCACGTTCCTGATCTGCTGGCTCAGGCAGTGCAGACCGGATATACGCTTCTGCCCGCGGATACGTCACATCCGCAGCCGGCTGCAATAGGCGTGACAACAGCTCTTCGCCCAACCCCGCGCGAAGGTCAAGAAGATCGGCCACCTCCTCAATGATTCCTCGAGAGTCTGGAAACCGAATCGACAGTGCGTCCAAAATCCGGCCCGTCTGGTTGGAGGGCCTTCGAGCTTGACGAAGGAAGTGCAGACAAAGTGTCAACGGGAGCGCGGACGCCCAAGCCTCGCCGTTCCTGGACCACAAATCTCTAGCCCGTTTCAGGTCGATGGGTTCGCATAGAGCCTCGACCATGGCTACCTCGTCGGCAACATTAGGAATCCAGTTGTCCCCCCTAGCATTGGAGCGAGGTGGGGATCGGAAATAAGAACGGCCTCGGTCGAGGCGGTGATATGCATTCGCTAAGCACAACACCTCGGCGCGGCGCCGGGTCAGCTCGCGTCGGCCCTGTCGGTCGCCGAGCAGCGCGCGTAGCGCCACCACGTTGCCGGTACGGGCGACCTCCAGCGCGGCACGGCCGCGCAGCCGGTCCGGGACCCTACCCAAAGTTGGTTCGAGAGCCGCGATAAAATCATTGACGTCCTCTGAGCGCCGTGAAGATACCTCCAGCAGCGACACCTCGACCACGTCCCACGAGGTGAGTGGAGGCCAGCCATCAAACTTAGCAAGTATGTGATTGGCCTGGGATGCTTGGTTCGTCTCCGCGTACACCTGCAGCACGACGCTGACAAACAACTGGGCAAGTGCCTCAGGATTCCCGCCGCCCTCCGTCCGCACTCTCGCCTTGAAACGATCAGGCACTGCTGAGAGCGATCCGCTATAACTTTCCCCGGCTAGCTCGAAGATAGAGCGATCAGGCTTGACGCCGCGCTGGAACATTTCCGCGACGAGCTGTCTGGCAAGTTCGGCCTCTCCTAGGCTTGACGCTAACCGCAGAGCCACCTGAAACTGCTCAACACTCACAGTCTTGCGATGACGAATTAGCCATCGCAGCGATCCCCGGTCTGAAGCTGACACGCATATGGAAAGGAGTTTCGAATACAGGCCAGGTGAGAGGTTCTCAACGACTGGCATGCCTGCAAGTTCGTCTTTCTCAAATTCGAACGCACCCTTCACGACATGCAACCACTCGGGGTTGAAATCACCCGGCAGAAGTGAGGTGCTGATGAGTCGAGCCCAGTGAGTCCTTCGAAGCAAGCGGTTCAGTCGAGGCGCTAAGTCGATGAGGATCGCTGGGTCAGAAATGCCTCGAAAAGTGCTGACAAAGTCGTCCAAATTTCGGTCAGACAGCGGTATGCCTTGCGCACGAATGGCCTCGACTAATTCGAGCGCGGGAACATGCTGCTGCTGTCGGGCGAACACGCTAAAAAGCGGAGTGAACATTGCTGGCCGGAACGGCACGCCGCGCTGAATCTGTTGGATTGTGAAAGCTGCAGCTCGGCCCGGTTGCCGCGTGTCGGCGATCGCCGCTGCTATACGAATAAGCAACGACGGATTATCTCCCTCCGTGCCGCGCTTATCGAACGCTTCCCACGCCTCGACCGCCTCCCCATACCGTCGCGCGGCAATGAGCGTGTCAATAAAAGGGGTTAAGTGATGCACCGTCGGGCTAGGCACCTGAGCAAAGGTGCGCACTGCCCCATCTGCATCGCTTGCCACCTGATGTGCGCGCATCGTTGCGGCCCACAAGAAAGCATTGATAGGCTGACCAGTTCCTTCCGCGTACTCGTGGCAAAACTTCACCAGGTCGAGGCGTCCCTTGTTGGCAAAGGCGTCTGCAATCACCCCCAAGCGGTCGAGCGGCACAACTATGTCGGCGCGCAAGCATGCTTGGAGGAGGTCCACCACGACCTCGGGTGTCGCCCCTTTGGCAAGCCGCCCAAGTAACGCTCCGGTGCTGTATCCGCCAGTGTCCTCATCAACTTCCACAGCATCGCTTAGTAGCCGTACGGCCGCTTCGAGCCCGTCCGAGTCCGATCGGACGCCCGCTAACAGAGACTTACGGAGCACACGCGAGAGCGGCTCGCCCGATAAATCTGCAAGCCGTTGAGCGTCATATACGGTGTCGGGTATCTCAGCACGTAGCGCTTCGCGGAGTTCGATCTGAGGGGGCACCGGAACAGGTTAGGTTTGTCACCCGCAACTGTCCGAGGATTCAAGAAATTCGAATCCCCAGATTCGACTGCCGATCAGCTCTGGCTCACTAAGCCTCAGAATTCGTCATGACGGTGGCGGCACGTCGATGCTTGCACGCAGGCCGGTAGGCGACCATCAGACTCGTGCTGTCCACGACCCTCAACTTGGCGAGGCCTACGCCTGGTCAAGCGGCATCATGAGCTGAACCTCTTCGGCCTACGCGGGGACGCGAGTGGTGCCGGGAATGCTGATGCCGGCGGCGAGCCCGTGAGGACGAAGACGAGCGCGTCTGAGCCCTCGAGCGGGCTGCGGCGCAGCGTAAGGCGCCAGTCGTTGCGCGGCAGGTGCTCACGCCTCAAACTCCTGCTCTCCGATGCTCGCCCTCACTATCGACCTGCCGCCCGGCGTCGACCATAACCTCGGCGCAGCCACGAACTGCTCGTCGTACGCCACTCCTTCGCACAGCAGCCGCCCAGCGCAACAGTGAACCCAGTACGCGGGTGTCGACTGGCATCAGTCGCCGTCGCCGTGACGCAGGCCCCCTCGAGCCCGGCGGCCTCGAACGTGGCGACGCCCCCTCCCGACCCTCGTCACGTCGTCGGCCAGCGACTCGAGCTCCGCGACCGCGGTCTGCTCGTTCACTGCTAGGCCCTGTCTCGGAACAGCCCGGCACCCAGGTCGGCGGCTCGCGCTCGACCTCAGTGTCGTCGGCTGAGCGCCACCGCGGGCCGTAGGTCGGGTCGCCTTCGTTGACCTCGTCGTGCTGGCCGTCGACGATGCGCACCGTCCCGCGCGCGACCGAATCGGACCCGATATCGTTCGCATCGAAGTCCTCCGCCGATGGGTCGACAACCAGCGCCAGGGTTGTAGGTGTCGACTCATGGCGGCGCAGCGACTTCCGCAACGCCCCGACGCGAAGGACGGCTGTCTGAAGGATCGGGGTTATGTTCCACGCGGTGGCCGTTCGGTGCCGCGATTGAGTGCGGTGCTGACCAACTGTTGACCGCTCGGACTTCAGGTACCGGACGACGGCAGGCGCGACCCTGTTGGGGCGCCTCTGAGTGTCGGTGTCTCGGGACTCAGGCCTTGCGCTCGCCGACCCGAAGATCACCCTTCCCCACGCGCCTCGCTGCTCGGACCCTCTCCCCAGGATTGCAGTTGGCTACCGGATGCCGCGGTCTCGGCCCTCGCAAATTGGAGGCGACGGTCACGCTCCTGGACCGGTCTCAAGCGGACGCGACCACGGTCCTGGCCTCGTCCCTCACGATCAGAACCAGGTCACCGGTGCAAGGGGGCCCTCGGCGGGTCCGTCAGCCCTGGGGTTGACCACGACACGGACTTTGTCGCCGACGGTGGCCTTGTGCGGCGCGCGAGCAAGACTCCGGTCCAGGTGTCGAACGGAGTAGTCGTAGCCGAGGTAGCGAACGCACCGCTGAGGAGGAGCAGCGCGATGCCTGTCGCAACACTCCGCGGTGGTCTTCGTGGTCGTTCACCGAGCGAACTGGATCGCGACCTGGGCACTTGACGCGAACTAGGCGCGGCCTTTGCTAGTGATCTCGAGACGAGGCTGCGTCCCTCCTCAACCACGTGGGCCTACTCCACGAACGGAATCTCTTTCAGGTCGTCGGGCAACTGGACGCTGCCGTCGGAGACGCGGATGCAGTCGTCGTCGCGGCGCAGCCCGAAGACCAGGGCGTCGGAGCCCTCTCGCACTGTGTTGTCGAGGGAGAGCCGGTAGTCGTCGCGGGACAGGCGGGAGTAGGGCTTGGGCCGCTCGCCGCGCTGGGCGTACTCGCCTTCGTCGGTGACCTCCCAACCGTCGGCTTGCAGGGCCTCGAGCGCGACGGCGTGCTGTTCGGCGTACGCCTCGGTCTCTGACACCGACCCGCCGAGGAGGAAGGTGAGGCCGGGGGCGGGTTCCATCTGGCAGTAGTCGCCCTGGCCCACGGCGCTCTCGACCTCGAGCCCGGCTTCCTCGAGGGCATCGACGACCTCGCCGCCTGTGGTCAGCACCTGCCCGGAGAGCTGCTCGAGGTCGTCCAGCGCCTCCTCATCGTCGATGCCGCAGGCGGACCCGGCGAGCAGCACCAAGGCAGCGATGGCGGTCAGGGGAAGGCGGTTCATGGCCGGTCCTGGGTGGTGTCGGAGCGGCCGGGCACGTTGCCGCTGGGCTCGCGCTCGCCCTCGGGGTCGTCGGCCCAGCGCCACCACGGGTCGTAGGTCTGGTCACCCGAGTTGACCGCGTCGTGCTGGCCGTCGACGATGCGCCCGAGGTTGTAGAGCGACTCGGAGTCGTGGTCGTAGTAGCGGCTGTGGTCGGCGAAGCTGCGGTGGTCGCTGCGCAGCACCGACTCGGCCTCGAAGCGGTTCGCGTCGAAGTCCTCCGAGGAGGGGTCGACGCCCAGCCCGCCGGGGTTGTGCCACCAGCCTTCGTCGCCGAAGAACCCCACCGCATCGCGGCTGTTGCGCCCCACCCACACGTTGCCTTCGCCGGGGCTGAAGTCGTCGGCGGTCTCGGCCGGGCCGGCGCCGGGGCTGCCGATCAGGGCGACGTCGTCGGCGGCCAGGTCGTGGTCGGTGGCGGCGTACGACGTGGTGGTCGAGCCGTAGCTGTGGCCGATCACGGTGAGGTGCGCGGCGTCACCCGGGCGGGAGGCGCGCAGGCCGTCGATGGCGTCGGCGAGCCGCTCGCCGCCGTCCTCGGCGCGTCCGCGGGTGATGGTGTCGATGTCGATGGCGCTCTCGGGGGTGTCGTAGCCCAGCCAGAACATGGTGGCCACGCTCGAGCCGTCGCCGTTGAAGCGGGTCGCCTCGTAGAGGTTGATCGCGTCGCTGACGCCCCCGGCCACGTCGGTGGTCTCGGTGGTGATGCCCGGGATCGAGACCGCGATGTCGGCGGCGGTGTCGAGGTCGCCGATCGCCACCGCGACCCGCCCGTCGCCGTCGAAGGCGCCCGGGTCGTAGAGCCACAGCCGCCCGCCCGGGCGTTCACCGGTGGTCGGGTCCTCGAAGCCGTCGGCGTCGGTCAGCGCCTCCTGAGTGGCCTCGGCGTTGGCCAGGCGCTGCGCCTCCTCGGGGCTCAGTGTGCCGTCGTCGCGCTGGGCGGCCAGCGTGGCCAGGTCGTCGTCGAGCAGCAGGCGGTTGGCCTCGTCGCGCACCGACGCCGGCAGGCCGTCGGCCTGACCGAGCAGGCTGGGGTACGCCGCCAGCGCTGCCTGCTGCTGCGCCTCGCTCAACCCGGCCCACCAGCGCTGCACCTCGCTCGGGGTGGCGCCGCTGCCGGGCGCCCCGGGCCGGTTCATCGCCTCGACGGCGGCGTCGCTGGCGCCACCGGTCGCCGAGAGCGCGTTGCGCAGGCTGGTGCCGGCCTCAAACGCCTGCCGCAGCCGCTGCTCGTTCTCCCGCACCGCGCGCTGCAGGTCGGCGTGGTCCTCGACGAGGCGCCGGTAGGCCAGGCGCAGGTCGGCGGCGCGGGCGCGCAGCACCTCGACGTCCTGCGGGGTCGCGTCGGTGATCGCGTTGATGTCGGCGACCAGGCCGCTGCGGTCGGCGTCGAGGTCGCCCTTTCGGCTCACCAGGTCGTCGGCGACGCCCTGGTGGGCGCGCAGGTCGTCGGCGTACGCCGCCACCGCCCGCGTCACCCGGCGCAGCGTGGTGGCCATCGCGTCGTGCTCGTCGCCGGCGCGGGAGGCGGCCCCGCGGTAGGCGTCGTAGGCCTCGCCCCACCAGCCCTGCAGCGACTGGAGGTGGCCGGCCTCGGTGGCGACCTCGTCGTAGCGGCCGACCGCGGTGAAGAGCCGCTCGGCGAGCTGGTCGGCGCCGGCCGGGCTGCCCTCGGGCTCGCGGATCTCCGGCTCGGAGGCCGGGACGGTGATCGTGGTCATCGGGCCGGCCCGAGGCGGCTGTCGAGGGCGTCCATCTCGCCCTGGGTGTTGCTGTCGGTAGCGGCGGTGCGGGCCGCGACCTCCTCCAGCGCGGTCGAGAAGCCCTCGACGATCGCGGCGCTCTCGCCCGCGTAGCCCTCCCAGGCGCTCAGGAACGCCCGCGCCGCGCCCTGCACCTCCGGCGCGAGCCCGGTGGTGGGGGCGCTGCCGAAGTCCCTGGCGGTCTCCTCGAGCAGCTCGCCCAGGCTCGACCAGCGCTCGCTGCCGGCGCGCAGCGCGTTGTACTCCAGCCCCATGTGACTCACTGGTCCACCTCGCTCACGGGGCCACCGGCCACGCGCCGGAGCGGTGCCGCAGCACCAGCCGCCCGGTCTCCGGCACCACGAGCAGCAGCACCTCGGCGCGGCTCAGCCCGTCGGGCTTCCCGGCCTGCACGCGGGGCAGCCCGTCCGGGGGCGCGAGCACCTCATACCCGTCCTGCTCCAGGACGTCAGCCAGGCGGCGTAAGACGCCCTGCGCGGTGGCGGGGTCGAGCGGGTCACCGGTCTCGTGGGTCCAGGTGGTCTGCACCCGGTCCTGGACCCAGCGCTGCTCGCGCTCGGTGGGGACGGTGTCGCCGACCGCCGCCCGCCACAGGGCGCTCACCAGGTTGTCAGAGGGCTCCTCGACCTCCGCCGGGTCGAACGGCTCGGTCGCCTCGGGTGCGGGCGCCTCGGACGCCGGCTGCTCTGGCTGCTCCGGCGGGAGCATGACGATGTCGACGTCGGGGTGCCGGCGGCGTACCGGCGCCCAGAACGGGTCGGTCGCAGCGGGGTCCGTCGGGGTCTCGTCGGGCACGACCCCTCTTTACCCGCTCCCCCACCGCCGTAACCGCCGGCACCGTTGGTCGAGCAGCAAGGAGCGCCAGCGACGCGCGTCGTCGAGACCCCGCGAGCACCGCGCCATCCTCGCCGTACGCATGGGCTCACCGGGTTTCGGCGACGCTCGAGCCTCCGGCCCTCGCTGCTCAACCAACGACCCACGCCGAGCCGGCGCCACTTCCCGCCGTACGCCGAGCCGGCCGGTTCGAACCAACCGGGTCGTCGTACGTCGCCCTTGCAGCCAGGTCGGCGCGAAGTCCTGGCCGGGTGGGCGCGAGATCTGCGCCGGGTCGGCGCGAAGTTTGCGCCGGGTCGGCGGGGACGCAGCGAGCCCCCGTGCCGCTGCACGGGGGCTCGCTGCTGCTCAGGGTGCCGGGTGGCTCAGACGCTGATGGAGACCTCGGCGACCTGGCCGACCTGGGCTACGACCTTGCGGTCGACGGGGTCGGCCTTGGGTGCCAGGGTGCGCAGGGTCCACTCGCCGTTGCCGGCGAAGAACCGGAAGTGCCCGGTGGCGGAGGTGGGGACCTCGGCGGTGAACTCGCCAGTGCGGTCGAGCAGGCGCACGTAGGCGCTGGCCACGGGCTCACCGTCGCGCAGCACCTGGCCCTGCACCACGGCCTCCTTGGCCACGTCGACGCCGTCGAGCGAGAGCCCGCCCTGGGTCGCGCCGCACATCAGGCGTCACCCTCGGCCGAGCCGGGCTCGTCGCCGAGCGCGATCGGGACGCCGACCAGGGAGCCGTACTCGGTCCAGGAGCCGTCGTAGTTCTTCACGTTCTGGTGACCGAGCAGCTCCTTGAGCACGAACCAGGTCAGCGACGAGCGCTCACCGATGCGGCACAGGGCGATGGTGTCCTTGGAGTCGTCGATGCCGACCTCGGCGTAGAGCGCCTTGAGGTCCTCGTCGGACTTGAAGGTGCCGTCGTCGTTGCAGTTCTTGCTCCACGGCACGTTGAGGCTGGTCGGCACGTGGCCGGCGCGCTGGGCCTGCTCCTGCGGCAGGTGGGCCGGGGCGAGCAGCCGGCCGGCGTACTCGTCGGGGCTGCGCACGTCGATGAGGTTCTGGGTGCCGATCGCGGCGACGGTGTCGTCGCGGAAGGCGCGGATCGAGCGGTCCTGCTCGGTCGCGGTGTACGTCGTCTTCTCGCGGGTGGGCACCTCGTCGGTCAGCGGGCGCGAGTCGAGCTCCCACTTCTTGCGACCGCCGTCCATCAGCTTGACGTCGGCGTGGCCGTAGAGCGTGAAGTACCAGTAGGCGTAGGCAGCGAACCAGTTGTTGTTGCCGCCGTAGAGCACCACGGTGTCGTCGTTGGAGATGCCGCGCTCGCTGAGCAGCTCCTCGAACTGGCGCTTGTTGACGAAGTCGCGGCGCACCTGGTCCTGCAGGTCGGTGGTCCAGTCGAGCTTGATGGCGCCGGCGATGTGGCCCTTGTCGTAGGCCGTGGTGTCCTCGTCGACCTCGATGAGGACGACGTTGTCGTCGTGGGCGTGCTCCTCCACCCACTGGGTGGTGACGAGGCTGTTCTCGCGGGTCATGTCGGGCCTTTCGTTGGCAGGCGCAGTCGTACGCCGCCGGGGTCGGGTCGTGCGGGGAAGGGCGAGGCGGTGCAGAGGTCAGGCGGTGGCGCGCTTGATGAGCAGGTACATCTCGCAGCCCAGGCAGAAGCGGAAGACGGCGTTGAGGGTGGCGGCGACCAGCGCGAAGCCGATCGCGACCTGGGCCAGGACGGTGAGCCCGGCGACGTACCCGGCGATCGCGACGAGGGTGAAGACCAGCCCGACGCTCTGCGCGAAGCGCGGCGGGGCCGGGTCCTCGAGCTCGTCGGGGGCGCCGAGCCGCGGCCGGATGAACCGCTTGAAGGCCCACGAGTGCGGCGTGTGCTGCACGCCGCGGGCGGCGCCGAGCGCGAAGAGCGAGGCCTGGACGATCGTCAGCACCAGGGCCGCGACCGGCGGGAGGCCGAGGATCGCGATGAGCACCAGCGCGGTGACGCCGGCAGCGAACTGCGGGCCGCGCGGGTCGATGCCTGCGGGGGCGCCGGTGCCGGTCGTGGGGCGGGTGGCGGTGGTGACGGGCGCCTGCGGGCGCTCGGTGGTGGTGCTGGACATGTCTCTCCTGGGATGGCGTCGCCGGTCTGGCTGGTACGGCGGCCCAGAGGGGCCGCGGCCACGGCGCTGCGCGTGCTCAGAGGAGCAGGAGGAAAGGCAGCGCCGTCACGACATCCGACACAGGCTCGAGCGCATGCGGCAGTGGTCGACTGCTCGCCGCTTCGTGAGCCAAGTGGTGGTCATGTAGGAGACAATAGGAGCCAGCGGCGTTCTATTCCCCATCGCATCTCACTGAATGGACACCCGTTCCACATGCCAAGACAGTTACTGCGGCGTAACGAGCGCCGACCCCTCCCGTTAGTACAGACATGACCGAGTCCGCCGGGCGGCGCATCCTCACGCTCCACCCCGGCAACGACCTGTGCCTGCAGGACCAGCTGCTCTCCTGCGTCGAGCAGGTGCTCTCCGACGCCGGGGCGACCCGGATCTGGATCCAGGCCTCACCCGAGGACGACCTGCGCGTCTACGCCGAGCTGCCCGGGCGCGAGGACGCCGAGGTCATCGACCTCGCCGAGCGCGCCTCACACGAAGGACTGGCCGAGGCGTAACCACTCAGCCCTCGCGGCGCTGTTGCCCGAAGTGGCCCACGTGGCCCCGGTGCCCGAGGTGTCCGAGGTGGGTCAGGGCGCTGAAGTGCGCCAGCAACCGGGGTTGGTGCAGCTCCCCGGAGCAGCCGCACTCGTCGTCGCCGTAGTACGACCACGGGTCGTCGACCAGCACGTGGCAGCAGTGCTGCGACCAGACCAGCGGCTCGAGCGCCCGTTGCACCGGGCCCAGCCGCGGGTGGCCGCACTGGGGACAGGTCTGCGCGGGTGCTCGGTGCAGCAGGCTCATCTGCTCAGGAGACACCCGCAGGGCAGCGGGCGGCCGAGGTGACGGCGTACGTCACCAGGATCGGGGACGCCGTCCCGAGCCCGCCGCTAGGGTCGTCGCACCATGAGCACCCCTCCCGCCGGTCGTCCGCGCACCGCACTCGTCACCGGCGTCGCGGGCCAGGACGGCGTCTACCTCGCGCGGCACCTGCGCTCGCTCGGCTACCACGTGGTCGGCACCCTGCGCCCCGGCAGCCGCTGGGCTCCGCTGACGCTGGGGCGGGCCTACGCCTACCTCGACGGCGTGCAGCTGGTCGACCTCGACCAGCGCGACCACGAGGGCTGGGCGGCGGTGCTCGAGGGCCTGCGGCCCGACGAGGTCTACAACCTGGCCGGCTTCTCCTCGGTGGGGGCGTCGTGGGGGCACGCCGAGGTGGTCGCGGAGACCAACGGGCTGGCGGTGCTGCGGATGCTCGAGGAGCTGGTGGCCTTCCGCAACCGGCACGGGTGGGCGCCCCGGTTCTTCCAGCCGTCGAGCTCAGAGATGTTCGGCACCTCCGACCAGCAGCCCCAGACCGAGGGCACCCCCCACCACCCGCGCTCGCCGTACGCGACCTCGAAGTCGTTCGCGCACCACCTCGTCGTCAACTACCGCGAGTCCTACGGCCTCTTCACCGCCACCGGCACGCTGTACAACCACGAGAGCCCGCTGCGCGGGGAGCAGTTCGTGACCCGCAAGATCACCCGCTCGGTCGCCGAGATCGCGCTCGGGCGTCGCGACGAGGTGGTCCTGGGCAACCTCGACGTACGCCGCGACTGGGGCTTCGCAGGCGACTACGCCGTCGCGATGCACCGGATGCTCCAGCTCGACGACCCGCAGGACTTCATCGTCGCCACCGGCACCTCCCGCCCGCTGGCCAAAGTGGTCGAGGTCGCCTTCGCCGCCGCGGGGCTGGGGTCGGGGCAGGGGCACCTGCGCCAGGACCCCGCCCTGATGCGGCCAGCCGACGTCGCCGACCTGGTCGGCGACCCCACCAAGGCGCGCGAGCAGCTCGGGTGGACCCCCAGCGTCACCTTCGAGCAGGTCATCGAGCACATGGTGCGCGTCGACATCACCCGCCTCGAGAGCGGCGTCGAGGACGCGGTCTCCTACCTGGAGCCGAGCGCCACGCTCTGAGCCGTACGGCGTCGTCCACAGGCGCGAAGTGAGACCTGGCGTCGAAGTGGGTAGGTCTTTACCGTGACACCGCGCCCTCCCCGTCCCGCGGGCGCTCTCTCGGGAAAGCAGGCACATGAGACGACACCTCGCGTACGCCGCCGCCGGAGCGGTGGTCCTCGCCCTCACCAGCTGCGGCGACGACCCCGAACCGCAGGTCGCCGACCCGACCTCGACTCCCAGCTCCTCCTCGTCGCCGAGCGAGAGCGCTGCAGCCGAGAAGGAGCCGTGGGAGGAGAAGACCCCCGAGGGCGCCATTGCTTTCTCTGAGCGTTGGGTGTCCGAGTTCAGCACTGCGTTCACAACGGGAGACACCGACGCTCTCAGGGCAGCCAGCCAGGCCTCATGCGATACGTGCGACTCGTTCATCAACCTCATCGATGACGTCTACAAGAACGGCGGAACTATCGAGGGAAACCCCTGGAAGCTCCAGGACCCAGCATGGTCCGCGCCTGATGGGGCCGCTGGAACGGTGGCGGTCACGGGCACCATGCGCGTTCCCGCCCAGACGATCACGAGAACAGGAGTGCCGCCCTCGACTGCGCCACCCACCGAGCAGCCCTACATTTTCGAGCTCAAGTGGACGCAAGACGCATGGAGAGTTTCTCGACTCCTGAGGGACTCGCAGTGACACGGACGGTCGCGGCTCTCTTCGTCGTTTGCAGCCTCTCCGGCGTCACGTCAGCAACCGCCGATGAGCCCGATGTGGGCGCCGGGCAGAACGAGTTCGTCGCGATCTCCGAGGAAACCCAGTCGGCGTCGCTGCTAGAAACCGCAGTGGCCGACCCGGTCGACAGCACCACCAACATTGGCGTCACCTACGTTCTGGACCCCGTTTGCGTACGCGGCGAGGGCATCTCCGGCGATAGTTTCTACGGTTGCGCAGGCCAGCAGCGATGCGGCACTGATGGCGAGCTGTTCCTTATTCAAGCGATGCTGCCCGACGGGAGCACCTCAGCTCAGGGCACGACCTGCATCGAACCTGGCGACCCAACCGCGGCGACGGCCCCCGTCCTGACCCCCGGCCGCATCCTCGAAGCCTTCCGCCGCATCCCGCTACCCCACGCACCCCTGGAGATCCAGCCACCCGGCGGAGAGACCCTGGTCAACTTCGACACCATCCTCCACACCCAAGCCGAGCCGTTCCAGGAGACCGTGCAGCTCCTGGGCCGCCAGATCACCTTCAACATCACCCCCGCCACCTTCACCTGGACCCTCGGCAACGGCGAGAGCATGACCACCACCGACCCCGGCCAGCCCTGGACACCCGGCACCCCCATGGACGCCTACGTCTCCCACCGCTACACCCAGGCCGGCCCCGTCACCCTCCAGCTCACCACCACCTGGACCGCCCGCTGGCGCCTCGGCAACGGGCCCTGGCGCGACGTCGACGGCACCGTCACCATGACCAGCCCCGCCCAAGACCTCCAGGTCCGCACCGCACAACCCCAGCTCGTCTCCTACGACTGAGCCCACGCGGCCATGGCCTGGATCACCCCCGAGGTGCAGGCATCCGCCCGAAGTCGCGGAAGCAGGTCTTGGTGCCCCGGCAGCCGTTGAGCACGCCGAGCCGCCGTGCCAGCTCGCGCTGCACGTTCCGGTACCGGGCATCGCCGGCGAGGTTGCGCAGCTGGAACGGGTCCGTCTTGCGGTCGAAGAGCTCCCAGAACCCGGGTCCCGAGGCGACCTTCCAGTTGGTGTAGGTGTAGCGCGACGTGCGCACGCCTCGGTACATCCAGGCTCCGGTGCCGTCCTTGGCCGACCTCGCTCCCGCCTGGATCAGGGCGGTGTCCCCGACCGGCCTCTTCCCACGGGTCAGGAGCGGCAGCAGGCTGCGTCCGTCCTGGACCCGGCCCGCCTTGGCCCCGGCCGCGTCGATGATCGTCGGCGCCAGGTCCACCGTCGTCGCGGTCACGTCAGGCCGCGACTGCTTCACACCCGGCCCGCGGACCAGCAGCGGCACGCGCAACGACTCCTCGTACGGGAGGATCTTCCCCGAGTAGCGGTGCTCCCCCAGCTGGTAGCCGTTGTCGGACGTGAAGACGATGTAGGTGTTGTCCAGCTCATCCGTCGCCTGCAGCGCCGCCACGATCTCGGCGACACCGTCGTCGACGCTCTGCAACGACCGGATGCGCTCCAGGAAGAACTTCTGGGTCTTCCCCCGGGGGACGACGTCGCTGCCGGCGATCAGGCGGTTGGGCCTGTGCAGCGGCGCGTCGTAGGACTTCTTGGACAGGCTGGGCGCCTTCTCCCGGCTGAGGGCACTCCGGTACTTCCTCTCCGGAGTCGGCCCGACCTTGCAGGTGCTCTCCCCGCACTCGCCGTGCGGAGCGAAGTACGAGGTCCAGATGAAGAACGGCTTGTCGTCGGTGCTCGCCGACTCCCCGGGCGCCCAGTCGTGGATGAGGTCGACGGTCCGCTCCGTGGCGTACGTCGTCGAGTAGGCCACGCCGTCGTTGTAGCGACGCTTCACGCCCTGGGTGAACATCTTGAAGTCGTAGTAGCCGAACGCGGAGGTGCGCGGCACGTCGAACCACTCCCACCCCGTGGGGACCCCATCGCGCTTGGGCTTCCAGTGCGTGATGAACTTCCCGATCATGCCGGTGTGGTAGCCGTACTCGTAGAGCCACTTCGGCAACGTGTCGTGCGGGTTCTTCAGTCGCCGGTAGCCGCCATAGGCGCCGCCGTTGGAGTGCACGCCGTTGTTCTGCGCGAACTGGCCCGACACGATCTCGGCTCGCGCGGGGCAGCACAAGGGGTGCGGGCTGATGGCGTCCGTGAACTCTGCGCCCTGCTTGCCCAGCAGCTTGCGGGTCTTCGGCATGTACTTCATGTCGGACGCCGTCTGGTCATCGGTGGTGATGAGGATGATGTTGGGCGCGTTCGCAGCAGCCTGCTGCCTCACCGGCGGAAGCGGCGGCTCGTAGTCCTCACCGGACTCGACGACGCCGACCCGGTTCTGGACGACGGCGCCATCCTGCCGTTCTTGGTCGTAGGACGAGGCCGGTGACGCCCCGACGAGGAGGGCGAGCACGGGCACGGCGGCAAGGGCCAGCACCGGCAAGCGCCGGGCGGTAGCGGTGGGGAGCACGAGGGAGAACCCTGCCGAGCCCCTTTACTTACCGCCGATTTTTTCCAGGATGTTGCGACGTGTGGTGCGTCACCTCACGTCGACTGCCGTCGACCATCCACAGCCTGTGGGTGAGACCTGGCGTCGAAGTGGGTAGGTCTTTACCGTGACATCGCGCCCTCCCCCGTCCCGGAGGGCGCTCCCTCGGGAAAGCAGACACATGAGACGACACCTCGCGTACGCCGCCGCCGGAGCGGCAGTTCTCGCTCTCGCTGGTTGCGGCGACGACCCCGAACCGCAGGTCGCCGACCCGACCGCGACGCCCAGCTCCTCCTCGTCACCGAGCGAAAGTGCTGCGGCCGAGAAGGAGCCGTGGGAGAAGGAGAGCGAAGAGGGCGTAATCGCCTTCGCGGAACAGTGGATCAGCTGGTTCGACCAGTCCAAGCAGACCGGTGACACTGAGGCTCTGGCCGCCGCGAGTTCCTCCGAGTGCACCACTTGTCAGAACTACATCGCGCTCACCAAAGACATCTACAGCGACGGCGGCTTCATCGAGTCGAAGGGCTGGCGAGTCCTGTCGGTCTCGACTCCGGCTGACGACGCCTCGCCCACCACTCGAGTCAGCATGCGCATCGCGCAGAGTCCTCAGCGACTCAAGCGATCCGCCGATGCCAAGACCGAGCAGTTCGCAGGCGGAGAGTCCACCTACACGGCTCAGGTGCGTTGGGTCGAAGACGGCTGGACGATGATGAGTCTGGACATCGTCGAGTGACTTTCTTCCGATCCCTCGCCGTCACCTTCTTGGTCGTCGGCGTCCTTGCCTTTGCCCCCACCCGGGCCGCGGCAGCCGCGGGCTGCGTGAGTGAGGCAACGGCCGCCCAGGACGCTTACGCAGCCGTGACGACGTGCGGAAACAATTCCATGGCGCCGAGCGATCCTCTCAGCACGGTCACGACCAACTCGTCGAGCGGCAGTGAGATCACGTACTCCCTCGATCCCTCGTGCATACGGGGCAGCGGCACCGGCGAAGGCTATTTCTATGGGTGCGGCAGTCAGCAAACTTGCGGCAACGACGGCGACCTTTTCGACGTCTGGGCTCATCTGCCGGATGGAGACACCTATATCTCGGGACAGCACTGCGTCGAACCTAACGACCCAGCCGCGGCAACGGCCCCCGTCCTGACCCCCGGCCGCATCCTCGAAGCCTTCCGCCGCATCCCGCTACCCGACGCACCCCTGCAGATCCAGCCACCCGGCGGAGAGACCCTGGTCAACTTCGACACCATCCTCCACACCCAAGCCGAGCCGTTCCAGGAGACCGTGCAGCTCCTGGGCCGCCAGATCACCTTCGACATCACCCCCGCCACCTTCACCTGGACCCTCGGCAACGGCCAGACCAAGACCACCACCGACCCCGGCCAACCCTGGACACCCGGCACCCCCATGGACGCCTACGTCTCCCACCGCTACACCCAGGCCGGCCCCGTCACCCTCCAGCTCACCACCACCTGGACCGCCCGCTGGCGCCTCGGCAACGGACCCTGGCGCGACGTCAACGGCACCGTCACCATGACCAGCCCCGCCCAAGACCTCCAGGTCCGCACCGCACAACCGCAGCTCGTCTCGTACGACTGAGCATCCGCGGCCTGCCCTACATGCGCGTCAGCGGTGAGCTGACAACCGAACGTCAGGCCCGGTCGGTTGTCAGCTCACCGCCCATGCCGGTCCGGCCTCAACGGCGGTGGCTCAGCAACCGACCCGTACCCCGGAACGGTTGCCAGCTCACCGCTCCGGCCAGCGGTCAGTCGCCGACGACCGATGCGAGGGTGGCGAGCACGGTCTCCTTGCGGGGGGCGCCAGCGGCACGGGTGGCCTCGTGGCCGGTGCTGTCGAGGATGAGGGTGGTGGGGGTGCGCAGGACGTCGAGGCGGCGTACGAGCTCGAGGTGGTGCTCGGCGTCGATCTCGAGGTGCGCGACGCCCGGGACCACCTCGACCACCTCGCCCAGCGTGCGCCGGGTGACGCGGCAGGGGGCGCAGAAGGCGGAGGAGAACTGCACGAAGGTGGCGCGCTCCCCCAGCTCGGCGTCCGGCAGGGCCGCCAGGACCTCGTCCCAGGCGGTGCGCACGGGCGCTTCGGCCGCCGCAGGAGCATCGGAGCCAGCGCCCGCCTCAGCGCCCGCCGACGCAGCGGACCCGCCGCCGGCAGCTCCCCTCACCTGGTGCGTCCCGCGGAAACGACCGTCGGTCGCGGCACGGTAGGCGCCGAAGGCGAGGGCGATCGCGACGGCAGCGAGGGCGATCCACAGTCCGGTAGGCACGCGGACCACAACAGCCGATCAGAGCCGCACATTCCAGTCCGCACCACCCACGCACCACCCACAGGTCCAGACGACCTGATTTCTTCACCATCCGAATGTGATTGGCGTCTCGAACAGTGGGCATAAGAAGTGTCAGGAGCCCTGGGAGGGATTCACATGCAGGAGCTTGTCGTCGCCGCGCTCGCCGCCACCGTCTGGTGCCTGGCGCCGCTCCCGCTCGCCGTGGCCATCGGTCGCGCCTTCAGTCACGGCCACACCCCCGGTCCTGCCGAGCAGGCCCTCACCACCCTGGCTCACGACAACCTGCGCGACTGCGCCGGCGGCCCGGAGTCTGACAGGACGCACTTCCACCTCTGAGCCCGATAGGGCATCATTGGTCTAGTCCACCGCTGGCGATCCGCCGACCCCCCAGACACGACGGCGCACCGCGCGCACAGTGGACACAGGAGCCGTTCCCCACCCCCCAGGGAGACCCGTGCTGACCACCGCTGCCCTCGTCATCCTCGCTGCCCTCGTGTGGGCGGCCTTCTCGCTGCTCGCCGGCATCCTCGTCGGCCAGCTGCTGCGTCGCGGCGAACGATCCACCCCCGTCGTACGCCGCGCCCCGGTGCGTCCGCGACTGGTGCAACCAGCCGCCTGAGCAGGCTCCCCCCGCCTGCCGGCGCACAGACACGAGGGCCGGGCTCCGCAGCAGCGGAACCCGGCCCTCGTGGCGTCAGTGGCTCGATCAGCCGGCGACAGCCTTCTTGAACGCGGCCGCGGCCTTGAAGCCGGGGACGGTCGTCGCGGCGATCTGCATGGTCTCGCCGGTCTGCGGGTTGCGACCCTCGCGAGCCGAACGCTCACGGGGCTCGAAGGTGCCGAAACCGGCGATGCTCACGCGCTCACCCTTGGCCACGGCCGAGACGATCGCCGACAGCGCGGCGTCGACGGCACGCTCGGCGTCGGCACCGGTCAGCCCGGTCTCCTTGGCCACGGTCTCGCGAAGCTCTCCCTTGTTCATGCAGTTCTCCTTCATCGTGTTGCTCGTCTTGGGGTCCGTCGTTCACCGCACCCTAACCAGCAAACCCCGCAAAACCGCGACCTGGCGGCTCTCCGCCCGGTTTTTCTTGCCGATCAGCGCCTCGCGGCCAGCCTGGCGCGCAGTCGGCGCACCTCCTCCTCGAGCTCCAGCACCCGAGCCACGCCCGCCAGGTTGAGCCCCTCGGCGAGCAGGTCACGGATGCGGTGCAGCACCTCGATGTCGGCCTGGCTGTAGAGCCGCGTGCCGCCCTCGGTGCGGTCCGGGCTCAGCAGGCCGCGGCGTTCGTAGACGCGCAGGTTCTGCACCTCCATGCGCACCATCTGCGCCGCCACCGAGATCGCGAACACGCCCCGTGCGTTCGTCGCCATCGCCACCACCCTCCTGCCGCCGAACTCTCAGAATTTTCTCAGCCCTGGGACTTGAGTCTGACCTACTGGATGGATTACAACAAACCTGTAACCACTGATACAGGTACGGCGGGCTTACGCAGACCGTCTGGACCCACATCCACATCCACATGAGCTCAAGGAGGACCCCATGTTGCTGCGCACCACCGACCCGTTCCGCGACTTCGACCGCATCACCCAGCAGCTGCTGGGGACGACGAACCGGCCGGCCGCCATGCCGATGGACGCCTGGCGCCAGGGCGAGGAGTTCGTCATCGAGATGGACCTGCCCGGCGTCAGCCGCGACAGCATCGACCTCGACGTCGAGCGCAACGTCCTGACCGTGCGCGCCGAGCGCGTCGCCCGCAACGGCGACTGGGAGCGGCTCGCCTCCGAGCGCCCGACCGGCATGTTCAGCCGCCAGCTAGTCCTCGGCGACAACCTCGACCTCGAGCGCATCGAGGCGACGTACGACGACGGCGTGCTGCGGCTGGTCGTGCCCGTGGCCGAGAAGGCGAAGCCGCGCAAGATCGAGATCGGCTCGAGCTCGTCCGACCGCGAGACCACCGCGATCGAGAGCTGACCACCCCGCTCACAGGCGGCCGCCCCGAGGGTCGGGGCGGCCGCCTCGCCATGCCCGGTTCTGGGTACGCCCCACCCCGGACCGGTGGCCACCGGCGCAGGATGGAAGCACTCCCTGACCGGGAGGGTGACCAGAGGAGATCGCCATGGAGATCGAGCAGAGCCTCCAGACCGCCCTCGACGGGTTCTTCGACTTCCTGCCGAACCTCGTCGGCTTCCTGCTGCTGCTGCTGATCGGCTACATCGTGGCCAGGGTGGTCGCCGCCGTGGTGCGCAAACTCCTCGACGGGATCAAGGTGGACGAGCACCTGCGCCGCACCGCCATCCACGGCCACGTGGAACGGATGGCACCCGGGACCAGCATCAGCAAGATCCTGGCCTCCGTCGTCTTCTGGCTGATCTTCATCCTCTTCCTGACCAGCGCGATCGGCGCCCTGAAGATCCCGACGGCCACCACCTTCATGAACCAGGTCCTGGCCTACCTGCCCAACGTCATCGTGGCCATCGTCATCTTCGTCATCGCCGCCCTGCTCGCCGGCGCCGCCGGCAGCGCTGTCAGCAAGGTGATGGGCGAGACCCCGAGCGCCCGGATCGCAGCCACCGTCGTGCCGGCACTGGTGATGGTCATCGCGCTCTTCATGATCCTCGACCAGCTCCAGATCGCGGAGGCCATCGTCACCATCGCCTTCGCCGCCACCATGGGCGCACTGGCGCTCGGTCTGGCCCTCGCCTTCGGCCTGGGCGGCCGCGACGTGGCCCGCCGCCTGCTCGAGGACGCCTACGCCAAGACCTCCTCCGGCCCAGGGACGAGCACCGGCGCCCACACCGGGACCAGCACCGCCGCCACCGACCTGCTCGACGGCTGACCTCCCCTTCGGCGCTCCTCCACAGGGTCGAACAAATGTTCGACAAAGCGCCTCGCGCGTGGGAGAATGGCGGGCATGAGGCTGCTCCAGCACCCCACCAGCGACCGGGCCCCCGGCCCGGGTCCTGGGGTGCCCGCCGGCCTCTCCTCAGCACCTGAGTCGGGTCCTGTCGCGGCGGCGGTCGCGGCCGCGCGTGCTGCGATGGCGGCGGCACGCGACGGGGATCTGCGTCGGCAACCGGTCGAGGACCTCGCCGTGCTGGTTCAAGCCCTCTCGGGCCTGGAGGCTGAGGCGTCCGCGCTGCTGGGTGAGGTGCTCGGTGAGGCCGAACGACGCCAGGTCGCCGATGCCGAGGCCGCCACCGGCACCGACGCGTGGGCCGCCGCCCTGACCGGGCAGTCGCGGGAGGTGCTCGCCGGTGGTGCGCGGGTCGCGGAGCTGCTGCGCAGCAAGTACCACCACGCCCGTGCGGCGTACGCGACCGGGGCGATCACCACCCGCCAGGTCCGCATCATCGTCGCCGCCGCCGAACAAGCACCCCTCGAGACCACCCCCGAACAGCTCGCCGCCGCCGAGGAGGTGCTGGTCAACAAAGCCACCGGCATCGGCACCCGCACCGGGCGCCCCATGAACCCCAAACGCCTCCGCCAAGCCGCCAGGCGGATGCTCGACGTCATCGACCGCGACCTCGCCGACAAGCACGAAGCGATCATGCTCGGGCGCGAATCCCGCCGCGCCAAGCACGAGACCTACCTCGCGCTGCACGACAACGGCGACGGCACCTACTCCGGCAAGTTCACCATCCCCGAGCTCCACGGCTCCCTGCTCCGCACCGCCATCGAGACCCTGTCGGCACCCCGCCGCCTCAACAAGGCGCGTACCGGCCCAGAGGGCGAGAACATCTCCGGCTACGACGAGTCCGCCCCCACCGGGCCGGACCACGGCCTGTCGGACTGGGAGGTCGCAGGCAATGCCCTGTGCGAGCTCATCGAGCACCTGCCCACCGACGGCTGGAACGGCGCCAACGCCCTGACCCTCCTGGTCACCATGACCGCCGAAGACCTCACCCGCGACCTCGCCGCCACCGGTGACCTCGACCCGGCCGCCTGGCCCGACTGGCGAGGACCCGACGAGACCGGCACCGCCAAGCTCGACACCGGCACCCGGGTCGCTGCCGGCGACCTGCGCCGACTGGCCTGCGAGGCCGGACTCGTCCCCGCCGTCCTCAACTCCCGATCAGTGCCCCTCGACCTCGGCCGGACCAAACGGCTCCACACTCACCATCAACGAAAAGCCCTGGCACCCGTCCATGACACCTGTGCCATCGGGACCTGCGAGAGACCCTTCGCCTGGACCGAGATCCACCACCTCATCGCCTGGTCCCACCACGGCGACACCGACCTCGACAACGCGATACCCCTCTGCTCCTGGCACCACCACCGCGCCCACGACCCCCGGTGGCACCTCACCCAGCACCCACTCCGAGGCTGGGAGCTGAAGGCACGCCGCACCACCCGGGGCTGAGCCCTGCTCAGCCGCCGGCGAAGGGCGGCAGGAACTCCACCGTGGCGCCCGGCTCGACCTGCACCGATCCGGGGTCCTGGCTGCCGACCGGCTGCTCGCCGACCAGCGCGGAGCAGACCGCGAGCACCCGCTCGAGGTCGGTGCCGGGGTGCAGCGCGACCGCGCGCCGTACGACCTCGGCGAGGCTGACGGCGCCGTCGACCTCGAGCTCGTCGGCACCGGTGCCGGCGGCGTGCTTGGCGCCGGCCCAGTAGTGCACGTGCACCACCTGCGTCTCAACCACGTGACTTCCTCCTGCTGCCGGGTCGGGGCTTCGGTAGTATTCAACCCGGATCACCGACCGGAGCCCAACGATGCGTTCTGGTCCCCCGCACACCGGAGGGACCCACCGTGAGCACGATTCTCCTCCTGACCAGCGCCCTGCAGCCTTCTGCCGAGGTGCTGCCCGGGCTGGCCCTGCTCGGTCACCAGGTCCGGGTGCTGCCACCCGAGGGCAGCGCACTGCTCGAGGCGCCCGACGTCGACCTGCTCCTGGTCGACGGCCGCCAGGACCTCGCCCACGCCCGCGACCTGTGCCGCCTCATCCGCACCACCGGCAGCGAGCAGCCCGTGCTGCTGGTCGCCACCGAGGGCGGCCTCGCCGTGGTCAGCCACGACTGGGGCATGGACGACGTCGTGCTGCACACCTGCGGCCCCGCCGAGCTCGAGGCCCGCATCAAGATCGCCATCGGCCGCTTCGCCGCGCGCATCGAGGCCGACGACCCCGAGTCGCACCTGATCCGCTCCGGCGAGGTCACCGTCGACGAGGCGACGTACACCGCGCGCATCGGCAAGCGCCCGCTCGACCTGACCTTCAAGGAGTTCGAGCTCCTCAAGCACCTGGCCCAGCACCCCGGCCGCGTCTTCAACCGCCAGCAGCTGCTGCAGGAGGTGTGGGGCTACGACTACTTCGGCGGCACCCGCACCGTCGACGTCCACGTCCGGCGCCTGCGCGCCAAGCTCGGCGTCGAGCACGAGACCCTCATCGGCACCGTGCGCAACGTCGGCTACCGCTTCGTGGTGCCCGCCAAGGACGCGCGCGCCGAGGCCGACGCCCGCACCATCACCGAGGCCGGGGTCAGCGAACCCGCCTCGGGCTAAGGTCAGGGGAATGGACTCCCTGCACCACGCACGGCAGATCGAACGGGTCGCGGCCCTCTCCGAGGCCGCCGACGGCACCGCCCCGCTCGACGAGGCGACCCTGATGGCGCTGCGCCACCCCGAGCGGTTCCGCTCCTGGGTCGAGGGCGAGGCGGTCGCGGTCCTGGTCGACGACCAGGTCTCCCTCGTCGTGGCTCCCGAGGCCCGCGGCCGCGGGCTCGGCTCCAAGCTCCTCGACCAGCTGCTCGGTGACGTCGGGCCCGGCACCCGGCTCGAGGCCTGGTCGCACGCCGACCACCCCGCCGCCCGACACCTGGCCGGGCGCACCGGCTTCGAGCGGGTGCGCGAGCTGTGGGTGATGCGCCGTCGTACGTCGATCCCGCTGCCTCGCCTCGACCCGCCGCCGGGCGTCCGGCTGCGCACCTACACCGACGACGACGCCGAGGCCGTCCTGCGGCTCAACGCCGCGGCCTTCGCCGCCCACCCGGAGCAGGGGGCGATGGACGCCGACAACCTCGCCGAGCGGATGGCCGAGCACTGGTTCGACCCCGCCGGGCTGATCCTGGCCGTCGACACCTCCGAGGGCGCCGAGGGCCGGCTGCTGGCCTTCCACTGGACCAAGCAGCACTCGCGCGAGCTCGGCGAGGTGTACGTCGTCGGGGTCGACCCCGAGGCCCAGGGCGCCGGCCTCGGACGGCTGGTCACCCTCGCCGGCCTGCACCACCTCGCCGACCTGCAGGTCAACGAGGTGCTGCTCTACGTGGAGTCCGACAACGCGGCCGCGATCCGCGTCTACCGCGACAAGCTGGGGTTCACCCACGCCTCGGAGGACACCCACGTGATGTACCGCCGCCCCGCCTGAGGCTCCGCCTGCTCGGGCACCGGGTGGACGAGCTCGGCGAGCGCGCCGTGCACCAGGTCGAGCACCAGGTCGGCGTGCTCGGTCACCGGCTCGTCGCCGACCCCGGGCAGCACCAGCCAGCGCGCGCCCGGGAGCTCGACCGAGTGGTCGGGCCGCTCGCCCACGGCGGCCCACACCGGCACGGTGACCTGCCGCAGCCGCTCCAGCACGTCGCAGGCCGTCTGCTCGACGGGTCCCAGCAGCACCAGGCCGGCCACGGCCCCGGGCTCGGTCAGCGCCATCTCCACCGCCAGGCACGCGGCGTCGCCCTCGGCGACCAGCAGCAGGCCCCGGGGCTCGGAGCGCCGCAGCGCGTCGAGCAGGTGGCTCGCCCGCTCCTCGACGCCGCCCTCGACGGCGTCGGAGAGCCCGCAGCCGGGCAGGTCGGGGGCCAGCAGGCGCGCGCTCCACGAGCCGAGGCCCATCAGGTCGGCCCAGGCCTCGCCCGTGCCGCCGTCGCGGTGCAGCAGCACCACGGGTGCGCCCTCGCTCGTGCCGGCCTCGTGCAGGTGCACCTGCGCGCCCGGGTCGCCCAGGTAGCGCCGGAACGCCGGGGGCGCGGTCCACGGGTCGGCGGCCTGCTGTCCGGGCGTGGGCTCGCCCGCGCCGCTCGAGGCGGTCGACGACATGTCGTCGGCGGAAGGATGCACAACATCAGCTTTCAAGCAGGCGAGACAGCACGACTCGCGGGCAGACAGGTCGTGCAGCGGCAGGTTCAAGCCTAAGTCAGGGTCGTGCCACGACCCATTCGCTTTACGTTCGGACGCTGTTTGTAACACAGCGGTCTAGACCAGCGGGTGCCCTATGACGGCCCGGGTGGTCCAGACCCGTCACCTGTCGGCCACCCACGCGACGCCGACCGGCGCTTCAATAGCGCTTCGGGCGTCGTCACCGTCGCCCTCCCACCGTCTCGGACGACCGAGAGAGGCGCCACGTGTTCAAGAAGCTGCGACGCACCGTGCGCTGCCGCCGCAAGTACGGCGACCGCTGCCCCCACATCGAGCGGCACTCCAGGCGCCGCTCGACCTGAGGCCTCAGCGCAGCTTCGGACGCACGTGCAGCCCCACCTCGGGGTCGACCACGACCTCCTGGGCGGCCGGCATCGCGTCGACCTCGAGGGTCGCGTCGACCGGCACGTTGCGCTTGACCATCGCCAGCGCGATCGGGCCCAGCTCGTGGTGGCGGGCCGAGGAGCCGACGAACCCGACGACCTTCTCGCCGTTCCTCAGCTCGGCGCCCTGCTCGGGCAGCCGGTTCTCGGTGCCGTCGAGGTGCAGCAGCACCAGCCGGCGCGGCGGACGGCCCAGGGTGTGCACCCGCGCCACCGTCTCCTGGCCCCGGTAGCAGCCCTTGTCGAGGTGCACCGCCGGGCCGACCCAGCCGACCTCGTTGGGGATGGTGCGGGTGTCGGTGTCGATCAGGAGCCGCGGTTCGCCGCGGGCGATGCGCAGCGCCTCGAAGGCCCACATGCCGCACGCCGGGCCGGCCGCGGCAGCGTACGCCGCCAGCTGCTCGCGGGGCACCAGCTCGTAGGTCGTGCCCGTCGACGAGGCGCGCCAGGTCACCGCGAGGTCGTCGGTGACCTCGGAGAGCTCGACGCGGGTCATGAACTTCATCCGCTCGAGGAACTCCAGCAGCGCCGGGGCCGCGCCGGGCTCGGTGTGCGCCACGAACGCCTCGCCGTCGTCGTACCCGCTGAAGGCGTGCTCGACGTGGCCCTGCGGGGAGAGCACCAGCGCGTCGGTCCAGACCTTGGGCGCGAGGTCGAGGAAGTACTGCGTGGTCAGCGCGTGCAGCCAGGTCAGCCGGTCGGGGCCCTCGATGCGCAGCACGTCGCGGTGGGAGAGGTCGACGAAGCCCTCCCCGGACTCCAGGGTGCGCTGCTCGGCGTTGAAGGATCCGTAGTGGGCGGCCACCGGGGCGTCGACGCCGTTGCCGGCGACCGCGCCGGGCAGGTCGAGCAGGGGGCTGGTGCGGGGGTGGGTCTGGCTGGTCATGGGTTCTCCTCTCGTGCGCACTCGGCGCAGGTGCCGAAGACGGTCAGGTGACCGATGTCGGCGGTGAAGCCGTGCTCGTCGGCCAGGCGCCCGGTCAGCACCGAGGCGACCTCGGCGCCGACGGAGACGACCCGGCGGCAGGTGCGGCACACCAGGTGGAAGTGCTCGTGGTCGGTGACGGAGTGGTAGGTCGGTGCCCGGTCGGAGAGGTGCGCGTGGCGCACCAGCCCGAGCTCCTCGAGCACCTCGAGGTTGCGGTAGACCGTCGAGACGTTGACGGCCGAGGAGTGCTGGCGCACCTCGGCGAGCACCTCGTCGGGCGTGGCGTGGCCCAGCGACTCGACCGCCCGCAGCACCAGCTCGCGCTGCGGCGTGAGCCGGTAGCCGCTGCCGGCCAGGCGGCGCCGCAGGTCGTCGGTCATCGCGCAGCCCACCCCGCCCCGCGCCTCAGGACCGCTTCAGCCGCGCCCACAGGTGCGGCTGGAGCTCCTTGCCCTCGGCCTCCATGTCGTAGGCGTAGAGCAGGTCGCCCTCGACGTTGCCGTAGAGCCGGTGCCCGCCGGTGACCTCGCGGGCGGTCTCGGTGAAGGCCACGCCGGCGGTGCGCAGCTCGATCTTGCCGTCCTCGGCGTTGCCGTACCAGATCTCGGAGATGCCGGTGTTGTGCGCCAGCACCATCTCGACCTTGCCGCGCTCGGGGCAGCGCAGGAAGCCGGTCTCCTGCGCGGCCTCGCGCACCTTCTCGCCGTTCTCGTCGATGATCCACGAGCGCGAGAAGTAGTGCAGGAACGGGCGGCCGTCCTGCTGGAAGACCAGCTCCTGCTGGTAGTCGTAGGGCTCGATCCCCGGGTAGTCGCCCTTGCCGCTGCCGGACCAGGTGCCGAGCAGCCAGACGAGGGGGCCACAGTGGGGATGCAGGTTGGGAGGGAGTTCGATCGGCACCCCTCCACCATAGGCGCCGACCCGGCCGGGGGCGGCGCCTAGGCTTCGCCCATGCGTCCCCTCGTCATCAAGGTCACCTGCGCCGCCGACGACCCCGAGCGCTCCAACCAGGCCTTCACCGTCGCCGCCGCGGCGGCCGCGGCCGGGGCGGACGTCTCGCTGTGGCTCACCGGCGACGCCGCGTCGTACGCCGTCGCGGGCGGCGGGCCCGACCTCGGGCTCGAGCACGCCACCCCGGTCGCCCAGCTGCTCGAGGTGGTGCTCGCCACCGGCCGCGTGACGGTCTGCACCCAGTGCGCGGCGCGCCGCGGGATCACCGAGGACGACCTCGCGCCGGGGGTGCGGATGGCCGGCGCAGCGCTCTTTGCCGAGGAAGTGCTCGGCGAGCACGTGCAGGCGCTGGTGTACTGATCCCGATGAGCACTCCCGGTCCTCCCCCCACCGAGCCGCGCCGCTGGCTGCGCCGCTCCGCCACGACCACCACCGCCGACGCCGCCCCCGCGCCGTCGGTCGAGGAGCTCACCGAGCGGATCGCCACCCAGACCGCGGCCGCCGAGCGCGCCGCCTCGCTGCGCCACTCCGCCGAGCTGGCGGCCGCCGAGCAGGCCGCCGAGCGGATCGCCGCCGAGGAGCTGGCCCAGCAGGCCGCCCAGGCCCGCGCCGAGGCCGACCGCGCCGCGGCCGAGCACGCCGCCGCCGCGCAGGAGGCGTACGACGCCCGCGCGGCCGCCGAGGAGGCCGCTCGCGTCGCCGAGGAGTCGCGGGCCGCGGCGGAGCAGGCACGCGCCGCCGCCGAGGAGTCGATCCGGGAGCGGGCCGAGGAGTCGGCCCGGGCCCGCGAGGCGGCCGAGGAGGCCGCGACCGAGGCGACCCGTCGCGCCGAGGAGCAGGCCGAGCTGCGCGCCGCCGCCGAGCAGGCCGCCCAGGCCGCGGCCGAGGCCCGCGCCGAGGCCGAGGAGAGCGCGCGGGCGCAGGCCGAGGCCGCCGCGGCCGCGCACACCGCCCAGACCGAGGCCCAGCAGGCCGCCGCCGCGGCCGCCACCGCCGCCGAGGAGGCGCTGGTCGCGCGGCGCAGCGCCGAGGAGGTCGCCACCGCCCACGGCGAGGCCGCCACCCACGCCCACTCCGACCGCGAGAACGCCGAGCACGCCGCCCGGGAGGCCGAGGCCCGCGCCCAGGCCGCCGCCGAGGCCCGCACCGCGGCCGAGGAGGCCGCCGCCGCCCAGGCCGCCGAGCGCGAGGAGGCCGACCGGGTCGCCGCTGAGCACGCCCGGGCGCGCAGCAGCGCCGAGGAGGCCGCCGCCGAGCAGGCCCACCTGGCCGAGCAGGCCCACGAGGCCCGCACCGCCGCCGAGCAGGCGGCCCAGGAGCGCGCCCAGGAGGCGGAGCAGGCGCACGCCGCGCGCCTCGAGGCCGAGGAGGCTGGGCGGGTGCAGGCCGGCCTCGCCGACGAGGCCCAGGCCGCCCGCGAGCGGGCCGAGGAGGCCACCCGCGCGGCCAACGAGGAGGCCGAGGCCGCGCTCCGGGCCCGCCAGGCGGCCGACGTACGCGCCCAGGAGCAGGGCGAGGCGGCCGCCGCCGCCCACGAGGCCCGGGCCGCGGCCGACGCCGCCGCCGAGGAGGCAGCGGTCGCGCGGCAGGCCGCCGACGAGGCCGCCGCCGAGCACGCCCGGCTGGCCGCAGAGGCCCACGCCGCCCGCGCGGACGCCGAGCAGGCCGCCGCCGACGCGGCGGTGCGCCTCGGCGAGACCGTCGCCCTGGCCGACGCCGCCCACCAGGCCGCGGCCGCCCGCGGGCGCGACGCGGAGGCCGCCGGCACCGCCCTCGAGGCGGCCCGTGCCGACGCCGCCGCCGAGGCTCGCAGCGCCCAGGAGGCCCACGAGGCCCAGACGCTCGCCGACGCCGCCGCGACCGAGCACGCGCGCCTGGCCGCCGAGGCCCACGAGGCCCGGCTCGCCGCCGAGCAGGCCGCCGCCGAGGCCGTCGAGGCCCGCGCCAGTGCCGAGGCCGACGCCCAGCGCCACGCCGAGCTCGCCGCCGAGGCCGCCCGCGAGCGGGAGGCCGCCGAGCAGCGCACCATCGAGGTCCTCGAGCAGATGGCCGCCGCCGCCCGCGAGCACGACGAGGCGCTGCGCGCCGCGCAGGTCGCCCGCCAGGAGGCCGAGCAGGCGGCCGCCGAGGCCGTCACCGCCCGCGCCGAGGCCGAGCAGGCCGCCGCCGACCGGGCCGTGGACCGGCAGGCCGTCGAGGCCTCCGTGCGCCACCACGCCGAGCTCGTCGAGATCGCGATGGCCGAACGCCTGGCCGCCGAGGAGCGCGCCACCGCGCTGGCCGACGAGCTCGCCCGGACCCGGCCCCGCGGCCGGCCGGCCGCACAGCAGGAGCGGGGGTTGCAGGGGCTGCTGGGCAGCCCCGACGGACCTCCCGAGGGCACCCGCCCGGTCGCCCGCGACCCGCACCCGCCCAGCTCGCACCCGCGCACCACGGGCCGCGTGGTCGGTGCCGTGGCCGGGGCGCTCGCCCTGCTCGCCGCCATCGTCGGCGTCGGCGTCGGCCTGGCCGACGGGTTCGCCACCCCCATGCCGCTGGCCGCGGTGCTGCTCGCGGTGCTGCTCGGCGTGGTCGCGGTCCGCTCACTGCGGGCCTCCGGCAGCGCGAGCATCGGCGACGACGGCGTGGTCGACATCCTCAACAGCGACGGACACCACCGCTTCAGCGCCGCCAACCCCGCCACCGTCATCGAGGCGGTCGGCGAGCCCGGCGACCGCGACTGGCGGGTGCTCTTCCACCGCAGGACGCTGCCGCCGGTGGCGGTCGACGCGACCATGGTCGAGCCCGAGGAGTTCGTCGAGGCGCTGCGCGCCTGGCGCCCCGAGCTCTGACCCGACCGAACCGGCTGGGCCGGCAGCTCCTAGGCGAGCCCCGCCTCGAGCCGGTGGGCGATCTCGACCACCGCGGCGCGCGGGGTGCGACCGGCGCCGGTCATGTTGAGGAAGCCGTGGATCTGGTCCTCGAAGCGGCGCAGCTCGACCGCGACACCGGCCTCCTCGAGCCGGCGCGCGTAGGCCTCGCCCTCGTCGCGCAGCGGGTCGAACCCGGCGGTGCACAGGAAGACCGGGGCCAGTCGGCCCGCGACCTCGGCACCCAGGTCGGCGTACGCCGGCGAGAGCCGCGGGTCGCGCCGCTCGTCGTCGGAGAGCTGGGGGTAGTAGCACTCGGCGGCCAGGTCGATGAAGCCCTGGGTCAGGTAGAAGCCGTCGCCGAACAGCCGCAGGCTCTCGGTGTCGCGCAGCGCGTCGGTGCCGGGGTAGATGAGCAGCTGCAGCGCCAGCGGCAGGCCCTCCTGGGCGGCCGTGAGCGCGGTCGCGGCGGCCAGGTTGCCGCCCGCGGAGTCGCCGCCCACCGCGAGCCGCGAGGTGTCGGCGCCGACCTCGGCGGCGTGGTCGAGCAGCCAGCGGTACGCCGCCAGCGCGTCGTCGTGGGCGGCCGGGAAGCGGTGCTCGGGCGCGAGCCGGTAGTCGACGGCCAGCACCCGCACCCCGGCCTCGGAGGCCAGCAGCCGGCACGGGGCGTCGTGGCTCTCGAGGTCGCCGTAGACGAAGCCGCCGCCGTGGAAGAACAGCAGCGTGGGGTGGCTCCCGGCGCCGCGGCGCTGGCTCGGCACGTAGAGCCGCGCCGCCATCCCGGCCACCTGCAGGTCGCGGACCTCGGCCACCGGGTCGTCGCCGGCGATCAGCGCGGTCTGGCGGGCCAGCGCCACGCGCCCCTCGGGGATCGGCATCGTCTCGACGGCCGGCTCGCGGGCGACTCGCTGCAGCGCCAGCATCAGCCGCACGTCGTCGGCCAGGGTCTGGGTGTCGCGCACGACGGGGCGACCGATCCGGCGCTGCACGACCTCGGGCAGACCGGTCAGCCCGCGCAGGGCGAACCGCTCGACGGCCTGCTTGGCTCGGGAGGTGGTCACGGCTCCCGAACCTAGCGTCACCTCCCGTTCAACTCGCGGTGACACACTGACGCCATGCCCGACGCTCCGCTCGAGACCGCTCCCGCCGCCGCCGACCTGACCCTGGTCGAGGACCAGACCGCCGGGGCCGACGGGGGCGCTGCGGAGGCCGCGGGCACAGCGGGCACCGAGGAGGCGCCGTACGCGCCCGACGAGGCCGAGCTGGCCGCCGTCGCCGAGCACGACGACCGCTTCCTGGACCGCGAGCTGTCGTGGCTGCACTTCAACCAGCGCGTCCTCGAGCTCGCCGAGGACCCCGGGCTGCCGCTGCTGGAGCGGGTGCGCTTCCTGGCGATCTTCACCAGCAACCTCGACGAGTTCTTCATGGTCCGCGTCGCCGGCCTCAAGCGGCGCATCGCCACCGGGCTGGCCGTGCGCGCCGCCTCCGGGCTGATGCCGCTCGACGTGCTCGAGCGGATCTGGACCACCACCCGCGAGCTGAGCGAGCGGCAGGCCTCCCTGTTCCGCGACGAGATCGTCCCGGCGCTGGTCGAGCACGACATCGAGCTGGTGCGCTGGGACGACCTCGACCGCGACGAGCAGAAGCAGTGCAAGCGGATGTTCAAGGACCGGATCTTCCCGGTGCTGACGCCGCTGGCCGTCGACCCGGCCCACCCCTTCCCCTACATCTCGGGGCTATCGCTCAACCTCGCGGTGATGATCCGCAACCCCAAGACCGGCAAGGAGCACTTCGCGCGGGTCAAGGTCCCGCCGAGCTTCAGCCGATTCGTCTCCCTGGGCAACCACCGCTTCGTGCCGCTCGAGGACGTCATCCGCGAGCACCTCAAGCGGCTCTTCCCCGGCATGGAGGTGCTGGAGGCCCACACCTTCCGGGTCACCCGCAACGAGGACGTGGAGGTCGAGGAGGACGACGCCGAGAACCTCCTGGCCGCGCTCGAGAAGGAGCTGCTGCGCCGCCGCTTCGGCCCGGCGGTGCGCCTCGAGGTCGAGGCGTCCATCGCCCCGCACGTGCTCGACCTGCTGATGGAGGAGCTCGGGGTCAGTCGCGCCGAGGTCTTCCACCTGCCCGGCCCGCTCGACCTGCGCGGGCTCCACGACATCGCCGACATCGGCCGCGAGGAGCTGCGCTACCCCGCGTTCGTGCCGACCACCCACCGGCTGCTCGCCGAGGTCGAGTCCGCCGCCCCCGTCGACGTCTTCAAGGCCGCACGGCGCCACGACGTGCTCCTGCACCACCCCTACGACTCGTTCGCCACCTCGGTGCAGCGCTTCATCGAGCAGGCCGCGGCCGACCCGCACGTGCTGGCGATCAAGCAGACGCTCTACCGCACCTCCGGCGACTCCCCCATCATCGACGCCCTCATCGACGCCGCGGAGGCCGGCAAGCAGGTGCTGGTGATCGTCGAGATCAAGGCCCGCTTCGACGAGCAGGCCAACATCCGCTGGGCCCGCAAGCTCGAGCAGGCCGGCTGCCACGTCGTCTACGGGCTGGTCGGGCTCAAGACCCACTGCAAGCTCTCGATGGTCGTGCGCGACGAGGGCGAGGGCCAGGGCGGGATCCGCCGCTACACCCACATCGGCACCGGCAACTACAACCCCAAGACCTCGCGGCTCTACGAGGACCTGGGCCTGATCACCACCGACGAGCGGATCGGCGAGGACGTCGCCCACCTGTTCAACAACCTCTCGGGCTGGTCGCGCAACGCCTCGTACGACGAGCTGCTGGTGGCCCCCGACTCGGTGCGCCCGGGGCTGATCGAGCAGGTGCACCGCGAGATCGGGCACCACCTCGCCGGCCGCCCCGCGCGCATCCGCATCAAGGCCAACTCGGTCGTCGACGAGAGCGTCATCGACGCGCTCTACCTGGCCAGCCGGGCCGGGGTGCCGGTCGAGCTGCTGGTGCGCGGCATCTGCGGGCTGCGCCCCGGCGTGCCCGGGCTCAGCGACAACATCACCGTGCGCTCGGTGCTGGGGCGCTTCCTCGAGCACAGCCGGATCTTCCGCTTCGAGAACGGCGGCGACCCGGTCGCGTGGATCGGCTCGGCCGACCTGATGCACCGCAACCTCGACCGCCGCGTCGAGGTGCTGGTGCGCCTGCCCGACGCCGCCAGCATCGAGGCCGTCGGCGAGCTGCTCGACCTGGCCTTCGACCCCGACACCAGTGCGTGGGAGCTGAGCAGCGACGGGTCGTGGGCGAGCAACGGCGGCGGCGTACACCTGCAGGAGGCGCTGATCGAGCGCCAGCGCGGGCGACGCCACACCAGCGCCGGCGGCTGAAGGTTAGTCACCCGGCTCTACGAGCCCTAGTCTTGGGCGCGCCATCTCGTCGCCCCCAGGAGAGACACCCGTGCGACTGCGTTTCCGTCCGGTCGAGAGCTCGTTCTACGACCACTTCTTCGACTCCGCCCAGCACCTCGTCACCGGGGCCGGGCTGCTCGCCGAGATGCTCTCCGACGAGGCCGACCGCGAGGCCGTCGCCCTGCGGATGCGCGAGGCCGAGCACGCCGCCGACGAGACCACCCACGCCATCGTCAAGCAGGTGAACTCCACCTTCGTGACACCCTTCGACCGCGAGGACATCTACGCGCTGGCCTCGGGCCTGGACGACGTGATGGACATGATGGACGAGGTCGTCGACATGGTCCTGCTCTACGAGCCCAAGGTGCTGCCGCCCGAGCTGCTCGACCAGGTCGAGCTGCTGCAGCGCTGCGCCGACCTGACCGCGACCACGATGCCGAACCTGCGCTCGATGCAGTCGCTGGGCGAGTACTGGATCGAGATCAACCGGCTCGAGAACGCCGGCGACCGCAACCACCGCCGCATCATCGCCAACCTGTTCTCCGGGGAGTACAAGGCGATGGAGGTGCTCAAGCTCAAGGACATCGCCGAGGCGCTCGAGGGGTCGATCGACGCGTTCGAGACCGTCGCCAACCGGATCGAGCAGATCGCGGTCAAGGAGTCCTGAGTTGACCCTCGCGATCGTCATCGCGGTCGTCGTCGTCGCTCTGGTCTTCGACTACACCAACGGCTTCCACGACGCCGCCAACGCCATCGCCACCTCGGTCTCGACCCGGGCGCTCACCCCTCGGGTCGCGCTCGCCATGGCCGCGGTGATGAACTTCATCGGCGCCTTCCTCGGCCAGGAGGTCGCCAACACCGTCGGGTCGGTGATCACCCCCGAGGCCGGCACCGCCGGGCTGGTGATCGTGATGTCGGGCCTGCTCGGCGCGATCGCCTGGAACCTGCTGACCTGGTACTTCGGCCTGCCCTCCTCCTCCTCCCACGCCCTCATCGGCGGCCTGGTCGGCGCGGCCGTCGCGTCGGGGTCGCTGGTGAAGTGGGACGTCATCGTCGACAAGATCCTGCTCCCGATGATCGCCTCGCCGCTCTTCGGCTTCGCCGCCGCGTTCGTGCTGATGGTCGCGATCATGTGGATCTTCCGGCGCCGCAACCCGCACCGCACCCAGCGCGGCTTCCGGATCGCCCAGACCCTCTCGGCCGCCGCGATGGCGCTGGGCCACGGCCTGCAGGACGCCCAGAAGACGATGGGCGTGATCTTCCTGGCCCTGGTCACCGGCGGGTACGCCACCGCCGACGACCCGCTCCCGATCTGGGTCATCCTCGCCGCGGCCGCCGCCATCTCGGCCGGCACCTGGGCCGGCGGCTGGCGGATCATGCGCACCCTGGGCCGGCGCATCATCGCCCTCGACCCCGCCCGCGGCTTCGCCTCCGAGACGGTCGCCGCCGGTGTCCTCTACACGACCGCGTTCGTCTTCGAGGCCCCCATCTCCACCACCCACACCATCACCTCCGCGGTGATGGGCGCCGGCGCCACCAAGCGCTTCTCGGCCGTGCGGTGGGGCGTGGCCCGCTCCATCGTCACCGCCTGGGTGCTGACCTTCCCCGCCGCCGGCCTGGTCGCCGCGTCGTTCTACTGGGTCTCGCACTACGTCTTCCAGCTGCCCTGAGGCTGCGGGGGCGCGGATAGTCCCTGACGTTCCACACACCGGATCGGCGTGTCACGGTGTGGAAGGTCAGGGACTGTCCGCGGCCCCGCAGCCTCAGCCGGTACGACGACCGCGCGCCAGCCACAGGTCTCGCTCGCCGCCGACCAGGGCGCGGCGCCGGGCCACGGTGCTGGTGTCGCGCCACCAGTGCGGCTGCTGCAGGGTCCAGCCCCTCGCGGCGACCGGCTGCTGGGCGGCCCGCCGGTAGGCGTCGCGCAGCCGGTCGAGGAAGTCGCCGGGCGAGGCGAGGTCGGCGCCGACCATCACCACCGGCTCCAGCCCGTGGCGGCGCAGGTCGCCCTCGCGGCGCAGGTCACGCGCCCGCCGGACACCCTCGAGGTGCAGCTCGCCGTCGTACTCGCCGACCACCCCGCTGGCCGGGTCGAGGAGGTCGGGGGTCGCGACGTGGCTCCCGCGGGTGTCGAAGACCGGCGCGTTGGCCAGGAGGCACACCTCGGCCATCCGCTCCTGCCACAGCAGCCGCAGCCGGGTCTCCATCGGCGACCACACGTTCTCCGCAGCCAGCGGCAGGGCCCGACGGGCCTGCTCGATGCCGGTGTAGCTGGCGTGCGACCCCACCCAGGCCGCGACCTCGCCGGGGGCGACCAGGTCGCTGAGGTAGGCCATGTCGAGGACCACCACGGCCGCGTCGAGACCGGCCGCGTACCTGACCTCGAAGCAGGTCGCCCGCACCGCCGAGCTCATCGGCACCCCGTCCACCAGCTCGACCTCGCGGGGGTCGCAGCGCTCCTCGCACAGGGCGAACAGCGGTTGCGGACGGAGCCGCCGACGGGACGTCGAGACCGGCACCGGCCTCGGCTCACCGGCCGCGGTGAGCCCGTCGGCGTACGGCGCCCCGCGCCACGACAGCGCCGCCCACCCGGTCACCGAGACGTGCCGCGCCGGGAGCAGGCAGGCGGCCTCGGCGATGCGCTGCGCAGCGCTCGGCTCGACGTGCGCGGGCACGTAGCGGCCCCGCGACGTACGCCGCCACCACGGGCCCGCCGCCTCGCGAGCCGTGGGGCCGTCGATGCCGCGCGGGTCGACGGGCACCGGCACGACCACTCCGTGCCCCGAGCCCAGCCCCTGCGTCGCCATGCCCCGCAGGGTGGCCCACCGCGGGCCGGGGCGGGCTCGTCCTCCACAGGGACCGCTCGCAGGCCCCCGGAGCGCGAGAAAGTCCCTGACCTCCCGGACACACCAACGGCGTGTCGGGGTGTGGAAGGTCAGGGACTATCCGGAGCAGCCCTCAGCCGAAGCGACCCGAGATGTAGTCCTCGGTGCGCTTGTCGGCCGGGTTGGTGAAGATCCGGTTGGTGTCGTCGAACTCCACCAGCAGGCCGGTGCGGTTGCCGGTGGTCTCGTCGGGGCGCGCGGTGAAGAAGGCGGTGCGGTCGGAGACGCGCGCGGCCTGCTGCATGTTGTGGGTGACCACGATGATGGTGAAGGTCTGGCGCAGCTCCATCATCAGGTCCTCGATGCGCGAGGTCGCGATCGGGTCGAGCGCCGAGCACGGCTCGTCCATCAGGATCAGGTCGGGCTTGGTGGCGATGGTGCGCGCGATGCACAGGCGCTGCTGCTGCCCGCCCGAGAGCCCGTACGCCGACTGCTTGAGCTTGTCCTTGACCTCGTCCCACAGCGCGGCGCCGCGCAGCGCCTCCTCGACCAGGTCGTCCATCGACTCGACCTTCATGCCGGTGACCCGGGGGCCGTAGGCGATGTTGTCGTAGATCGACTTGGGGAACGGGTTGGGCTTCTGGAAGACCATCCCGATGTGGGTGCGCACCGCGATCGGGTCGACGCCGGGGCCGTAGATGTTCTGGCCGTGGTAGCTGACCTCGCCGGTGACCCGGGCGTTGGCGACCAGGTCGTTCATCCGGTTCAGGCAGCGCAGCACCGTCGACTTGCCGCACCCCGAGGGGCCGATCAGGGCGGTGATCTCGTTCTGGCCGAAGGCCAGGTCGACGTCGTGCACGGCGTGGAAGTCGCCGTAGAAGACGTTGAGGTCGCGGGTCTCGATGACCGACTTGGCCGGGACCGACGCGACGGCGCGGTCACGCCCCACGTCGGCCAGGGAGCCGGTCTGGGGCTCGGGGGATGCGGGGTCCACTGTCTCGGGTCCCTTTCGGATCGTGACGCTGTGCGGTTGCTTGCTCATGCTCTCACCAGGACCTCTGGAACTTGTTGCGGATCACGATCGCGAGCGCGTTGAGGCTCAGGACCATGACGAGAAGGACGATGATGCCCGCCGAGGCAGCCACCCGCAGGTCCTCCTGGGACTGCGAGGTGAGCGAGTAGATCTGCATCGGCAGCGCGGTGATCGGGCTCATCACGCCGGTGGGGTCGAAGCGCAGCGAGCCGGCCAGGCCCACCACGATCAGCGGGGCGGCCTCACCGATGGCGCGCGAGAGACCCAGGATGGTGCCGGTCGCGATGCCGGGCACCGAGGACGGCAGCGTCTGGCGCCAGGTGGTCTGCCACACCGTGGCCCCCAGCGCGAGCGACCCCTGGCGGATGTCGTCGGGCACGGCGCGCAGCGCCTCGCGGGTGGTGATCACGATGACCGGCAGGATCAGCAGCGCGAGCGCCAGGCCACCGCCCAGGGCGGTGCCGGTCTCGCTGAAGCCGAGCACCGCCATCACTGCGACGGCCAGCAGGCCGTAGACGATCGCGGGCACGGCGGCCAGGTTCTGCAGGTTGACCTCGAGGACCCGGTTGTACCAGCGCCGGTTGTCGGCGAACTCCTCGAAGTACACGGCCGCCGCGATGCCCAGCGGCACCGCGAGGACCGCGGTCACGCCCATCAGCCAGACGGTGCCCAGGATGCCGGCGCGGAAGCCGGTCGACTCGGGCCGCACCCGGGAGGCGTACTCGGTCAGCAGCGCCGCGTCGAAGCGCGAGCTGCCCTCGATGGCGGTGTCGATGATCAGCACGGCCAGGACCATGACGCCGAAGAACAGCGAGAACCACAGGGCGACGAGGAAGAGGATCGAGCGGACGTTGCGGTCCTTGGAGCGACCCGTCAGCGCGGTCGCCTCGGTCACCCGGCGGGCGGTAGCGGTGGCGACACTCATCAGTAGGCCTGCCTGTAGCGACGGACGATGAAGATGCTGACCATGTTGATGACCAGGGTGATCACGAACAGCGTCATGCCCACGGCGAAGAGCATGTTGTAGTCGACCGAGCCGACGGGGTTCTCACCGCCGGCGGTGTTGGCGATGAACCCGGTCATCGTCTGGGCGCCGTCGCGCGGGTCGAGGGTGAAGTTCTTGATGTTGCCGGCCGCCAGCGTGACGATCATCGTCTCGCCGATCGCGCGGGACATGCCCAGCACGATCGCGGCGGCGATGCCCGACAGCGCGGCGGGGAAGACCACGCGCACGGTCGTCTGCATCCGGTTGGCGCCCATCGCCAGCGACCCCTGGCGCATCGCCATCGGCACCGCCGAGAGCGAGTCCTCGGCGAGCGAGGCGATGGTCGGGATCACCATCACGCCCAGGATCAGGCCGGCGGCGAGCATGTTGGTGAAGCCGACGTCGAGGCTGAGGATGTCCTGCAGCAGGGTCGGGGTCACGAAGGCCAGCGCGAAGAAGCCGTACACCACCGACGGCACGCCGGCCAGCAGCTCGACGGTCGGCTTGAGGATGCGCCGGGCGCGCGGCGAGGCGTACTCCGAGAGGTACATGGCCGCGCCCAGCCCGAGCGGGACCGCCACCAGCAGCGCGATGATCGTGGTGATCATCGTGGCGTTGATGAGGGGCAGCACGCCGTACTCGCCCTCGAGCGCGAAGTAGTCGCCGAACGGCACCTGGCCGAAGAAGTCGATGACGGGGTCGATCAGGGCCGCGACGATGCCGACCGAGATCAACGCCGAGAGCAGCGCACAGGTCGCGAGCAGCACCTTGATCGCCGACTCGGCGGGTCGGGGCTTCTTGGACAGGTTGATGTCGCCGGACGAGCCGGCCCCGGGTGGGGGCGAGCCCGCGACAGTGGCGCTGGAGGTGCTCATGGAGTCCTTCGGGTGAGGCGGTGGAACCAGTGTGGCAGGAGCACCCGGTCGGGGTGCTCCTGCCTCAGGTGGCGCTGCCGATCAGGCGATGCTCTCGAGGTTCGACTGGGTCTCGGAGTAGAGCTCCTCGCTCAGCGGGATGAACTGGCCGATCTCCGCGATGTCGGCGAGGTTGCCGATGTAGTAGTCGACGTAGGCGGTGACGGCCTCGTTGTCGGCGTACGCCTCGTTCTTGACGTAGATGAACAGCGGGCGGGCCAGCGGGGTGTACTCCCCGGCCTGGGCGGTCTCGGCCGAGGGGGCCACGCAGCCGTCGCCACCGTCGATCTCGACGGCCTTCAGCGCGTCGGCGTTCTGCTCGTAGTAGGTGTAGCCGAAGTAGCCGGTGCCGCCCTCGGTGCCGGCGACGCCCTGGACCAGGACGTTGTCGTCCTCGGAGCCCTCGTAGTCGGAGCGGGTGTTCTCGGTCTCCGACTCGATGACGTCGTTGGCCATGTAGTCGTAGGTGCCCGAGTCGGTGCCGGGACCGAACAGCGCGATCTCCTGGTCGGGGAAGCTCGGGTCGAGCTCGTTCCAGTTGGAGACGGTCGAGTCGGGGCCCCACAGCTCCTTGAGCTGGTCGACGGTCAGGCAGTCGACGTCGAGGTCGGGGTGCACGACCACGGTCAGGGCGTCGGTGGCGACCTGGAGCTCGGTGTACTCGATGCCGTTCTCCTCGCACACCGCGACCTCGTCCTCGGCGATCGGGCGCGAGGCGTCGGAGATGTCGGTCTCGCCGTTGCAGAAGCGCTCGAAGCCACCGCCGGTGCCGGACTCGCTGACCGAGACCTGCACGTTGGGGTTCTCCTCGTTGAGGAGCTCGGCCGCCGCGTCGCTCATCGGGAACACGGTCGACGAGCCGTCGATCGTGACCGAGCCGCTGGCGCTGGTGTCGGCCTCGGCACCGGAGTCGCTGCCGGCGTCGGCGCCGCCGCAGGCGGTGAGGGCGAGGGCGAGGACGGCGACGCCGGGCACGAACGCCCGACGGATGGAGGTGCTCTTCACTTCGGCTTCTCCTGAAGTCTGATGACTGTTGACGACAGGGAACCTAAGCAGCCCAGATGACGGGCTTCGTGGGCGTCGGTGAACGAACGGTGAACCCACAGCACCATGTCGGCGACATCAGGCAAAGCACGAGACGGCGGTCACATGAACACGCCCCGGTCATGCCCCCTGGGGCGTTGACGCCGGTCTGGACCAGTGGGTAGGGACGTCAGTGCGGCAGGTGCTGCTCGGTGGCCACCACGCGCCCCTTGCGCAGGTGGACCACCACCATCTCCCCCGGTGCCAGCGCCGGGTCGTCGATGCCCAGCGCCGCGAAGACGTGCGGCAGCACCGGCCGGTGCGTGCACAGCACGGCGCCGCGGCGGCTCGCGTGCACGTCGTGGACCAGCTTGGCGAGCACCTCGGCGACCGAGTCGGGGGTCGCGGCGTCCTCGGTCAGCTCCTCCACGTGCTCGAGGTCGGCGTCGATCGTCTCGGCGTACGGCGTGAGGGTCTCCAGGCAGCGCACCGCGGGCGAGGTCACCAGCCGCCGCACGTCGTACGCCGCCAGCACCGGCACCAGGTCGAAGGCCTGGGTGCGCCCGACCTGCTGGAGCGTGCGCTCCCGGTCGTCGCCGCGCCAGGTCGAGCGGGCCCGGGCCCGCGCGTGGCGCTGCACGACCAGGGCGTGGGTGCGCTTGCGGCGGCCCAGCGCGACCTGCAGCAGCTCGCGGTCGCGCTCGTAGGAGAGCAGGTCCGCGGCCTCGTCGACCGGCACCCAGCGCACGTCGCTGATCTCGGCGTTGCGCTCGTAGGACTCGACGTCGTCGCCGGAGACCACGCGCCCCACCCAGTAGTGCACGGTCTTCATCGCCTTGGCGGTCGCGTAGCGCTGCAGCGGCAGCGGGGGGCCCAGGCGCACGTGCAGCCCGGTCTCCTCCTCGACCTCGCGCACCGCCGCGGTGGTCGCGTGCTCGCCCGGGTCGAGCTTGCCCTTGGGGAAGGACCAGTCGTCGTACTGCTGGCGGTGGACCAGGAGGACCTCGCGGCCGGGGCGGAACACCACGGCCCCGGCGGCGATGACGTCACGGGACCGGCTCGGGACGGCTGCCATGGCCGTAGTCTCACACCACCGTCGCCACGATGAGGAGCCCGACCCCGTGCCTGAGCCCCTGGCCGCCCCCGCGACCGACCCGAGCAGCAGCGGCCCCGCCGAGGGTCGGCGCGGCCCGCGCCGCGCCCTGGTGGTGGCCGGCGTGGTGACCCTGACCCTGCTGCTCATCGCCGCCCTGGGCGTGGGCGTGCGCTGGTGGCGCGGGCCCGGCAGCGACCTCGAGCGCGCGGTCGCGCTGGCCCCCGCCGAGACGCAGCGCTGGACCTGGACCGACTGGGCCGGGGCGCGCGAGCGGCTCCAGGTCGAGGGCACCGACGACGACGCCGTACGCCGCCTGCTCGACGAGGGCTTCGACGCCGACCTGACCTCGGCCTCGGGCCTGGTGGAGTCGGCGCCGCTGCTGGCGCGGTCCTTCGGCTGGTCGCCGGCGAGCATCGACTGGGAGCTGCTGGCCCAGTCGCCCGACGGGGCGCTCGAGGTGGTCGGGCTCGGCGAGGACGCCGACACCGGCGAGCTGGGTGATCGCCTGGAGTCGCTGGGCTACACCCGTCCCGAGTCCCCCGAGGGCATCTGGGAGGGCGGGGAGGAGGTCCTGGCCCGGCTCAACGCCGCGAACGGCGCCGCAGGCACCCCCACCCTGCAGTTCATGGCCTTCGACGAGGACCGCTCGCTGGTGCTCACCAGCGACCAGCGCTCCTACCTCGAACGGGCCCTCGAGGAGGCCGCCGACGACCACGAGCCCGACGCGGCCGGCGTCACCGACGTGCTCGACACCCTGCCCGCGCAGCCGCTCAGCGCGGTGGTGCTGACCGGGGAGCAGGCCTGCGGCGCGCTGTCGATGGGCCAGGCCGGCGAGTCCGACCAGGCCGCGGCCGACGAGCTGCTGGCGCAGGCCGGCCCGGTCAACCCGCTGACCGGGTTCGTCCTGGCGCTGCTGCCGCCCGGGGACGACGGTGGCGCCCAGGCCCCGCTCGACCTGCGGGTGGGCCTCGGCTTCGAGTCCGAGGAGCAGGCCCGCACCAACGCCGACACCCGCGCGGCGCTCGCCGCCGGCCCCGCCCCCGGCCAGGGCGGCGCCTTCTCCGACCGCTTCAGCGTCGACGAGGTCACCGCCGACGGCACCACCGTCACCCTCGACCTCACCCCGGCCCCCGGCGCCTACCCCCTCAGCGACCTCTCCGACGGCCCGGTCCTCTTCGCCACCTGCTGAGCCGCGGGGTCACCGCTGGTCGAGCAGCAAGGAGCGCCAGCGACGCGCGTCGTCGAGACCCCGCAAGAACCGCGCACGACGTACGCCATGGACTCACCCGGTTTCGGCGACGCTCGAGCCTTCGGCCCTCGCTGCTCAACCCACGGCGGTGGGGGCTGGCGCTGGTCAGGCGATGGAGGAGCGGAAGCGGCGCAGGCGCAGGCTGTTGGAGACGACGAAGACCGAGGAGAGGGCCATCGCGAGGCCGGCGATCATCGGGCTGAGCAGGCCCAGGGCGGCCAGGGGCAGGGCGGCGACGTTGTAGGCGAAGGCCCAGAAGAGGTTGCCGCGGATCGTGGCCAGGGTGCGGCGGGCCAGCGCGACGGCGTCGCCGGCGACCCGCAGGTCGCCGCTGACCAGGGTCAGGTCGGCGGCCTCGATGGCCACGTCGGTGCCGGTGCCCATCGCGATGCCCAGGTCGGCCTGGGCCAGGGCGGCGGCGTCGTTGACACCGTCGCCGACCATCGCCACGACCCGACCGGCCTCCTGGAGCCGGCGCACCTGCGCCACCTTCTCGGCGGGCAGCACGTCGGCGACCACGGTGTCGATGCCGACCTCGGCGGCCACCGCACGGGCGGCCCGCTCGTGGTCGCCGGTGAGCAGCACCGGGTCGAGCCCGAGCTCGCGCAGCCGGGCGACGGCCGCGGCCGAGGTGTCCTTGACGGTGTCGGCCACCACCAGCACGCCCCGGGCGACGCCCTCCCAGCCGACCAGCACGGGGGTGCGGCCCAGGGCCCGGGCCGCCTCGAGCGCGTCGGCGAGCGGCGCCGGCAGCGCCATGCCCTCGGCCTCGAGCAGCGCCGGGCGTCCGACCGCCGTACGACGCCCGGAGACGTCGCCGACGACGCCGAGGCCCTCGCGGTTGGCGAAGCCCACGACCTCGGGGTGCTCGGGGCGCGGGGCCGCGGTGGCCACCGCGCGGGCGATCGGGTGCTCCGAGCCGTGCTCGAGCGCGGCCGCGACCCGACGCACCTCCGCCTCGTCGGCCGGGGTGTCGGGGTGGACCACCACGTCGACCAGGCTCATCCGGCCCGTGGTGACGGTGCCGGTCTTGTCGAGCACGATCGTGTCGACGCGGCGGGTGGACTCGAGGATCTCGGGGCCGCGGATCAGGATGCCGAGCTGGGCGCCGCGGCCGGTGCCGACCATCAGGGCGGTCGGCGTGGCCAGCCCCAGGGCACAGGGGCAGGCGATGATCAGCACCGCGACGGCCGCGGCGAAGGCGGTGGTGGCCCCGGCGCCGCTGAGCAGCCACGCGGCGAGGGTCAGCAGCGAGAGCGCGATGACGACCGGCACGAACACCCCGGAGACCCGGTCGGCGAGGCGCTGCACCTGCGCCTTGCCCTGCTGGGCCTGCTCGACCAGGCGGGCCATCTGCGCCAGCTGGGTGTCGGCGCCGACCCGGGTGGCCCGCACGACCAGGCGCCCGCCGGCGTTGACGGTGGCGCCGGTGACGACGTCGCCGGGGCCCACGTCGACAGGCACCGGCTCGCCGGTGAGCATCGAGACGTCGATCGCCGAGGCGCCCTCGACGACCTCGCCGTCGGTGGCCACCTTCTCGCCGGGGCGCACCACGAAGACGTCGCCGACCCGGAGCTGCTCGGCGGCGACCTGGGTCTCGACCCCGTCGCGCAGCAGCGTGACCTCCTTGGCGCCCATCCGCAGCAGCGCCTCGAGCGCGGCGCCGGCCCGGCGCTTGGAGCGCTTCTCGAACCAGCGACCGGCCAGCAGGAACGTCGTGACGCCGGCGGCGACCTCGAGGTAGACCTCGTCGAGCCCGTCGCCGCGCTGCAGGCTCAGGGAGAAGCCGTGGGTCATCCCGGGCATGCCGGCGTCGCCGAGGACCAGCGCCACCAGCGACCAGGTGTAGGCCGCGCCCACGCCGACCGAGACCAGCGTGTCCATGGTGGTGGTGCCGTGGCGCAGGTTGGTGGCGGCGGCGCGGTGGAAGGGCCACGCGCCCCACAGCACCACCGGGGTGGCGAGGACCAGCGAGACCCAGGCCCAGCGGTCGAACTGCCACGCCGGCACCATCGCCAGCGCCACCACGGGCACCGCCAGCACCGCGGAGACGACCAGGCGGCGGCGCAGGGCGACCAGCTCGACCTCGGCGTGGTCGTCGTCGACGCCGGGGTCCGGCACGCTGGCGGCGTACCCGGCCTGGGCGACGGTCTCGAGCAGCAGGTCGGTGCTGACCGGGCCGGAGGCGACGACGTGCGCCTTCTCTGTGGCGTAGTTGACGCTGGCGCTGACGCCCTCGAGCTTGTTGAGCTTGCGCTCGATGCGGTTCGCGCACGAGGCGCAGGTCATGCCGGTGATCGCCAGCTCCACGTCGGTGGTCGCCCCAGTGGTCGCCCCGGTCGTCACATCGGTGGTCGCCCCGGCGGTCATGACGTGAGCTCGTAACCCGCCTCGCGCACGGCGGCCTCGACGCTGACCCGCTCGAGCGGGGCGGTGCTGGTGACGACGACCTCGCCGCTCTCCAGGGTGACGTCGACGCTCTCGACGCCGTCGATCTCGGCGATCTCCTCGCTGACCGAGGCGACGCAGTGCCCACAGGTCATGCCGGTCACGGTCCAGGTGCTGGTGTGGGTGCTCATCTGTGCTCCTTCAGGACTTCACGAGTCGGGTGATGGCCGCGACGGCCTCGTCGATCTTGGCGCGCCCCTCGGCCTCGCCGGCGCGGGCGGCGTCGGCCACGCAGTGGTGCATGTGCTCGTCGAGCAGCCCCAGCGAGACCGACTGCAGCGCCTTCGTCATGGCCGAGACCTGGGTCAGGATGTCGATGCAGTACTGCTCCTCCTCGACCATCCGCTGCAGGCCGCGGGCCTGCCCCTCGATGCGGCGCAGCCGTGCGAGGTAGTCGTCCTTGCGGTGCAGGTACCCGTGCTGGTGCTCAACCATGTCCATAGGGTACCCCCCTACGGTATGAATGCAAGCACGAAGAACCTGCTCCCCGATGGGAGCAGGTGCCGGACGGGACGACGCTCAGGAGGCGTCGCGCTGGAGTGCGACCCCGAGGATCTCGTCGATCTCGACCTGGCTCAGGTGGTCCTCGGACTCCGAGGCGGCGATGATGAGGTTGGTGGTCAGCTCGACCTCCCCGAGCAGGTCGGAGTCCTCGAGCGACACGTCGAACTGGTCGTGCACCCTTCCTCCGCTCAGCTCGTGGATGTCCATCGGGACCAGAGTGCCCGACCGGTGTGCCAAGCAAACCCCCACCGGCCAGATTCTGGGCCAAAACTCAGCAACCCGCTCACCGGCGTACCCAACCGTGACGAGCGGTGGTGCGAAATGGACGAAGGCCCCACCCGTCGCCGGGTGGGGCCTCGTCGTGGTGCTACCGGCTAGCTGCCGGTGACGTCCTGAATCAGACGGGGCGAACGTTCTCCGCCTGCGGGCCCTTGGGGCCCTGCGTGACGTCGAACTCGACCTTCTGGTTCTCGTCCAGGGACTTGTAGCCCTGGGTCTGGATCGCCGAGTAGTGCACGAAGACGTCGTCGCCGCCGTCCTCCTGCGCAATGAAGCCGAAACCCTTCTCGGCGTTGAACCACTTAACGGTGCCCTGTGCCATGTGCTTGGTACTCCTTAGTCAAAGCGAGGACCGTCACTTCGACGGCCCGGCAAACTTGATGCGGTGACACGTCGCTCCGACTTGCTTTGACCTTGGCAGGACCCGTACAAGCTGAAACGCCGTTGGATCACAAACTCCGCTGGCGTCGACCTGCTGGAACTTGCATCTGTTGCTGGGGCTAACACTACCGCGCCCACCCCGTGTGCAAACCAATCGAGGGCGTCTTTTTGTGGATCAGCGTGTGAACGGCTCCCGCTCGCGGGTGCAGACGACGTCCTCGGCGGGGCTCTCCGCGGTGCGCAGCACGTCGCGCACGACCTCGGTGGCGCACCGGTTGGCGCCGGTCGCGACGTGCCCGGTGTCGCCGGTCGTCACCAGCCGCGAGCCCGGCATCAGCTGCTGCAGGGCCAGCGCGCCGCTGAGCGGGGTGGCCGGGTCGTGGCGGTTGCTGACGATCAGCAGCCGCTCGGCGTCGGGCATCGTGAACGGCCCGCGGTAGGCGTCCTCCCCCGACCCCGGCCAGGCCGAGCAGGCCGAGGACAGCCAGGTCCAGGACGGCCCGAAGTCGGCGCCGCCGGCGGCCCGGGTGCGCTCCGCGGCCTCGCTCCAGGCCGCGGTGCCGGCCGGGTTGAGCGAGTCGGAGCACATCACCCCGTGGGTGCTGCCGTCGAGCCAGAGCCGCTGCTGCCGGCCGCGACCGGCCACCGCGGCGTACGGGCCCGGGTACGGCGAGCGCGCCAGCTCCGCGCGCACCTCGCGCACGGTGCGGCCCAGCGTCCCGTCGGGGGCCGCCGGCTCGTCGGAGGTCGGTCGGCCCGCCAGGCGCGAGAGCTGCTTCTCGGCCTGGAAGGCGAACTCGGCGATGTACCAGAGGTCGCCGCCGTAGAGCATGCCCAGCGTGGTGCCGACGAAGTCGGAGTAGGACAGCCCGACCCGACGGGCGGCGGCCCGGTCGGAGCGCAGCCGCGCCGCGACCGCGTCCCAGCGACCCAGGGCGTCGCCGGCGAGCCGGCAGGCGCGACGGCCGGCGTCGTCACACTCGGCGAGCCCGGCCTCGAGGGCGTCGCGCGACCCGACCTCGCTGCCGAGGCGGGCGCTGATCGGCAGGCTCGAGCCGGGGGTGCCGTCGGGCAGGTCGTGACCGGTGGTCCAGGCCACCGGGTCGAGCACGCTGTCGACGACCGCGGCGCGCACCGTGCCGGGGAACATCGACACCCAGGTCGCCCCCAGCACCGAGCCGTACGACGCCCCGAAGAAGCTGGCCTGCTCGTCGCCGAGCGCCTGGCGCACCAGGTCCATGTCGCGCGCGGTGTCGGCGGTGCTCATGTGGTCGGCGATGCGCCGGTCGCACAGCCGCTGCACGGTGGCGTCGAAGGCCAGCCAGTCGCGCACCTGGCGCCGGGTGTCGGGGAAGCCGACGCTCGGGTACGCCGTGTCGCTGCGCCCCCGGCACGTCAGGTGGCTGCTCCCCCCGACGCCGCGGGGGTCGATGCCGATGACGTCGAGCCGGTTGGTGACCCGGCGTCCAAGCAGGTCGGCCGCCCAGGGCGCGAACGCGGCGGCCGAGCCGCCCGGGCCGCCCGGGTTGACGAAGACGGCCCCCAGGCGCCGGGCCGGCTTGCGGGCCGGCACCCGCCGCAGCGCGAGCGTGAGGGTGGCGCCGTCGGGGCGGTCGTGGTCGAGCGGCACGTCGACGCGACCGCAGTCGAAGCCGCGGCACGAGCGCCACCGGATGGTCGGCACCTCCCTCGCCGCGGCCGGCGTGCTCGCCGCGGGAGCCGCAGCTGGCGCGGCCGCCGCGGACGAGGTGGGCGCCGTGGTCAGCGCAGCGAGCAGGGGGACCGAGACCGCGAGCGCCGCCACCAGGGAGGCGGCGCGGCGGGGAACGAGCGTCTTCACCCGGTGAGTATGGGTGACTAGCGGCGCGTGCGCTCCACGAACGCCTGCACCGCGTCGGTGTGGGCCTGGGTGTGGTGCGAGATCGCCTGCATCGCCGCGCTCAGCTCGAGGACGCCCTCGAGGTCGCGCTGCTGCGACTCCTGGATCAGCTTCTTGGCCATCCGGGTGGCGTGCGGCGGGTTCTTGGCGACCCGCGCGGCGAGGTCGCGGGCGGTGTCGAGGAGCGCCTCCGGCTCGACGACCCGCGAGACCAGACCCCACTCCAGCGCGGTGGCGGCGTCGACCCGGTCCCCGGTCAGGGCCATCTCGGCGGCGCGGGCCGGGCCGATCGCCCGGGTCAGGAACCAGGCCCCGCCGTCGCCGGGGATGATGCCGAGCTGCACGAAGGACTCGGCGAAGAACGCCTTGGTAGAGGCGATGCGCAGGTCGCACATCATCGCCAGGTCGCAACCCGCGCCGACCGCGGGACCGTTGACGGCGGCGATCAGCGGGACCTCGCAGCGACGCAGCGCGAGCGGGATCTGCTGGATGCCGTGGCGGTAGCCGTTGCGCTGCTCGTACGGCGCCCCGGAGAACATCCCGCGCCGCTCGGCCATCTCGTGCACGTTGCCGCCGGCGGAGAAGGCGGAGCCGGCCCCGGTCAGGATCACCGCGCGCACCTCCTGGTCGCGGTCGACACGCGCGGTGTGCTCGACGAAGGCCGCGACCACGTCGGGCCCCGAGATCGGGTTGCGCTGCTCGGGCAGGTCGATCGTCCACGTCTCCACGTGGCCGTCGCGCTCGACGCGCAGCGGCCCGTCGTGGGTGGTGGTGGCCTCGGGTCCGGGACTGGTCATGGCCGCACCCTAGTGCGAGGGGCGGACGTCGTGCACCGGCGCTCAGGCGGGCAGGAAGCCGCCGCGCTCGGGCAGCGTCGGGACCGGCGCCACCCCTTCGCGCAGGCAGGGGGAGGCCTCCCTTCGCTAGCCTGCCGCGCATGGTGAGCCGCATCACAGCCCTGGGATCCCGCGTCCGCAGCAGCCTCTTCTTCGTGCCGATGCTCTGCGTGCTGGGCGGTGCGGTGCTGGGCCAGGCGATGCTGGCGGTCGACGCCCAGGTCACCGGCATCGACCCCCGCCTGACCGCGACGGTCGACAGCGCACGGACCGTCCTGACCACCGTCGCGGGCGCGACCCTGAGCTTCGCCGGCATCGCCTTCTCGGTGAGCCTGCTGCTGATCTCGCTGGCCTCGAGCCAGTACTCGCCGCGCGTGGTGCACGGCATGTTCCGCGACCCGTTCAACAAGCGGGTGATGGGCCTGGTCATCGGGACGTTCACCTACTGCCTGGTGGTCCTGCGCGCCGTGCGCAGCTCGCTGGAGGGCACCGAGGAGCCGATCGTCCCGAGCGTCTCCATCCTGCTGGCGGTGCTGCTGGGCATCGCCTCCGTGCTCGCGATCATCGCGTTCATCAACCACGGTGCGCACTCGATGGACGTCTCCAAGATCCTGCACCGGGTCACCCAGGAGGCGCTGCAGCAGGCCAGCAGCGGCTGGCCCGACCCGGATCCCGACTCGGACCGCCAGCTGGGGGGCGGGGACGGCGACCTGCCCGAGGACGCCACGGTGGTGCGCTTCACCTCGTACGGCTGGGTGGAGAACGTCGACTTCGACCGGTTGCTGCAGGTGCTGCCTCCGGGCTCGCGTGCGCGGCTAGAGACGTTCGCCGGGCGCTACGCCATCCAGAACACCCCCGTGTGCCGGGTCTGGCCGCCGGTGGACGACGAGACCGTCCACGACTCGATCCGCGCCGCGGTCATGGTCGGTGAGACCCGCACGATGCAGCAGGACGTCGCCTACGGCGTGCGCCAGCTGGCCGACGTGGCGCTCAAGGCGATGTCACCGGGTGTCAACGACCCCACGACGGCGCACGACGCGATCTCGCACACCGGCACCGTGCTGGCGGACCTGCTGTGCCGCGTCCCCCCGGCCCAGCACCTGGCGGGCGAGCGGGGCCAGGTGCTGCTCGTGCCGCACGCCACGACGTACGCGATGCTCGTGGGCCTGGCCTTCGACGAGGTCCGCCTCGTCTCCGCCGAGGACCCGGCCGTGCTGATCTACCTGCTCGACGTCATCCACCAGGTCGAGCAGTCGATCGACCACCTGCACCGCCCCGAGGCGGTCGCCGCCCTGCGCACGCAGGCCGAGCTGGTGCGCAGCATGGTCGAGGACGCCGACGTGCCCGAGCGCGACCGCCAACGGGTCCGCGACGCCTACCTGGCGTGGCACGACGCCTGATCAGCACGTCTCGTCCCACGCCAGGCCGACCTTGTAGGCGCTGGAGATCGCCCGTCTCGGCTCGCCCTCGTCCCGAAGGAACACCTGGACCCTCATGGTCCTCCCGTAGCGCTGCGAGGCTGCGTCGTCCCGCCACTCCCACGTGCCGCCGCCCGGTCCCCTCGAGACGTCGCTCCAGCGGTACTTCCTCCCGCCGCACCCGGTGGTCTCGATGATCGTCCTGGACCCCCGGGGCACGTCGATGTGGCCGACCGAGCGCCTGATGCCGGTCGTGGGCGAGCCCTTGGCCGAGGAGCTGTAGTAGTAGGTCGGACCCGTCAGGCCCGCCGACCCCGAGAACGTGTCGAGCGTGCCGAGGTCGGTCGGCTGCGCGTCGGTCTCGGTCTGGACCGGCACGACGAAGCGGGTGGCCTCCTCCTCGACCGCGGTGCCCGTGTAGAGACCGCTCGGCAGCTCCTGCAGGTAGAAGCCCTTGGCCAGGTGGTTCCCGCAGTCGATGTCGGTGCAGCTCTCGTGGGTGGCCCAGCCGTCGGACATCCAGAGCGTGTAGCTGCCCGGGGGCACGGGGTCGTCGGTCGCGAAGCGACCGGTCCCGAAGTCGACGCGGATCCTGTGGTCGACGTCCTTGGGGCGGGTGCACGTGGTCGCGCAGAGCCCACCGACGCCCGTGGCCACGCCCTGGAGGCTTCCCTGGACGGGAGCGGTCGCAGGCTCCTCGGTGGCCGTGGCCGAGCCCAGCGGCGAGGCGGCCAGCGCCACGGCCATGGCCATGGCCACGGCGCCTCGGGTGCTCGCCATGCGCATGGGTGGTCTCCTCGGGTCCCGGCCGCTCGTGCGACGACGTCATCGTCGCGAACGCGGGGCCACCGCGCAGACGTTCACGGTCTCGGGGCTGTTCGGAGTTGTGCGGACTGCGGCCGTGCGACCACGTCGCCCGCCGGCTGCGCCTGACTTCTCGGCCCGCCTGACACCTCGGTAGCATCCGGCGTGCGCGGGCCTCTAGCTCAATTGGCAGAGCAGGAGACTTTTAATCTCTTGGTTGTGGGTTCGAGTCCCACGGGGCCCACCGACGTGACCACGTCTCCCAGGTTTGGGACCGTCTGGGCGGGGGAACAAGGCATCTGAGTGCCTGAGAACCACGACGGTGGGCCCCGCTAGCGTCGGGGCCCACCGTGTGGGGTGCGGCTCGAGGCCACACGCAGACGTATCGAAATCACCCGGCGCTGGTGATGCTTCACCCGGTCGAGGAGTGAACCTCGTACGTTCGCGGAGGAGACTAACAAACCTTTCGGGCTTTCTCGGTGCCCAAAGGGAGATCGTCTCAGACGCCGACCGGCTGGCGCTCGCTCAACGGGGCCAGACCGTGCTCCATGCCCCAGGCCACGGCCTGCGCGCGACGGGTCACCTCGATCTTGCGGTAGGCCGCGCGGATGTAGGTCTTGACCGAGTTGATGCTCAGGTAGAGCTGCCCGCCGATCTCGGAGTTCGTCAGGCCCTGGGTGACCAGGGCGAGGATCTCGGCCTCGCGCGGGGTCAGCTCGTAGTCGGCCACCGAGGAGCGGGCCACGATGCTGAGCGGGCCCGGGTCGGCCGGCATCCGGCGGCGCACGGTCATGTCGCTGCCGTCGGCCATCCCCTCGAGCGCCGAGACCAGCTCGGCGACCGGGAGGGCCTTGGACAGGTGACCTGCGAACGACCCGCGCAGCTCGCCCTCCTGGTCGCGCCAGGAGTAGACGATCGCCTGCTTCTGCGAGGCGCGGACCAGGTCGCGCAGCATCCCCTGCGTGGTCGGGGACTGCCGGACGGGCTCGTAGAGGATCACGTCGACCGCGGACGGCTTGTTCATCGCCGAGCGGAGCTCCAGGAGGTGCACCCGTCCGGAGAAGGGAGCCAGGAGCGCCCGCAGGCCCGCGACGGACACCTCGTAGTTGTCGATGAGGGCCACACGGACGGGACGAGAGGTAGACACCCCTCGAACGTACTCGTGTTCGGCCCCGACCCCGAGGCCCGGAGCGCGACTTTCACCCCCGCAGGTGAGGTTTGTCCCGCGCGGCGTCGATCTGTCCAATGCTTGTGCAGACTCGCGAGAGCCGGTCGTGCCACGACCGGTGGTCGCGGGTCCTGCTGCGCCCCCCGCACGGACTGCGTGAGTCCCGCCCCGCGGACCACCGGTCGGTGTCCCAGGGCTCAGACAACAGCCATGATGGGCCGCTGCGGTCATCCTCGCGGGTGAAACGGGCAGATGCACCCCCTCGACCCCTCAGTTCCACCCCTCAGGACGAACCCGACCGGGTGAGCAGGGGCGGGGCCAGCGCTTCCTAGCGTCGGTGCAATGCGATTCGGGTACACCTTGATGACCGAGCAGAGCGGCCCCCGCGACCTCGTGCGGTACGCCGCCGCGGCGGAGCGGGTCGGCTTCGACTTCGAGGTCTCCAGCGACCACTTCAGCCCCTGGCTCACCGAGCAGGGCCACGCGCCGTACGCCTGGTCGGTGCTGGGCGCGGTCAGCCAGGTGACCGAGCGGGTCGAGCTGATGACCTACATCACCTGCCCGACGATGAGGTACCACCCGGCCGTGGTGGCCCAGAAGGCGGCGACCATGGCGCTGCTGAGCGAGGGCCGCTTCACCCTGGGCCTGGGCAGCGGCGAGAACCTCAACGAGCACACCGTGGGGCACGGCTGGCCGGCGGTCGACACCCGCCAGGAGATGCTGGTCGAGGCCGTCGAGATCATCCGGGCCCTGCACGCCGGCGACCTGGTGACCTACCGCGGCGAGCACTTCGACGTCGACTCCTCGCGGGTCTGGGACCTGCCCGACGAGCCGGTGCGCCTCGCGCTGGCGGTGGCCGGCGACAAGGGTGTCGAGCGCTTCGCGCCGCTGGCCGACGACCTGATCGCGGTCGAGCCCGACCCCGACCTGGTCGCCTCGTGGAACGGTGTCGAGGGCGCCCCGCGCATCGGCGACGGCGCCCGGGCCATCGGGCAGATCCCGATCTGCTGGGACCCCGACGAGGCGGCCGCCCGTGAGCGGGCGCACGCGCAGTTCCGCTGGTTCGCCGGTGGCTGGAAGGTCAACGCCGACCTGCCCACGACGGCCGGCTTCGCCGGCGCCACCCAGTTCGTGCGCCCCGACGACGTCGCCGAGAACATCCCCTGCGGCCCCGACCTCGACAAGATCGTCGAGTCGGTCTCGGCCTTCGCCGACGCCGGCTTCACCGACGTGGCGCTCGTCCAGGTCGGCGACGAGGGCCAGCAGCGCTTCCTCGACGAGGCCGCCGGGCCGCTGCTGGAGAAGCTCCGGGCCCGGCTCGGCTAGCGGTCGCGCAGCGCGAAGGGGCTGACCCGGGCCACGACCGCGGTCACGACCACGAGCACCAGGACCGGCAGGTAGTCGGCGCGCCCGTCGTCGAGGATGGCGTTGAGGGCCCACGCCGCGGGGAGCGCGGCCAGCGCGTAGAAGCCGACCGCGACGACGAACCAGAGGACGTCGGCGGGCTCGAGGTCGGTGGAGGGCTCGGCAGAGCGGTTCGTCACGGGTGGGGCTCCTCAGTGCTCTCGCAGGGCGTCGATCAGCTCGTCCTTGGTCATCGACGACCGGCCCTCGACCTCCAGCTCGGAGGCGCGCTCGCGCAGCTCCTCGACGGTCCAGTCCTCGTACGCCGGCGACGACCCGCCGCGGCTGCCGACCTCGGAGCGCGAGGAGGAGGCGGCGGCGTTGGCGATCCGCGCCGACTTCTCCTTGCTGTTCCCCTCGTCGCGCAGCTTCTCGTAGAGCTCGTCGTCCTTGACGCTCGGGCCGGGCTCGTCGTTGCCGTTGCTGTTGGTGGGCATCGGGTCCTCCTCGGTGCGGTGTCGCTCGACAGTAGTGGACGTCCACGACGCTAGGAGCCGCCACCGGCCGCACCCACGCCCCTCGGGGTGAAGGCACTCCCCCGACGGCGTGCGACGGTGGCACGCATGACCTCGAATGACGCCGGCAGCGACTCCCGCATCGACACCGTCCTGCTCGACCTCGACGGCACCCTGGTCGACTCGGTCTACCAGCACACCACCGCCTGGCGCGCCGCGTTCCGCGACGTCGGCGTCGACGTCGCCTCGCACCGCATCCACCGCTCCATCGGCATGGGCGGGGACCGCCTGGTCGCCGCCGTGGCCGGGGAGAGCGTCGAGAACGCCGTCGGCGACGAGGTGCGCGCGCGCCACAAGGAGCGCCTCGACGAGCGCTTCCACGAGATCGTGGCCACCGACGGCGCCGCCGAGCTGCTCGAGGAGCTGCGCACCCGCGGCTTCACGCTGGTGCTGGCCAGCTCGGCCGACAAGGAGCTCAGCGAGCGGCTGCTCGACCTCGTGGAGGGCGGCGCGTCCCTGCTGCACGACCGCGTCGCCGGCGGCGACGCCGACGAGTCGAAGCCCGCCCCCGACCTGGTCGAGGTGGCGCTCGGCTCCGTCGACCCGCGGCGCGCGGTGATGCTCGGCGACACCGTGTGGGACGTGGAGTCGGCGGGGCGCGCCGGGGTCGCCTGCCTCGGGATGCACACCGGCGGCATCAGCACCGCCGAGCTCCTCGAGGCCGGGGCCGCGAGCGTCCACGACACCCCGCGCGACCTGCTCGAGCACCTCGACGAGACGCTGCTGGGGCGCTCGCAGGGCTAGTCCCGGTCCTTCTTGTCCTTCTTCTTCTCGTCGGCGTCGGGCTGGGGCTCGGGCGAGGCGGTGATCGTGGGCGCCACCGGGGCCACCAGCTCGAACTGCACGTCGCGCGGCTCACCGGCCAGCGCGGCGGCGGTGACGTGGTAGAAGCCCGGGAGCGCCCAGTCGGTCAGTTTGCTGCAGGAGTCGTCGGAGCGGCGCGAGCTCCAGGCGACCTCGACGGTCGTGGTGCCCGAGCTGCGCAGCACGACCTCCTTGGTCGGCACCGCCTTCGGGCACTGGCGGCTGGTCCAGATCTCGTCGGGGCCCGAGGTGATCTTCATGGTCAGGTCGCCCGGGGAGACCTCCCAGGTGCACGCCACCGCATCGCGGGTGCTCAGCTCGAGGGTGATCGCGACCTCGCGACCGGCGACGGCCGAGTCGATCACCGGCTGCGCCTTCACGTCGCTGGGCAGGCAGGTGCCGACCGGCTCCGGCAGCGTCGTCGCCTTGGCCTTCTTCGCCTTCGCCTTGGCGCCGCCCTTGCCCCCGGTGGTGCCGGCGCCGTCGCCGCTGGTCGCGCCCGCGTCGCTGGTCGGCAGCGTCGAGGAGGGCTGGCTCTCGTCCTCCTCGCCGACCTCGGTCTCGGCGGAGCTCTGGACAAGCTGCTCGTCGGCGGCCTCGTCGCCGCCACCCAGGCCGAGGAGACGGGCTCCACCGAAGAGGATCAGCAGGGCCACCAGCATCACCACCAGGCGGCGACGCCAGTAGACCGCGGGCGCGAGGGGTCCCCGGGTCATGGTGCTCATGGGGCGTCAATCTAGCCAGCGTCGACGGGGGTCTCGGCGAGGCGCTCCGCGGCGGCGGCGAGAATGTCCCCGATGCCCACCAGCGAGCTGCACACCCCGGTCCTGGACTGGTACGACGAGCACCAGCGCGACCTGCCCTGGCGTCGGCCGGAGGCCTCGCCCTGGTCGGTCCTGGTCTCCGAGCTGATGCTGCAGCAGACCCCCGTCAAGCGGGTGCTGCCGGTGCACGAGGCGTGGCTCGAGCGCTGGCCCACGCCGGCCGACCTGGCGGCCGAACCGACCGGGGAGGCGGTGCGGGCCTGGGGCCGCCTCGGCTACCCCCGCCGCGCCCTGCGCCTGCACGCCGCCGCGACCGCGATCGTCGCCGACCACGACGGCGAGGTGCCGGCCGACTACGACGACCTCATCGCGCTGCCCGGGGTGGGCGACTACACCGCCGCCGCCGTGGCCAGCTTCGCCTTCGGGCGCCGCCACGTCGTGCTCGACACCAACGTGCGCCGGGTGCTGGCCCGCGCCGTCGGCGGCGTCGAGTGGCCCGCGCGGTCGGTGACCCGTGCCGAGCGCGACGCGGCCGCCGTGCTGCTGCCCGCCGACGACGCCACGGCCGCGACCTGGGCGGTCGCGGTGATGGAGCTCGGCGCGCTCGTCTGCACCGCCACCGGCCCGCGCTGCGCGGCCTGCCCCGTCGCCGACCGGTGCGCCTGGCGCCTGGCCGGCCACCCGGCGTACGACGGCCCGCCGCGGCGCGCGCAGGCCTGGGAGGGCACCGACCGCCAGTGCCGGGGGCGGCTGATGGCCGTGCTGCGCGAGAGCCACGCCCCGGTGCACCGCTCGGCGCTGGACGTCGTGTGGCCCGATGCGGAGCAGCGCACCCGCTGCCTGGCCGGACTGGTCGCCGACGGTCTCGTCGCGCAGGTCGCGGTCGACGTGTACGCACTGCCCTGAGCGGCCCTGAGACGCACGAGTGCCCCGGACCGACCGGTCCGGGGCACTCGTCACGAGCCTGTGCTCAGGCGCCTCACTCGGGAGCGGGGCCACCCTTGGGCACGTCGGTCGGGCCCTCGTCCTCGGAGCCCTCGACGGCACCCGCCACCTCGAGCGGCGGGACGTCGGGCAGCGCCGCGACCTTCTGGCCGGTGAAGGTGAAGGTCGCCGCAGCACCCTCGCCCTCCACGTCGACCAGCACGATCTGACCGGGGCCGACCTCGCCGAAGAGCATCTTCTCGGCCATCGTGTCCTCGATCTCGCGCTGCACCGTGCGGCGCAGCGGTCGCGCACCCAGGACCGGGTCGAAGCCCCGCTCGGCGAGCAGGTTCTTCGCGGCCTGGGTCAGCTCGAGGCCCATGTCGCGGTCGCGCAGGCGCAGCTCCACCGAGGCGACCATGTTGTCGACCATGTGGATGATCTGCTCGCGCGAGAGCGGCGGGAAGACGATGGTCTCGTCGACCCGGTTGAGGAACTCGGGCCGGAAGTGCTGCTTGAGCTCGTCGCGGACCTTGTTCTTCATCAGCTCGTAGGAGCCCGCCGCGTCGCCGCCCTGGTTGAAGCCCAGGTGCACCGACTTGGCGATGTCTCGGGTACCGAGGTTCGTGGTCATGATGATGACGGTGTTCTTGAAGTCGACCACGCGACCCTGGGAATCGGTCAGACGGCCTTCCTCGAGGATCTGCAGGAGGCTGTTGAAGATATCGGGGTGCGCCTTCTCGACCTCGTCGAACAGCACCACCGAGAACGGCTTGCGCCGCACCTTCTCGGTGAGCTGGCCACCCTCTTCGTAACCGACGTAACCCGGAGGAGAACCGAACAGACGGCTCACCGTGTGCTTCTCGGAGAACTCGCTCATGTCGAGCTGGATCAGCGAGTCCTCGTCACCGAAGAGGAATTCCGCGAGCGTCTTGGACAGCCAGGTCTTACCGACACCCGAGGGGCCGGCGAAGATGAAGGAACCACCGGGACGCTTGGGGTCCTTGAGGCCGGCACGGGTGCGTCGGATGGCGCGGGAGAGGGCCTTGACGGCCTCGTCCTGGCCGATGACGCGCTTGTGCAGCTCGTCCTCCATCTTGAGCAGCCGCGAGGACTCCTCCTCCGAGAGCTTCACGATCGGGATGCCGGTCGCCACGGCGAGCACCTCGGCGATCAGCTCCTCGTCGACCTCGGCGACCTCGTCCATGTCACCGGCGCGCCACTGCTTCTCGCGCTCGGCCTTCTTGAGGATGAGCTGCTTCTCCTCGTCGCGCAGGCGGGCGGCGGCCTCGAAGTCCTGACCGTCGATCGCGCCCTCCTTCTTCTGGCGCACCTCGTCGATCTTGTCGTCGTACTCACGCAGGTCGGCGGGCGCGGTCATCCGGCGGATGCGCAGGCGCGAGCCGGCCTCGTCGATGAGGTCGATGGCCTTGTCGGGCAGGAACCGGTCGGAGATGTAGCGGTCGGCCAGGGTGGCGGCCGAGACCAGCGCCTCGTCGGTGATGGTGACCCGGTGGTGCGCCTCGTAGCGGTCGCGCAGGCCCTTGAGCATCTCGATGGTGTGCGCGATCGACGGCTCGGCGACCTGGATCGGCTGGAAGCGGCGCTCGAGCGCGGCGTCCTTCTCGAGGTGCTTGCGGTACTCGTCGAGCGTGGTCGCACCGATGGTCTGCAGCTCGCCGCGGGCCAGCATCGGCTTGAGGATGCTGGCGGCGTCGATCGCGCCCTCGGCCGCGCCGGCGCCGACGAGGGTGTGGATCTCGTCGATGAACAGCACGATGTCGCCGCGGGTGCGGATCTCCTTGAGCACCTTCTTCAGGCGCTCCTCGAAGTCACCGCGGTAGCGGGAACCGGCGACCAGGGCGCCGAGGTCGAGGGTGTAGATCTGCTTGTCCTTCAGCGTCTCGGGCACGTTGCCCTTGACGATGTCGGCCGCCAGGCCCTCGACGACGGTCGTCTTGCCGACGCCCGGCTCGCCGATCAGCACCGGGTTGTTCTTCGTGCGCCGCGAGAGGATCTGCATGACCCGCTCGATCTCCTGGTCGCGCCCGATGACGGGGTCGAGCTTGCCCTCGCGGGCGTCCTGGGTCAGGTTGCGCCCGAACTGGTCGAGCACCAGCGACGACGACGGCGCCTCGCCGGCACCGGAGGTCGCGGCCGCGGCCGAGGCCGTGGACTCCTTGCCCTGGAAGCCGGAGAGCAGCTGGATGACCTGCTGGCGCACGCGGTTGAGGTCGGCGCCGAGCTTCTGCAGCACCTGCGCGGCCACGCCCTCGCCCTCGCGGATCAGCCCGAGCAGGATGTGCTCGGTGCCGATGTAGGAGTGGCCGAGCTGGAGCGCCTCGCGCAGCGAGAGCTCGAGCACCTTCTTGGCGCGCGGGGTGAAGGGGATGTGGCCGCTGGGCGCCTGCTGGCCCTGGCCGATGATCTCCTCGACCTGGGCGCGCACGGCCTCGAGCGAGATGTCGAGGCTCTCCAGCGCCTTCGCGGCCACGCCCTCGCCCTCGTGGATCAGGCCCAGCAGGATGTGCTCGGTGCCGATGTAGTTGTGGGAGAGCATGCGGGCCTCTTCCTGGGCCAGCACGACCACCCTGCGGGCTCGGTCGGTAAACCGCTCGAACATGGGCATCGCTCCTCAAGCTGTGTGGGGGTTCCCCGCCCGATGCTCGAGCGGTGGAGACACTTGTTCCAACCCCACGAACAGCCTACGCGTTCCCCCTCACGACCGAAGACCCGTCCGCTGACAGCGAACGGGCCTCCGGGTGGTGCGGGTCGAGCCGGTCAGTGCGCGGCGTCGTACGCCTCGCGCACCTCGCTGCTCACCCGGCCCCGCTCGGAGACCTCCATGCCCTGCTCGCGCGCCCAGTCGCGGATGTCCTTGGTGCTCGGGCCCGAGCCGTTGGCCGGGGAGCCCGACGACGACGTACGACGCCCCGAGCCGCGGCGCGAGGAGGAGACCTTGCGGGCGTGGCCGACGTAGCGGGCGAACGCGTCGCGCATCTCGGCGGCGTGCTCCTCGGTCAGGTCGATCTCGTAGGAGGTGCCGTCGAGGGCGAAGGAGACGGTCTCGGAGGCCTCGGTGCCGTCGAGGTCGTCCTCGAGGATGATCTGGACCTTCTGCGCCATTTGTTCATTCCTTGCTGTCGGTGGAACGGGATGTCAATTCGGCACCGCCCGCCGGTGGAATACCTCGGGAAAGCGCCGGAACTCTCGTCATCATGCCATTACCGTCGACGCGCAAACAATTGTCGTGAGTTTCTTAACCGGCAATGCGGGAATCGCGCCGGAATCCGATGTTCCTTGCCGAGGGAAACCCCTCCGCGGCTATCCGATAAACCGGGTCGTGTTTCGGGTCGTGGTTTCGGTCGTGGTTTCGGTCGTGGCCCTATTCGTGTGCCCACGGACGCGCCAGGGCGCGTCCACGACCCACGAGCCGGACCACGACCCGGCCCACGACCCGGGGGGGCTGCGCGGGGAGGTCAGCGGTTGCGGTCGAAGACCAGGCCCAGGCCGCGCAGGGTCAGCCAGGGGTCGTGCACGGTGAAGACCGAGCACTCCTCCAGCACCAGCGGGGCGAGGTGGCCGGTGGCGACCACAGTGACGTCGGCGGCGTCCACCCCGAGCTCGCCGACCATGCGGTGCACGATGCCCTCGACCTGGGCGGCGGCGCCGAAGACCATGCCCGACTGCAACGCCTCGACGGTGTTCTTGGCGATCACCGAGCGGGGGCGGGCCAGCTCGACCTTGCGCAGCTGCGCGCCCCGACGGCCCAGCGCCTCGAGGCTGATCTCGATGCCGGGGGCGATCGCGCCGCCGACGTACTGGCCCTTCTCGCTGACCACGTCGAAGGTGGTGGCGGTGCCGCCGAAGTCGACGACCACCGCCGGGCCGGAGTGCAGGGTCGCGACGGCCAGCGCGTTGATGATGCGGTCGCTGCCGACCTCGCGGGGGTTGTCCATCAGCACCGGGATGCCGGTGCGCACCCCCGGCTCCACCACCACCCGCGGTACGTCGTCGAAGTGCGAGGCGAGCATGTCGCGCCACTCGTGCAGCACCGACGGGACCGTCGAGCAGACCGCCAACCCCTCGATCTCGGAGGTGTGGCGCCCCAGCAGGCCGCGCAGCAGCACCGCCCACTCGTCCGCCGTACGCCGCTCGTCGGTGCCGACCCGCCAGTGCGCCAGCACGTCGTGCCCGGGCCCGTCGACCGCCGGCTCGAGGAGCCCCAGGACGGTGTGGGCGTTGCCGATGTCGGCGGCGAGCAGCACCACGGCTCAGCCCTCGCGGAAGTCGAGGCCGAGGTCGAAGACGCGCACGGAGTGGGTCAGCGCGCCCACGGAGATGTAGTCGACGCCGGTGGCGGCGACCGCACCGGCGCGCTCGAGGGTCAGCCCGCCGGAGGCCTCGAGAGTGGCGCGGCCGGCGGTCAGGCGCACCGCCTCGGCCATGGTGGCGTCGTCCATGTTGTCGAGCAGCACCTCGGTGCAGCCGGCCTCGAGCACCGCGCGCAGCTGGTCGAGGTCGGTGACCTCGACCTCGACGCGCACCTCGGGGCTGGCGGCGCGCACCGCGCGGTAGGCCTCGACGACGCCCCCGGCGGCGACGACGTGGTTGTCCTTGACCATCGCCCGGTCGACCAGGCTCATGCGGTGGTTGAGCCCGCCGCCGCAGCGCACGGCGTACTTCTGCAGCGAGCGCCAGCCCGGCAGGGTCTTGCGGGTGTCGAGCACCCGGGCCGAGGTGCCCTCGAGGGCGGCGACCCAGGCGGCGGTCGCGGTCGCGACGCCGGAGAGGTGGGAGGCGAAGTTCAGGGCGGTGCGCTCGGCGGTCAGCACCGCCGCCACCGGTCCGGCGACGGTCATCACCACGTCGCCCGGGCGCACCCGGGTGCCGTCGGGCACCCGGTGCAGCACCTCGAGGTCGTCGCCCAGGCCGTAGCGGAAGGCCAGCTCGGCGACGCCGAGCCCGGCCACCACGCCGTCCTCGCGGGAAGCCACGTCGGCGACCGCGTGGCCCATCGGCGGCATCGCCGCGCTGGTGACGTCGACGGCGCCGCCGGGGAGGTCCTCCTCGAAGGCGTCGGCGACGTGGGCGTGCACGGCACGGGGGTCGAGGCCCGCCTCGGCGAGCTCCTCGACCAGGCCGCGCGGCAGGTCGTGCAGGGCGGTACGGGCGATCATGCGGTCTCCTCGGTGGCGCCGGCGCCGGCCGCGACGAGGGCGTCGCTGGCGGGGGCGGGGTCGAACTCGACGGTGCCGACGCCGTCGCGCATCACCACGTCGAGGTGGCCGGCCCAGTCGGCGTCGTCGCGCTCGGGGTGGTCCTCGCGCCAGTGCGAGCCGCGGGTCTCCTCGCGGCGGGTCGCGGCGTCGGCCAGCGCGGCGCTGATGGTGAGCAGGTTGGTGGCCTCCCAGGCGGCCACGTCGACGGTGTCGGCGGGGGTGCCGGCCAGCGCGTCCAGCTCGGCGGTGGCCTCGTCGAGACCCGCGGCCGTGCGCAGCACGCCCACCCGCGAGCTCATCACCTCCTGCACGCGACGGCGTACCCCGGCGGCGACGAGGCCCGCGGTGCGACCGTCGGGCGCGGGGTCGGCCCAGGGCCGCAGCTCGCCGGGCAGCACCGTGGCGATGCGGCGCGAGAAGACCAGGCCCTCGAGCAGCGAGTTGGAGGCCAGCCGGTTGGCGCCGTGGACGCCCGAGCAGGCCGCCTCGCCGGTCGCGTAGAGACCCGGCACGTCGGAGCGGCCCCACACGTCGGTGCGCACCCCGCCCGAGGCGTAGTGGCAGGCGGGGGCGACGGGGATCAGGTCGGTGACCGGGTCGACGCCGTGGCTGCGGCAGACCGCGAGGATCGTCGGGAACCGGCGCTCCCAGAACGCGGCCGCGCCCTCGTCGCCGCCGATGCCGGTCGCGTCGAGCCACATGTGCGGCAGCCCGGTCTCGAGCATCCGGCGCATGATCGCCTTCGCGACCACGTCACGGGGCGCGAGGTCGGCCAGCGGGTGGACGCCCTGCATGAAGCGCTCGCCGTCGGGGCCCACCAGCACCGCGCCCTCGCCACGCACCGCCTCGGAGATCAGCGGCTGCTGGCCCACGGAGTCGGGGCCCAGGTACATCACGGTCGGGTGGAACTGCACGAACTCCAGGTCGCGCAGGGTCGCCCCGGCCCGCAGGCCCAGGGCCATGCCGTCGCCGGTCGAGACCGCGGGGTTGGTGGTCTGCGAGAAGACCTGGCCCAGGCCGCCGCTGGCCAGCACCACCGAGCGGCACAGCACCGCGCCGACGCCGTCGCGCTGGCCCTCCCCCATCACGTGCAGGGTCAGCCCGGCGACGCCGCCGTCGGCGGCCAGCAGCAGGTCGACGGCCAGCGCGTGCTGGACGACCTCGATCTCGGGGGCCCGCTCGACCGCCGCGACCAGGGCGCGCTGGATCTCCGCGCCCGTGGCGTCGCCGCCGGCGTGGGCGATGCGGTCGCGGTGGTGGCCGCCCTCGCGGGTCAGCGACAGCTCGCCGTGGGGGTCGAGGTCGAACTGCGCGCCGAGCGCGATCAGCTCGTGCACCGCCTCGGGGCCCTCGGTCACCAGCGCCCGCACCGCCTCGAGGTCGCAGCCGCCGGCACCGGCCACCAGGGTGTCGTGCTCGTGCTGCTCGGGGGTGTCCTCGGGGCCCAGGGCCGCCGCGATGCCGCCCTGCGCCCAGCGGGTGGAGCCCGCCGAGAGCACGTCCTTGGTGACGACCAGGACCTTCTCGCCGGGTGCCAGCGCGTCCTTGAGGCGCAGGGCCGCGGTCAGGCCGGCGATGCCGGAGCCGATGACCACGACGTCGGCCGAGGTCGTCCAGCCGGGCTCGGGCGCGGTGAGGCGGCCGGGCACGCGGCGTACGGGGCGGGTGGTGGGCATCGGGTCAGGCTAGTCGCAGGCGCGTCGTCGGCCGGGGCGGGCGCCGCGGCTCAGCGGTCGGCGGTGACGTCGCCGCGCACCAGGCCGGGGCCGTCGAAGGTCTCGGCCGGGTCGAAGCCGGTGGCCATGATCTTGTTGTCGCCGTCGACGAAGACCACGTGCGGCTGCAGCTCCTTGGCCTCCGCGGTCTCCAGCTGGGCGTAGGCGATCAGGATGACCAGGTCGCCGGGGTGGACCAGGCGGGCGGCGGCGCCGTTGATGCCGATCACGCCCGAGCCGCGCTCGCCGGCGATCGTGTACGTCTCGAGCCGGGCGCCGTTGGTGATGTCGACGATGTGCACCAGCTCGCCGGCCAGCAGGTCGGCGGCGTCGAGCAGGTCCTCGTCGACGGTCACCGAGCCGACGTAGTGCAGGTCGGCCTGGGTCACCGTCGCGCGGTGGATCTTGCTCTTCATCATCGTGCGCAGCATGCGGATCACTCCTGGTGGTGGGGCTGGTCGGGGGAGGGCTGGTCGGCGGACGGCTGGGGGCGACCGAGGACGAGGGGCAGGTTGTCGATCAGGCGGGTGCTGCCGACGCGGGCGGCGATCAGCACCCGCGCGTCGGTGCCGTCGGGCACGTCGTCGGGCAGCACGGCCAGGGCGGGGTCGGTGATCTCGAGGTAGTCCAGGTCGACGCCCTCGGCGGCCCGCAGCTCGCCGCGGGCGGCGTCGAGGGCGACCTTGGCGCCGTACCCGCTCGCCTCGACGGCGGCGTACAGGGTGCGGCTCAGCGCGACCGCCTGCTCGCGCTGCTCGGGGTCGAGGTGCACGTTGCGGCTCGACATCGCCAGCCCGTCGGGCTCGCGGCGGGTCTCGGCGCCCACGACCTCGACGCCCTGGCACAGGTCGGCGACCATCCGGCGGATGAGCACCAGCTGCTGGTAGTCCTTCTGGCCGAAGACCGCCACGTCGGGGCGCACCAGGCCGAAGAGCTTGGCGACCACGGTCAGCACGCCGCGGTAGTGGCCCGGGCGGGTGCGACCCTCGAGCACGTCGGCCAGCGGGCCGGGCTCGACGGTGACCTCCGGGTCGCCGCCCGGGTAGACCTCGTCGACGGTCGGCGCGAAGACGACGTCGACACCCTCGCGGGCGCAGACCTCGAGGTCGGCCTCGAGGGTGCGCGGGTAGGACTCCAGGTCGGCGGCCTCGCCGAACTGCAGCGGGTTGACGAAGACCGAGACCACGACGGGCCCCTGGTCGACGTGCTCGCGCGCGACGCGCACCAGCGAGGCGTGGCCCTCGTGGAGGGCGCCCATCGTCGGCACCAGGCCGACCCGCTGCCCGGCCCGGCGCGCGGGCGCGAGCTGGTCGGCGAGCTCGGCGCGGGTGCGGACGAGGACCGGGCCGCTCACCGGGCGTCCGCGGGCCGGCCGGTGGACGCGTCGCCGGCGCGGGCCTCGGAGTGCTCGTCGAGCAGCTCGTGGATGCGCATCGCGCGCAGCGGCACGATCCGCCCGTCGGTGACCGCGCGCCCCAGCGTGGCGCGCGCGAGGGCGACGTACGACGCCTTGGTCTGCGGCGCGTTGGCGGTGATGTCCTCGAGGTGGGCGCGCACGGTGCCGACGTCGCCGCGCACGATCGGGCCGGTCAGCGCGGCGTCGCCGTGGGCGAGGGCGTTGTCGAGGGCGGCGACCAGCAGCGGGCGCAGGGTGCCCGCCGGGTCGTCGGCGCCGGCCGCGGCCAGCACCTCCATGGCCTCGGTGACCAGGGTGACCAGGTGGTTGGAGCCGTGGGCGAGACCGGCGTGGTAGAGCGTGCGCATCTCCTCGGGCACCCACATCGGGCGACCGCCGAGGTCGGCGACAAGGCGCTCGGCGACCTCGCGCTCCCCCGCCCCGGCGGTGAGCCCGAAGACGCACCCTGCGAGGCGGTCGAGGTCGAGGGCGGTGCCGGTGAAGGTCATCGCGGGGTGGATCGCGGCGGTGCGGGCGCCCGCGGCGCGCGCGGGCTCGAGCACCGCGAGGCCGTGGCGGCCCGAGGTGTGCACGACCAGCTGGCCCTCGTGCAGGGCCCCGGCCGCGGCGAGGGTGGAGACGACGTTGTCGAGCATGTCGTCGGGCACGGTCAGCAGCAGCAGGTCGCAGGCCCGCGCGACCGCGGTCGGCTTGGCGTTGGCGACGCCCGGCAGCAGCGCCGAGATGCGCTGGAGCGTGGCGTCGGAGGCTCCGGCCGCGGCGACGACCTCGTGGCCGGCGGCGCGCAGTCGGGCAGCGAGGACGGCGCCGACGCGTCCCGCGCCGACCACCCCCACCCGCAGTGCGGGGTGAGACATGTCAGAACCTTTCGTTCCAGTCCCTCCGACCACCCCCTCGTCGGCGCAGCCGGGGCTGCTGGCGCGGGGGCCGGTGTGGGTACCGGACGTCGTGTCCGTCAGATACCCCATGAACGGTACGCCGCACCGCTCGGGCGCGTAACCCACCCGGGTGTGACCTGACCCACGGTCGTCGTACGCGGCCCTGGTCAGCCGACCTGGAGGGGGCGGGGGGCGCGGGGCAGCCAGTCGTGGGTGACGTGGTCGACCACGTGCACGCCCTCGGGGGCGCGGATCTCGTGCACGCCGGGGGGCACCGTGCCCTCCTTGAGGGCGTGGAAGACCGCCCACTCGCGGCGCTTGCGGCGGTTGCGCCACGAGGTCGCGAACGACGACGGGTCGGTCCAGTGCGCGAACTCGTCGCCGTGCAGGTCCTTGAGCTCGACGCACAGCCCGTGCGGCAGGCCCATGGTGCGGCAGTTCTCCGGCGTCGAGCGGATCTCCCACTCGAAGGCCTTGGTGAAGACGAAGTCGGGCCCCACGGGGTAGCCCCACTCCTCGGCGTTGCGCAGCCCGAGGTCGAGGTAGGCCAGCGACTCGTCCTCGATGTAGAGCCCGTGGCGCGGCACCCGCACGATCGACTGCACGCCGCCGACCTGCCAGGTGAGGTCGGCCATCGAGACCTCGCCCTCGGTGGTCAGCACCATGTCGCCGTCCCACTTCCAGGAGTAGCGGGTGCCGACCTGGGCGAAGCACCAGTTGTAGAAGTACGACAGCGAGTGCACCGACAGCTCGTGCACCGCGAGGTGCTCGGCGCCGGCGCGGGCGACCTCGAAGGGGTACGTCAGCTGGGTGAGCTTGTGGGCCAGCCCGGCGTCGGCGGCGGCACGGGCGGCCACCTCGGGGGTCCCGTCGGTCGAGCCGTTGTCGACCACGACCACGTGGTCGGTGGCGCGCAGCAGCGGCGGCAGCACGAAGGGCAGCGCCATCGACTCGTCCTTGACGCGCAGCACCGCGGTCGCGCCGGGGCGCAGCCCGCCGGGCCGGTTCCACGGCCAGGTGATGTCGAAGTCGCTGTGGCCCTCGATGTTGCGCAGGCCCTCGGCGTTGCGGATCGCGTTCACGACCGGGTCAGCGCTCGCGACCGGCGGCCTTGCGCAGCCCGCGGCGCACGCTCGGCGGGATCGCGGCGCGCAGGCCGTGCGGGATGCGGTCGACGGCGGAGCCGCCGGCCGGGGCAGCGGGGGCGCCGGGCGCGGGAGCCGCGGCGGCGGGAGCCTTGTCGCGCCCGCGCCGGGTCTTCTGCTCGGCCGCGACCACCGAGGAGCGCGAGATGGCCTCGGACTCCTCGTAGAGGTCGACGTAGGTCTCGCGCAGCTGGTCGAGCGCCTGGTGCACCTCGGGCTGGTCGCCGCCGGGCTCGGCGAGCTTGTTGAGCTCGTTCCAGGTGTCGGCGGTCAGCTCGTGCAGGCGCTTGGGCAGGCCCAGGTCCTCCAGCGAGCCCGAGACGCGGCGCAGACCCGGGTCGACGAAGCGGTGCCCGTCGCGGATCCGCTCGGACTTGGCGTTGACGACGTGCTGCAGGCCGAGGGTCTCCCCCACGTGGCTGGTGGCCTTGACCCAGTCGTCGAGCAGGTCGCCGTAGCGCACGAAGACGCGGCCGCCGTCGGCGACGGACTCGCGGGTGGCGCGCTCGGTGTGCAGCAGCATGTTGAGCCACGAGGCCGCGAGGTGCGCGGAGCCGAGGCGGTTGGCGTAGTACTTCTGCTTGCTGCCCACGACCTCCGAGGGCGGGCGCAGCATGGTCGCGAAGACCGGGGTGGCGCCGCAGCGGATCGAGGCGACGCGCCACAGCGAGAGGAACCAGCTCAGCCGCGGGTCCTTGACGACGAGCTCGGGGTTGACCGCGAAGTGGCCCTCGAGCCACTCGGCGGTGGCGATCCGCTCGGGCTCGCGCGCGGAGACCCGGGCGGTCTCGAACCACGCGTCGGGGCGCGAGTCGCTGACCTGCACCACGGCCTCGCGCAGCAGCCGCGAGTGGTGCTCGACGGCCCAGGCCGGCTCGGCGAAGCCCTTGGGGTTGGTCTCGTCGGGCTCGACCTCGGGCTGCGGCACGTGCAGGCCCAGGATCTTCATCAGCCCGGCCATCGTGCTGGTGCCGGACCTCCCGGCGCCCGCGACGAAGAGGACCTTGCGGGGGTAGCTCGAGGGATCCGGGTCGGCGGGCACGGCGAAGGGGTCGGCACTCACGGGAGGCGATGCTATCCCCGCCCGCGCCGCAGCGCCCGTCCTGGATAGCGTGGGACCCATGAAACTCCGGCGGCGCGCCCCGCTGCTGAGCGTGGTCGTCCCCGTGTACGACGTGGCCGACTACCTGCCCGCCTGCCTGGAGAGCCTGCTGGCGCAGACCTACCGGCCCCTCGAGGTCGTGGTCGTGGACGACGGCTCCACCGACGGCTCCGGCGCGGTCGCCGACGAGTGGGCCGCCCGCCACGAGGAGATCCGGGTCGTGCACACCGCCAACCACGGCCTGGGCGCCGCCCGCAACACCGGCGTCGCCCACGCCCGTGGCGAGCTGCTGGCCTTCGCCGACTCCGACGACGTCGTCCCGCCGGCGGCGTACGACGTCCTGGCGCGGGCGCTGCGCGGGCGCGGGGTCGACCTGGCGACCGGCTCGATCGTGCGGTGGGAGGGCGAGGCGCTCGTCGAGCCGCCGTGGATGCGCCGCCTGCACCGCGAGCGGCGCACCGTCACCGTCGAGGAGCACCCCGAGGTGCTGGGCGACGTCTTCGCCTGGAACAAGCTGGTGCGGCGCTCCTTCTGGGACGCCCACGGCCTCTCGTGGCCCGAGGGGCTGCGCTACGAGGACCAGCCCACCACGACCCGGGCGTTCCTGGCCGCGCGCCGCTTCGCGGTGCTGCCCGAGGTCGTCTACCACTGGCGGATCCGCTCCGACGGCTCCTCGATCACCCAGCAGCGCTCGTCGGTCGAGGACCTGCGCGACCGGTGGACGACCAAGCAGATGTCGCTGGCCAGCGTGCGCGCCCACGGCTCCCCCGAGGTCACCGAGGTCTTCCTCGACCGGGTGCTCGCCGGCGACCTGCACCGCTACTTCACCGAGATCCCCGGCTGCTCCGACGAGTGGTGGGCGCTGCTGCACGAGGGCGTCGTCTCGCTGTGGGGCGAGCGCTCGCTGGTGCACTCCGGGCTGACCCCGGTGCACCGGTTGACCGGCTGGCTGGTCGAGCAGGGCCGGCGCGCCGACGCCGCGGCTGTGATGACCTACGTGGCCCGGCACCCCGGGCCGGTGCCCCGGCGGGACTCACCGGCCGGCCCGGTCATCGACGTACCCCTCGGGGACGACGCAGCGCCCGTGCCGCACGAGGCCGTGGCCCTGCGCGCGCACGAGCGCTGAGTCAGAGCAGCCCCTCGGACTCCAGGAAGTCGCGGGCGACGTCCTCGGGCTTCTCGCGGTCGACGGCCATCCGGCCGTTGAGCTCGGTGAGGGTGTCGGTGTCGAGGGCGGCCATCAGCTCGTTGAGGATGTCGGCGACGCCCTCGTTCTGCTCGAGGAAGTCCTCGGAGACGGCCGGCACCAGGTTCTGGGCGGGCTGGATCTCCTGGTCGTCGTCGAGCACGACGAGGCCCAGCGACTCCAGGGTGCCGTCGGTGGTGGAGGTCTGGCCCAGGTCGGACTCACCGTCGAGGACCGACTGGTAGGTCTGGTCGCCGGCGTAGCCCAGCGGCAGCACCTTGGTGATGTCGATGCCGTACTCGTCGCGCAGCCCGGCCTCGCAGTCCAGGCGGCCCTCGCAGTCGGGGGCGGCGGCCAGCACGACCGACTCGCCCTCGAGGTCGGAGAGGACCTCCCAGCCCTCCTCCTCGGCGCGCTCGATGGTCACGAAGTAGGCGTTGGTGTCGGTGGCCTCCGACAGCTCGAGCAGCTCGATGCCGGCCTCGTCGAGCAGGTCGGCGCCGGCGTCGGCGAGCTCCTGGCCGTCGCCGGCGGTCAGCTGGTCGCCGGAGCCCTGGTCGGAGGTGGAGTTGAGGAAGTTCACGATGCCGCCGACGTACTCGGGGACGACGTCGACGTCGCCGGGGAACGTGGCCATGTAGGCGTCGCGGGAGTCGACGAGCTGCACGGTGGGCTCGTAGCCGGCGTCGGCGAGCAGCAGCTCGTACATCGAGGCCATCAGCGCGGCCTCGGGGAACGACTGCGAGGCGATCGTGACCGACCCGCCGCCGGTGGGCTCGGCGGAGTCGTCGTCGCCCTCGGCGGCGAGGTCGTCGCCGGCGCAGGCCGTCAGGGTCAGGGCGGCGGCGGAGACCACCGCGGCCAGGGAACGTCGCACCATCATGTGGGGTCCTACCTTCTGTGTCCCGCGGGTCGGCCCCGCGCGTGTCCGGTCAGCAGGCGGCGCCCACTGCTCAGCCGCCCTCGCGGGCCGCCGGTTCCAGGGTAGACACCTCCGGGGACACGGCCCGCTCACCCGTCCGGGCGGCGCGGCGCACCGGGTCGAGCGAGCGTTGCACCGCGGCGGCCAGCACCTCGAGGACCAGCGCCACCGCGGCGACCACGATCGCCCCGGCGATGCCCTTGCCGTAGTCGGTGCGGAAGAACCCGTCGGTGATGACCCGCCCCAGGCCGGGCCCGGCCACCAGGGCCGCGATCGTCGCGGTCGCCCAGACCTGCACCAGCGCCAGCCGCACCCCCGACATCACCAGCGGCAGCGCCAGCGGCAGCTCGGCGCGGCGGAACTGCTGCCACCCGCTCATGCCCATCCCGCGCGCCGACTCGCGCACCTCGGGCGGCACCTCGCGCACCGCGACGTAGGCGTTGGTGATCAGCGGCGGCAGCGCGAAGAGCGCGAGCGCGACCAGGGTGGAGATGCCCGCCCGGCCGTACGGGCCGACGGTGCCGGTGCCGGGGAAGGCCCCGCCGGTCCAGGCCCACGCGTCGCCGGCGACGAAGATCGCCAGCAGCGCGAAGGTCGGCACCGCACGACCGACGTTGGAGATGTTGATGGCCAGGAACCCGCCCCGGCCCAGGTGGCCCAGCCACAGCGCGACCGGCAGCCCGACCAGCATCGCGGCCGCCAGCGCGGTGACGGTGACCAGCAGCTGCTGGACCAGCAGCTCGAGCATCCCGCCCTGGCCGGTCCAGCTGTCGGCGTCGCGCAGGTAGGCCAGCGCGTCGAGGAGCACGTCCACGGGATCAGCCCGCCGTCCGGGTCCAGGGCGTCAGCACCCGCTGCGCCGCCACGATCACCACGTCGAGCAGCACCGCCAGCGCCACGCACAGCACGGCCGCGGTCAGCAGCTGGGCGCGGAAGTTGCTCTGCACGCCCTCCGCGATCAGGTTGCCCAGCCCGCCGTAGGCCACCAGCGACCCGACGGTCGTCAGCGCCACCGTCGAGACCGTGGCGACCCGCAGCCCGGCCATCACCACCGGCACCGCCAGCGGCAGCTCGACGCGCAGCAGCAGCCGCCCGTCGCCGTACCCCAGGCCGCGCGCCGACTCGCGCACCTCCTCGGGCACCGCGCGCAGCCCCTCGAGGATCGCGCGCACCAGCACCGTCAGCGCGTAGAGGCCCAGGCCGATGACCACCGTGGTGGCGCTCAGGCCGGTGAAGGGCACCAGCAGCGGGAAGAGCGCCAGCGACGGCACCGTGTAGAGGCCGGTGCTGACCCCCAGCACGGTGCTCTCGAGGCGCGGCAGGCGCCGGGCCAGCAGCGCCAGCGGGAAGGACAGGGCCAGGCCGAAGAGCACCGAGACGATCGTGATGGCGACGTGCTGGGTGGTGGCCTCGACGATCTCGGGGCGGTAGTCGACCACGTAGTCCCAGCACAGCCACTCGTTGGTGAGCCGTCCGTAGCAGCTCGGCCCGTCGTCGGCCTGCGCGAGTAGGGTCACCGCATGGACGCTACCGGGTCGGCTCCCGCGAACGTGATGATCCGTCTCTCCGGCGTGGGCAAGCGCTACGACGACGGCACGGTGGCCGTGCAGGACCTCGACCTGGAGGTGCGCGAGGGCGAGATGGTGGTGCTGGTCGGGCCGTCGGGCTGCGGCAAGTCGACCACGCTGAAGATGATCAACCGCCTCATCGAGCCCTCGACCGGCACGATCGAGATCGACGGCCAGGACGTCACCACCGCCGACCCGGTCAGGCTGCGGCGCGGCATCGGCTACGTCATCCAGCAGATCGGGCTCTTCCCGCACCAGCGCATCGTCACCAACGTGATGACGGTGCCGCTGCTGTACGGCGAGTCGAAGGCCACCGCGCGCGCCCGCGCGGTCGAGCTGCTCGAGCTCGTCGGCCTCGATCCCGAGCGGTACGCCGACCGGTTCCCCCACCAGCTCTCCGGCGGTCAGCGCCAGCGTGTCGGGGTGGCCCGCGCCCTGGCCGCCGACCCGCCGGTGCTGCTGATGGACGAGCCGTTCGGGGCCGTCGACCCGATCGTGCGGGTGCGGCTGCAGGAGGAGTTCCTGCGCCTGCAGCGCGAGCTGGGCAAGACCGTCGTGATGGTCACCCACGACATCGACGAGGCGGTCAAGATGGGCGACCGGGTCGCCGTCTTCGCCGAGGGCGGCCGGCTGGCGCAGTACGGCACCCCGGCCGAGCTGCTGGGCGGGCCCGCCGACGAGTTCGTCGCCGACTTCGTGGGCTCCGAGAAGAGCCTGCGGCGCCTGAGCGTCGTCCCCCTGCGGCGTGAGGACCTCGAGCCGATGGACGGTGTCAGCGCCGGCCAGCTCGGCGCCGCCATCGACCTCGACTCCACCCTCGAGGACGCCCTGACCCACCTGCTGCGCGACGACAGGGGCATGGTCGGGGTGCGCGAGGGCGCGCAATTCGTCGGTGTCCTCACCCCCGACGGGGTGCACCGCGCCCTGCGCGCCTCGCTGGCCGAGCAGGCCTAGCCGCCCCGAGGAGTCTCATCGGCGCGGCCGGGCCTCAGCCCTCGACGGGCACGTCGCGGTGCCAGGACTCGGTGACGTACTTCGTGCGCCAGCCCATCGCGGTGTAGAGCTCGTGGGCGTTGGTCGAGGAGTCGGCGTCGACCTCGAGGCCCACGCCGACCCGGCCGCGGCGCGCGGCGTCGCAGATGATCGTGCGCAGCAGGCCCTTGGCCACGCCGCGGCCGCGGGCGGCCTCGACGACGCCGATGTAGGAGACGTAGGAGGAATCGGGGCCGGTCGCGTTCTCCGAGACGGTGCCGATCAGGGCGCCGACCGCGGGGTGGCGGCCCTCCTCGGCCTCGAGGCCCTCGGGGACGTCCTCGACCATCTCGGCCAGCCACCAGTGGTTCCAGCGGTGCCCGGGGTCCTCGCGCAGCCGGTGCAGGAACTCGGCGTAGGACTCCTCGAAGTTGTTGAAGTGGTCGGTGAAGGACTGCTCGAGCACGTCGTGGACCGCGCGCAGGTCGGCCTCGTCGGGCAGGCCCTGGCCCTCGCGGTCGACGAGGCGGAAGCGCACGCCGCGCGCCTCCCACTCCTCGTTGTCGGGCACCAGGTCGCGCTCCTCGGGGGTGACCGGGCGGTTCATCTGCCACCAGGTGCGCACCTTGCGGAAGCCGGCGCGGGTCAGCCACTCGTACTGGCGCTCGTCGCCCTCGAAGGCGCCGGTGTCGATCTGCTGGGTCGGCAGGCCGCGCGCCTCGCCGACGGCGCGGGCCTGGCCGGCCGCCCACCCGAAGAGGGCGTCGGAGCACTTGCGCGCGATCGGCGGGGCCAGCTCGCGGCTGACGATGTGGGAGTAGAGCATCCGGCCGCCGGCGCGGTCGTGGACGCTGCCCCAGGCCTGGATGCTGCCCTCCGGGTCGCGGATCACCACGTTGGCACGGGTGCGCAGGCCGTGCTCGGAGACCTCGACCAGCACGTCGTCGACGCCGGCGCCGGCCCAGCCGCGGCCGTGGCGCTCGTGGGCGCGCAGCAGGTGGGTCAGGCGGGCGACCTCGAAGCGGTCCTCGGCGTCCGGGGTCCCGACCTCCCAGCCGTCCGGCAGGGGGAGGTCGTCGAGGATCTCCCCCGGGTCGCTCTCGAAACGGTTCTCCTCGGGCAGCGCTTCCTCGTCGTTCACGGGGGTCATGATGCCGTACGCCGCCTCGCCCGCTCGGGCGTGGTGGTCCCGGGGCTCAGGCGCGGCGGCGGGCCCCGGCCTCGGCGGTGCGCCAGGCGGCGGTGACGGTCTCGAGCTCGGCGCGCAGCACGTCGATCTCGGCCTCGAGCTCGGCGACCCGCACGATCGCGTCGGCGGCGCGCTCCTCGGCGGACTCCAGGCTGCGGGCCACGACGCGGCCCTCCTTCTCGAGCTCGACGTTGCGGCGGTGCGCGACGTCGACCTGGCGGGCGCTGTCGGCGGCGGTGCGCTGGGTCTTGACCAGCTCGGTCTGCAGGTCGCCCAGGGCGCTCTCGCGCTCCTCGAGGCGCTCGGTCAGCTCGGCGACGCGGGCGGCGTGCTCGTCGGCGCGGGTCTCGGCCAGACGGCGGTAGGCCTGGGCCTGCTCGGCGCGGTCGCGCGCCGCGTCGCGGCGCGACTGCAGCAGCTCGGCGTGGGTGATGCGGGTGGCGGCGGCGCCGAGGACGACGGCGGCCAGGGCGGCGACGGTCACCAGCAGGGCGGACCCGCTGGCGACGGCGCCGAGGACGAGCAGCGCCGAGAGGACCAGCAGCACCGTGGCGACGGTGAGGCGGGTCGAGCGCTGGCGACGCCGCGAGGCCCGCGTGGCGGATGTGACGGACGCGGCGGTTGTGGCCTGCGTGGCCCCAGCGACAGAAGTGGACATAGCGCCAGGCTAGGCGTCCGAGTCGTCTCCCGGCACGCGACACGCGCGCTCGAGCAGCAGTCCGCACGCGACAACGCCCACACCGGCCAGCGCCGCGAGGCCCGACCAGAGCATCCGCTGGCCGGCCAGCTCGGCGTTCAGGCCCAGCCAGGACAGCGCGTAGCCGGCGTACCCGGCCCCCACGAGGGCGCCGACGTAGGCGCTGGCGCGCCCGAAGGCGAGCCGGTTGACCGCGCGGTGCGGCTCCATCGGCTCACGGCGCACCTGCAGGGCGGTGTGGGTGTGGCGGGCGGTGACGCCGATGACCAGCGCGAGCATCGCCAGGAGCGTGGGCTGCACCCAGGTGACCACGGGCGCGGAGCCCAGCCAGGCGGTGCTGACCGGGCGGGCCAGCCAGCCGGCGACGAGGCCGACGACGACCGCGGCCGTCAGCAGCGCGGGCGAGGCCGGGGCACGGCCCCAGCCCTGGCCGGGGGGCCGCCCCGGGGGCTGCTCGGGAGTCCGCTCGGGCTCGCTCACTCGACGGCGAGCGTGAGGTCCTCGCGCAGCGTGATGCCATCGAGGCCGGTCTCGGCCAGCAGGTCGGCGATCGGCCCGCGGCCCGGCAGGGCGGCGTCGGGCTCGAGGTCGAACCACGGCTTGAGCACGAAGGCGCGCTCGGCGGCACGCGGGTGCGGCAGGCGCAGGTGGGGCTCGTCGCTGCGGCGGTCGCCCACGACGATCAGGTCGACGTCGAGGGTGCGCGGGGCGTTCGGCACGTCGCTGCGCTCGCGCTCGAAGGCGTCCTCGATGGCCAGCGCGCGGTCCATCAACCGGTTCGCGGCCAGCGTGGTGTCGATGAGCACCACGGCGTTGAGGTAGTTGCGGGCGTCCTCCGGGGAGTCGACCGGCTCGGTCTCGTAGACCGGCGAGACGCCGGTGACCCACACGTCGGGGGTGTCGGCGATGGCGTTGACCGCGCCCTGGAGCATGGCCATCCGCTCGCCGAGGTTGGACCCGACCGCCAGCACGGCACGGCGGATCGGGCGCATCTCACCGGTGAGGGTGTCGGCGTTGATGATGTGCGGGTTGGGCGTCTCAGTCACGTCGAGTCCTCGCGTCTCCGGGTGATCGTCAGCGTGACGTCCGAGAACGTCGCGCTGATGGGGGCGTGCGGCTTGTGGACCGTGATCCGGGCCCATTCAACACGGTCGTCCAACAAGCAGACGTCGGCGACCCGCTGGGCCAGGGTCTCGATCAGGTCGACCGGCTCGCGCTCCACCGCGGTCTTGACCGCGGTCACGAGACTTCCGTAGTCGACGGTGTCGCGCAAGTCGTCCGAGGCGGCGGCGGGAGCGGTGTCGACGCCCAGCGCGAGGTCGAGCACGAACGTCTGCCCGTCGCGCTTCTCGTGCGCCAGGACGCCGTGGTGGGCGAAGCACTCGACGCCGAGGACGGCGATCTCGTCAGTCATGCCCACCTCCCTGCGCGTCGGTCCTGCCGGTCTCGTCGGCGAGCATCGCGGCCCGGGCGGCCAGCGCGTCGCGAGCAGACCGTACGTCGTGGACCCGCACCCCCCACACCCCGGCCCTGGCCAGCTCGAGCACCACCGCCAGGTGGGCGGCCTCGCGCTCGCCCACGGGGCGGGGCCCGGCGGCGTCGGCGAGGAGCGAGCCGAGGAAGGACTTGCGGCTCGCACCGACCAGCAGCGGGTGCCCCAGGGCCATGAGCGGGTCGAGGTCGCGCAGCAGCTCCCAGCTGTGCGCGGGCGTCTTGGCGAAGCCCAGGCCGGGGTCGAGCACGATGCGGTCGTCGGCCACGCCGGCGGCCCGGATCGCCGCGACCCGCTCCTCCAGCTCGCGGCAGACCGCCGCGACCACGCCGCCAGGCTCGTCGTACACCGCGAACTCGCGCATCCTGTCGCTGTGGGCGCGCCAGTGCATGGCGACGTACGTCGCCCCGGCGGCCGCGACGACCTCGAGCAGCGCGGGGTCGGCGAGGCCGCCGGAGACGTCGTTGACGACGACCGCGCCCGCCTCGAGGGCCGCCTCGGCGACCTCGTGGCGCATCGTGTCGACCGATACGACCGCGCCGGCGCCCGCCAGCTCGCGGATCACCGGCACCACGCGGGCCAGCTCTTCGGCGACCAGGGGACGCGTCGCGCCCGGCCGGGTCGACTCGCCGCCGATGTCCAGCAGGTCGGCGCCCTGCTCGAGGAGCGCCAGGCCGTGCTCGACCGCGGCGGCGGGGGCGGCGTACCGGCCCCCGTCGGAGAACGAGTCGGGGGTGACGTTGACGACGCCCATGACGCGCGGGCGTCCCAGCGGCACGGCCAGGGCGGGGATCATCGGCTGCTCGGCGCGCTGCTCAGCGGCGCGTGGTCCCGTGGATCAGGGCCATCGCCTCGGCGCGGGTGGCGCGGTCGGTGAGCATCGTGCCGCGCACCGCGGAGGTGACGGTGCGGGCGCCGGCCTTGCGGACCCCGCGCATGGTCATGCACAGGTGCTCGGCCTCGATCACCACGACGGCGCCGCGCGCCTCGAGGATCGTCATCAGCGCGTCGACGACCTGCGTGGTCAGCCGCTCCTGCACCTGGGGGCGCTGGGCGTAGACGTCGACGAGGCGGGCCAGCTTGGAGATGCCGGTGATCTTGCCGCTCTCGGCGGGGATGTAGCCGACGTGCGCGACCCCGGTGAAGGGCACCAGGTGGTGCTCGCACATCGACCACAGCTCGATGTCGCGCACCAGCACCATCTCGTCGTGACCGAGGTCGAAGGTCGTGGTGAGCACGTCCTCGGCGCGCATCCGCAGCCCGGCGGTGACCTCGGCGTACGCCCGCGCGACGCGGGCGGGTGTCTCGAGCAGGCCCTCGCGGTCGGGGTCCTCGCCGATGGCCAGCAGCAGCTCGCGCACCGCGGCCTCGGCGCGCGCCTGGTCGAAGTCGGGCACCTCGCCGGGGTCGCGCTCGACCATGCTGACCGGGCCGATCCCGTCGGTCACGGACGCCACGTGTCGTCGGAGGGGGGCGGCGTGCCGCCGTGGACGTCGCCGCCGGCGCCCGGCGGGGTCACCACGGCCCCGCCACCGGCCTCGTCGGCCTCGGCCGGACGGTCGACCCCGTTGGTGCGGGCCCGGTCGCGGATCTCCTGCGGGATCTCGACCGCGGGCACCTGCGAGGGCCGGCGGTCGGGCGAGCCGGTCCAGGCGGGACGCCGGTCGCGGCGGCGCAGCGGCACGAAGACCTCGGCGATCTGCTCCTTGTCGAGGGTCTCCTTGTCCAGCAGCGCCAGGACGAGCGCGTCGAGCACGTCGCGGTTCTCCTCCAGGATGTCGAAGGCCTCCTGGTGGGCGGCCGCGAGGAGGTTCTTGGTCTCCTCGTCGACCTTGGCCGCGACGTCCTCGGAGTAGTTGCGCTGGTGGCCCAGGTCGCGGCCCAGGAACGGCTCGGAGTTGGAGTCGCCGAGCTTGATCGCGCCCAGGCGCTCGGTCATGCCGTACTGGGTGACCATCGCGCGGGCCAGGTTGGTGGCCTTCTCGATGTCGTTGCCGGCACCGGTGGTGGGGTCGTGGAAGATCAGCTCCTCCGCGGCGCGCCCGCCCAGCATGTAGGCGAGCTGGTCGAGCATCTGCGAGCGGGGCTGGGAGTACTTGTCCTCGTCGGGCAGGACCATCGTGTAGCCCAGCGCGCGACCGCGCGGCAGGATCGTGATCTTGTGGACCGGGTCGTTGCCGGGCAGCGCCGCGGCCACCAGGGCGTGGCCGCCCTCGTGGTAGGCGGTGATGAGCTTCTCCTTCTCGCTCATCAGCCGTGAGCTGCGCTGCGGCCCCGCGATGACGCGGTCGATGGCCTCGTCGAGGGAGATGTTGGTGATCTGCTTCTCGTTGTTGCGCGCGGTCAGCAGCGCCGCCTCGTTGAGCACGTTGGCCAGGTCGGCACCGGTGAAGCCGGGGGTGCGGCGGGCGTACGAGCGCAGGTCGATGTCGGGGGCCATCGGCTTGCCGCGCGAGTGGACCTCGAGGATCTTCTGGCGCCCGGCCAGGTCGGGGGCGTCGACCCCGATCTGGCGGTCGAAGCGGCCCGGGCGCAGCAGCGCGGGGTCGAGCACGTCGGGGCGGTTGGTGGCGGCGATGAGGATGACGCCGCCGCGCACGTCGAAGCCGTCCATCTCGACCAGCAGCTGGTTGAGGGTCTGCTCGCGCTCGTCGTGGCCGCCGCCCATGCCGGCGCCGCGGTGGCGACCGACGGCGTCGATCTCGTCGATGAAGACGATGGCCGGGGCGTTCTCCTTGGCCTGCTCGAAGAGGTCGCGCACGCGGGACGCGCCGACGCCGACGAACATCTCGACGAAGTCGGAGCCGGAGATGGAGTAGAAGGGCACGCCGGCCTCGCCGGCCACGGCGCGGGCCAGCAGCGTCTTGCCGGTGCCCGGCGGGCCGTAGAGCAGCACGCCCTTGGGGATCTTGGCGCCCACGGCCTGGAACTTGGCGGGCTCCTGGAGGAACTCCTTGATCTCGCCGAGCTCCTCGATGGCCTCGTTGGCGCCGGCGACGTCGGCGAACGTGGACTTCGGCATGTCCTTGGAGATCAGCTTGGCCTTGGACTTGCCGAACTGCATGACGCCGCGGCCGCCGCCGCCCTGCATGTTGTTGAGCAGCCAGAGGAAGACGATGAAGATGATGATGAGCGGCAGGAACGAGAACAGGAACGAGCTCAGCGCGCTCGGGCGCGAGATCTCGGTCTTCAGCTCCTCGATCTCGCCGCTGTCGACCTGGTCGCTGGCCGCGTTGTAGAGACGGGGCTGGGTGCCCTGCACCCAGTAGGAGAAGACCTCGGCGCCCTCCTCGCGCACGCCCTCGTCGAGGGTCGCGCGGATCTCCTGGTCACCGTCGACGAAGGTGATCTCCTTGATCTCCCCCGACTCGATGTAGGCGGACATCTCGGAGGCGGGGATCTCGTCCCCGCCGCTGCTGGGGGCCAGGAACTGCAGGGCGAGCAGGACGCCGACCACGGCGACCACGATCCACAGCCAGGGACCCTTGACAAAGCGCTTCACGGACTTCTCTCGTCTCAGACGTCGAACGGACCGACGACGGTACATGCCCGCGTCAGGCTCATCCTCGCAGGCGACTGGTGATCGCGGGGTCCCGGGACGACCGGGGCCGGCTCAGGAGTAGACGTGCGGGGCGAGCGTGGCGATGTCGCGCAGGTTGCGGTACTTCTCGCGGTAGTCCAGGCCGTAGCCCACCACGAACTCGTTGGGGATGTCCCAGCCGACGTACTTGACGTCGACGGGCATCTGCAGCGCCTCGGGCTTGCGCAGCAGCGTGGCGATCTCGACGCTCGCGGGGTTGCGGCTGCTCAGGTTGGAGGTGAGCCACGACAGGGTCAGGCCGGTGTCGATGATCTCGTCGACGATGACGACGTGGCGACCGGAGATGTCGGTGTCGAGGTCCTTGAGGATGCGCACGACGCCGCTGGACTTGGTGCCCGAGCCGTAGGAGGACACCGCCATCCAGTCCATCTCGAGGTGGCGGGTGAAGGAGCGGGCCAGGTCGGCCATCACCATCACGGCCCCGCGCAGGATGCCGACGATGAGGAGGTCCTCCCCCTCGTAGTCCTGCTCGATCTGGGCGGCCATCTCCTTGAGCCGGTCCTGGATCTGTTCCTCGGTGAAGAGGACGTTGACGAGGTCGTGCTCCACGTGGGCAGAATCCATGGGCAGAGCCTAAGGGGGCACGCGGTCGGTGCGCCCCGGGGCTACCCCTTCTTCACCACGCGCAGGGTGGAGACCTGCTCGCCGCTGCGGTGGGCTGCGTCGCTCCAAGACCACGACCGTGCCGGTGGCGCCTGGCACCTCCCCCGTGGTCATCTCGGTGGCTCAGGCGGCGGGCGTGTAGTCGTCGAGGACGATCTGCAGGCGGGGGTGGAGGATGTCGACCCGTGGTCGCGTTGGTGCTGCTGTGACCGGTGGGTGGGCGGGTGGGAGGTCGGGTGCCCTTGATCGGACCTGGTGGCCGGTGGGGGTGGTCGTGACGACGGTGCTGCCCTCGGTGGTGGCGGTGAAGCCGGGGGCTTCCTTGGCCTGGTTGCAGGCCTCACAGAGCCCTTGTCCGTTGGTGGCGCTGGTGGGTCCGCCGGCGTGGTCGGGGACCACGTGGTCGTGGTGCCGGATGGGTGCGTCGCACCACGGGGTGCGGCACGACTGGTCGCGCAGGTCGATGAAGAGTCCCAGGCTGGCGGGGAAGGTACGGGCCCGGGAGTCCATCGCGACCAGGGCCCCGGCGCTGGTGGTGTAGAGCCGGCGCAGCGTCGCCTGCGCCTGCTCGACCGCGGTGGCGACCAGCTCGCGGGCGAACCCGGCCGGCACCGGGCCGTAGCCGGCGACCCAACCGGGCTGGTGGCCGCCGCCGAGGAGGGTGGCGTCGGAGACGGTCAGGTTCACCGCCACCGGAATCGCCGGGACCGCGGGAACTGGCGTCGGCTCGGCGGACCGGGTGAGCACGGAGGTGACGAGGGTGTCGGCCATGACCTGGCCGCGGGAGCGCTCATCGCCAGTGGCGCGGGCGGAGTCGGCGGCGCGGGTGAGTGCGGCGTACGCCGCGACGCCCTGCGCGACCGGGAGCAGCGCGGTCAGGTAGGTCATCGTGTCCGGTGCCGGTCGCAGGGACACGTACCGCTCACCCTCGGCCTTGCGGGAGCGCTTCAGTGCGGCGTGCGGGTCGAGCTCGTAGGCGCGGGCCCGGGCAGCGGCGACCAGTCGCTTGTCGCCCCAGCCCTCGGTGGTCTCGGGGTCGGCCATCAGCTCCGCGTCGACCCGGCGCCGGTCCTCCAGCGACAGGCACGCGGTCTCGCGGGCCAGGAGGGTGGCGCGCCACTCGCTACACCAACCGGCGCGCATCGCAGCCAGGGTGTGTGGCATCTCGGCCACCAGGATCTTCGCCAGCCCGAGGTGGCGGGCACCCCTGTTGGGTGACTCGCGCCGCGCCAGCCCGACCTGCGAGGCGACACCGACGCCCTGCCGGTCGACGGGCAGCCCGGCCGCGGCGTGCCGGCGGCGTACGACCTCGTCGAGACGAGCCGTCAACTCGGCCTGCAGCGCGGCGGCGTGGGCCTTGAGCTCATCGAGCCGCCGGACTTCCTCGACCAGCTCGGCCTCGCCGAGGGCGGCGAGATCGGTGGTGGAGGGAGCAGCTGTCATGCCCCAATCCTACTCGAACGCACGTTCGACGCATAGGGGTGGAAGCACCTGTGGACAGCGGCAGGGGCCGGGCCGCGGATGCGGTCCGGCCCCTGCGCACGGGCGGTCAGGAGTCGACCGCGCTCCATCCACCACGAGGGCTGCTCGTGGCCGACTTCCCCGCCTTGGCCCGCTTGACCCGGACCTTCCGCGTCTTGGCCGCGGAGGACTCCACGTCCGACGAGCCGAGGTAGCGGACCTTGACGCGGTGCGTCCCCACGGCCAGCTTGGGCAGCTTCAGCCGCAGCACTCCGGCCTGGTCCGCGTCGAGCGTGCGGGTCAGGTTCTTGGCACCCCGCACCCTCACCCGGATCTCCCCGGTCGGCACGGTCTCGTCGGCCGTGCGCACCACGACCTTGATGTCAGCTCGCTGACCGGCTCGCACCGGCTTGTCCAGCACCTTGAGCCTGGTCTTGGACGAGACCGGTGCCGCCGGCTCGGGGTCCGGAGCCGGGTCGGGGTCCGGGACCGGGTCGGGGTCCGGGACCGGGTCGGGGTCCGGGACCGGGTCGGGGTCAGGGACCGGGTCAGGGTCCGGAGCCGGGTCGGGGTCAGGGACCGGGTCGGGGTCCGGAGCCGGGTCAGGGTCCGGAGCCGGGTCAGGGTCCGGAGCCGGGTCAGGGTCCGGAGCCGGGTCAGGGTCCGGAGCCGGGTCAGGGTCCG